>CAZECF010000004.1:83008-121931 GCA_964510335.1 uncultured Bryobacter sp. | reverse complement strand
TGGATCGAGTGTGATACCGAAATCGCAAGCGGGCGGAACAGGAGTCGGGAGAGCAAAACGCCTGGACTTAAAAAGAGTTTACTGGAGGAAAAACGGAAGGGAACGGATGGCGGATGTCAAGATTTCACGTATGAAAATCAAGGCATCCGCCTTCGTAACGGGGATATGTTTAATAGTCGAGGGAGCGAGAGAAACCGTTACTGCGTGCACAGAATATATTTTCTACTTGACTGAGCTTGAGCTTTGCTAGAATCGGAGGCAAACGCAATGGACGTAAGAGAAAAAGTTAAATCAATCATTGTTGAGCAGTTGGGTGTAGATGAGGCGCAGGTGGACGACACCGCATCGTTTATCGATGACCTGGGCGCTGATTCGCTTGACATCGTAGAACTGGTGATGGCCTTCGAAGAAGCCTTCGGCATTGACGTGCCGGATGAAGAAGCCGAGAAGCTAACCACCGTGAAGGCCGCGATCGATTATATCGAGGCCAAAAAGAAAAAGTAAGCGAGGCGACACCCCTTGCCACGACGAGTAGTAGTCACCGGAATCGGTTTGATTTGCTCCGTCGGCCATGAAACAGAAGCGGTGTGGGCTGCGATCCTCGCAGGCCAGAGCGGAATCGACCGTATCCGGTTGTTTGATCCCTCACAACACCCTTCCAAAATTGCCGGCGAAGTAAAGGACTTTGACGCAGCCCGCTTCATTGACAAAAAAGAAGTCAAGAAGATGGGCCGCTTCATGCACTTCGCTATTGCTGCCACAGACAACGCGCTGGCCATGAGTGGGCTCAAGATCACGGCCGATAACGCGGAAAGAATTGGTGTCTACATTGGCAGCGGTATCGGTGGCTTTGAAGTCATCGAACGCGAGCATGAAAAATTGCTGGCGGGTGGCCCTGGCAAAGTATCCCCGTTCTTTATTCCCGCATCGATTGTGAATCTGGCTTCCGGCCAGGTTTCCATCCGCACCGGGGCGAAGGGGCCGAATTCAGCAACTGCGACGGCCTGTACTTCCGGCGCGCATGGCGTGGGTGACTCCTACCGGCTGATCCAGCACGGCTACGCCGATGCCATGATTGCCGGGGGCAGCGAAGCGGCGGTAACTCCGCTGAGCGTGGCTGGTTTTTCTGCCATGCGGGCGCTGTCGACCCGAAATGACGACCCAACACGGGCTTCCCGGCCCTGGGACAAAGACCGCGACGGCTTTGTCGTCGGAGAAGGCTCGGGCATTTTGATCCTTGAGGAATTGGAGTTTGCCAAGGCTCGTGGTGCCAATATCCTGGCTGAAGTCATTGGCTACGGTATGTCGGGCGACGCTTTTCACATGGCATCCCCGAGCGAGGACGGCGACGGCCCGCGCCGAGTCATGCTGAACGCGATGAAGGATGCGGGCATCACGCCATCGCAGATTGACTACATCAACGCGCATGCCACCTCAACGCCGGCTGGAGACGTGATTGAAGCGAGGGCCTTCAAAGCAGCGCTCGGTGAGGATGCCTACCGCATTCCGGTTTCATCCACCAAGGCGATGACAGGCCATTTGCTGGGTGGCGCAGGCGCACTCGAAGCGGGCATCACGGTGCTGGCACTTCGGGATCAGATTGCGCCGGGCACGATGAATCTCGACACCCCCGGCGAAGGCTGCGATCTGGACTTTGTGCCCAATGAAGCCCGTCGGATGAAGATGGATATTGCACTTTCGAATTCATTTGGCTTTGGCGGCACCAACGGTTGCCTGATCTTCAAGCGCTACGCTGAGTAGTATGAAGATCCTGGTAGCGATCAAACAGGTACCGGCACGGGATTCGCAACTCGCTGTGGCCGCCAGTGGCAAATGGATTGACGAAGCGGGCCTCGACTACGAAATCAACGAGCCAGACGCCTATGCTCTCGAAGAAGCCTTGCAATTGCGGGATGCAGCCGGTGGCGAAGTGGTAGCCGTCTGCGCCGGGCCAGACAGAGCCGCCTCAACGATTCGCGAAGCTCTCGCCAAGGGAGCCGATCGGGCAATCCATATTGAAGTTGACGATATTGCAGACTGGGACACTTTGTCCACCGCAAAACTGCTTGCCGCTGCTGCCCGTACGGAGACGCCAGACCTGCTACTAACGGGCCTGCAATCGGATGATCTTGGGGCCGGACAGACGGGTGTCGTCATGGCGGAACTGCTGGGGGCACCCCACGCGACGATCATCATGCAGGTGGAAGTCAAGGAAGGCTCCGTTCGCGTCAAGCGGGAGCTGGAAGACGGTTGGTTCCAACATGTGACGATGCCGCTGCCGGCAGTGCTCACGATCCAGTCCGGGATCAAGAAGTTGCGCTACGCGACGCTGATGGGGATCAAGAAGGCCAAGTCAAAAGAAGTCAAGCTTCTCAGCGCACCGGAGCTGGGAGTGGAGCGGCAAGCCCCCTACGAGGTTTTGGGTGTGACCCTGCCGCAGCGGTCCAAACAAACGCAAATGCTGGGGAGCGTGGCGGAATTGGTAGAGAAACTGCGGAGTGAGGTACATATCCTGTGAGCCGCATTCTGGCTGTAATCGAGACCGGACACAAACTGTCCGCTGAAACGGTGGCTGCAGCTCTTGATCTGGGGGAAAAGCTCGGGCTCCCGGTAGATTGCGTGGAACCTGCCTTTACCTACACGGCAGATGGCTATACAGACGCGCTGGCGGAATGGATTCGCGGCAAGGATTACCGGCTGGTGCTTTTTCCGCACACCTATCAGGTTCGCGATTTTGCACCGAAGCTGGCGACGCGCTTTGACCGGGCGCTGATTCCCGACGTGATTCGGGTTGGCGTGGACGCGGGGGAATTGCGGCTGACGCGGCAGTTGTTCCAGGGCAAGCTCAATGCGGAAATCAAGCCATTGGGTGAGCCTGTCTTCGTTTCGCTGCAGGCGGGAGCATACCCGGCTGGATCTGCCCCGACGGAAGCGTTGAAGGCACCGGAAGCCCCGTCCAGGCAAGTGCCCGAAGAGAAGTTCCGCGAAGCACAGCGAGCCGTGGACTTAAGCGCGGCACAAATCATCGTCAGTGTCGGCCGCGGCATCAAGGAGCAGGAACACCTGACCCTGATTGAAGAGTTGGCGGCGGCCCTGGGCGCTGAAATTGCCGCGTCCCGGCCGATCTGCGACAACGGATGGCTCCCGATGGAGCGCCAGGTCGGCAGCAGCGGGCAAACCGTGGCACCCAAGCTCTACATGGCCATAGGGCTCTCCGGGGCAATTCAGCACCTCGTAGGAATGAAAGGCGCCAAGACCGTCGTGGCCATCAATACCGATGAGAATGCACCCATCTTCGAGGTAGCCGACTACGGATTGAAAGCTGACTTGTTTGAGGCAGTGCCTGCCTTGACTGCCGCCATCCGGGCTGTCAAGGGTCAGTAATTTCCGCTAAGCTAGCGGCATGACGCCCGCATTGAGCGTGTTTCTGCTGCTGGCCGCGGCAACTGAGCCGTTGCCCCGCGAATTGGAGCAGCGCCTGGCGTTGGCGCGCGCACTGCCGGCACCTTATTCCGGATCTGTCATTCTGGCTTTGCTGCCTTCGGCAAAATTGAGCCCGGCTCAGATTGCTCCGTTGGCCGAAGAAGCCTATCACCTGGCCGGACGGGACTCCGCAACGGCATTGCGGGCCTGGGTCGTGTATCGGGATAGCCAGGAAGAGGAAGGCGCTGTCGCGCTTGCCTTTCCGCGACGGCCGGTTTCCATCGAGGCTACCTGTGCCGATCTCGAAGTTTCAGACCCCGGGGACTACTACCGCTGGGCACTGGAGGCAGGAGACAGCGAATTCCTGACCGCAGTGCGGAATGTCCGATCTGCGGTGGAAGTAGGCCGACTGGCGGAAGCAATTCTGGCGGCTGGCTGGCAGGAGTATCTGCCCGTCCTGAGCCGGACGATGGCGGCAGTGGGCAGTTCCGACCGGGAATTCATCGAGGCAATTCGCTATACGCGGCTGCACAATGCCGTGCTGGAGATTGCGCTCAAATTGACTCCGCAAGCCGCACGCTCCTTGCTGAATCAGTACCGGACATTTCTGGTGAACCATCTGGCGGGGCGGCGCTGCGCCGGAAACCGGGCGGAGGAGTTTGAGGGGATCTTTTCAGAATTCAATCGGTTGGCCGAGCAAGTGCGCGGGGTTAGCTTGCTGACACCCGAGCTGGCTCGTGTCCGGGCCGTGGACACAAGCGCGCGCGACGTTATGCCAAATGCCTTTGCGCTGCTGCATAAGCTGACGGATGCCGCAGCCGATGAAACCGGCGTGCGGAGCATGTTGACCGAAGTTTCAAAGTTCCAACTGGAGCAAAAGCCGGGATCAACCGCCACGACGGAGGAAACCAAAGCCTACCTGTATTCGCGCTTCGCCGAACGAATGGCCGGCTCTCCGCTGCATGGGCGCGTGATGGAGGAATGGCTGAACTTTGTCGTGGGCAGCCGATTGCGGGAAACGCGAACGGCGGTCTGGTTCCGTTGCGCGAAGAATTTTGCCACTTGGGCACGGGGAGACTTGCGACGGCAATACCAGGTGGAATCAGCGGGCGATCCAGCACTCGCCGCCTACATCAAACTTATGGTTTTGCTGCCTGAATCCGAAGTAACTCGCGTGCTTCCTTGATCAGCGGGCCGTAGACTTCTTTGTCATAAGGAGGACATCCGCTGGCGAACTGGCCGTATTCATTGTGCTTCTGGCGCATGAGCCAGGTGCAGAAAGTAACCGTACGGCAAACCTGCTTTGCGTCAAGCTCACCCTTTTCGAGAATGTCCTTGGCGAAGTGGGGATAGGCAAGCGCGCCACGGCCGTAGCCGAAGAAACGGATGTTGCCACTGTCTACATTGGCAGCGGCGGCGTGCGGCGCGTAGATCTGCAGCCAGCTATAGCCGGTGCCCACCATGGGGAGATCGGGAAATTCACGCTGCAGCTCTCCGGCGATGCGGAAATGCCGCTCGACACCGTGTAGCGGGTGTTCGGGCATTTCGTAGTTGCCTTCGTCGGGCTTCTCGAAGGGCCGGCCTACGTGGGGGTTGTAGTAAGGGCAGCCGATCGAGACGTTCAACAAGTCAATGCCCGCTCGCTTGTAGATGCCGATGGCAGCCTTGACGTCGGTGAGGTCTTCTTTGAGCGGGTCGTCGGGATTGACGCCGAAGCCATGCGGGTAGGGCAGCTCGTAAGGGAGCGGGACGCCGATGTTCGCCTTGGACGCATCCTTCACGTAAGGCACGCTGTCGAAGCAGCCGAGTCGCATGGTGAGCGTGAAGTAGTTGCCGAATTTGGCGCGGATCTTGCCGAGGACGTTCACGGCGAAGCGGGTGCGATTTTCGATCGAGCCGCCGTAGCGGCCTTCGCGCAGCTTTGCGCCCATCAGCTCGCTGAGCAGGTAACCGTGAGTGACCTTCATGTCGAGAGCGGTGAAGCCGGCGTCTTTTGCCATGGCTGCGCCCTCGACGTAGTCGTCTTCCAGCCTCTCGAGTTCGTCGTCGGAGATAACGGGATAATCGGCTGGGGTATTCGACTTCTGGTCGATCAGCGGGTTGTGATAGGCGATCGTTTTGTTCGGGACCGAATAGCGGCCGGAGTGGGTCAGCTGGATCGGGACGAGCAGGTCGTCGGCATTGCCCCAGATGGCTTTGTGTTTTGACAGGATGTCGGCGTGGATCCTGGCGTAGGAGGGGAGATTGCTTCTGGTGATCCACAACTGGCGCGTGTTGGCGCGACCGTCTTCGCGGATGGCCGTAGCCTCAAACCAGATGAGTTTCGCGCCTCCTTCGGCAAAGCGACGGTACCGACGCCAGGTTAGCTCACCCGGGGTGCCATCCAATTCCCCGTCGCAACCCTCCATGGGGTGGATGCACATGCTGTTGCCGACGGTGAGGCTGGCAACCTGGACTTTGCGTCCGAGAATTTCCTGGATGCGAGAGGGCTCGCTAATGAATTTAACGTTGTCGCAGCCGAGCTGCCCGGCCTCAGCTTGTAGCTCGCTGAGCGTCTTGTATTGGAAGTACTTCATTGTCCTCTGTGGATCCGGGGAGGAGCGCAATGGCAATGGCACCCACTGCGGCAATAACAAAGACCACGTTCAACGCAACCCCGTAATTCCCATAGTACTCCCGCAGCCAGGAGACGCCATAGGGAAACCAGGTTTGGCCAATCGTGTCGGTGGGGAGGATAATCGCCATCGCGCGAGCGAGCGAGTTGACGCCGAATTGCTCTGCCGCCATCAGGGGGATCAGCATGTAATCAGCGCCCATACCGAAACCAAAGAGGATCGAGAAGATGTAGAGATTCATGTCCTGGCCGGGGGTGACGACGAGCAGTAGCGGTATAGTGCCCGCAACCATGAAGTAGGTGATCATCATGACCAGTTTTTTTGAGAATCGGTCAGCAAGATACCCCATGATGAGGCGGCCGGCGATGGAACTCCAAAGAATATACAGCGTGGCGTCAGAACTCATGGCGTTGAGTACACCCTGGTCGGCGAAGCCCTGTTCCTTGAAGACGAATTTCATGTGCTGATTGATGGAGCCGATCGCGCCAATTGAGCAGGCGCTGCCAATGAGCAGGAGCCAGAAAGCAGGCTTGCTCAGCAAGTAAGAAAAACTCTTGGGCTCGGCCTTCATGTCGGCGTGGGCAAAGAGCCCGCCATCGGGAAATTGGCCCTTTTCGGATGGCTTGTCGCGCATGAAGATCAAGGCCAGCGGCCAGGCCATGAGCATAATGCCACCGATGAGGATGAGAGCCTGCTGGAAGCCATAACCCTCAGTGAGGGGTTTCGCAATGGCCTTCTGGGAGATGCCACCAAAAACTCCAACGCCCAGATAAACCACGGCCATCGCCTTGCCGCGATTCTTGCGGAACCACTGGCTTACGATCACCTGGTGAACGATGGGGCCGGAGAAGATGTAGCCGACAATATAAAGCACCCAAAAGGCGTAATACATGGGAAGAGATCCGCCCATGGTGCCAAACCCGATGAAGGATAAAGCAGTAAGCCCGGTTCCGATCGCCAAAAGCTTGCGGGGACTGTATTTGTGAACGATGAGGGGCCCGACCCAGAGCGTGAGCGTAGCCGCCAGCGGGAAACCGAGCGTAATTTCCTTACGCGACCAGCCAAAGGTCTTCTCGTAGTAGTCGTAGAAGAAGGGCATTCCGTAATAGGGGATGCCAACAGCAATGCCAAAGGTCAAGAAGGCAAAGGCGACGATCCACCAGCCGAAAAAGCTTGTTTGCGCACGTTCCTGAGTCATGAGAAAAAACTAAGGTATCACAGGTGCTTATAGAGTTCGCAGGTGGAAACCGCCATCAACGTTCAGAACCTGTCCGGCGCAGTAATCGAGCAAGCCGTCGGCGATGCCGCGAACGGCTTTGGCGATGTCGGAAGCCTCGCCCATCCGGCGTTGCGGAAGGAGCCCACCGGCGATCTTCTCCTCGTAAACTGACTCCACCTTGGCAATCATGTCGGTACGAATGATTCCCGGCTGGATTTCAAAGACCAGAACATTTTCTGGGGCCAGGCGGGCCGCAAAAGTCTGTGCCGACATGGAGAGACCCGCCTTGGAAATACAGTAATCGGCACGGTTGATGCTGCTCGTAAAGGCGCTGATTGAGGTGATGAAGACAATGCGCCCTTCACCTTGAGCCAGCATCTGGCGGGCGACGGCCTGAGTGAGAAAGTGAGGGCCCTTTAGGTTGGTGGAAATGAGCTCGTCGAAGCTTTCCTCGCCGGCTTCGAGTATGTCTTTCCGCTCGCGGGGCGCAATGCCGGCGTTGTTCACCAGTAAATCGATGCGGCCGAAGCGGGACAGAGCGAAATCGAGCAGTGCAGCCCGGTCGGCGGCAGAACCAATGTCACTCTGGATGATCTCGGCCCCTGTTTCGGCGCGAAGGCTTTCGGCGGCCTCACGATTGCCGCGATAGGTAGCGATCACCTGGTGGGTTCTGGAGAGTTCTTGAGCAATGCCGCGGCCAATGCCCCGGCTGGCGCCGGTGACCAGCGCAATTTGTTTCGACATTCCTACAGAGTAGCTAGGCGGACTTGCGGGAGCGGATCTTTTCGATCAGGCCGCTCGCAATTTGCTTGCCCTTTTCAAAGGCATCCTCGTAGGCCTGCCGCCGCTCTTGGCGTGTGTACTTGTAGCCAAAGCGGTAATAGCGCTCAAGGCCGCGCCCCACGACAACCGTGCCGGCATAGGCGATGGCGGCTTTGGGCAACAAGCCTCCCCCCATGGGAATCTTGCTGATCAATTGCCGTGCGGCAGCCCGCCAGCCAAAGGCGCCGGCAATGATGGAGGCAACTTCTGTCCGCTGCGGTCCATAACCGACGGGACGGTCATTGGCCGCTCCAAGCAGGAAAGCAAGTCGAACCTGATTCATCGTCAGGATCACCGAATCGGAGGCGAACTCACCAACCGCCCATCCCAAACCGAGGAGCGGCGCAATATTGGGCAGCGCGGTAGCCAGGGAAAGAGCAGCGTTCTCGCCGGATATTTTTGAGATCAAGCGTGAACAAACTTCTTCCCGGAAGGGCGGAAAGAGCCGGGCCAAGGGTAAGCCCAGCGCCTCGTTGCGGTCCAGAATCTCCCGCACCAGGCGGCGGGGATTCTCGCGACGAAAGATGTAGGCATCAACCGGGGCAATTGCATCGTCGGCATAGATTTCCAGATCGAAGTGCTCCGGCTTGCCTTCCTCACCCTCGAGATAAATCATCCGCGAAGCTTCAGCCCGTTTTGCCGCGCTCAGACCCTCCGGCAGAAGCCAGCCCGCCATGGCCGAATAGGATTCAGACTGGGAGGCAACCAGCCGGATGGAGACGCGCTGCTCCGCCATGTCCCGGACTTCATTCGGGTTGAGCGAGGATACCGCTTGCCGCAATTGGGCCAAGAGACTCATAAATCTCCCTTCATTCTACATACGTGTTACGACATCCAGCCGTTTCCGCCAGTCGCCGTTTAGCCCGATGCGAATGATTTCGCATTCACTGGGCAGAAATTGCACTACTGCTTCAGTCATCGGATGAAAGTGCAGCGCGGGACAGACCAGAAAAACCCTCGGAGGCAGAGAGGAAATCACCCGGGAAGGAAAATATCCAGTGGCGGCAAACTCCCCGCGGTCCAGGTGGTGGCGCATGCGGAGCCAATAGTCGAAAGCCTGAAGTGGCAGGTGAATGTCCTCGGTTGCCTTCAGTTCAAGGATGTTGAGCCGGCCATCGCGGTCAATCGCAAGCAGGTCGAGCGCACTCCGTTCGCCGTCGAGACTACCCAGACACTGCCCGTAGATGGTGCCGGGATCCAGATTGGCTTCGATTTCCTGAAGGTGGCGGCGAACCTGGGATTCGAGCCAACGCTCGGGAGCCGCGCGGTACAACGGATGCAGCCGGTCTGGCGCGTCCGGATCCCGGTATCGCCTGGCCTCCGCAAAGTGAGCTTCGATTGCCGCTGCCTGGGCGGGATGAGCGGGCCGGCGACGTCCATAGGTAAGCTTCGGCTGGGAATTGCCAGGGCTGGCTTCGAGCCGGGCCAGTTCCAAACCACGCAAGCGGTAGCTGAGGGCCCCATCCGGTTCTTCTACCCAGTCCAATTCCGGGTAGCGGCTCAGCAGATCAATCCACCAGGCGGGACCAGCGATACGCGAATATCTTGGGGCGAGGCGGGAATCCACATTGCCTCGATCAGCCGGATCCAGCGGGTATTCCCCTCCACTTTGGTCGTAGAGCCAGATTTCGACACTGAGGTCTGAGCAGAGGTGGCGGGCCAAGCTAATCACGCTGCCCGCATCGGCTTCAGGAAGGTAAAGCAAAAGGCGGCTGGCGGCAATTTGCCCGTGATGGCGGCGAATATAATCCAGCCAGATCAAGGCAAAGGTGAGCGCGTGGACACCTGTATCACGGGGTGGGGCGGCCAGAGCCGCAACGGCCTGATTTCCGCGAGTGAGCAGAGCAGACGGGAAGATGGGCGACCAGGAATTTTCCAGTTTTGCTTCCGCGCGAAAGGCATCCCAGCGCCACGAACCAAAATTTCGATTGAGAAAGAGACGAAAACGCGAGGTGAAGGCAGACCGGCGGGTCTTCTCCATCGACGGCGCTGTGCGTGCATCCGCAGTATCGACAAGCGAAACGGTGAGATTGTTCTTCCCGAATCGGAACGCTTCCAGTTCCAATTTGCTGCGGGCGGGGCTCGTGGCACTGAGAATCCGACGCGACCAAACTCGCGATTCATCCCAGGCTTCCAGCCAGGCACCCTTCTTGGTAATGTCCAGCCGGAGCCGGTCCGGCGCAAGTGCAAGTGGGGGTTGCCCACTCTCCAAAAGAGCAGGCGTGCGGCAGTTCCGCAAGAAGTCTTCAATCGTTGTGACGATGCGATCGGGAAGCATCACTTTGAAGAGGATGCAAGCAGCGTGCCAAACTCAGAATTGTGCTGAAAGACCGGTTAGCAGAAGTTGAAGATCGGGTGGCCCTCGCCTGCCAGCGAGCGGGGCGAAAGCGGGAGGAAGTCTTGCTGCTGGCAGTGACCAAGGTCTTTCCGGCTGAAGTGATCCTTGAGGCCTACGAGCTGGGAGTGCGGGATTTTGGCGAAAACTACGTGCAGGAATTCGAAGGCAAGCACCCGCAGGTGGCGCACCTGGCCGAGGCACGATTTCACTTGATCGGTCATTTGCAATCCAATAAGGCGCGCAAGGCGGCCGAGTTGTTTTCCCACGTTCACACGGTAGATTCGGCGAAGCTGGCACGACGCCTGGATGAAGCAAGCGCGGGAATGGACGTTTGGATCGAAGTGAAGTTGTCGGACGAAGCCTCAAAACATGGCTGCCCGCCCGAAGATCTCCCGGCCATGATTGACGCAACACGAAGCTGCCCGAACTTGACACTGCGGGGCCTCATGACCATGCCGCCCTGGGACGAGAACGCTGAGACGGCTCGGCCCTACTTCCGTCGCTTGCGCGCACTCGCGGAAATGCACCAATTGCCGCAGCTATCCATGGGCATGTCGAACGACCTCGAAGTGGCAATCGAAGAGGGCTCAACGGTAGTCAGAGTCGGCACAGCACTGTTTGGTAAGCGCCAGAAGCCGCAATGAAGATTGGCTACCAGGCTCCGTTGCCGCCAGCGCCGACCGGCGTGGCAGCCTATGCCTCAGCCCTGTTGACCCATTTGAAGGAGCATTTGGAGATCGCCGAAGATGCTCCGCTGCAGCTCTATCAGATTGGCAACAATGCGCTGCACTGGGAAATCTACCAGCAGGCCATCCGGCAACCGGGCGTCGTTCTCCTGCACGATGCCTGCCTGCACCATTTGCTCCTGGGGCAATTGAGCCGGGAGGCGTACATCGAAGAGTTTGTTTTCAACTACGGAGAGTGGTTTCGTGAACCGGCGGCAAGATATTGGGAGGGCCGGGCCGGGAGTGCGGCCAACCCGCGTTACTTTGCGCGCCCGCTGTTGCGACGGCTCTGCGAGGCGGCGCGGCTCGTTGTGGTTCACAATCCAGCCGCAGCGGCGGCAGTGAAATCTCATTCGCCAGCCACACCCATCCTTGAGTTGCCACATCTATTTGAAGCGGCGCCCGAGTTTAGCTTCCGTGAAGTGGACGATTATCGCGAACAGGTTCTTGGCGTGAGCCGCAAGGAGTGCCTGTTTGCCGTGCTGGGCCATTTGCGGGAATCAAAGCGTCTGCAAACGGTCCTGAGCGCGGTCGAGCGGCTTCAGGCAGCAGGATTGCCCGTCAAGTTATTGGTACAGGGAAACTTTGTCGGGCCGGACCTGGAGTTGGCTTTGAGCCGGCAATTGGCCGCCCCCTGGATAGTGCGTCGTGGCTATCTCGGAGAGCACGAGTGGTGGCTGCAGGCGCACGCGATTGATGTAGCGGTAAATTTGCGCTGGCCGCTGGCAGGGGAATCGAGCGGAATCGCCACCCGGCTCATGGGGATCGGAAAGCCAGTCGTCGTCACGCGCAGTCTGGAAACGGAGGCCTTGCCCGAGGTAGCCGTGGTGAAGGTGGATCCTGGCCTGGCGGAGCAGGAAGAATTGGAGCATTTCCTGTCCTGGCTGACGATTGCGAAAGAGGCGCGGCTGGCAATTGGCCGTCATGCGGCGGTCCACACCAGGGAATTTCACGGCGTCAAGCGGGTGGCTGGCATACTGGCCGACGCACTCGCCCGGATCGAATTCACCCAACATGGTTTGACGCAGCCCCAAGGGGGGCGCTACGCTGAAGGGTAGTAATTTTCCTGTCGGCGCGGTAGCCAAGTGGTAAGGCAGAGGTCTGCAAAACCTTTACTCGCGGGTTCGATTCCCGCCCGCGCCTCCATTACACCCCTGTAGTTGTTAGCGCATTCACCATCAACCGCAGTAAATTGTGGCGGGAAATGATGCCGACTGGCTTTCCTCCCGAAACGACAGGAAGCCGGTGGTAACCCGTCTTCTGCATGGTTTTGATAACGAATTCGATGCCGTCATTCTCATCCACACTGGCCACAGCGCGGTGCATGAATTCCCCCACTGACTTTGTCCGGGCCGCCTGATACATTTTCTCAACGCCATCCTTCGGCACAAACTCCCCAAAAACTTGCGGATACTTGTAGAGCGAAAACGGGATACCTTGCTCGCGGCCGGCAAAGTCAGACTCAGTGATGATGCCAACCATCCTGCCTTGATCGTCGACCACAGGCAAACAACCGATCCCCTTATCGAGCATCAAGCGGGCCGCTTCTTCAAGTGATGTATTGACCTGAACCACTTCCGCCGGGTGGGTCATCAACTGGTGGGCTTTCATAGTTTCATTCTTGCGCGGAACTGTCCTGCGGGAGAATGAAGGCGTTGGTTTCTTCCATGACAAAACACCAGTGGCATCAAATGGGCAGTTCAGACGTACTGGCGGCCCAAGGGAGCGGAGAGGAGGGGTTAACGCGGGCCGAAGTCCTGAAGCGCAAAGATGAATTCGGGCTGAACGAGTTAACCGGGAAAGGTGGCCGCAATCCCTGGAGAATTCTTTGGGAACAGCTCACGGCGCTGATGATGCTGATTTTGATCGCAGCCGCCGTGGTCAGTGCATTTCTCGGAGATCTCAAGAACGCAATCGCAATCGGGGCGATCGTGCTTCTCAATGCGTTGCTCGGCTTCAGCCAGGAATACAAGGCCGAGCAGGCCATGGCCGCTCTGAAGAAGCTGGCCGTTCCACATGCCAGGGTAAAGCGGGAAGGGGAGATCGTCGAGATTTCTTCGGTCGATCTGGTGCCAGGCGATGTGGTTTTTCTCGAAGCTGGAAACTTCGTTCCAGCGGACTGCCGGGTCTTGGAATCGGCCCATCTGCAAATCCAGGAGGCGGCGCTCACGGGCGAGTCGGAGGCCATTGAGAAGAAGGTTGAGGTGATCGCCGGAGAGAATGCAGCTCTGGGAGACCGCCTGAATATGGTTTATCGCGGCACGATTGTCTCTGCCGGACGTGGCCGGGCAGTGGTGACGGAAACCGGCATGCGGACCGAACTCGGCAAGATCGCGCAATTGCTGGCTGACGTCGAGCAGGATCAGACCCCGCTACAAAAGCGGTTGGATGAATTGGGCAAGGGATTGGCGATCGCAGCAGGCGCAATTGTCACTTTCATTTTTATTCTGGGCTGGCTGCGTGGAGACGAACTGCAACTGCTCTTTCTTACGGCGGTCAGCATTGGGGTGGCAGCGGTGCCCGAAGGGCTACCTGCGGTTGTGACGATTGCCCTTACGCTGGGGGCACAAAGAATGCTGAAGCGGAATGTGTTGATCAGGCGGCTGGGAGCAGTAGAGACGCTTGGATCAATTACGGTGATCTGCTCTGACAAGACCGGCACACTCACGCAGAACCGGATGAGCGTAGAGCATTTGGAGTGGGCCGGCAACGAGACCGCGCTGCGCAGCGGCATTGAGCAAAAAACCGGGATTGACGCTGAAGGCTGGCTTCTGCTGCTGGGGGGAGCATTGTGCAACGACGCAACAACTGGCACCGAAGAGCTTGGAGATCCAACGGAAGTGGCGCTCGCCGTTGCGGCGGGCCGCTTTGGATTGGAACGGCTGGAGATCGAGAAGGAATTGCCTCGCGTGGGCGAGTTGCCCTTTGACTCCGATCGCAAAAGGATGACCACCGTGCACAAGCTTCGCGGCGACGCCGGTGGGCTGCCGTCCCAAATGCAGGGCTGGGATCGGGTTGCCTTTGTAAAAGGAAGCGTTGAGGGCCTGCTCAGCCTGTCAACCTCGGTGTGGACTGGAGGAGAGACCGTAAGCCTTGACGCGGATTGGCGGAAGCGGATCGAAGACGCACTCGAAGACCTTGCCCGCAATGGAATGCGCGTGCTGGGGGTCGCAGTGCGTGGACTCGAAGAGGCCATCCCCATTGAAGCGGAATCGGTTGAAAAGGACCTGATCTTTCTCGGCCTCGTGGGGATCATTGACCCGCCCCGCAAGGAAGCCGCATTGGCCGTCGCCACCTGCCAGAGCGCCGGGATTCGGGGAGTCATGATCACGGGAGATCATCCGTTAACCGCACAGTACATCGCAAAGGAACTTGGGCTGAGTGAAGAGGATGGTCCGATCCTGATTGGTCATGAGATTGAGAAGATGTCCGTTGCTGAGTTGAGAAGACTGGCCAGTGAGACAACGGTTTTCGCACGAGTTTCACCAGAGCACAAGCTCAAGATCGTTGAAGCTTTGCAGCAGGAAGGGCACATTGCCGCGATGACGGGCGATGGCGTGAATGATGCGCCAGCCCTCAAAAAGGCCGATATCGGCATTGCCATGGGGATCACTGGCACGGATGTGGCCAAGGAAGCTGCCGACATGGTTCTGCTCGACGATAACTTCGCCAGCATCGTGTCAGCGGTAGAAGAGGGCCGCATCATTTACGACAACGTGCGCAAATTCATCAAGTACATTCTGGCGACGAATGCCGGCGAAGTTAGCCTGATGATCGCAGCGCCGCTCCTGGGTATGCCACTGCCCCTGCTACCTTTGCAGATTTTGTGGCTAAACCTGGTAACGGACGGCCTCCCGGCACTGGCCTTGGGAATTGAAAAGCCGGAAGCAAACGTCATGCGGCGGCCGCCACACCGGCCCGATGAGAGTGTTTTCGCACGCGGGCTGGGTGTATTCATCGTTTGGATGGGCGTATTGATGGCGGCAGTTTGCCTGGGTACCGGTTATTGGTATTGGAGCCAGGGGGTAGCGGAATGGCAGACGATCTTGTTCACCACGATGGTATTCGCGCAAATGGCCAATGTACTGGCATTGCGGTCTGCCGAAGAGTCAGTCTTCCGGGTGGGCTTCTTTTCCAACCCGGCATTGATCGGAGCCGTTGCTTTGACGGTGGTCCTGCAGTTTGCATTGATCTATGTACCTGCCCTTCAATCCTTTTTCGGCACACAACCAATGACCTGGGAGCAGCTCGGGGTTTCCGTGCTGGCGAGTTCTACCCTCTTCTGGGCGGTTGAGATCGACAAATGGTGGAAGCGGCGAGCGTGATAGCTTCAAATCAGGATGAAGAATCATAATCGCCGCTCCTTCCTGGTGGGCGCCTCGGCAGCATTTGCATCGCAGTCCTGGGCAGCAGCCAATGACCGCTTGCGGGTCGCAATTGTTGGGGTGGGTTCGCGCGGAACCGCCCACATCAAGGAGCTACTGCCGGTAGCAAACCTGGAAATCGCCGCGTTGGTGGAAGTAGACGGAGCAAGGGCAGAAGCCGCCTCACAAAAGGTCTTTGCCGAGACCGGCAAGCGACCGTTATTGTTCACTGACATGCGGCAGGCCTTCGACGACAAGAATATTGACGCCGTCACCATTGCAACGACCAACCACTGGCACGCGTTAACTGCCATCTGGGCGATGCAGGCCGGCAAAGATGTATACGTGGAAAAGCCCGTTTCCCACAATGTCTTTGAGGGCATCAAGTTGGTGGAGACGGCTCGCAAGTATAACCGGATCGCGGCAGGCGGCACGCAGCGGCGCTGGTGGGGTCCCTTCCGCAAAGCGGTTGAGTTGTTGCATGCGGGCGTCATCGGGGATATCTACCAGGGAAACTTTTTCTTTCCAGGCAATCGGGATTCGATTGGTTTCAAGTCGGTAGCCAAGCCTCCGGCAAACCTGAACTGGGACTTGTGGGTCGGCCCGGCACCGATGCAGGATTATCATGCGAATCTCGTTCCGTACAACTGGCATTGGTTCTGGGATTTCGGCAACGGTGAGTTGGGCAACAACGGCATCCACATGATCGACGTGCTGCGTTGGGGCATGGGGAAGGCGATGCCGGTCAAGGTACGATCCACAGGGGGCCGCTTCGGCTACAAGGATCAAGGGCAGACCCCAAATACGCAAAATGTTACCTGGACTTATGCCGATGGCTCAGCCATCGTGGGCCAGTTGCGTGGCCTTTACACAACCGAGCCCATGTCCTGGGATTTCTTTGGGACCAAGGGCCATATGCACATGAAGGCAAATGGCGATTTCCAGATCAAGTTGGGCCGCAACAAGGAACTGGAGCCAAAGGTGGAGTATCCAGCCAATCTGGATCACTTTGCAAACTTCGCAGATGCCTCCCGGGCCCGGAATCCGAAGTTGCTGCACGCCGAGATCGAAGAGACGGCTATTTCTACGGCGCTTTGCCATCTCGGCAACATCTCCTACCGGCTCGACCGCGAACTTCGCTTTGACCCTGCAACGATGAAATTTGTTGGCGATACAGAAGCCAATACTATGCTGACGCGCAAGTACCGGGCACCCTACGTTGTTCCCGACAAAGTCTGATCCGTGACCCGGTCAAGACTTCTTGCCCTCGTACTGCTTTGTGGCTCAGCTTCGGCTGAATCACCGGCCGAGTTCAGCCGTGGCTACTTTGCGCGGGAGCGGCTGATCTGGACTAGCCCGCAGCGGGCAACCACAAAGCATCTCCTGCTCATGTCCGGGATAGGACTCGGGGTTGCCCGGTTGATGGCAGACGATGTGAAGTGGTCTTCTGGCCTGCCACAAAACGGGAGTTTCCAGCACTTCGGCCGGTCAACCTCACACATCGGTAGTTCGTATGGTCTGCTTGCCCTGAGCGGTGGTATCTTCGCCGCCGGCAGGCTTCGCGGAGTCAGCCATCTGCAGCAGACGGGATTGGCGGCTGGCGAGGCGGCACTGCATTCTTTTGTGCTTACCTTCGGCCTCAAGATGGCGGCAACGAGAGAACGCCCGAATACAGGATCCGGCCAGGGGGAATTCTTCTCGGGCTTCAGCCAGGTGAGGAAGGGCGAAAACAGTTTTCCGTCCGGGCATTCGCTGGCAGCCTGGGCAGTTGCTACGGCAGTCAGCCGGCAGTATCCTCGCAGGAAATACTTGCCCTGGCTCATGTATGGCATGGCTGGCCTGGTGAGCTTTTCCCGCGTCAGTGCGCAGAGACACTATGTAAGTGACGTAGTAGTGGGCGCGGGGCTGGGCTACCTGGTTGGCAGAATGGTTCAATCGCGGAGAGCGCGCTAGCCCAGCGAATTCTGTCGAGCCTCTTGCGTTGGCTTCATTCCGGCCGGAGTGCGTCGCGGTAGCTGGGATATTGGAGTTCCACCTCAAGGAGCCGGAAGATGGCGCGCCCATCCACCTGACGGTTGTTGCGACGGGAGAATGGCACCTGTTCGGGCGGGGTGGACACGGGCCCAGGCAACTGGAAGATCTCGGCGCAGTATTCCGCAATTTCGCGCGAGGTACAAGGGTGACGATCCGCAACGGGGTAGGCACCCGTCAAGTCAGACAGCAGCGCTGCGGCACTGAGACGCGCAAGGTCTTCCACGTGAATGCGACTGATGTAGTTGGACCCATCCCCAAGCAATGTATATTGGCCCTGAGCCATCGAGACATGCACCCCGCGGTCTGGCCCGTATATGGCGGCGGGGCGAAGAATCAGCGGACTCCAGGGGCCTGCCTGGACCTCAGCTTCTGTCGCCGCACGGGATTGTTCCCGGGGATTACGAGGTGCAATGGGAGTGCTTTCGTCCACGTGGGTGGCAGCACCGTAGACTCCAGTTGTAGAAAGATACACAACGCGTATTGCCTTCCCATGAAGTGCGGCCAATACTTGGGCATCCCTGTTTTCCGGCAAGGAAGGGATGGAATGCAACACGCGGCAGGAATCAGGCGCAAGCGCGTGCAGTTTTTCCGTGGCACCAGGCTCGTTGCAGTCCAGATCCCGGCTGCGAATCTCCACTACTTCCCTGCCCTGCTCGCGCAGCAGGCGGGCCACCCGGGATCCTGTGTATCCGGCACCTAGAATCAGAATGGGCTGCATTAGTTTTGGGCGGCAAATTCAGACATCATCCTAGGAGCAAGCACGGTCGCCAGCATGCCCATGCCTTCCGCTCCGCGGGCCAACAGGGATAAGGGGATCACCAATAGCAAGCCGGCAAGCCGGTTCAGAACTGGCAAGCCTAATGTCTGGCTGTATCGCCACCATTGCGGGAAATCGAGCACGAAATGCCAGGGTGGAGTGAGAAAAGCCCGCAATGGGCCGAGGCCATTGGCAGTTCGGGAAACAGCCCCGGAACCCATGCCATGGAGCAGGTAAACTTCATGCCCAAATCGAACGTGCAATCGTGTAGCCCACCAGCGCAGGAAAAATGCGTGGGCAACTCGTTGCGCGGGCACAAATCGGGGGTGAATTCCAGCACTTCGCAGAGCGTCCATCAAAAAGGAGCCAGCGCAGGTGCGGCCCAAGTCGGTGCGGTATTTCAATCGGTCAAATACGGATTTCCGAATCCCGAGATTGTGGCTCAAGAATCCATTGGCTTTGCCATCACGACCAAGAATGAACCCCCAGGATATGGCGGCGGCCACCTGCATCCAGAGACGGCTTGCGGTGGAAGGCTCTCCGCTGCGAAACAACGACGGGCCACAAGTGGCCTCCGCGCCGGCCTCCATTGCAGCGGCGAGCGCCCCCAGCCAGCCGGGGTCGGGCATGACATCGGAATCCAGAAATGCAAGAATACTCCCGCGTGCCTGCTCCGCGCCACGGTTTTTCAGCGCATAGTAGTGATCTCCGTCTGTGGCAATCACCCGGATTGCCGCAAATGGGGCGGGTTCGGAGCTGAGCGCAGACCATGCTTCAGCTTGTTCGCGGGAACCTACCAGTAGAATCTCCACATCGCCAAGCGGAAACGTCTGCCTTCGCAGAGCATCAAGGGTCTCGTCAATACAGCCAATTTCAAGGGACTCGTTGTAGCCTTCGATAACGATCGAGACGTGGATGGGATTCATGACTTCAATTTCATGATGTCATTAACGCAGCTACACAGCAGGCCAGCCCGAGGGGCAAGGCGGGATAACGAAGCGGCTAACCCAGAAGCATCCGGCGAGGGTGCCTGCAAGGGGCGGTCATCCAGGTGGCTATAAAACCATTCTGGGTGCGAAAACTGATTGAATATGCCAGACAGCTTGAGGTCATACTCAGGCGAGATTGACACCCCAAGTGCAGCTATGCCGGAACTGAGTGCGAATACAGCGGCGTGATAGCGCGTGGCCAGGTTAAACGCAGCGGCTCCTAACACAGCCTTTAGCAGGCCCGGATCCGTCCACGCCGGAATGCACGGCGAATCCAGGTTCGGGACATGATGCAGAAATGTCTTGATCGCAATCGCATCATCCTCAGATTGATGGGATTGCATGCCGAAGAACAGGAATCGAAGCGAAGGTTGAGAAGCGTGACACCCGCTCAGAAAATGACGAATTCTTGAGATTTGCGCTTGCGACAGTCCGGAGCGCAAATTTACCGCTACATATTGGCCGGGCCGCAATGCGTTCCGGGACAGGAATTCATTCAGACGGTCTGGCTCGGCCGCCGGCAGCAAGAGTGCGGGGTCTACCCCATCGAGAATTGCCGTGGGTGGAACGCCGCAGCTTTCCGCCCGCCGCCGGGATTCTCCGGCATCCCGAACGACAATGCACGTGGCCCATCGATAGGGTGCCTCGGGATCATTTTCCCGATAGATTGTCTGGCCATGAAGAATAACGGGTTTGTTCATTTCGCGGCAGCGGCGAAGCGTATTCGATCGGGCCCACTCCATATGAGCTACTGCCGGAATAAGACCACCCCCTGAAATGATGAGATCAGCCAGCGCCACTTGCTCCCAAAATACTCTGCGAGCGGGACTGGGCCGGGAGGGCGAGGTTTTTGGAAGCAATCGATTGCGCAGCCAGCGTAGCGAGACACCCAGCAATGGGATGCGAAGCAATGCCTTCTCTATCCTTGGCACCATGCCGCCGGGGTAGGGGTTGATCAGAACGACATCAGACCAGGAGGCCGAAACGCCATAGGCTGCAGCAACGCGCGCGGGCTCGTCAGTCAGGATCTGAAGGCTGGCCTTCGGATAGTGAGTCCGCAACAGAGAGATCTCCGCGGCAAGCATGGCTTCATCGCCGAGATTGTTATGGACGTTCCGGAGAAGAAGGATTCGCATTGGCAGAGAGGGAATCAGCGTAGCCAAGCATTTCACCGAAGGACCACGCACCGGAGGAGCATAACAGAAACGGAAGCGCTAACAGAGCCGGAGTACGGAAAGCAGGGACCGCGCTGGCGCGAGCCAGGGACCGGAGGGCCAGATAAGGAGCAACCAACGGAGCAGCAAGGCAGCGCAGCAGCGATTGCGACGCCGGCCACTTGCCAGCACTTGCCCGCAACCGGGCATAGGTGCGACCGTGCATCACCAGCTTGCGCAAGGTCCTCGAAAAATTCCTCGGATTGATATGGAGCACATGAATTGACGGGTCGAATAACGGACTGGCACCCGCATGGTGTGCGCGCCAATTGAAATGAGTGTCCGAGCAATAGCCGGTTTCAAGGAAAGGGCCGAATTGTTCAAAGGCGGACCGTTTCAATGAGAGGCAGCACGTGGGAATATCCTGCATATGGCGAGGAGAGCCTGCGGGGAACCAGGGAGAAAACTCGCACAGATAGGAGGCCCATCCCGCGAGAAATCCGGGGTTGGCCACGCCGACTGATCCACCAATGATCAGATCGGGTGCTTGGTGCGCCTCGAGAATCCGGGCTACCCAATCGGGGGCAGCCAGACAGTCCGAGTCAACGAAAGCAATCAGCGGGGTTTGGATCTCCCGGCAAGCCCGGTTGCGGGCCCCACCAGGATAGAGCCGCTGACTTGATCGCACAATCAACACGTCGGGAAAATGACGACGCACGAGATCGGAAGTATCGTCCGTTGAACTGTCGACGACCATCGTGGCAGCGCCTTTCACCGTTTGCGCCGCGAGCGCACCCAGCGCATCCAGAATCGTGTTGCTGGAGTTGTAGCAAACAAGGACCACGGTCAGTTCGGCAGGCGTATACATTCGCGTCATTGCGAATTCCGGCGAAGGACCTGAATCGACCCAAACTGAGTCTCTTCTTTCCAGGACTTCAGGGTTTCCGTGAGTGCTTCGGCATACAGGAGTGCTGGCCGATTGGAGTCAAGCATGAGCACAATCCGGTCCACCGAATTTTCTTCCAGCTTGGCAGCCAATTCCGCCGGGTGATTCACGAGCAGGCGGACCCGATCTCCCATCCAGTTGGAAGATAGCAGCAGCTTGGAGGCTCGTAGATGGCGATTTTGTGGTGAGGGCTGTTGCAGTGCATACTCGCTGATCCAGGCACCCTCACCATTTGAGTTTGAAATCAAAAGTGTCGAAGCAACAGGATTGGCTTGCGCCCAAGCCACTGCCTCAAGATATTGATCACGGGGCTTGGCATAGACGGGGCTGTACCAATGGGCGATAGCCAAGCCGGCCAGGAGGACCGCGCAGGTGAGCTTGGCTGAAGATTGCCGAAACGGCAGCAACGCCGAAACAACAAGAATGGGGGCGGCAGCGAGCATCAATCGTGTCTCCGTATGAGGGGAAAGAAAGCTCAGGAAGAACCAGAAGGCAAAGGGGAGTGCAGCGATTGCGGGGTGATCCAGCAGCCTGCGGCGAGCCCTGGGCAAGAACAAGGTCAATACGGAAAGACTCCCCAGCAAAGGGCCAGCCAGAAAGAACAGTTGCATACCGTTGGATCGAGAGGAGTGGAACATTCTCCCGGGCAGAGAGACAGTTTTCCCGGGTACGATTTCTCCTTGGACAATTTCCCGGAAAAGCATATACCAGGGGGCCGTCAGGGCAATCAAAATTACGAGTGGGAGCCAGAATCTGATGCTCAGCAACCGCTCGAAGCGCTGAGGATGAAACAACACCAAACCCGGCAGAAGGAAAACGGGGAAAGAGTTCCCCTTAGTCAGCGCTGCCATCGCGGCGCAGCAGGCAAAAGCGAGCCCCCAGCCCGGTTGAAGATCTCTTAACCATCGTTGACAAAAAATTGCAGCGAGTAGCGCGAGCAAAGCCGTAAGCGGGTCTGAGCTAAATTCAACCGAGGAGCTCAAAAACTGAGGTAAAAGCACCGCACACAATGCGGCGGCAACGGCAACGGGCCAGGTGCTTTGCACCAGAGTCCGGCAGAGCCATGCGGTCAAGCCACAAAATGCGCCTCCAATGACCGCAGCAAGTGCCAGGACGCTAAAGCGTGACAATCCAAAGATCAGATACCAGAAGGCCTGAAGTACATAAAAGAAAGGCGGCCAATGGCCGATTGCCACCTTTGGGTAGTGATCGTAATAGTTTTGCGCAAAGGCCATTGGATCCACGCCATGGGGCAATCCTTCGAGCAAGTATTGACGGATCATGATGCCACTTACCAAGTGGGCGGCTTCGTCTGCCCCCCCAAACCCGGCACGGAATGCACCGCATTGCCAGAACCAACCCAATAAGCTGATCACACCTGCAAGGGATATTGCGGTGTAGCGCAGCATACTTTTTGCTTCGTTCCGGTAGAAGCCCAAGGCTACGGATAGCTGAGACAGCAGATACAAAAAGAGGTGGGGCCAACCAACTTCCTTGGCCAATAAAAGCGGATTCAGGCCGGTTGACGGCTGCGGCCGCATGTCCCGAAGCACCCGCGCTCCCCTTCCATAACGGAAGTGCATCCGGGCGAAACCAACTAAGTTCTGGGGGTGGCGGTGTTGGATCACCGCGTCAGGCGCAGCTTCGATTTGGCGGCCGGACCTTAACCAGCGTTCGCAAAATTCCCGGTCCTCGCCTGCCGCCAAAGGAAACTGGGTGGAGAACCCGCCGATTTCCCGAAAGTCTTTTGCCGGAGCGCAAATGTTATTGGATGTAACAAAGTGGTTCTCCGTTCCCTGGGTTAGCTTGGCCAGCGATTCCGTCAAATGCTGATTGAAGCATGCTTGGGGATTGTCCGGGCAGGCATTTTGAACCTGGCCAGCCAGTAGAACTCCAGAGCGAGCCAAGTTGCCAAACGCGTCGATCCAGCCAGGGGAGGGTTCGCAATCGTCATCAAGAAATAACAGGTATTCGCCTCGGGCCTGAGCGGCCCCTGCATTCCGGGCCGCCGCCGGGCCTTGATTGGACTGCCGGATCAGGCGAAATCCGTCGGGAACAAGCACTGGAGGAGAAGATCCATCATCAACCACCAGAACCTCTACATCCGACCTGCCTCGCCATTCATCCTGAAGCACACCCAAAAGCGCTTGAATGACCTTCTGGCGATTGAAAGTTGGAATGATGACGGAGTATTGCACCCAAACCTGCTAGTACGGAAGATACCTACTTATTCATGTTAAGTTGAAAGATCATCGTCGGAGGGGCTGTATTGAGTGTAGGAAAGCAGGAAAGTCCGGGCGCACGCACGCTCGTTATCGGTGCTGGTCCGGCTGGCCTTTCTGCGGCCTACGAATTGACTCGTCATGGCTGGACCGCAACCGTGCTCGAACAGAGCGGTCAGGTTGGCGGTCTATCCCGCACCGAGAACTATAAGGGTTTCCTTTTTGATATCGGCGGCCACCGCTTCTTTACAAAAGTGAAGGCAGTAGAGCGCATGTGGCGCGAAGTGCTCGCTGAGGACCTGCTAGTTCGCCCCCGTCTGTCCCGCGTTTTCTACCACGGCAAGTACTATTCATACCCTCTGGAGCCCTTGGAGACGGTTCGCAAGCTTGGAATCTGGGAATCCACGCTGAGCATGCTTTCTTATCTCAAAGCGACGATTCTGCCCATTCAGGATGAGCGAAATCTGGAGGCCTGGCTCATCAATCGTTTCGGGAAACGACTCTACCGCCGTTTTTTCAAAACCTACACCGAGAAGGTTTGGGGTATGCCTTGTTCTGAAATCGCCGCCGAGTGGGCGGCGCAAAGAATCCGGGGCCTCTCAATTGTTTCTCTCATGCGGAGCGCGGCAGGCACCATCATCCCCGCACTGGCTGGACCCAAGTTAAAGACCTTGATTGATGAATTTCTCTACCCGCGACTGGGGCCCGGCATGATGTGGGAGCGGACAGCGGATATCGTCGGCGATGTGCGCTACTGGCAGGATGTTGAGAAGATCGTCTGGCAACGCGGTGCCGTCAAAGAAGTGATTGCGAGCGGTAAACCTTATCGAGCCGAACAATTCATCAGCACCATGCCGATGCGGACCCTTGTGGAGCGTTTATCCCCAGCAGGACCGGCATATCTCGATTGCGTCAAGAAGCTGAAGTATCGCGACTTCATGACCGTCGCCCTGATTCTGAAATGCCCCAACCCGTTTCCCGACAATTGGATCTATGTTCACGACGAAGAAGTCAATGTCGGACGGATTCAGAACTTCCGCAACTGGAGTCCGGAGATGGTTCCGGACCAGAATCTGACCTGCCTCGGCATGGAATACTTTGTGTTTGAGGGCGATGCCATGTGGAGCATGCAAGATGAGGATCTCCTGAACTTGGCGAGTCGGGAGATTGAAGTATTGGGCCTGGCGAAGGCAAGTGATGTGGTGGACGGCAAGGTCATCCGCGAACCAAAAGCCTACCCGGTTTATGACGACACCTACCGGGAAGCAGTAGCGGCTGTCCAGCGTTTCCTGAAAGAGGAGATCCCGAACATCCAGTGCGCCGGACGCAATGGCATGCACCGCTACAACAACCAGGATCACTCCATGTTGACCGGTATGCTGGCGGCGAGAAACATCATGGGTCTCGGCGAGTTTGACTTGTGGGACGTGAATGCCGATGATGACTATCACGAGGACGGCTTCCATCTGAGCAGCGACGAAGTGGAGGAGTTGGAACGATCTCAGCCGGCCGTACCGAGGACAGTGTCGAGCGGGTCGTGATCCGCTATTCAGTTGTAGTTCCGGCTTACAACGCTGCCGCGGATCTGAAGGCTTGCCTGGACGCCATCTTCACTTCCATGCCGCCGGGGGGCGAGGTCATCGTTTCTGACGATGGTTCATCGGACGAGACCAGGTCCATCGCCAGGCTCTATGACGTCAAACTGGTCAGTGGGATGAACCAGGGTCCGTCTGTAGCCCGCAATCGCGGCGTAGCCGCTACGGAGGGAACGATTCTTGTTTTCCTTGATTCTGACGTTGTCGCGGGTCCGCAAACGATTCTTCAACTCGTCACGACCCTCGAGCAGAGTCCCGGGCTCGCCGCTGTTTTCGGAGCCTATGACGATACGCCTTTTCACCGGGGTACCTTGACCGAATTCCGCAACCTGCTCCATCACTACACCCATCTGAAGGGCAAGCGGGAAGCCATCACGTTCTGGACCGGTTGCGGCGCCATGCGGAGGGATTGGTTTGAAAAGGTGGGCGGCTTTGACAAGGGTCTGCGTGCAATCGAAGACGTCGATTTGGGGCTTCGCGTACACGACGCCGGAGGGAAAATCCTGCTCGCCCCGGAGATCCAGGCCAAACACCGGAAGCGCTGGACATTGGGGTCGATGGTCCGAACGGACATTACCATAAGAGCAATTCCGTGGATGCAAGTGATGGCAAAGAGGCGCGGTCTCAACAATGATCTCAACACCAAATGGCAGGACCGCGCCTGTGCCGTTTTTGTTGTACTCGGAACAATGCTGCTTTGGCGCCGGGAGGGCTGGCTCTTGCTCGCCGCTGCTACTCTCCTGCGAGGAGATTGGCACCTCTTCCTGGTGCGCAAGCGCGGCTTCTGGTTTGCCCTCAGAGCCATGCCCCTGCACTGGCTATACCTTGGCTATTCAGCCGCAGCCTTCGGCTATATGAAGCTTCGCGGCTACTGACGCCGGTAGCGACGAAGGCCCAGCACGCCAGCAACGCCCAGCAAGACCAGGGTCGTGGTTGCCGGTTCTGGAATCGCGCCATCCGCAGCAAAGCCTGGCCTTAATTCAGTATTTGAAAGCGAGACGCTCAATAGGTTCCACGCATTCGTAGATCGAAGCACGCTTGCATCAAAATTGGCTACAAACCGGAGGGCGAAATTGTCTGCGACTCCGAAATTGCCTAAATCCGCAATGGACGTCAGCGGAGTTGGAAAATCACCAGAGAACGACTCCCCGAAGTTGAAAAGGCTAGAGGTATAGCCGTTCTGCGAAAAGCTGGTACCGGGAACCCGGGAGAAAGCCCCACCGTTCACGCTGAGCTCCACGTAGCCCCCATCGAATGCGACTTCAAAATTTCGAGTGTGTGAAAATTGCAAAGTCACTTGGCCGCCACTGGCAGTCATAGTAGGGCTGGTAAGCCCAGCCCCGGTTAGACCGTTTGCACCGAAAAGGTTCCAGGACGGAGCGGTGTAAGTCCAGTTCCCGGAATTTGGCACAAACATTCCATCACCGGTTGAGAAATCAGCAGTGATCAGGGAAGCGCCAGCTATCGAAGAAAAGCAGGCAAGGGCGAGGGTGAGTCGCGCGAAATGAGCAAATCGCGTTGAGTAGAGCATAGACATGCAGTGTCAGTACTGTATCAAAAGTAATGTTACTTTTCAAAATATTTATTCCCGAGCTGATCTCTGGCGAGAACGAAGCCACTCGATCTCTGCCGGGCTGCCAAACTGCAGAAAAGAAAGGTGTGCCATTTCCAGGTTTTCCCGACGCTCAGCGGGCATTTTGAGCCGCGCAAAGACATCGTCGAGCCCACGGTAGGCTCTGAGCACGGAGGCTCCGGGCGCCCGAAGCCCGGCACGAAGATGCGGCAAGGCCTCAGCGGGGCGGCTCTGCGCGAGTATCACTCCCAGGCCCAGATTGGCGACCGGGTCAGCGGGGCGCAAGCGAAGCGCCTGCCGGTATTGGGCTTCGGCCTGGCTACGCTGCCCGAGAGCCGACAGAAGGTCTCCCAACAATGTGGCGGCACCGGGATAATCGGGGCTGAGGGTTTGAGTTTGGCGAAGAACGTCAACCGCCTCCTGGAATCGATTCTGCGCCGCAAGCGTGTTGGCCCAATTGAAGAGAGCGTGCGGTTCCGTAGGCCGAATCCGCATCACCGCGCGATAAGCTGCCTCCGCTTGCTGAAATTTCCCTGTGCGGGCATAGAGTGAAATCAAGTTCGAGTGTGCCCCCACGTTGCCGGGATAGAGCCGGAGACAGTCCAGCAGTTCTTCAATGGCCCGGTCCAGTTGACCCGTGGCATCATAAGCGGCAGCACGGTTGATCAGCCCAAGTGAGCTGATATCCAGCAGCAGGAGCTCATCGCGAAACTGGTCTTCTATAGGCGGCGCCTCGTCGCCGAGGCTCCCATGGAGCGCCAGCGCCGCTTCCGCCGCCGCACCTTTCCCTTGCCGGCGCAACACCTGAGCAAGCGCGAAGCGGGCCTCACGATATCGGGGAGCAATATTGACCGCGAGCTGGAGTTCCACCTCTGCCTCGTTCAGCTTGGTCTGTGACTCGAGCAGCCTCCCCAAACCAAGGTGCGCATAGGGCAGGGCTTCCCCGGATTCAATGACCTGCTCATAAATCTTCTTTGCCTGTTCAGCCTGGTTGGCCGCGATATAGGCTTCAGCGAGCCGGAGCTTTAGCGGCAGGTGGTGCGGTGCCAGCTTTACTGCGGCTCGAAAATGGTTGAGCGCTGTAACGGCATCGGCCTGGCGGAGAGCTATCAGTCCGGGGAAGTAGTGCCAGCGGGGATTGCCAGCATCGACCCCGCGAGCTCGCTCATAGCAGACCAAGGCCTGTGCGTCGAGCCGGTAGGTGTGATAAATCATCCCGAGCCGCCCCGTCGGGGATGCTTGCTCAAGTGCCGTCTCCGCCTGCCGGCGCGCCTCCTCCACTTGCTCCCGGACCGGTCCAGCAAACTGACTCAGGTCCATGGTTGGCAGCGGCGGCAAGGGACGGCAAGAACTCAGCAGGACAACGGAGAAAAGCAAGATCTGAATCGATGGGGGCAATCCCGCTCATTATAGTGTTAGCTTGATTCCTGGGTATGAACTGTATGCGTGCTGTGTGGGGATTGGGAGTAATGCTGAGTCTCGCTGGGTGTTCCCGGCCCCTGGCCCAGTTTCAGGATGTGGCGGAGGAAGCAGGGCTTCGCTTTCTCCACGATCGAGCGGCGGCGGGGAACTACTTCATGCCGGAGATTGTCGGTGCAGGCGTAGCCGTTCTTGATTACGACGGCTACGGCGACATGGATCTCTTTTTGGTTAGGGAGACGTGGTGGGCGGCCCGCCACGCGGCTTGGGGCACCGCCTCTTCCGGAATGAGCTCCTCCCCGGCGGCCAACTTCGTTTCACCGATGTCACGGACGCGGCCGGTTTGGGCACACGAGAAGTGGGCATGGGGGTCGCCGTAGGCGACATCAATAACGATGGACACCCAGACCTTTACGTCACCAGCTACGGCAAGAACCGCCTCTGGCAGAACCTGGGCGACGGAACCTTTCGCGAAATCACCGACGATGCAGGCGTAGGCGAGAACCGCTGGTCCACCAGCGCCGTGTTTTTTGACTTTGACCGCGACGGCTGGCTCGACCTCTATGTCACCAATTACGTGGACTTCAGCCCGGCAACGCATCAGGACTGCAAGTCCGCTCAAGGGCAAAAGGATTATTGCGGCCCTCAAGTTTACCGGGGCCTGACAGACCGGCTTTACCGAAACCTGGGCAATGGCAAGTTTGAAGATGTTTCCGAGCGGGCCGGACTCTTGACTGCACCCGGCCCTGGGCTCGGCGTCACCCCCTTCGACGCCAACGGCGATGGCTGGCCCGACCTCTTTGTTGCCAATGACGGCAAGCCCAATCATTTGTGGCTCAACCAGCAGAATGGTACCTTTCGCGAAGCAGCCCTTGAGATGGGGGCCGCACTCGCTGAATCCGGCATTGCGCGGGCAGGCATGGGGGTGGCTGTCGCCGACATTGACGGCAACGGAAAGCCGGACGTCGTCGTGACCAATCTGACCAATGAAGGCGCAACTCTCTATGGCAATGAGGGCGACAAGGGGTTCTTCGACATCTCGCAACGGCACGGCGTGAACACACCAACCCGGATGAAAACGGGCTTTGGCGTGGGTTGGTTCGATTCGCTCAACCGCGGCAGGCTTGACCTCTTCATCGCCAATGGTGCGGTAAAAATCGAGCCGGGCGAACAAGGTGGCCCCAATCCCTACCGGCAGGCCAACCAGCTCCTGCGGCAAACGGATGAGGGCAAGCTGCTGGATGTGAGCCAGGAATCCGGCCCTGCCCTGCAACTGGAGGAAGTGAGCCGTGCGGCAGCCTTGGTCGACATCGACAACGATGGCGATATCGACATCGTAGTAACTAACAACGGCGGACCCATTCGGCTGCTCCGCAATGATTTACCCGCCGGAACCCACTGGCTGACCGTCAAGGTGGATCGACCCAGCGTCCATCTTGAGCTGAAGCGGCCTGGGATGACATCGCTCACACGCACAGCCGAGGGGGGCTACGGATACCTCACCGCCAATGATCCGCGCGCGCATTTCGGACTGGGTAACTACACTGGTCCCGTCGTCATCGAGGCCACCTGGCCCGATGGCCGCCGCGACCAATATCCGCTCGATGGCGTGGACCGGATCGTGTCCTTGCGCCCCCGCAGCCGCTGAACAGACTGGCCGCCACAGGCGGAATGCTAGCTTAAGAATCTGGATGATTTCTTTTTCAAACGTGCAGAAGCAGTACGGCAAACAGTTGATTTATGTGGATGCTTCGTTTCAGCTCAACCCCGGCGAAAAGGCCGGATTAGTCGGCCCCAACGGGGCGGGCAAAACCACTCTGTTCCGCATGATCATGAGCGAGGAAACCCCCGACGACGGCGATATCTCCGTCCCCAGAAAGCTCACAATCGGCTATTTCCGGCAGGACGTAGGCGAAATGTCTGGCCGCCCGGTTCTTGATGAAGCCATCGCCGGCAGCGGCCGGGTTGGAGACCTGCACCACGAACTGACCGATCTGCAGCACGCCATGGAAGACCCCGCCCGCGCCGGGGACATGGACAAGATTCTGGACCGCTTCGGCGAAGTACAGGAAGAATACGAGCACCTCGGCGGTTACACGCTTGAAGCCCAGGCACGCGAGGTTCTCGCCGGTCTCGGCTTCGCTGAAGACCAGGTAGACGGGGACGTGGGTGCGCTTTCCGGCGGTTGGAAGATGCGCGTGGCCTTGGCCAGAGTCCTGCTCGGACGCCCTGACGTTCTTCTCATGGACGAACCGACGAACCACCTCGACATCGAGTCCATCGTTTGGCTCGAACAGTTCTTGAAGCAATATGAGGGGTCTTTGCTCATGACCTCGCACGACCGTGAGTTCATGAACCGCATCGTCAACAAGATCCTAGAAATTGACGAGGGCGAAGTGATCACCTATTCCGGCAATTATGATTTCTACGAGCGCGAGAGGGCCATCCGGGAAACCAACCAGCAGGCCGCTTTTGCCCGGCAGCAGGCCATGCTGGCCAAAGAGCAGCGCTTCATTGAACGATTCAAGACCCATGCCGCCAAGGCCGCCCAGGTGCAGAGCCGGATCAAGGCGCTCGACAAAATCGACAAGATCGAATTGCCAAAGAAGCGCCAGATTGTGAAGTTCGAATTCCGCGCCCCGGCTCGCAGTGGCGATCTGGTGGCCGTAATGGAAGACTTGCACAAGGCCTATGGCCGGCGGGTAATCTATGACGGGTTCAATTTCACCATCCGCCGTGGTGAGCGGTGGGCCGTGATGGGCCGTAACGGTGCGGGTAAGAGTACCCTGCTGAAAATGATTGCCGGTGCCAGCGATCCGGATCGCGGCATCGTCAAATTGGGCGCCAGTCTGACGATGGGTTACTTCGCTCAACAAGCGCTGGACATCCTCAACCCGGATTTAACAGTCATCGAACAGTTGCAGCAAGACTTTCCCAAGGACTCGATCGGCTCATTGCGCAGTCTCGCCGGCGCCTTTCAGTTTTCCGGTGAAGAGGCCGAGAAGAAAATCCGGGCTCTGTCAGGGGGCGAAAAGTCACGGCTGGCCATGGCACGCATGCTTTTTTATCCGCCCAACTTCCTGGTTCTCGACGAACCAACAAACCACCTCGACCTGGCAACCAAAGAGATGCTGGTGGAGGCCCTGAAAGAATTTGAAGGGACCATGATCTTCGTCTCGCATGACCGCGCTTTCCTGCGCGGACTCGCCAACCGGGTTCTCGAACTGGGCGGGGAGTCGGGCACAGACCGCGAGCCGCGACTCTACCCAGGGTCATATATTGAATACGTGACTGCATTGGGCCACGAGGCACCTGGAATTCACAACTAGAGATGAATGTACTGGCTCATAACCGGGCAGCCTGGAACCAGGAATCGCTGGAAGGCAGCCGTTGGACGAGGCCGGTAGACAGTTCAGTCATTGAGAGAGCCAGGCAGGGCGATTGGTTCGTCCTGCTTACCCCGCAAAAACCGGTGCCGCGGGAATGGCTCGGCATTGTGGAGGGCAAAGAAGTTCTTTGTCTGGCCAGCGGTGGCGGGCAGCAAGCTCCCATTCTGGCAGCAGCAGGTGCCCGCGTCACCAGCTTCGACCTTTCTGAAGAGCAGCTCGCGCAGGATCAGTTGGTCGCAGAACGGGATGGACTCGAGATCAAAATTTGCCGTGGTGACATGGCGGACTTGTCGCCATTTGCCGATCACAGTTTCGACCTTGTCTTCCACCCCTCTTCCAACCTCTTCACCCCGGACGTGCACGTCGTGTGGCGGGAATGCTTCCGGGTCCTCCGCCCCGGCGGCCGGTTACTGGCTGGCTTCATGAATCCCAGCTACTATCTTTTCGACCACGCTGCTTCGATTGAGACCGGGGAACTGATCGCTACGGCGTCGCTCCCCTATTCCGATATAGTCGAGCAAAATCGCAACCCGAACCGGAAGGCAGAGATCCATGACGGCATGCCTTTTGAATTCGGTCACCTGCTCCAGGATCAGATCGGCGGACAACTTCGGGCAGGATTTCTGCTGGCTGGACTTTATGAGGACTGGTGGGATGACGCACAAACTCCCCTGAATCGATTGAGCCCCACAACGCTGGCAACGTTGGCGCTCAAAATGGACCATCTTCTTTGAGCGAGACGCTCTATAAAACAGCAGGGCGATCCTTGATCCGGCTTGCCCGCGCAGATAGAATCTGAAGAACTCATGGCAAAAAAACTCCAAGCGTCAGTCGGCAAAGGTGGCAGGAACCGGGCTGAGGACGTGCTCGTTGTGCAGTACCTCCTGAACTGTGTCAGCAGCAAACAGGGAGGCCCCACCAAAGAGCTGGTCCTGGACGGACTTTGCGGCTCCTTGACGGAAAGCGCAATCGTCCGCTTCCAGTCAAAAAGTGCCGGCTTTGCGGATGGGCGGGTGGACGCAGGTGGACCGACCTTTCATACCTTGCTGGGATTTGACCCCTACCCTCACCAGAACCTGAACCTGCCAGCTGCCGGGGCGAGTCACAAAAAGGGCGGAACATCAAGCACGAATTCCTGGGACCCTTGGGGCTATAACAACCCGGCCGGGAAGAACTATCACAAGTCTGGCTTTGAGCCACCGAACAAGATGGGTGACCCGGCAACGGGCTCGTACAAGTTGAATTCTCCTGGTAAAGGCTTTCCTCCGGAGACTTCAAACCATCCGGCAGCGCATAAGGATTGGGGTAAGGGCTCCTACAAGCTGGGTTCTGCGGGAAAAGGCTTTCCGCCGGAGACTTCAAACCATCCGGCAGCGCATAAGGATTGGAATAAGGGCTCCTACAAGCTGGGTTCTGCGGGAGAAGGCTTTTTTTCCAATACTTCGAGCACTGGCGGATACAAGGTTGAACATGCAATCAAGGCAGGAGGGCAATCTCAGGACCGGCCCACCCTACCTCAACACGGTGGGCTGGAAACTAAGCGCGGGATGACGGTTCCTCCGATGAAAGGTACTGGCCGGCCTTCCCGCAGTACAGTACTCATCGGCCCAGATGATACTTCTGCGGGCAAAGTGGAAGGCAGCGGCGGGATTGTCACAAAATTCTAGACGCACTCTAACCGCATTCGTGCGGGAAGTCGTGTTGCCCGCTGGGCCGGATCGCGTACCGGAACTGCAACCCTATTCTTGCCGGTTTTCCTTGAGCCATGCCAAATCCCGCATTCACCGCTGGGGGATATTCACCAACGAAGGTATTCCCGCGCGCCGCCGGGTGATTGAATATACCGGTCAGCGAATTGGGTTCGATGAGGTCCGTCGCCGCCGATTGCGGCCGCAGCTTTACATCTTTCGACTGAATGACAAGCATGCGCTGGATGGGGCCATTGGCGGCAGTGGCGCTGAATTCATCAATCACAGTTGCGAACCAAATCTCTACGCCAAGGTCGGCAGAGGTCACATTTGGCTGGTGAGCCTGCGAAGGATTGAGCCGGGGGAAGAGTTGCTCCTCGACTACCGAATACGCGGAGAAACAAAGCTCATCCGCTGTGCTTGCCGGGCCCCAGGGTGCAGGGGCTACTTGAACTGGCCCGGGGAATAACAAAAAATGGCCGCCTACCCATGGGGTAAGCGGCCATTTTCTTTGGATTGGCTTCGTTGTGCCTAGCGGACGTGCAGCAGCGAAGGATTACCCGGCGCGTAAGCGTTGTCGGCGCCGATGGCACCCACACCGTAAGGCCGGTCAAGACCCGTCGTTGCATCGGTGGGAACCGTGAACTGAACCACGTAAATCCCGACGAGCCCGGGGGCCATCGTAGCGGAGAGCACCGGTGCACCCTCATTGTTCACGCCGATGATCACCTGCGCGGCAACGGGGGAGGGCTCCGAGAAGGATCCGGGATTATTGGTCGTGATCGGCGTAATCAACTGGCCCAGGCCAGTGAAGAAACCAATTACGTTCTCACCACGCTCCACCGGATTCTCGCGTGTCATGTAGGTCCCATTGGCCTTCACGATCACGCCGATGCTCTTGCCAGCCGAATCGACGGTCTCGAAGATGCCCGGCTGTACCAGTTCCACATTGACCGGGAAAGTGCTGGAACCTTCGTTCACCTGCACGCGAAGTGTGGCTGCGCCAGCAGGCACGTCGCAAGGCGTCTGGAAGGTTGCCTGCTCTTTGCCCTCGACGTTGGCCAGCGAAACGATCGGCGCCGTGCGGCCAGCCACCTGGATCGAAACGTTCAGCAGGGAAAGCGAGTAAGGACCCACAAAGCTGTTCCCCATCATGATGCCGTTCAGGGTAGGAGCAATGTTTGAGCCGAACACAGTGGCCAAACCACAAGGGGTCAAGCCAGGCTGGAATCCAGCAGCGTTGGAAACACTGGTGATCGTCGGGCCCGGCGGCAAGGCCGTCAGGCTGAAGGTCACCACGCGGTTCACCGCACTGGCCGAAACTGAAATCGGGCCGGCATTGGTTCCCGCCGTAGCGGTGACGCTCGCGATACCTTGACTGTTGGTAACGGCCGAAGAGGCAGAAAGCGCAACCTGTCCACTCTGGACAGCGAAGCTCACTGTCGCACCGCTAATCGCGCGGCCTTGCGCATCAAAGAGCTGCACTGCCAGCGGCGTCGCGAAAGGACGTCCGATGACTGCGGTCTGGTTGTCGCCGCCAACCTTGACAAAGTTGCCAATGGACACATTGTTCGTCAACGTCCAAACCGTGTTGGCTTCGCCCGCCGTGGTGCGAATCCGGACTTCCCCAGGGGAAGATCCAAACCGGACCAGGAAGGAAAAGTCCCCTTCGGAATTGGTGGTGTTGAAAAGGGACTCGATCGTGGCTTCGCCAGCGATCACTTCCACCCGAACCGTCACGTTGCCGAGGCGGTTGCCGAAGGAATCCGTAACGCTACCGCGAAGTGCGACAGGAGTCAGCGTGCCGGGGCCACCCGACTGGTTGTCTCCCTGACGCTTGACGATGACACCCGGAGGACCAGGCACCACTTCGATCTGGAAGTTGAATGCGCGCCCAGGGCTTTGGCAGTTTCCAAGGCAAGCCTGGAAATTGGCCTGGCCGAGACGAGGACCAGCAACCAGGTCGCAAATCGCTTCGCCCTGGCCGGTAGAGAGGCTGTTCTGACCACAATTTGCCGTAGGACCAACATCGCTCTCATTGCCAGTTGTGCCGTAGAAGCCCACGTTGGCAAGCGGTGTTCCAAAGCCGGCCAGCGTCCCATTCAGGACGGTGGCCTTAATGGCCCCTGCAGTCCGGGTGCCGGCTTGAAGCCGAATCGTGGAACCTTGTGCGGGAGATATCAGAGTGATGTTTGGCGGATTTGCCGGCAAGAGCAGCGGCGGCGGGCCAGAGGACGGATAAGACGTTATCGTAAAGTCAACGTTTCCATTTGCCGAGCTTGCCCGGATCTTGGAAACACGCGGACCATTGAATCCGTCGTTATAAAAAAGCACTGAACCGTATTGCGTCTGGGCAAGGCCCATGGCGTCCGTAACGGTCGAGGAGAGCGTCACGTTGCCGTCACCAGACTCTACCTGCCAGCTTACGGTTACATTCGGCTGCGGGTTGCCCGCGCCATCCCGAACACGCACGGTGAGCGGCTGTGGCGCGAGGAACTGCGCCAGCACGAGTTGGCCATTGCCACCGGCGATCTCAATCGGCTGGGGCGCATTGGGGTCGCCACCACCACCAGGACCACCACCACCGGGGTTTCCGGAACTTGTGACGTTAATGGTGAAGGATTGGCCCTGTGAACCGCTCGCTGAGGCAGTAATGCTGTAGGTGCCGGTGACAGAGGGTGCCGTGTAGCTGACCGAGGCATAGCCGTCCTTATTGGTAATCGCGGCTGTCGAGTCGAACTGGATTGCGGTGGAAGAAGTTGCGAAGTTCACCGTGACACCGCTCAGCGGCCGGGTTGTCGCGTCCAATACGCGAACCACCAGTGGCCGCCCCCGACCGCTTTGAATCGCTGTCTGCGAGGGGTTGATCGTTATCAGGCTGAAGGGGATTCCGGTTGGCGCACGACCGGTAAAGAAGGTGGGACCAATAAAGGTGGGCTGCGAGATAGAGCTGTTCAGACTGTTGGTCTCCAGATTGATGCGCGAAAGCGTGTTGGAGACGTTTGAGAAGAAGTAGCGATTGCTGGGCTGCTCATCGGAGGTAACCAGGTACCGGCCACCGTTCACCAGGCCTGTGCCAGCCAATTCCAGTTGGATCGGATTGGCGAGCGGGGAAACCAGAGACCCGCGGAAGACAGTGTTGCTAACGCCGATATAGTAGAGCGCGGTGGAATTGGAAATTACCTTGAATCGCTCCGCGACCGCATTGGGGATCGAGGCTTGCGAAACGGTCCGCGTGACGATATCGACGACATAGATTTGCGTGGAACCGCTTACGTTGCAAGCAACCACCGCACGGCTGCCGTCGGGAGTAAACTGCGTGCGAAGGCAATTGGAACCGACGATTGGGATCTCAGTGCCAATCTGGGCCAGTGCTTCGCGCCCATCGATTTCTAGCAGGCTGTTCTGGGCGGTGACGTATAGCAGGCCAGTAGGGCCAACCATGAGTGTGGTCGGGCCGTTGGGAATCGCCAACCGGCTTCCGATCGTATTGTTCCCCAGATTGATCGCAGCAATACTGCCATTGCTATTCAGCACGAAGGCGCGGTTGGAATCGATCGAAAAATCAACATCCACCGGGACGCAGTTGGTATCTCCACAACTGTTCAAGCCGGTGATTTCCTGATCGGTTGCGGTGTCGTAAATGCGCACGGCTTGCGACAGCACGACCAGGCGGCGGCCGTCGGGCGATATTTTCGCCGTGCTGATATTGGCGAGTGAGCGTGAAGTGATCTCGCCGTAAGGAGCAGTCCCGGAGAATACCGTGATGGACTTGGTGACGCTCTTTGAGAAGACATAAAATTTTTGGCCGTTGGGATGCCAGACAGCCTCAAAAGCAAGGGCGTCGGTTCCAAAGGTACCAACTTGGGTGAAAGGTTCTGGGCTATAGATATAGCCGGTTGTGTTGCCCGAGTTTTCCTGGGGGAGCACAACGATATTGGAGGCGAAAGCCGGTACAAGACACAAGTATGACGCCAGCAGAGACAAAGATAACCGATACATGGGGTTCCTCTTCAGAAAGAAAGAGATGGAAGGACGCAGCACCATTAGATTAACAGACATGGTGCCTGAACACAAAATTAAAATCGGGGCGGACCGAAGTCCGCCCCGAAGTGTTTTCCAAGTTCAAGACAAGGTTAGTTGTCGAGAGCTTCAGCCTGCTGAGCACCAGTGCGGCGCATCAGACCCGGAGGATCGAGGATCAACGCGAGGTAGCCGTGCGCGGTCTGCAGGTTGGACGGATCGCTTACGAAAGCGAAGCCGTGTGCCCAACGGAAGTTGCACGAGATGATCACGTAGCCCTGGAATCCAACCACCGGCTGGATACCGTATTCCGGTCCACCGAAGAGCATGTTGAAGGTAGCGACCTGGCCCGAGGGAACAGACTTGCTGAACGACTGGGGAGTCGGGTCGATACCACCACCAGCAGTGGTGCCGTAGAAGAACACGCGGCAAATGCCGGTTTCGTTCACCGTGCCGAAGGGATCCTTCGAAACGTTGGCAACTGCAATACCGGTGTTGAAGCCCGTCACGCTGCTAACGAACGGATAGAGCAAGTTCGTGGCGCAGTTGGTGATCGTGAAGATCGGACGGAGTTCTTCCGGCTGGGTCAGCACGAAGCTCGGGATCGACGGGTAACCATTGCCACCCGTGGCAGCGATCGGGGCGAAGTTGCCCGAAACGTTGGCCACAACGGAGGTGTTGGCGTCGGTCACGATGCTCGTGGTCGGCGGGAAGGCGATAGCTACGACAAAGTCAAAGCGATCGATTACGTTGTCGTCAGCGCGGAGCACTTCCCAGAAGTAGGTGCCCGTGCCGTCAGCGGCAACAGCAACGCGGGTCAGCGAGGGGGTCGTGGACAGGCCGGTGTAAGCCGCGCCGCCACCGCCCCAACCAGGAGCAGTGCTGCCCTGGACGCCGGCCGTGCCACTCAGGCCGAGGCCAGAGCTGCTTGCGGCTGCGAAGGTGCCAACGCCATCAGCACTGAGGCCAGCCACGCCGTAAGCAGCGTTGCCGACAGCCAGGCCCTGACCGAGGCAGAGACCAGATCCGCCGCCCGTCACGTTGGACAGGAAGCCGGTGGTCGAGCTGCAGGTACCAGGAGCCGTGATCGGCTGAATGGTTACGTAAACACGAACCTGAGCGGGTACGCCAGAGAAACGCGCACGAAGACGGGTACCGTTAGAAGCGATACCAACGTTCTCGAGGTTGTTCTGCTTGCCAACCCAATTCCGGTTGTAGAAACCAGATTCGTTGTTGTAGTTCACGCGGGGATCAGATTGACCCATGTTGTAGAACTGGTTGAAGGTTGCATCGTAGGCATCAAGCGTGCTACCAAAACCGCGACGCTTGAAGGCGACGCCGTAGGCTTCCGTATAACGGAGAGCGCCCGTTGCCGTGATGCTGCCAGAGCTTTCGGAAGGATAGCCGCCGCTGGAGGTAGCGTTCCAACCCAAGCACTGAGCATAGGGGCCACCGGCGAGGGTGTCAAAGAAAAGCCCGCGCTGCACGAAACCAACTACGCCCTGTGCGTTGTTGAGCACGAGGTTGGCAGGAGGATTCTGAACAGAGATGAAGGCCTGGATCTGACCGTTAACCTGGAACGCATTGGCTACCTGAACACGAATGTTCTTGATGCGGTAGACGCGGGT
>CAZECF010000004.1:79544-82908 GCA_964510335.1 uncultured Bryobacter sp. | reverse complement strand
CCTGGAACGCATTGGCTACCTGAACACGAATGTTCTTGATGCGGTAGACGCGGGTGCCGCCATTGGGGCCCGGCTGAACGATCGGGATACCGACGAAGGTGATCGTTTGCTCGTTCGGAGCAAAACCACCGCCTACACCGTACTGCGCCTGGTAAACGTTGATCGGACGACCGACGGAGCCGGCAGGACCATTATTGGAAGCGCTGGTCGCGTGATAACCAGAACCGGTTGCGAGACCGCCCTCAAAGTAGTAGCTCTGGCCGGTGCAAACGCCAGCAGTTCCTACCGTGGTGCTCGTGTTCTGGCAGGGGTTCTGATTGATACGCGCTGCACCAGCCGCCGGGTTGGCCGGCTCATCGATGAAGAGCATGGCATCCGTGAGGTTGGTGCTACCAAAAATACGATTGGTGATGCGGGTACCGGCGACCGTTACCGAAATGTTGATTGCGGGTACGATCGGGTTGGTGATCCCGGTAAATACGGGCGGGGTGGCCGTGTTGAAGGTTCCGGGCGTTGCCACGACACCTTCTGCGGGCGTTCCGCCTTCATTTGCCGAGGTTAGACCGGACAGAGCGTTGCCGCCGGTGCAGGTAATTACGATATCGCCTACAAGCTCACGCAGACCTTCGACGCGAACGACGAGGGGCGAAAAGCTGGTATTGCAGACGAAGGGATTGGCTTGCGCGTTGGCAGTGCCGGCGCTTCCGATAAACGAAGCTACGGCCGTAACGGCAAGAAGCACTTTGCGAAAATGCGACATTTCCTTCTCCTTGTGAAGTTTGTCTTTGAATTGATGGAAGTTCTTTTTCAACCTGAGCCTCTATGTTACAGCTTTTGTACTACGACTCAAACTAAACTACGACTCCAAGTCGAAGCGACTTCTTTAGTAAATCTCTAGAACTCTGTGCTCGCGGGATTCACGTCGCTGTGATGAAAGCCGCCTGTCACTTTACAGACATACCACTAGTAGCAGAATGCAACGCTCCGAGTCAAGCAAAAATCTTAGCAAGATACTGAAAGCGCTTGGGTTAAGTCCATTTCGCGTCGGGAATTGTGTCAATCTGACACGGTTGGCTTCGTTTGGACACGGCTAGCGCCCCAACTCAAGCCCCATTCATGAAGAACTATTAATATTCTTGGCCGCAACCTACTGATCCTTCATGATCTTGTTGAGCCGCTTGAAGCGCCCCCGGATTTCATCGCTGGCTTCGACAATTTCGGGGATGTCATAAATCACCCTTGGCGTCATGAAGATCACCAGCTCTGTGCGTTCCTTGGACCGGGACCGGCTGCCGAAAACGTTTCCGACAATGGGAAGCTTGTGCAGTCCGGGAATACCGGATGTAGAAAACGTATCGGATTCGGTCATGATTCCGCCGATGGCGATCGTATCTCCGTCCTGCACGGTGACCTGGGTATTGACTGAGCGCTGCGAGAAGGACGGCGACTGAATTGCAGCACTCGCTGCCGGCGGCACCGGGGAACTGATTTCCTGGTTGATGACCAGCGTCACAATCCCACTGGGCAGTACCCGGGCCGTAATGCTCAAGTTCACCCCGGCATTCCGCGCGGATACCTGGTTCGTAAACAGCGAGGTGCCCCCAGCCTGAACGCCAGGCGAGACGGCTTGGGAAGTGAGGGTGGGAACCTGCTGGCCGACATTGATGGAGGCGGCGATATTGTCCGTGGCAATAATTTGTGGGGCATTGATTACCTTCACTCGACGCTCGTCTTCCTGTGCGGAGAGAAAGCCCAGCAATTCGCGTGATTGGCCAACCAGCAAGCCGGCCGTCAGGTTGATCCCGGCTCCAGTCGATCCGCCCAGCAGCTGACGGGTCGCCCCTCCGGTTGTGCGCCGCTGCTGCAGAAATGCCTGGACGCCGGCTGAGAAGGCTCCGGTCAGACTGACTTCATAGATTTTCGCTTCAATCAGCACTTGGCGCGGCGGGATATCCAGCCGGGAAAGCAGACGAAAAATCTGCTCGTATTCCTGCTGCGTGGATTGGATCAAAAGTGTGTTGTCGAAGGGATTCGGCACAATTTTCGGAACTCGCGGCATCGGAGCCCCGCCAAAACCCTGTCCTTGGCCGGCGAAGGTGCCGGTAGCATTGCCTGGCTGGCCGGCTGCCCCAGGTGTACCGCCCAACTGCTGACCCATCCCCATACCCCCCATTCCCATGCCCATCCCCATGCCACCCATCCCACCCATTCCAGTAACGCCGCCGCCAAGCCCAGTCATTCCACCACCGGCACCCCCTGTGTTGTTGGTGAGGGAAGACAGTTGGCTCGTCATGTTGATCATCATCATCATGGTCATCATGGTCGTCATCATTGCGTAGGGGTTATCCTGCTGCGTCGCATAAAGCATGGTCACAGCCATCGCCAGCGCATCGGCACGGCCATACTTCACCCGGAAGACGAAATTGTCCGTACCACCTACCGGCGGCTTTACGGGGACATCCAGCTTCTTGATCCAGTTCTCTACTTCCGCAAAGGCACCCGGATTGGGAGCAACAGCAATCAGCAGGTTCAGTCGGTCAATCGGTAGAAACTGCACCCCGGAAGCCTTTCCCGCCAGCGACAAACCTTTGAACACATCCCCAATCTCTGTCGCCATCTCTGAGGGGCTGCTATTTTCCAACTCGAAGAGACGAATGCGCTGATTGGCCAGTACATCGGAGTCAAAAAGGGAAACCAGATCCATCGTCCGCTTCATGTTGCGAGCGTTGTCAAGCAGCATCAACAGATTCGCCGGATCGTACGAAGAAATGGTGCCGCCTTCCCCGACGAAGGGCGTCAGAATTGTCTTCATCTCGCTGACCGGGGTGTACTTGAGAAAGACCAGGTTCAAAATCATCTGGTCGTTATTCGGAATGTCCTTGTTCTCGGCATTGCTCCGGATGGGCATGGGCAACTTGCCCACTTCCGTAATGGGTACGATCCGGAAAATATCCCCCACTTCGATCATCGCCGCCCCGTTGATTCGCAGTATGGTTTCCAGCAGGGAGCGGACATCCGTAGCCTTGATCTCGCCATAAGTATGGATGGTGACGTTGCCAGTCACCCGCGGGTCCAGGATGTAGTTGATCTTCAACACGCGAGCCAGCGTGTCGATCACCTCAACGAGTGAGGCTCCGGGCAGATTGAGAGTCATATTGCCGGCGGCCTGGCTGGGCGCGCCAGCTTGTGGCGCTGTGGCCTGGGCAGGAGCAGGCGCTACAGGCGCAGGAGGAGCCGGCTGCTGCGCCTGTAGCGTCAGCGCAATCAGCAAAGCGATCTGGAGGCGCATTAGTTTTTGTTTTCTTCCTTAGCAGCAGCCTGGTACTTCCGCCAGACGGCCTTTTCCATGGTGTTCAGCTCATTC
>CAZECF010000004.1:0-79534 GCA_964510335.1 uncultured Bryobacter sp. | reverse complement strand
ACTTGTAGTCTCCAAACGGGGTGATCCGGGAAAAATGGAGCTTCCCGCCCTGCTCGACAACCGAGACGCCCTCCGGAGCCTTATCTTCCTGATCCGGCTTGCCGTCGATCATGCGCTGGATCTTGCCGTTTTCCGCTTCGCTCACTTTCGAGAAACCGAAGGCGGTCGAGCGGTAGATTACGGCTTCTCCCTTTTCGACATTTCGCCAGGCACCATCCGCGATCTTGGTCGCGCTAAAGGGGACTCCAAGAGGCCGCCCATCCGGGTGCCGCTTAACGGGCGAAGACTTGGGGTCCGGCTTGGACGCAGCCTTGGGCTGGCCCGTCTGCGCGACCGCAACGCTGAGTGAAAGAACGATCAAGGCAAGAGCAATTCGAATCATGAAAATCTCCAAAAACAAAAGGACTAACGCGCCGATTCCCAGTAGCAAATCGGCCCAAAGGCATAACTGGTCGAAACTTTCCGGTACCCTCCGGCAACGGTTCCACCGGGGGAGTTATCACCCGGAAGACAACCACGACGCCCCCCCCCAATCTCAGGTCCAGGAGCCGGAGCCACATTCGCAGGGGGCTTTGGCGGAGGTGCAACCGGAACATTGTTGACATTCGCATTCATTCGCTGCATCTGTGGCTCCGCTTTCAATTCAGCCGGTTTGGCCCGAAGCTCGTCCAGGGACTTGGTAATGGATTCGCCATTCCACTCGAAAGTGACTTCCTGTTGCGATGCCGCCACCAGCTTAAACTCGCCGATCGTGTCACCGAGCCGGTAGCCCTGTTGCGAATCCCGATCCATGGACATAAACACTGTAGGACCCATTCCTATATCCATGACGCCGTAGACTGCTGGAAAGTTGGGACGCACTTTCGGCGGCGGCTCCGGCTTCGTTTCAATCACAACATTCGGATTTCTGTCGCGGGCAAAAAGAAAGCGCTCGGCCACGTCGAAATATTCGACCGGCTGCAATTTTGCTGGCGGCGGCGGACCCAGCGCGGGCGCCTCACTGCTAAGGTCCGGCGGCGCAGGCCTCACCGCAAGCGCCCGGGATTCTTTATCCCGCGATTCCAGCCAGCGTCGCCGCAATTCAAAACTTGCCGCGACAAGGCCCACCAGCAGCACCAGATTGAGAAAAATCACCCAGCGCTTCATCCTTGCACCCCCGGTGCCGCTGGCTTTACGAGTTGGGCCGGGCCAAGCCCGACCAGCATGAACGAAACGTTGATCCGCTTTTGCTTGGAATCCGGGCTGCCAACCCGCAGATTGCGCCAGGAAAGCAGTTCCGGCTGCGCGGAGATATCAGTCAGTAAATTGACCAACCCCTCCACCTGACATTCAAAGCTCACGTTCAATCGAATCTCGGCATAGGCCCCGGCGGGCTGAACCGTGCCAATGTCGATCCCCCGCACTTCAACCGTCCCTCCCTGCGCCCGGGCGAGTTTCCGGAATAGCTGATTGAGCTGCGCTTGCGCCTGGGCCGGGGTTTCAGCCCGGATCAGCCGCTTTTCCCATTCGGAAACTTGCGTGCTCAGCTTCTTGCTTGCCTCTTCTCGTGAATCGAGCAGAGCAGCGGTGGCGCGAGCACGGTCCAGCCTGGCTTGTGCCACTTCAATAGCGGCAGCAGAATCCATTAAGGCGGCAGCAGGCGTGCTGCTCGACTCCGGCCAGAATTCAAAAGCAGCCGCCAGCACCAGGGAGGGCACCAGCAAATAAAGGAGCTTCCGCTCGCGATCGGTCAACTTGCGCTTCATGGCTTGGTTCCCTGCGCGGCCGGTGCAAACTCGCGCCGGGCGCGCAACTGAAAGACTTCTTTTCCGCTATTGGTGCGCCCCGGCGAGGACATGAACTCTGAATCACTGAATAAAGGCGAAGCGTCAATAATTTTCAACAACTCCATCGCCTGCTCAATCTCACCGGACATCGTCAGGTTGGTCTGGCTGATCTCCATCGTCGCCACAAAGGAGGACATGGGCATCAGCCTTGTCAATTCACGCAAAGCATCGAGATCCTTGCGTGGCCAGCTTGCCAATTCGACGAGTGCTTCAATTTGCTTGCGGTTCTTTTCAATCTCGGAATCCAGTGTCCTGACCCGCGCTACTCGCGGCTGCAGCCGGGCCAGCTCGGCGTCAAGTTTTGTCAGCAGGCGCCGGTTCTCGAATTCCTGGTAGCTGGCAAAGGCAATCCCCACCAGCATGAGCAAAGCAACCAACACCATCGTCGGCACCCAGCGCCACGGCGAGGAGGTTTTGCGCCGGTCAACGGGAAGCAGATTCACACCCAAGGCCTGCCTTGGCAACGCACCGGAAAGAGATGCGGCATAGGACAATGTCGAGCAAAGTTCCGATCGGTCTGCCACAGGCAGCAAGGATGCCAGCCGGGCGACAGGCGCATCCGCAGCCAGGCGGATTTGCGAGGACGCGGAGGCCACCGCCCGGTCGGAGCCTGCCCCAAACCGCACGCAGTAAATCGGATGCGTCGGCGTTTCGCCGTAAACCAACAGGCCGGTTGTGTCTTCGTGCACTGCCAGAAATGCCGGCGCAGTAGGACTCTGCAAGGTGCGCATCGCAGAATAAATCGCAGCGGCGGGGGTAACAAACGCCGCTACATCGATCCCGGCTTCGTCAAAAAGTGTCGCGTAATCATTGATCACTGTGTGCCGCCCGATCCCCAACGCAACATAAGTCTCATGCGGAGGGGCCAGGCGGGCAAACGAGTGGCTGGCTTCTTCTTCGGCGAACGGGTGGAGGCCATCCAGTTGATACTCCACCGCAGCCGGAAGTTCCGCGGGTGGCACGCCAGGCAGAGGCAAGATCCGGCTGATGACATCCTGGCTGGGCAGCACCACAGTCGCCGAAACATGAGAAGCCTTGTTCTTGGCCAGGAATGCCTGAAACTCAGCGCCCCACTCCGCGGCGGGCCGCTCCCGGTAACGCTCAATCGTCAGCGCATCCACAACCCGGATTCCGCCGGGGCGCACTGCCGTCAAGGTCGCCAGCAGGTTCTCCACACCCACTTCTATGCCCAAACCCGTGCCGAAGCTTCGCCATTTTTGCCAGGCCGGGATCTGTGTTTGGTGGGGGATTTCAGCCGCCAGGATGGGCTCTTCGGTAGTCATGGGCGTGTACTCGTGGAAGGGGGTTTGGTAAGCCAAACAGCATTGGCAGCACCAAGATCACTAAAGGCTTGATCGTACCAGCGCAAATGGGTCCAGGGGCTGATCCACAGGTATCGGGGATTCGGCGGCACAAACTTCACCAGCAGGGAAACACTGCGCCGCGTCTGCGACAACTCCCCATTCGGCAGGCGAATTCGGGACGTGGCGCGCACCTGAAAAGTATCCCCCAGATCAGGACGCAGCCCGACTGTTGACGGCGTGCGCATCATCAGCGCCATGGCCTGGTTGGAATCGAAGGCCATTGTCCGGGCCACGGCCATTTCCTGCGCCGCTGCTGCGTTCATGCCAAAGGCAGCCAGCAGCGTCGGATGAACGCTCAGCGGGTCGAGCCCGTCAAAATCCTTGCGGTGCGGGGAAAAAAAGTCCGCCAGTCCACCAACATTGACCAGACTGCCGTCCGCCAACCGGTTGTAGCGCCCGTAAACAATTTCGGAAGTGATACCTGGGATTAGCAAAAGTTCTTCGACATTCTCCATGGACGCGATGGGTGGCCGGAAAGTCTGAACCGGCTGCGAATTTTGCCCCGTCGGGAGCAATACCGGCGGGCGCATCGAAAATACTTGCTCCGCAATCGTATTGGCCGCTACGGGCGTCTCTCCCATCAGGGTCAGGAGCGTTACCAGCAGTTGCGGGGAAAGTTGCCGCAGCGGTAGCTTGCCTCTCTCAGAAATCAGCTCGACGATCGAATCCCCAAACTCTTCCTGGAAGTAGAGCCGGCGCCGGTTCGCGAAACGCTCCGCCGGGCTGGCGCCTGCCCCATCGTCGGAATTCCTGAGCAAAAACATGGCTCGCTCCACGGCTCCACGCGCCAGATAGTAGGCCTTGGTGCTTTCCTGAGTGGTGATGGCCCGCTCCGTTTCGGCTCGCACCGAATCCGCAATCGAAAACGCGATCGCCGACAGTGCGGCGGTAAGCCAGAGCACGGCCAGCAGTGCAGTACCCCTCGAGTTGCGCTTAGTAGACTTGCTCATCGAGATTGTTGTTCTTTACGAGAATCTGCGAAAAGACGTTGGTGGGCAGGATTTGGTTCGGCACCCACTCATTGGGTGCCATTTCGATGCGAATGCCGGAGGGCCACTCGAGAAAGTTCCACCCCCCCGCCCAAAGCTCCTGGCCGGACTCGAATTCGATCTTGCGGTACGAAAATCGGGCGTAAGCCAGCCGGTCAGCAAGGATGAAAGAGGTGTCCAGCGTGTCAAATGGCATCGAACAGGTATTGGCAAGCGACAGCTTTCCAAAGAAGGGGCGCTCGTTGAGCATCAGCCTGAATCCGCCGTTCGGACTAGGCCCCACAAAGAGGTCAACCACCTGCGGGCGGCCGCGAGCAGCCTCCGTGAGCGAATGCGAGGAAACAAAGCGGACGGCATTCGACAATCCAACAAAGCCAATAGGACGTCCGCCACAAGGCGCGTTCACGGGGATCAACCCACTCAAAATCTGATCGAGAGTCCGCTGTGAGGCCAGCACCCTTCGCGTGAAATCGATCTTGCTGTCAATCCGGTTGAGCGAGCCGAAAGCTACATTGAGAACGATGCCCATACTGGCGGCAATCCCGGCGAAAAGCATCACTGCCAGCAGCAGCTCAATCAGCGTCATGCCGGCATCCCGGCGGCGGCGCGGGGCGCTCATTGCATCCTCACAGAGCGATAGGATTCCAGTTGCAGTGTTCTGCGCCGGCCTCCCGAATCAATCCAGGTTTCCAGTTGAATCCGCTCCAGCCGCTCCCGCGTGTTCATGCCCATCGGGCCAAACGGAAGGATTTGCGCGGAAAATCCGGCCAGCGCTTTACTCGTTTTGGGATCAGCTTCCAGTACGCCCTTCATCACCACCCCGCGGGGAAGACTCTGCACCGTGATCAGTTCATCCATCTTCCGTTTGCTCAAGTGCGTCAGCCGGTCCACATCACTGGTCCGGAAAAGATTTGCCGTCGAGGTAGACAGATTCCCCAGCAGCGCCGACACAGCCACGGCCAGAATCAGCGTCGCCACCAGCACTTCCAGCAAAGTGAAGCCGCTTTGTGAATTACTTCGCATTGGCTCGCAGTTCCATCACTTTGGCCACGCCGGTAATCGGGTCCAGCTTTACCTGCCGCAAGGTGCCGCGCGGGTTTTCAAGCTCCACCAGCAATTGAGGGGGAGCGCCGTTCGGATAGACAATCACGTAGCGGTCCGATTTGGCTTCGTCCAGGAATAACGCCGGCAAGATCCGTCGAATCCGAATCCCTCCCGGAATTTCAAAAATCTGGTCGCGCATCGATTCAGCAGCCCGCAGCACGATCCGGTTCTGAGAGGGTTGGATGGACAATTGCACCGGCAACTGTCGCCGGTCGGCAGTATTGATCGCGATATTGAGCGCAGAGGCAACCGTGTTCGACGCACTGCGCAGCCGCAATCCGTCGAGGCCGGAGGTAAAGGAAGGCAACGCCAACCCCGCCATGAGACCCACGATGCCAACGACGAGGAGCATCTCGATCAGCGTAACGCCGGATTGTCCGCGGGCCCGCAACATCTATCGAGTGCTGGCCGAGCTGATATCGGCATTGATGCCAGTGCCGCCGGGTTGCCCATCGGCACCCAGCGAAACGATCTCCGGCTCGTCCGGATAGGCCCCGGGAAAGCGATAGACGAATTCCCGGCCCCAGGGGTCCAGCGGTACGTCTCCCTGCAGGTAAGGGCCATCCCAGTTGGGTACATCGGTGGGCTTCACCCGCAAGGCCTGCAGACCCTGCTGGTTGCTCGGAAAATTGCCCGTGGAATTCTTGTAGAGCAACAAGGCCTGGTTGAAGCCGTTGATCTGCGTACGGGCGGAAGTGACCTTTGCGCCGTCGGCGGCCTTGAAGAGCCGGGGACCGACGATCGACGCAAAGAGCGCGATGATCGTGACGACCACAAGCATTTCGATCAGCGTGACACCAGCCTGACGGCGGCGGCGGGAAGATATTGGGTTCGTTTGTTTCATGGGACTATATGGCAACCTCGTTGATGCTGGTAATGGCGAGAAGCATGCTGAGAATCAGTGCTCCCACTACGATGCCCATTGTAAGGATGAGCAAGGGTTCAAACAATGATGTAAAGCGCTTGATCGCGTCACGGGTGTCGGCTTCGTAGATGTCCGCCATTCGAGTGAACATCTCATCCAGCTTCCCCGTTTCTTCGCCAACGCTCAATAAGTGCGCGGCAAGCGAAGGAAACTGCCCACAGCGGCGTAGCGGCACGGAGATCCCCTCACCCCGCTTTACGCCTTGCGCCACCGAATCCAGCGCCTTGGCAATCCGCTGGTTTCCCAGCGTTCCACCCGCAATCTGAATCGATTGCACCAGCGGAACCGTATTGGACACCAGCGTGGACATCGCCCGGGCAAAGCGCGCTGTTTCCGCCTTGCGAAGCGCATCCCCGAGCAGTGGCACCTTGAGGCGAAAATCATCCCACCACCAGCGCCCGCCAGGTGTGCGGATATAGCTGAAGAAGGCAATGACCAACCCCGTGATCACCAACGCCATGAGCCAGCCCCACTCCTGCAGGAACTCGCTTGTACGCAACATCACGAGCGTTGGCAAGGGAATCTGCATGCGACCACCCTCGAAAATTGTGGCGAACTTGGGCACCACGAAATACATCAGCACAATGATCGCGCCAACGCCTGTCAGCCCCAGCAGCAGCGGATACATCATCGAACTGACAATGTAGCCACGAAGCTCATCCCGGTTGCGCTCGAAGTGCGCCAGCCGCTCGAAAACGGTGGCCAGCGAGCCGGAAGCTTCCCCAGCCCGCACCATGTTGATGTAGAGATCCGAGAAGTAGCTGGGATGTGTCGCCAGGGAATCCCCAAGCGGCCGGCCCGATTTAAGCATCCGCAGAATATCCAGTACGACCGCACGAAAGGCCGCCTTTTCTGTCAACTCACTCACAATCGCCAGTGCGCGGTCTACCGGGATGCTGGAAGAAAGCAGCGTGGCTAATTCCTGGGTGAAAAAGAGGACGTCCCGCCGCTTGCCGCCGCCAAAGTCCGGCATCTTCAATTCAAAACCAGCGGGCTTGTCCAGGCCGATATAGGTTGGCGTCAGCCCCTGCCGGCGCAACTCCACCGCCACCTTCCTGGTGTCTTCAGCGGTGTAGCTGCCCGTCCGGAGTTTTCCCTCAGAAGTAACGGCGCGGAATTGAAAAGTGGTCATCGGTGGCTAAAACTCCTGCGTCACTCGAATCACTTCTTCCGGTGTTGTCATTCCGGTCGCAATCTTGTGCCAGCCATCTTCCCGTAGATTCTTCATGCCGTTGCGGCGCGCGGCCTCAGTAAGAATACTCGCATCTTCATTGCGCATGATCAGCCGGCGGATTTCTTCATTGAGTTGCATCAGCTCAAAAATGGCGATTCGTCCGTGGTATCCCGTATGGAAGCAGACATCACAACCCTCGCCCTTATAAACAGGCACGCTATCCCCGGCGGGCGAGATGGTCTCGCCATGCAGTTTCTTGCAGCTTTGACAGATGCGCCGCACCAGCCGCTGCGCCAGCACGGCAACAATGGAGCTGGTCAGGAGATAGTTCTCCACGCCCATGTCTGTCAGCCGCGTAATCGCACTGGGCGCGTCGTTGGTATGCAGCGTTGAATAGACAAAGTGGCCGGTCAGGGCGGCCCGGATAGCAATATCCGCCGTCTCCCGGTCTCGAATTTCGCCCACCATGATCACGTCCGGGTCCTGACGTACGATGTGCCGCAGCCCGGCAGCAAAAGTCAGTCCGATGGCCGGATTTACATGGATCTGGTTGATGCCGTCCATCTGATACTCAACCGGGTCTTCAATCGTGATGATCTTTCGCTCGGTTTTGTTGGCGCGCTTCAGCGCGGAATAAAGCGTAGTGGACTTGCCACTACCCGTCGGGCCCGTGACAAGAAAGATGCCGTGCGGCATCTCGGTAAAGTGCTCCATCAGGTTGAGCATCTGGTCATCGAAGCCCAGACTGCGCAGGTCATAGAATCCCGTCGCGGAACGGTCCAAAATACGCATAACGACGCTCTCGCCATAAAGCGTAGGCAGCGTCGAAACACGAAGATCCACCTCGCGGCCCAACGTCTTGATCTTGATGCGGCCATCCTGCGGCAGGCGGCGCTCGGCGATGTTCAGCTTCGCCATCAGCTTCAAGCGGGAAATGATGGCCGCCTTCATGTCCTTCGGCGGCGATTCCTGATTTTGCAGCACGCCGTCAATTCGAAAGCGAATCCGGAACTCCTTCTCAAAAGGTTCGATATGGATGTCACTGGCGCGCGCTTCCACAGCGGTCGCGATCATCGCATTCACAAGGCGAATCACCGGCGCCTCGGAAGCCATGTCCCGCAAGTGTTCTAAATCTTCCGCTGCATCCGGGTTGCCAAATTCATCGGTATTTTCGGCGCGACGGCCCTCGGAATAGTAGCGTTCCAGCGCCTCGGCGATTTCGGTCTCATTGGCTAAGGCGGGATTCACGCGCAAACCCGTTGAATTGGCGACCGAACTGATCACTTCAAAATCCAACGGATCGGCCATCGCCAGGGTCAGTTCGGAACCATCAAAGGCCAGCGGATAAATGCGGGATTGCCGCAGGAATCGGGGCGACAATTGGTCCAGTTCCGGACCCGTAGCGGGCGGGCTGTCGATCGTCACGAGCGGCACTTCCAGTTGCGCACTCAATTCCGCCATCACTTCGCGTTGCGCAATAAAGCCAAGATCCACCAGAATTTTGCCGAGCTTGTCGTTGCGTTCCTTTTGCAGTTCGAGCGCTTGCTCCAGCTCATCAGCCGAAATGAGTTTGCGGGCAATCAGTCTTTCGCCGAGCTTGGCAGGGGCATGCATAGAGCCGGCTTAAAACTCCTGCGTCTGAATCGCGGCGTCAATCGCTTTGGCCGTGCGCGCTGCAACCAGATCCTTGCGTGTTGCCTGCATCACAATCTGCGCCGGCAATTGACTGGAATCTTCCCAGGAGCGGCGGAATATCGAAACACCCAAAACCACCTTCTCTTCCGCAGGCAACTTCTCCAGTGCCACTGCTGCCGCCGCCAGTTGAGCCCGCATCGCATCCTTCAAAACAGGTAACCGCGTCAACTTCTTCTGCCGGGTGGAATCGATCATTTCCTTCGTCGGCGCAGTGAAGCCAAAGGTGCCCACACCAGGCGTCGATACCAATTGGAGTTCCGCACTGAACACCACTCCGAATTTGTCCAGGTAGAACCCGCGGGTCATGCCTAACAACAAAAAGGGTTCATCAAAGAGAGTCTCAAAGCGCTGATCGATTTTCTTCTCGACAGGCTGAATCATAATGCGCGTAACAATCGGTTCCGTAACCGCAGCCACCAGCAACGCCGAAACGGCAAGCAATCCAAGGAAGTGCTTCATACTCTACTCCTGCGCCACCCCAATACTCAGACCCGCGTTGGCAACATAGAGCCGGTTCATCTGCTTGCGAAGCACCATCTCGTTTTCCTGCATCGTGGCCGACATCAACTGCAACTCCTGATTGAAACGCTTTTCGGTGGCCGCCACAGCCAGGCCAACCTCCTCGCGCACCCTCGCTTCATAGCGAACCTCTACTGCCTTCACCGCATTCTCTACTGCAATGCGAACTGCCTGATCAATGTCGGCCTGCGAGACTTGGGCCACGCTCACCACCGGTTCAACGGGTTGGGGCCGCATTACAAAACCGTGCACCAGTATTGCGGCAGCCAGAAGCCCTGCCCCCGCAAAGCCCAGGCGTGGACCGGAATTCCAGAACCGCTGCCATAAGGAAGGTGCAAAAACCGGGTCCGACACAAAGGCAATCCGGCGTGGAATCTCTTCTTCGCGCAAGCTGTGCAGCGCCGTCATCGTGAGTTGCAAACGTTCGAGTTCTTCACGCGCCTCCGGAGAATCCGCAAGCCATGCTTCCGCAGCAGACCGCTCGGCTGCTGTAGCCTCACCGAGTGCGTAAGCCTTGAGATCAATTTGGGAGTGGTCCATCTTTCGCTATCCCTTCACTGGCGCCAGCGCGCCTTTGAGCACATCCAGTGCTGAATACAACCTCGACTTGATTGTCGACAGCGGTAGATCCAGGATCTCCGCCATTTCTTCAAACTTGAAGCCCTGATAAATCTTGAGCACAACTGCTTCGCGCTGATCCGCGCTCAATCGTCCCAGCGCTCGTTCCACGGCCAGATTCAACTCCACCGGAAACAGCCCATCGCGGGAATTCGCCGTTGGCGGTTCGTAAACCAGTTCCACGTTGTCCGGCCGCCGCTTGCGCAACTGCGAATACGCTTCGTTGTGAGCGATGCGGAACAGCCAAGGAGAAAACCGTTCCACATCGCTCAGCTTTGTCAAATTCTGGTAGGCCTTCAGAAAAACGTCCTGCGTCAGATCCAGGGCGTCTTCGCGATGGCCCACAATCCGCAGCAAGTAATTGAACACACGCTTCTCGTGGCGTGAAACCAGCAGGTTGAATGCGTCAACGCTGCCTTTGGACGCCTTGATGACGAGATCGCGGTCCTCCACTTCCCGGAAAATCAAATTCTGACTCCGCTCATGAAGACGGCCTTAGCCCTTGAAAAGTTGAGCTGCCTCAAAAAAACTTCTTTAATAGCCCGCCGGAGCGGGGTTCGCCACGCCCAATGGGGCCTCCCCGGACCGGCGGCGGAATTCATCGAGGATCACCGCCGTGGCCGTGGCACCCACGCGCGTAACCCCAATCGCCCTCACTCGCAAGAGTGCATCCAGGTCTCGAATCCCCCCTGCAGCCTTCACTTGCACCTGCGGTGCGGCATGCTCACGCATCAGCTTCAAGTCTTCGTCTGTCGATCCGGAACTGCCATAGCCCGTTGAAGTCTTCACCCAATCGGCCCCTAGATCCGAACAAATCCGGCAAAGCCGGACCTTCTGCTCCGTATTCAGATAGCAGTTTTCAAAGATCACCTTCACTTTTTGCCCGGCAGCATGTGTGACATCCACTACTGCACGAATATCTCTTTCCACATAGCCCCAATCCCCCGACAGCACCTTGGAGAGGTTCACCACCATGTCGAGTTCCTGGCCCCCATCCCGGAGCGCCTGCTCTGCCTCTGCCAACTTGATCGCGGTGGTGTGGCCCCCATGCGGAAATCCGATCGTTGTACTCGCCATCACCGTCGAGCCTTTCAAGACTTCGCTGCACCGGGCCAGCGCATAAGGCATGATGCAGACACTGGCCGCATCATAGGCAAGCGCCAACTCCATCCCTCTTTCCAGCGCTTCTTCCGTCAAAGTCGGGTTCAGCAGCGAGTGATCAATCATCTTGGATAAATCGAGGTAACCGGCTTCAAGCATTTCAGCGAAAAGTATAGCTTGCGCTTACCCTGAGCGAAACGCTAATCTGACATCGTGCGCTTCACTTCATCAGTTGTTCAAGTGATACTAGTATTGCATTTGCAGCTTTTTCTCTTTGGGCAGGTCTCCAGCCGATCCGGCGCGGTTACCGGGTTGGTTCTCGATTCGCACGGCTCGCCCGTTCCGGGTGCCAGAATCACCGCCAAGTTTGAAGCGACCAACCAGACTCGTGAAGCCCTGACGGACACCAAGGGCGAGTTCCTCCTTGCCAACCTCAATGCCGGCCCTTACTCGCTCACCGTCGAAGCGACCGGGTTTGCCGGTAAAGAATTTCCGGAACTGATCGTAGGAGCCGGACAGACTCTCTTTCAGAAAGTGGATCTGCGCGTCGCCAGCGTCTCGGAAAAAATGGAAGTTATGGAAGAAGCGCCCGTACTCGACGTCAGCGCCACCAGTGCTTCGGTCGCCTTCGGCTATGAGCGCATGGAACACTCCTCAGCCCAAGGCCGCAACTATGTAAACTTTGTCCTCACCGCGCCGGGTATGGCACCGGCTCAGGGCCAGTCCACCGGACGGAGCCCGGCTGCCACCTGGAACGCCAACAATGATTCCGGCTTTGTTTCCAATGGAATCCGTTCCCGCAATAACTCGGTCTCGATTGACGGCACGGACAATCGCGACGAAACCACCGGGGCCATCCGCGTTTCCGTCCCACTCGAAATGGTGCAAGAGTTGCGCATCGCTGGCACCACCGTCTCTGCCGATCTTGGGGGTGCCGCGGGCGGCGTCGTGAATATCGTTACCCGCTCTGGCTCCAACACCCTGCACGGCCATGGCGAATTCCTCTTTCAGAACGAAGCGCTGAACGCACGCAATCCCGAATTTGGCATCAGCGGCCGCCCGCGTCTCCGGCGCTGGCAGCCCGGTGCATCCGCCAGCGGCCCCATCCAGAAAGACAAAACTTTCTTCGCTGCCGCCATGGAAATCTACCGGGAGGATTGCGACGAATGGTCAGAAGCCTTCGAGAACCTGCGCCGCGGCTTTGCCTTCCGGGCCGGCGAACGCGATTACCAATACTCCGGCAAGATCCAGCACATCTTCAATTCCGTCCACAGCGGCAGCCTGCGCTACGCCTACTCCCTCGGCCGCGTACGCGATGGCGTACAAGCCATTGAAAACCGCTCGGATTTCTCCGCCCGCGGCTCTTCCCGCATTGCTGACCATGGCGTCGTTGGCACCCTAACCAGCGCCGTCAGCTCCCGGTTGGTGAACAATTTCACCTTCCAGTTTGGCCGCCGCGCCGTGGAACTGACTCCCAATTCCCGCCTGCCCTTTGTTGAGATTCCCGGCGTAATGAGCTTCGGCCAGGGTTGGCGTCTGGATCAGGATCGCAGCGAGACTCATTTTGAAGCCGTCAATGGACTCACCTGGATCGCAGGCCGCAACACCTTGAGCCTTGGCTTCAGCGCACACCGGATTGGCTTTGATGGCCGCCTCGCCAATCGCTTCGGCGGCATCACAATCTTCCCGACGCTCGACGCCTACCTTGCCAATCGGCCCGATTTCAGCCTCCGCGCCATCGGGCAGGCCGAAACCGCTTACTCCACAACGCCCCTGGGTTTCTGGCTCAATGACCGTTGGCGAGTGCGCCGCGGACTCACGCTCGAAGTCGGGCTGCGCTATGACTACCAATTCCTGCCCGCCGGGCTGCCAACTTCCTCTCGCAACATCGCCCCTCGACTTGGCCTGGCCTGGAATCCGCGCGGAGAATCCAGAACCGTCTTCCGCTTCGGCGCTGGCCTTTTCTTTGACCGTTACCCGCTCAGCTTCCTCAATGAAGCGATCCAGAAAGATGGCGTCCGGGCCTACGAACTCTACGAATATCCCGATCTGAGTTTCCGCGCCAACTACCGCGCCTCTTCACAATTGCCCGGCACCTATGGAGCCAAGATCACCGGCGGGATAGAACGTCAATTGAACGCTGACACAACACTTGCCGTGGAGTTCAGCCACGTCCGGGGAATTCACTTGCCTCGCATCCGCAACTGGCGCGGGACACTCCCTGCTGAGTTCCTGCTCGAAAACAACGCCAGTTCTACCTACGACGGCGTCACTCTCACGTTGAGCCGCCGCATGACCAGCGAGTTCGGCTACCTGCTTTCCTATACCGGAGGCCGCACCAGGGACGACGGCTCCGACTTTGATGAGCACCCGCAAAATCCCCTGAATCTTCGCCAGGAATGGGCCTTAAGCCGGCAACACCAGGCCCATCGCGTCACGGCCACTGCCCTCTTTGAAATCGAAGCCCTCGAAAAACTCAGTGAAAAGCTGGAACACATTCACATCGTGCCCACCTTCACCTTCGGTTCCGGCCGCCCGATTCCGGCGCTGGAAACTTCCGATATCTTCCGTACCGGCGCTTTCCCCTTGAGTGCCCGTGCCGCCGGACTTCCCCGGAATCCCTTCCTTGGGCCTGCCAATGCCTCACTCGATGCCCGTGTCTTCAAAGAACTGCGCTGGGAAGATAAACACCTGCGCCTGCAAATGGGAGTGGAAGGCTACAACCTGCTCAATCGTTCCAATCCCATCCGGCTGCTGGGCTATTACTCCGCCCAGGGCCGCCGACTGCCGAACCACGGCGATGCCATCGAGTTCAGTGCCGCCCGGCAACTGCAACTCTTCCTTCACTTTGAGTTTTAACGATCTTTGCTGAAGAGCCGAATGTTCAAGCCACCCACAACGGTCAGCGGATAGCCCGGCGTCACGTGCAGCCGCTCCATCGGGTCCTGGCCCCGCAGCGCTGACGTATAGCGGTTGATCGTCTCGTAATAAACGCGATCAAAAATATTGTCCACTGCAAAGTTCAATTCGAGCCAACTGTTGATCCTCCGCGTGAGGCCGATATCCGTCACGCTGTAGCCGGGGCCGCGCACGTAGTCGCCCTCTTCCCCGTTCACCTTGTAGCCGCTGATGGCTCGGAAGCGTACCGAGCCAGACCAACCATGCCAGGGGCTCAAGGTCAGCGCGGAATACGCCACAAAGAACGGCGCACGGTCCACATACTCGCGCGGTTCCGTATCGCGGTAATAAGAATTGCCGATCTTGGTGAGACTGCCATTCCACGACAGATGCCGTGTCAACTGAATGCTCGATTTCACTTCCACGCCATAGCTGCGCGTGGGTCCAGCTAACTCATTGCTCCCGTCGTCAGCAACATAAACCATCTCGTTGGAGCGGTTGATCGAAAAGAAGTTCGTCGCCAGTGAAAACCGGCCCTTGTTATGCGAGGTGCCGAGTGAATAAAAATCAGTCGTTGCGATGGTCGGGCTATTCGGATCCACCAGAAACGCGCGCGCGCCCGTACTCGTAACCGCCCGGCCAGCATTGGCATGCAGCGTCAGTGGCTTCCCCAACCAGGGCGTAAAGGCAAAACTTCCCTTCGGCTGCCACAACCCGCCCCGGACGTGCACCCGGTCTGTGGGGTCCAATCGACTCGTGGTCTGAAAGTGAAAATCGTCATAGCGCAACCCGCCTCCAAGCTGCACCTTCCCCTTGGCCAGCGTTAGGTTTTCCTGCATGTAATATCCGGGGTTATCAATCCGCACATCCGAGGACGTCAGCAATTCCGTTGGGTTCCGTGCCAACTGGTTATAGAGGCGCAGGTTCATCTGGTTCCCCAGATAGTTGAACCCGCCCGTAAAATTCCCCAAACCATTGGCAAACTGGTGCGGCTTGTTGTAGCTGGCATTCAGCGCCTGTTGCAGCCGGGAATCATGCTGCCCAAAACCATCGCCATTCTCGGGATCATTCAGGAAAAACGTGAAGTTCGAGTACAGATCAAAGAGCAGCCGGTTCACCATGCCGTTTACCTGAAATCGGTCCCCATTCGGCCGGTCCTTCGTGTAGTAACCCGTCACCGTACCCGACTGCGAATAGCCGCCTTCGGTCGGATCGATAAAGCCATATAGCCCGAGTTGGCCCGCCTGAATCTGATCGAGCGGCAACTGCCCGGCACTGATGAAATCGTTCACTGACCCCAACACGCGGAAGCCGAAATTCTCACCGGGCTTCACCGTGTGAAAAAGTGAACCCGTAAAGTTGTTTCGAAAATAATTAAGCGGCTGTTCCCACGGGCCATCCGAGTAGCTGTACTCATTGGCGATCACCATCCGCGTCTTGCCAAAGCTCGGGCTATAAGCTCCAAAGGCCCGCCGCGTATTGAACTGCCCAAATTGCACGCGCCCCGTCAGCGTGTCCGGCATCTCCTCGCGAGTCCTGATATTCACCACACCCAGCCCGCTGAATTCGCCATAGGCGGCATTAAAGGGGCCATTGATCAAATCAACACTCTCCACCATTTCCGGACTCAAGCCCTTCAACGCCCCCAAATAGCCATGCGCGTGCGTTCCCGACACCTGGTTCACCAGCATGTCATCCAGATTCATCCGGATGCCACCCCCGGTGCCGCCATGGTCGAGATTGAAGCCAAAGCGTCGAACCTCTAGCGACTTGCCTCCCCCGGCATGCTGTCCAAAGTTCAGTCCAGCCCCAAGTGTCTGGAAGATCTGGTCATCTCGCGTAAACAGCGTCTTGTTGAAGATGGCCGCGTCCCGCTGGTCCACCGTTGGCTCAACCACCCTCTCATTGATCGTCAACACAGACTCCGCTTTTGACAGCGTCCCCAGCTTCAAATCTATAGTCAGCGGACTACCCTTCATTTCCATCAGATCCGTCGTGAGCGGCTCAAATCCTACAACTTCCGCCACCAGCGCGAAGGATCCCACGCCAATAACCTTCACCGCGTACCGGCCTTCTTCATTGGAAACAGTGGTAAACCGCACCCGCCCCAACCCGTCGGTTACTTTGATAATCGCGTTCGGCACCAGCCGCTGCTGGGTATCCAGTACCGTGCCGGAAACAAGCGTCTCGGTTACAACCTGGCCAGCAAGAACGGGAACCACTAAAGCGATCAGCGCAATTCTCATCAGGAACGACAATGAGGGCATAACAAAAACCTAACAGCTCAACTTTGTTCTCTACGCAAAATCTCATGAACGGCATATCAAGCCAGGCGAGTGGGCGCAAATGGAACGCCAGCGGATTCGAGAAAGCCCAGCCCTTCCTCAGCCGACTAGGCAATAACTCCTCACGGGCGACCGCGAGGTCAGGATCGCGCTGACGGTTCACCCCCATGCGATCCTTTGTTGGTACCACCCCATCAGCCCCTCGCCCGCGGCGCCTACGAAGCCTTGGCTGAGGCATTCGCCGCCCTAGCGATACGAAACCTCACAACGCCAAATACGAGCGCCCGGCCACTTTCTCGCTCCTTCCCGACGTCGCGGGCCTCACGGTTCTCGACGCCGGCTGTGGCCCCGGCCCGAATGTCGTGGTTCCCACCCACCGCCGACCGCTGGCCGAAATCCTGAACCCCCTCCTCTATTCAGGCTTCCAACTGCTGCAGGTTCTCGAACCCTTCCCACTCCAGAGTTCCGCCTCGCCGACCCCGTAAGGTACCAGCAACTTCTCAACGAACCAGCGTTCCTTTGCCTCAAGGCACAACGGCCATAGGAATTCCTCTCGCCAGTCCCGGAAAGCCCTACCCATACAAGCATGTGCCCAGCCGCCATGGGTCCAGGCAGGCGACCAGGAAACCCCGTCTTCATTGTCGGGTCTCCGCTGCAGCCCTCATCGAGCCCGTGCATCTTCAAAGGAGAGCGAAGGTAAAATCCCCGATGGCAAGCGATTCGTAAGCTGACCACACAGCTTCTTCAGGCTGGCAGTTCGATGCATCTGCTGAACTGAGGCTGTTGGGAACGGCGGATTTGGCTTGGTCGAGGTCGGGCAGCAGGAGAACCGTCTTTGGCGTCTGACTGGGCTTTGTCGCTTTCGGTTTTCGTGCCATGATGACGACCTCCTCGCCTTCAACCGATAGATAGATCATTTGGACGAGTAGGCGTGATCCAAGGCATTGACCCTGCTAAGCTGCGTTGTCCCATTTCATCGAATCAGTCTCACCGGCGTGCTTTTCGAAGTTAGGCAGACCCACGCCCCACTCTCCTGACGAACGCCTCACCCCATCTCAAAACGGCGTAGCGCTCTTCCTCTGATAACTCAGACCAAGCCACTAGAATTGCAAGCGTAGCCCACCTTGCAATCGTCGTGCAGGCAAAGTTTCAACTGCTCTTCCAAAAAAAGGCGAACTCAATGCCCCCACGAAATTCTGATAGTTCACCCGGTTCAAGACATTGAGCGCGTCCAGCGAAAGCGTAAAGCTTGGCCCCTTCTCTTTCAGCTTCGGCCGCAACGCAAAATCTCTGTACCAGCGCAAATCGACGATCGCCGTACCCGGCCCCTTGCCCGTGTTCCTCGTCGCCCCGGCGGGCCGGTCCAATGCCATGCCGTCGCCGTTCTCATCCCTTCCCGTCGTCACGTTGTACGGCAACCCGGACAGCAGAGACACCGACAACCCAAACTTTGCCCATCGATGAAAATTCGCCGCGCCCAGGAAGTTCAACTGCTGTCGGCGGTCTGTATCGGCGCGCCCCCATTCGCCACTCGGCGCATAGCTGTTGGCCGGAAACCAATTCACGCCCCCGGTATCCGCCTTCGTCTTTCCAAACACGTACTGCGCCATCCCGTTCACTCGCTTTCCAAAGTCTCCTCGCAAGCTCACCTCCAGCGAGTTCCCCGCGACGCGCCCCGCCGCCTCGATCACACGCAGCACGTTTACTGCCGCATCCGGCCTGGCACCAAAGTCAGGCGGCATCGGCGCATTCCCATCCCGCGAACGCAACTGTTGCACTCCACGAACGCCAACATAGTTCACAGCCAACGTAGTCTTAGACGCCAATTGCCGCTCCACGCCTGCGCTGAACTGCATCGTGTTCGGCAAAGCAATATCGCGATCCAGTCGATGCACGCTAGCCGGCAAGACATCCGGGTTCCCGATAAACCCGCCGGGCACGACGTAGCGACGCAAGCGCCTGCCGTCGAAGCGCTGTATATCCCAGATCGGTCCCGGCCCCGAACGGTCAAAGAAGAATCCCGCCCCAGTGCGAATCACGGTCTTGCGCTTCTTCCCCGGCGCCCAAGCTAGCGCCAGCCGCGGCGCGAAGTTATTCCGGTCCCCGAAGTAGTTCTGCCAGTCATAGCGAAGCCCACCCGCCAGGCTTAGTCCCGGCCGCAACTGCCACTCGTCCTGAAAGAACACTCCCACGTTCTTCTCAATAAAAATCAGCCTCGGGTCTCCCCGCTGGATCACCGTCGCAAAGGGCGTCCCCGCTGCCAGCGCCTCCAGGTTTCCGTATGACAAGGTGCCCAATTGATTGCTTCGGTCGCTCAACCCGCGCCGGCTCCAGTCCGGAATATTCAACCCATATTTGAATGTATGCTTCCCTTTGTTCTGCGTCAGCAGCCACGTCAGGGCAGTGTGAAACTCCGTCGCCAGCCGGTCAGCCTGCGCACCTCCACCAATAAACGAATCCGTCACTACCACCTTCGGCGCGTTGAGGTTGCTCCGCGTTGGTGACCAATAGCGGCCCACCAATACGCGAAACTGCGAAAGCAGCGAGGTTGATACCACCGCCCGGTGATTCACGATGAACTCGTCCTCCCGGAACCTCGCTTGCGTCGCAGCCTCTGCCAACGTTGCGCCTCCCGCGCCCAAATTATTCTGCCAGCGGTCTTGAAAGTTCGCTTGCCAAAACATCGCATGTTTCTCGTTGAATTGCCTGCTGACCCGCAGAGACCCCACGGTATTGACTACCGGCGTCGCTACGTTCTCGTTCACCGGGCCCAACGGGCCCCGCGCCACCACCACCGCTACTAAGTCCTCCTCTTCGCGCGCGCCGGATAACAGGAATGAAGTATTCTTACCGCGCCCCACGGGGCCAAACAAACTGCCCTCCAAAATACGCCGCTGTTCTTGCGGCCTCGTCTCAGCCAGCGCATCGCGCGCATTCATGCGGTAATCCCGAAAGAGGGCATTCAATGTCCCGTGATAGGCATCCGCCGAGGACTTGGTGATGATCTCAATCCGCCTTCTGCTCCAACGCGGGTACTCCGCCGTGTACGGATTGTTGTTGATGCGGATCTCTTGAATTGCCGAAGGCGTCACCCCGGCGTTGCGCATCTCCATGCCGTCGACAACGATGGAAGTCCCGGACCCTCCCGGCGTTCCGGGATCGAGAAAGCGCCCCAGTGCTGCCATGTAGTTGTTATCCAAAATGGGGAGTTTATCCAGCAGCCCCCGCTCCACGGAAATCGCGTCCGCGTTGCGCGCCGCGCTCTCGGAAACTCCATTCTCTCCCTCATCCACGTCAATCTCAGCGCGCACATTTTCTAGCGCCAAGCGGATTTGCAAAGTCTGCGGCTTGCCGATCACACTTCGCGTCGTCACGGCCACCGGCTGAAACCCCGCCACCTCGCAGCGCAAGGTGAATGCCCCTGGGGGCAGTCCCGCAAAAGAAAACTCTCCCCGGCTTCCGCTCACCGCTTCCCGCGTTTCCGTATTGTGCAGGGTCAGCCGCGCGCCAGGCACCGCCGCCCCCGACGGATCGCTCACGACACCGCGAATCTCACCAGCAGGTTGACCCGACGCTAGCATCGGCCAGAACACGCACCACGCCAGCAAGAACTGGCCAATGATCTTCATGGCTCAATTACCTCTAAGCGGAAGCGAAACGTGCTCCCTTCGCCTTCCTTTGTCTCGACTTGAATCGCCGTCTCATGCGCCGTTGCGATCCACTCCGCGAGCGCCAGCCCGAGGCCAACGCCACCCGAGTCCCGGCTGCGCGAAGCGTCCGCGCGATAGAAGCGTTCAAAGATATGTGGCGCGTCTTCGGCGCGGATGCCGCAGCCGTTGTCGCGCACAGCGACCTCCAGTGACCCACCTACGAGCCTGGCTTCAACGTTCACCTTCCCACCCGCTGGCGTGTACTTCACCGCGTTGTCCATCAGTATCCAAAGGAGCCGGCGGAGAGCCTCCCGGTTCGCGCGCACAAGCAATCCTGGTGTTAGTCGTGCCAGCTCAAACGCCAGTCCCTTGCGTTCGGCCAGCCTCTCCCCCACCACTCCGGCCTCGCGCAAGACTTCGCTCGCGTCCACGTTGGTCAACTCCAAGCCCGCCTTTCCCGCGTCCGCCCTTGCCAAGCTCAGCAAGTCCTCCAACAATTCCGTCGTTCGCTCCGCCTCATGGAGGATTTCCTGCATCGCGTCCCGATACTCCTGTTCGCTGCGCGGCTTGCGTAGCGCCAACTCGGCGCTGGTTCGCACTAGAGCAATCGGGGTCCGCAACTCATGCGAAGCGTCGGCTGTAAAGCGCCGCACCCGCTCAAACGCCCCTTCGATGCGATCCAGCATCTGATTTAGCGTAGTCGAGAGTCTTTGTAGCTCATCGTCGGTTGCGGCGACTGGTAGCCGGCGGTCCAGGTTCTTTCCTTCGATGGAGCGTGCGGCGGCCGTGATCGCATCTACGGGAGCTAACGCCCGGTGGCTCAGCCACCATCCCCCGGCCGCCGCCGCCAATAACAGCCCTGGAATCGCCAGCACCAGCGTCCACTGGAAGCTCCGCATCCCTTCCACCAGTTCGTCTACCGGCGAAGCAACCTGGATCGTGTAGGCCTTTCCTAACACCTGCACCGGTTTGGCATAGAAGCGCACCAGCGCTCCGGCGACAACCCGCTCCGTGAACACGCCACCCGGCTTAAGTTTTCCCGGTAACTCGATTGTCGCCCCTGCATTCTCCAACGCCGCCGATCGATACAGCCAGACACCCGTCGCGTCGCAAACCTGAAACAAGTCCCCGCCCGGACCCAACACAGAATGCTCCCGAAACTCATCTCGAATCTCCCTGACCGATAGCGATGCCGTCTGATCCTCCATGAAGCGTCGCACCCCCGCCACTCTGTCCTCCAGGGTTTCGTCCACTGCGTGAAACAAACTTTGCTTCAGCGCAAAGAATCCCAAGGTCCCGAATGCGATGAGCGCTGCCGCGAGGATCACCGAATACCACGCAGTCAATTGAAAACGAATCGAACTCGGGTTCATCCAACTTCCTCATGGCGAATCGTGTACCCCACACCGCGTACGGTCTGGATCAAGCGGCTGCCTTCGCGTTCCACCTTCGCGCGCAGCAACCGCACGAAGGCGTCCAGCGTATTGCCTTCGATGTCTCTTTCATATCCCCACACCGCTTCGATCAGCGTCGTTCGCGGGACGACCTGGCCTGGCCGCCGCATCAGATATTCCAGTAGTTGAAACTCCGTCCGCGTCAAGGTGATGCGTTCGCCCGCGCGGACCACCTCGCGCGTGGCCGGGTCTAAGCGCAACGGCCCAATCTCCAGTACTGGCCCCACGCTGGCCACGCCACGCCTGGCCAGCGCTCGGATCCTCGCCAGCAGCACCTCAAAGGCAAACGGCTTCGTCAGGTAATCGTCGGCTCCGCCATCGAGGCCCTTCACAATATCGGGTGTGGCGTCCCGCGCGGTCAGCATCAAGATTGGCGTCGCCACTCTCTCCTCTCGCAGCCGCTTCGCCACTTGATAGCCATCCATCCCCGGCAGCATCACATCCAACAAGATGGCTTCAAACTCCCCACTCCGCGCCAGCTCATACCCCAGCTTGCCATTCCCGGCCAAAGTAACCGCGTAGCCTTCCTCCTCAAGCCCTTTCTTCAAGAGCTCGGCCATCCGCTTCTCGTCTTCCACCAGTAGCAACCGCATCCCTACACGATGAATGTATCCCGGTATTCTGAAAATCCCCTGAATGCGCGGCCCAGAACTTTAGCCAATCTTTAGGTCCAGATGAATACTGCTATGCCCCCGGTGTCATGGAAAGAACGCCAACGGCCCTTTTCGCGAATCGGCATCGCAGAGAATCTTCACGCGAATTTCAGATTCGCGCGCCACAATCATAGGCATGAAGCGATTCTTGTTATCGGCCCTGTTGGCCCTCCCTCTCCTTGCCGCCATACCCGAAGCCACCCGGGCCGAAATCGACAACCTGACCAAAGCCAAGGGCGCCTACACCGCCGCTGAAGATGTCTACCGGGTCGCCTTCCCAAGGACAGACGTTAAGGTGAATGTAGACGGTCGTCCTTTGCATCCCTTCCTCGGCCTCACTTCCTGGGCCGCCTTCACTCCCGCTTCGGATGGTGCCCTGATGGTCATGGGCGACCTCGTGCTCTTCGAGGACGAAGTGAACGCTGCGATGTCGGCAGCCCTGAATGCGGGCCTGGAAGTCACCGCCCTCCACAACCACTTCTTTCACGATTCCCCCCGCGTGATGTTCATGCACATCGGAGGCCACGGGCCGGCTCCAAAGCTCGCTGCCGCTGTCCGCGCCGCACTAGACGCCGTGCAATCGATTCGCAAAGCCCTCCCCCAACCGGCCACGCAATTCTCTGGCCCCTCGATTCCAGCCACGGACTCTATTGACGCTGCGGCCCTCGACGCCATCCTCGGACTCAAGGGCCAAAGCAACGCGGGCATGTACAAGATTGCTGTTGGACGCGAAGCCTCGATGCACGGCAAGACCGTCAACAACCAGATGGGCGTCAATACCTGGGCTGCATTCGCCGGATCCATGGAAGCGGCGACCGTCGATGGCGACTTCGCCATGATCGAATCCGAACTCCTGGACGTCCTGAAGGTGCTTCGTCAGGCGAACATCAATATCGTCGCAATTCACAATCACATGACACACGAAGAGCCGCAATACGTCTTCCTCCACTATTGGGGCAAAGGAAACGCCATCGCCCTTGCAAAGGCTCTGAAGGCCGCAATGGACACTCAGAAGCCAAAGCGAGCACAACTTGCCCAGCCCACTCGAAACATCGTTTTCGTTTGCGAGCATGGCGCAGCCAAGAGCGTAATCGCCGCTGCCTATTTCAATCAAATCGCCGCAACCCGCGGACTCGCGATTCGCGCCGTCTCACGCGGCACAAGCCCCGACCCCGAAATCGGCGATTCCACTCGCAGCGGCTTGATCGCCGACGGATTCCCCGCGCCAGGCTGGAGACCCACGCTCCTGTCGCCCACCGATACCCAAAACGCCCTGCACGTTGTCACGTTGGCCGCCCCGCTGCCCGCTGTTTTTTCCGGCATTCCCACTATGGAGTGGAACGACAAGCTCAATGTTGGCGCCAACTACGCCCAGGCCCGTGATGTGATTCGAGCGCACGTCGGTGACTTGGTTGAGAAGCTCGTCGCCCACCATGCCCACTAGGCGCGCCGCGGTTCTTACGCTGGCCGCTGCGGTCTTACCCGCCCAAACGCTACGCTTCGATTCCAAGCGGGTCAAGGCCACGCTTTCCGCCTGGACCTTCGCCATGACCCACGAGGGCGAAGCTCCGCGATGGGAGATCGTCGCGGACCCTACCGCGCCCAGCGCTCCTTTTGTACTCGCGCAAACCTCCACCGGCAAGACCGCCGGCCGCTTCCCCCTCGCCATCTATCGCCACGCCAAATTGAAGGACGGTATCGTTTCCGTCTTTTTCAAACCTGTTGCGGGGGAGCGAGACCAAGCGGCGGGTCTGGTCTGGCGCTACAGAGACCCCAATAACTACTACATCGTTCGCGCGAATGCACTCGAAGATAATGTCGTGTTGTACAAGGTCGAAAACGGTGAGCGCACTTCACTCCAGCCCCAAGGGCTACCCTCGAAATCCTACGGCGTGAAACACCCCATTCCCAAAAATTCTTGGACTTCGATGCAGGTCATTTTTTCTGGTGGCCACTTCGATGTCCTCATCGGCGGAGTAAAGGTAATGGAAGTGGAAGACTCCGCTTTTACCAACGCTGGCCAACTTGGCCTCTGGACCAAGGCCGACAGCGTCATCCACTTCGACGACATGCGAATTCAAGCGCGACGCTAAAGAAGAGGCAGTAGCGAAGATTCGCCGCGATCACCCCTCATCCCTAGGCTTGCGGATATGCTTTCACGGCAATCAGAGGGCACTCAATCGACGAAATTGCGGGGCGAAGGTGAAAAGGAAAATACGCCAACTCCAAGATCGTCAGCAATCCGGAACTTGCGCCTTCCACGAAGCCTCACAGCACCGAGCGCCACTCTTCATTGCCACAAGCAGCGCCTTGCAGCTTGGTCCAGCATCCAGTTCAACTTTTTTGCAAAATTATCTCCCCTTCTTTCAACGGTTTAGCCGTATAACTCTCCATTCTCCTTTCCCCTGCATGCTAGCGTATTCCCCGTTGGCGGGCCCGAGCCCGCCTTTTTCTATTTAAAAGGTCAAACAACATGTCTTCTCTCCAGCAAGTCCTCGCCAACCAGGCCAACGCCCAGCTCTCCACCGGTCCCCGCACTGTGGAAGGCAAACTCACTGCCAGCAAAAACTCCTTCCGACACGGCCTCGCCGCCACCTCCATCCACCAATTCGCCCCCGAAATCCAGGAAAAATTCCAAACCTTCCGCAACCGCCTCGAAGCCGAAATGCTCCCCGGCTCCGACCTCGAACAGCTCTACTTCGAACACTTCGTCTTCTCCCACTTCATGGCCCTCCGCGCCCAGGCCCTCGAAGCCAATCTCATGCATCAATCTCTGGCGAATCTGTCTGACGAAGTCGCCTACAAGCGCTGGCAATCCGCCGCCCGTTACGTCCGCACTCACTCCAACGCCGCCAACAAAGCTCTGGCCACCTTCCGCGAATTCCAGCTCGACCGCTACCAGGCCGCCCTCGTCCAAGCCTCCATCGTCAACGAACTCAAGTCTGAAGCCACAGTCCCCGTCTCAGCCCCCATCTCCAAACTCCTCGACCCCAAAGAGACCACCCATTCCTCCAGCCGTCTCGGCAGGATCGTCGTTCACACCGAGCGCTGCCGCAACTCTGCCCAGCTACAGAACGAAGCCAATTCATCGCAGGCCGCCCAAGCGCAGGCCATCGTTGGATAATGGAGATTCATGGTCATCACCGGCATTTGGTATGCCCTGGCGCTAAGCCTGATCGGCGCGCTTGCGGGCTACCTCACCAAGTCACCCTGGCTTGGCTCTCCTTTTTACCTTCTGGCGATCTTCTGCCTCTGGTTCTTCCGCGATCCGGATCGCGTCATAGCCGAGGGGCCAGTTGCTGTCTCCCCGGCCGACGGCAAGGTCGTTTCGATTACCAAAGACCCGGATGGCCGTACCCGGCTGGGCATTTTCCTCAACGTTTTCGACGTTCACGTCAATCGCTCCCCCATAGCCGGCAAAATCACGCGCCGCACCTACAAGCCCGGAAAGTTTCTGGTGGCTAGCGTGGATGCCGCCGGGACAGAGAACGAACAGAACACCTTCGTCGTCGAGGGCGAGGGAACCACCCTTGAGTTCAGCCAAATTGCGGGCCTCATTGCCCGCCGTATTGTTTGGTACAAAGACACGGGTGACACAGTTGCCCGCGGCGAACGTGTCGGCCTCATCAAGTTCGGCTCCCGCGTCGATGTTCTCTTCAATGCGGACTGGAAACTAGCTGTCACGCTGGGCGAGCGCGTCTCGGCCGGTTCCTCCGTCATTGCCAAGCGGGTAAACTAGCCTCCATGCCCCTGCGCCTCTCTGAACGATTCATCGATCCGCGCAGCCCCGAGCGCCGGCCCCGTCGCGCAGCCTACGCACTGCCCACACTCTTTACCGCAGCCAATGTTTTCTTCGGCTTCCTGGCCATTACCAAAACCATCGAGGGGACCATCAAGGCTGCCAACGAAGGCGCTATTTCCATTCCCGAATATGCTCTCGCCGCTCAATTGATCGGCGTGGCAGTAGCCTGCGATGGCCTTGACGGCAGCATCGCCCGCATGACAAATACCGTGAGCGACTTTGGCCGCGAACTTGATTCACTCGCCGATGTCATTACCTTCGGCCTCGCCCCGGCAATCCTCGCCTTCTGCTGGGGTTTTTACTTCATGCTCCAGGACATGGACGCTGTTCTGCGTGGCCAGATCCTCCAGGCTGGCTACTTCATTTCGTTTCTTTATCTCGTTTGTGGCGCTGCCCGGCTGGCTCGCTTCAACGTTGTGACCAACCCGATCCCCAAGAATCCCGGGCGTCCGGACCGCAAGTATTTCGTCGGTCTACCCATACCCGCAGCAGCCGCCTTCATCGCCAGCATCGTTTATGCCGCCAATAGCGTCCCCATTGAAAACTGGGTGGTTGCTGTCTGCTGGCTGGCCCTCCTTGCGCTGCTCAGCTTCCTGATGGTCAGCACCTGGCGCTACCGCAGCTTCAAAGACTTGAACCTCCTCAAGCCCCGCTCGCCTCTCAGCATCATCCTGCTTTGCAGCCTCATCTTTCTCATCTGGAATTACTCGCAGCCTGTCCTGTTCGCGTTGTGCTTTACCTATGTTGCCAGCGGCATCCTGGTTCGCATCGGCGGCCTCTTCCGGCGTCGCCCTGCCGAGACGAATCCCGCTCCGGAGGCTTCCCCCCTTGGCTAAACCCAAACTCGCCCTGGTGGGCGCTCAAACTCTGCTGGGCCGCGAAGTGCGCGAACTCGCAACCGCATTTGAAGTCCACGCCATGGACTCAACCGACGATGAAGGCAAGACCCTCGTCCGGGACGCCGATGAATTGGCACTTATGTCGCCCATCGATCAATCACTCGTCGAGGCCGCTCATCTGGTGGTTCTGGCAGGTGACCTCGAATCCACGGCCAAGGTTCGCAAGATGCGATCCAAAGGCATCATCGACCTGACTGGCTTGCTTGAAATTGATCCCAACGCCCGCCTTCGTTCGCCACTCAGTGAAGCTCCGTCGAAAAACCCTGTTCCTGCTCCGATCGACGTGATCGCCCACCCGGCCGCATCGATGCTCGCGCTCTTTCTCTCGAGCCTGCAGGCCGTTTCGCCCATCAGCCGCAGCGTTATCAACGTCTTTCATCCAGCCAGCGAGTTCGGCACGGCTGGGATCACCGAACTCCAGCAACAAACCGTTTCATTGCTCAGCTTCCAGTCTCTCAACCAGCAAGTCTTCGACACCCAGGCGGCCTTTGCCCTCCTCGCCCGGCTCGGAGAGGAGGCGGCCCACGATCTCCAGCGCATCGAGCAGCGCGTCACCACCAATCTGGCGAAACTGCTGCGCTCCACCCTGCCCCTCCCTTCGCTCCGCCTCTGCCAGGCCCCGGTCTTTCATGGCTTGAGCGCCAGCGTCTGGGCCGAGTTCACCCACGTCCCCGACCTCGACCGAATCTCCACTTATCTGGCCAAAGCGGGCTTGGACGTCCGGGAGCCAGGCCTCGATCCGCCCAACAATGTCGGTATGGCCAATCAGGATGGAGTCGCCGTCGGGGCAATGGAAGTGGACGCCCAAAATCCCCGCGCTGCCTGGTTCTGGCTCGCCGCCGACAACCACCGCCTCACCGGACAGAATGCGATTCTGGTAGCGAAGGAAAGGACTCAGGCTTGAACCGTCGCCTCTTTCTCGCAACCGCATCACTGTCTGCAGCTTCCTGCGGCTACCATGTCTCGGGCAAGGCCGATCTGATGCCCAAAGGCATCAATTCCATTGGCATCCCTCCTTTTTCCAATCCCACCATCCGCTACAAGCTCACCGAAAAGCTTCCCATCGCGATCACGCGTGAGTTCCTGGCTCGCACCAGGTACCAGATCCTCCCGGACGCCAATGGTGCCGATGCCGTACTTCAGGGCTCTATCGCCAACATACTCGCCTTCCCCACCGTCTTCGACCCTGTCACCGGCCGCGCCGCTGGCGTCCAGGTTCAGGCTTTGCTTGGAGTTACCCTCACTCACCAGACCGCCGCCAATGCCGTCATCTACACCAACCCTGCCCTCGACTTCCGCCAGCGCTATGAGATCTCTACCGACCCGCAGGCCTACTTCGACGAATCCAGCATGGCCTTTGACCGCCTGGCGCGGGACGTCGCCACTTCCGTCGTCTCCGCCATTCTCGAGAACTTTTAAGCGATGACCGCCGAGCAGTTTCTCAAGAGCCTCCAACAACAACCCCCCGCCGTCTGCCTCTTTCTGGGCCCCGACGCCTATCTCCGCTCACTCTGCAAGGAAGCGCTCCTCACCACAGTTCTGCCCACCCCGGAGGACCGCGAAAGCGGCTGGGCACGTTGGGATCTCACCGAAGTCACCCTCGCCCAAGTTCTCGACGATGCTTCTTCCATGTCTTTGTTCGCCACCAGCCGCCTGATTTGGGTTGCCGGCGCCGAGGGCGTGCTTCCCCGTGGCCGGGCCAAGCTGGACGAAGAATCCAGCGGTCTAAAGGAACTCAATGCCTATCTGGCCAGCCCCACTCCCGGCACGACCATCGTCTTCGATTGTTCCCGTTACGACTTCGACGGAGATGACAAAACCAAAGTCGAAAACCTGAAGAAATTCTTTGCTTCGGTCCGTTCTCAAGTGGAATTCCCCCGCTTCACTCCCGATTCCGCCCGCCGCCTCGCTCAGGATCTAGCCAAAGAGAAGAAACTCAGGATCGGCCCCTCGGAACTTGATCTTCTCGTTGAAGCCACCGGCGCCGACGCCTCCCGCCTCAGCCAGGAAATCGAGAAGCTGACCCTTTATGCCAAGCCCGGCGAATCGATCAGTGCTGATACCATCACCGCGCTGGTTCCCAATGCCCGCGCCGCCAACATCTTCGGCCTGGTTGCCGCCATCGGCCGTGGAGACCGCAAAGCCAGCCTGGAAGTTCTGGACACCCTGATCCGCGAAGGCGAGTACTTGCCCATCGCCTTAACTTTCCTGAGCACGCAATTTCGGCTGGCCCTCGCCGCGCACGAAGCACGCCTCAAAGGGTCACAACAAATTCAGGGACATTTTCAAAAACTGGGAACGCCCATGTGGCGGGCGCGTGCCGAACAGGTTGAGCAAACCATGGCGGCCTTTGCCCCAGGCAGGCTCAAACGCGCAATGCGGCTTGTTTATGCCGCCGATCAGGCGCTAAGAGACACCCGTCCTGATGACAAGACGGTGATGGAAAGTTTCGTCTGGAAGGTGACTGCGAAGGAGAGCTAAAGCGAGGGAGGAGAACTAAGCGGCAATCGCCTTGAGGCGATGCGCAAGACGGCTCTTGTAACGTGCCGCCGTATTCTTCTTGATCACGCCCTGCTTGGCACCACGATCAACAACCGAGTAAAGGGTCGTCAGATGCTTGGTCGCTTCGTCGAGATTCTTTTCTGCCAGCAGCTTGCGCATCGTCTTGATCGCGCCCTTGATGCGGCTCTTGCGCGCGCGATTGATCGCGGTGCGGCGCTCCGTAATTCGGACGCGCTTAAGTGAGGTAACTGTATTCGCCATACTAAACCATTAACCAAAATAACACACCAGCCCGCCGCTGGCTAGCTATCATGGAGTTTCATGTCCGATTCGCTCGTCATCGCCAACCGCAGCTTCCGCTCCCGCCTTCTCATTGGTACCGGCAAATACCGCAGCTTTGCCGAGATGCAGCAATGCCACGAGGCTTCCGGCGCGGAAGTGGTCACTGTTGCCGTCCGCCGCGTGGAATTGGATCGCAGCCAGGAAAGCCTGCTCAACTACATCAACCCCGAGCACTTCTTTCTCCTGCCCAATACCGCCGCTTGCTACACCGCCGACGACGCCATCCGGACCGCCCGCCTGGGCCGCGAAGTCGGCCTTTCCGACTGGGTCAAGCTGGAAGTCATCGGCGATCCGAAAACGCTTTATCCCGACGTCATCGGCCTCATTGAGGCCACCCGCGTACTCGTCAAGGAAGGCTTCACGGTGCTGCCTTACACCAATGATGATCTGATTGTCGCCCGCAAACTCATCGACGCCGGTGCCGCCGCAGTCATGCCGATGGGTGCTCCCATTGGTTCCGGTCTCGGCATCCAGAACGTCGCGACCTTGCGGATTCTTCGCGAGTTGATCACCGAAGTGCCCCTCATCGTAGACGCCGGGGTAGGCACCGCCAGCGACGCCGCGATCGCCATGGAATTGGGCTATGACGGAGTGCTGCTCAACACCGCGGTTGCCGAAGCGGCTGACAGCATTCGCATGGCTGAAGCCATGAAGCATGCCGTCATCGCCGGTCGCCTGGCCTTTTTGGGTGGGCGCATGCCCAAGCGCCTTTACGCTTCCGCCAGCAGCCCCCTTACCGGCACCATCAGCTAGATGCGGTGAAAGCCGCGCAGAATATCCCGCGTCGAATAGCGCAACGCAATCGGCCGTCCGTGCGGGCACGCCATCGGATACTCGCATTGCGCCAGCTCCGTTAACAGCCAGTCCATCTTGGCCTGGTCCAGCGGCATGTTGATCTTGATTGCCGCCCGGCAGGCGACGCTGGCCGCGATATTCCGGCGCAAATCCTCGACACTGGCCTTGCGCAACTCTGTTTCAGCAATATCGAGAATCTCAAAGATCACGCGCTCAATTTCGCCCGGCCCCAGGCCGTGCGGCGCGGCCTGAATGGCAATCGTCCGGTTCCCAAAGGGCTCCGTCGCAAAACCCGCCTTTTCCAGCTCCCCGGCGATCCGCGCGTACTCAAGCTGCTGGCCTACCGTCAGCTCCAACACCATCGGCATCAGCAAACGCTGCTGCTGTGCTTCCCGCCGGGAGAATTGCCGCAGCACCTGCTCAAACAAAATTCGCTCATGCGCCACGTGCTGGTCGATGATCCACAGCCCATCCCGGCCCGCCGCCAGAATGAAGCTGTTGTGCAATTGCCCCATTGGCCGCAAGTCCCCCAACGAACCCATGCTTTCGTATTCGTTCATCGGCGCAACGCCCGGCGGCAACGGTCCGTGCGTATCCGGAATCCGCATCCGCGTAAATTCCAGTCGCGGCGCAGGCATTGGCTCCAGCGGAATCACCGGGTGGTACTCCTGCCCGGCGGCGTTCTCCATCCGCTGCGTGAACTCGCTAAAGGGCAAGTCCACCGCAGGCTGGGTCGGCATCGGCGGCAATGGCAGGCTCGAAATTGGCTTCGATTCCATCAGCACGCCCCGCACCGCATCGCGTACAAAATCATGCACAAAGGAACTATGCCGGAAGCGGACCTCCGTCTTGGACGGATGTACGTTCACATCCACCTCGCCAAAGTCGCAGTCGAGAAAGAGCAGCGCAAACGGAAAACAGGCCGGCGGAATCAGGTTGTGATAAGCGCTCGTCAGGGCATGCAAAAGCAACTTGTCCCGGATCAGCCGGCCATTCACAAACAGATAGATTGAATTTCGATTGAGCTTCTGCACGTGCGGCTTGGAGACGAAACCAGACAGGCGGAATTCGCGCTGTTCGCCCTCCGCTGTTGTGAACGACTTCATTTCCGGTCCAAACTGCACCAGATCTTCCAGGGTCCGGCTCCCGAAAACCTGAAAGACCCGCTCTGCGGCCGTTAGCACCGGCGTCACCCGCAACAACTCGTTCGGGCCATGCAGCAATTCAAAGGATTTGTCGGGGTGAGCCAGACTGTAGTGTGTAACCAGGGATGCGATGTGGGCGAGTTCCGTCTGCTCGCTGCGCAGAAATTTCTTGCGCGCCGGAACGTTGTAAAAAAGATCCCGGACACTCAGGATGGTCCCCTCTGCCAGGCCGGCGTCTTCGCACTGAATCAGCTTGCCACCATTGATGGTGATGCGGGTTCCGCTCGATTCGTCGCGGGAATGGGTTTCCAGCGTCAGCCGGGAAACAGAAGCAATCGAGGGCAGCGCCTCTCCGCGAAACCCAAGCGTCCCGATCTCCACCAGATCATGCACAGTCTGAAGTTTCGAGGTAGCGTGACGCTCAAAGGCAAGCAGCGCATCATCGCGCATCATGCCGCAACCGTTATCCGTGATCCGAATCAGGCGGCGGCCGCCCGACTCCACTTCAACGCGAATATCCGTGGATCCGGCATCCAGCGCATTCTCAAGGAGTTCTTTGACTACGGAAGCCGGACGCTCAACAACCTCACCAGCCGCAATCTGATTGGCGACGGCGTCCGGCAGAACCTTGATTCTTCCCACTTAGTTCGTATTAATACCACGCTCAATGAGGAGAGTGCCGGTGCGGCGATAGAGGTTCAGCAGGTTGCGACGGTATTGCACGCTCTGGGTAACCAAATCACTTTGCGCCTGCGTGAGGGCATTCTGCGAATCCAGCAGAAAGAACAGGGTAATTGTTCCCAGTTCGTAACGCTTCTGGTCGGCCTCCACGCGCTTCTGCGCCAGGTCAGCGGCAATCTTGGCCAGATCCACACTCGCCCGGCTGTTTTCCACCTGATTGACGGCGTTGAGCACGTCAAGACGTACGTTCTGTTCAATCGTGCGCACGCGCAACTGATCCAGCCGCTTGCTGACTACGGCGTCAGCGTAATTGGCCGAAGCCGCGCGGTCCTTGATGGGCAGCCGCAATTGAATTCCGCCACCAATGATGGGGAAGCCGAAGCCCCACATCTGACCGAGCGCGTCATTGAATCCACCCGGAATCACGCGGCTGATTGGCGAAGTGGTTCCATCGGGATTGAAGATCGTTTGGCGCTGAACGGTCGGACCGCCGCGTCCTTGCGCCGAGTAGTTTCCAAACAGTTGCAGATCGGGCCGCAAAGCATCCGAGGAGGCGCGCAGGATAATGTCGTCGATGTCGAGCTGCTGGCGCTGATTCAGCAAGTCTGGCCGGACCCGCAATGCATCAGCAACTAGCGCTTCCTTGTCAAAGGGATTGTTATCCGTCGGCGGCAGAACGCTCTCTGTCAGCACAATAGGCATGTTCCGCAATTGGGGATCAAGGTCAATGCCCATCTGCCGGCGCAGCACGTCTTCAATCTGTGCCAAACGGTATCGGGCCTGCGTCACCAGAATCTCGGCTCGCGCGTACACGGCCTGCGGTTGGTAGATTTCAAGTGCCGGCAGCGCTCCCAGTTCCAGTTCCCGCTGTGCGCGCTTCAAGCTGGTGTCAGCCAGCGCCAGGGCCTGCTCCTGCACCTTCAGGTTCTCTCTTGCCCCAATCACGTCCCAATAAGAGTTCTCCGCACTCGTCAGTAGCGTCTGCAATTGATCCTGAAAAAGATATTCGCTACCGCGAAGCCGGCTCTTGGCTAGCGTAATGGGTGTTCGCAAAACCTGAAGATCCCGGCCGCGCAAAAGCGGCTGCGCAAACGATACATTCAGGTTCGATTGGTAAGCAGGGTTCAAATTGGCGAAGGCACTATTCGTACTGTTCTTCTGCGCCCCGTAGCTAACGTTGTACTGAGTGCCGGTGGGAGCGACCTGAGACCAGTTGAGTGTCAGGGGCTGGTTCAGGTTCGAGAGTGTTGCCGCGCCGGCCAGAACATCAGTTGTAAAGGTCTTGGTGCGAGTTGCGTTAAATCGGCCGATGAATTGGGGGTCGAAAATGGAATACGACCGCATGATCGCATTCTTGGGTATTTCCAGCACCAGCCGCTGAATCTGGATGTCCGTGTTGTTATTCAGCACGAGTTCGAGGTAGGCCTTCAGGGAAAGCTCAAGCTTGTCTCCGGACACATAGTCCTGCAGCTTGATCGGGCCCTGGATCTCAAACTTGGGCGTCTCCCGGCGGAAAATCGTCCGCATGTAATCCTTGCCACCAAACTTCGGATAGGGAGCAATCTCCTCGGAATCCTTGAATACGTTCGGAGCAACAATCGATTGAGTTTGGGCGGACAAACACACGCCGACAAGGAAGTAAGAACAAAAAGTGCGCAGCATATTATTCGTAGCGAATAGCCTCAATGGGATCGAGTTTGGCGGCCTGCATGGCCGGGTAAATTCCGAAAAGTAGTCCGATGCCGACCGACACGCCAAAGGCAACAACGATCGAGGAAGTAGTAACAACGGTAGACCAGCCAGCCGCCGTGGCGATTACCTTGGAAAGCGTAAAGCCGAAGGCAATGCCAATCAATCCACCCAACATGGAGATCAGCAGTGCCTCCATCAAAAACTGGCGGATGATGTCAACCTGCCGGGCACCAATCGCGCGACGGATGCCGATTTCCTTGGTGCGTTCCAGCACCGTGGCCAGCATGATGTTCATAATGCCAATGCCGCCGACAAGAAGTGAAATGCCGGCAATACAAAGCATCACTACCGAGAAGATAAATGATGTCCTCTGGCGCTGCTCCAGCAGTCCAGCCGGAACAATTGTGTTGTAGTCGCCCGCATCTTTGTGGGTGGAATCGAGGATAGCCCGCACGATGGCCGCGGTTTCGATCGAGTCCGTGCCTGGCGCCACGCGCATGGAGATGCCGTCGATTTCGTCTTTGAGATAGCTGTTGTTGTCTTCAAAGCGGCGCATGACGGTGTTGAGCGGAGAGATGATGAGATTGTTTCGATTCGATACCTCTGCTCCCTCCATGTCAGCATCCGCAGTTGCCTGCTGTCCCAGCACGCCAATCACCTGAAGCCAGGTATCGTTGACTTTGACGTACTTGCCAACGGCTGGTTCATACCCGAGAAGGTTGACTTTGGCTGCCTCTCCCAGCACGCAAACGGGGGCCGAAGTGTCGTTGTCCTGATCCGTGAAAAACCGGCCTTCGATGACTTTCAGGCTGTTGATCACCACATAGCTGGGCTCCACCCCGATGAGCATGGGCGGCTCCGCAGTGGTCTTTGGCAGCACCTTGAGCGGCTTGAAACGTTTCCGCGCTGAGATGGCTTCAATCCCTTGCACGTTCTCTTTGATGGCGCGATAGTCGCGGAAGGTCAATCCGGGAGAGATCAAGCGGCGAGCCTGGAGTTCGTTGCGGTCTACCGCTTCCTTGGCTTCGACAATAATGTTGTTCACGCCAAGCAGGTCAATGTAGCTCAACATTTCCTTCTGAGCACCCGCAGTAATCGAAAGCATGGCAACGACCGCGCCCACGCCAAAAATCATGCCAAGCATGGTGAGCAGGCTGCGCAACTTGTGCACCAGCAGACTGCTCAAACCCATATACAGTTCGGGCAATAGCCCCTGGAACAAACCCTTCATTGTGGCTACATGCCTCCCTTGCCGCCAGGCAGAACATCTGCCGGTCCGCCCTTGCCTTGACCCTTCTTGCTATCGCCCGGCTTGGCCTCGGGGTTGGCCATCGCGATCGTCTCGCCCGGCTTTACCCCGTCGGAGATAATCATGACGTTCTCGCTGCGCTTCAGGGGCTTGATTTCGCGGGCTTCAAAACGCTTACCGACCTTCACGTAAACCACTTGCTTGCCATCCTTCTCAAAGACAGCCTGCACCGGCACATTGATTGCGTTCTGTACCTTGTCCACGATGATTTCGATATCGGCCAGCAGCCCCGGCCGGAGCAAAACATCAAGCTGGCTATCCTCTTCCGGTGGCGGAGGAAGTTTGGCTGTATCGAGGTCAGTCTGGGAGAACATGAAACCGCCGATGCTGAACATCTGCGGCATGCCAGGAGCAGCAGGGGTGCGATTTCCTCGCCCTGCCCCACCTTGGCCATTGCCACGGGGACGCTTCTGATCTGCTGCCGGAGCAGCTGCTGCTGCCTCAGGAGCACTTGGCGGGGGTGCGCTCAAGGCCATCGTCTGGCCTTTCCTGCGATTGATATCGGCCTGAGCCAGGATGCGGCTGATGGCTGCGTCATTCGCTCCTAACGCTTTCAGCAACTGCCGCATGTCAATTGAAAAAATGACGTCAAACTTCTTCGCCGGGTCAGAGCTGAACATATTGGCCGATGCTGTGCCACTCATGGACTTGATCCGGCCCGTGAACGTCTTCTCTGGCAACGCGTCGAGCCGCATCATCACTTCCTGGCCCTCGGTCAGATTGGCGCGGTCCAACTCGCCAACCTTGGCCACCACTTCCATTTCGCTCAAATCCAGAATGTCGACAACGGGCATACCCGGCTGCACCTGATCACCTTCGCGAATATCCGGTAACTGCATGCCAAACATCATGACGGTCGAACGGTTCTGCTTAACGGCCACCAAACCACTCATCGGGGCAAGCAACTTAACCTGCGCCAGGCGCTGCTTTTCCCGGTTCAATTCAAGATTGGCTTTGTTTTTCTTTTCGCGCAGTACCGCCAGTTCCGCCTGGGCCTGCTCACGACGGCTTTTGATATCACTTTCAAGCTGCGTCAGCCGGCGCTTGGATTCTTCAAGCGTCAGCATGTTTTTCTTCGCATCGATCGCGCTGATCAGCTCGTTGCGCTTTACTTCCAGTTCCGCGCGGCGCACTCCATAACGGGCGCGCAGCAATTCCACCTGATCCTGGTTATCGCGAATCGCCAGATCCGCCTGCGCCTTTTTGACTTGCTCATCAATCTGATCCAGCTCAAGCTGCTTCTCTTCCAGGCGCGAAAGCACTTCCGCATCGTCAAACTCAACCACCAGATCCTTCTCCCGGGCCATCGCTCCGAGCGTGGCGAGCTTGGTCACCTGCACGGTACCAAAGAGATTCGGGGCAGTAAGCGTGGCGCTCCGCACCGCGCGGAGTTCCCCCCGGGCGAAGGAACGAACCACTACATCACCCTGCTTGACCTTGGCCGTGGCGAAGGCTTCCTCCCGCTGCGGGAGTGCTTGGTACACACGATAAGCGGCATAGCCGGCGCCAACCAGCACGAAAAGTATCAGGAGTCGGAGAATCAGTTTGCGCATTTCGGATTTAGAGTTTCTTTTGCTTCTTGGCCGCGTCGAAGGGGTTCTCGAGGGTGATCATTTCCCCTTCTTCCAACCCGTTCAATACAACCGTTTCGTTCTCGTTGCGCTTGCCGACTTCAATCTGGCGGATCACAAAGCTCTGACCTCGTTGCACATAAACAGAGGGCTTGCCTGCCACAGTGAAGCTGGCCCGCGTGGGGATCAGCAACTGATTCGGCACGCTTTCGAGCAGAATTTCCGCCGATGCAGACATACCCGGCCGCAAGCGCTTGTCGCTGCCGCTGATCGTAGCGCGAGCCGGAAAGGTCTTTTCCGTCATCCCCATGCCACGCCACTGAACGGAAGCAATGGGGCTGATCCAGTCCAGCGTTGCGTCAAATTCACGGTCGGGAATCGCGTCAATGCGAACTTTCACTTTCTGGTTCAGTTGCAGCTTGCCACGGTCTACTTCATCGAGCTTCAGATCAATACGCAAAAGCGACAGATCGGGAATTTCAGCAATCGCAGCCCCGGTCCAGGCCCGGTCGCCTTCCTTGAAGGGCGGAGGACTCGACCCCCAACTGCCTTGGGTCCGGAAGTTCGGCAGCACGTTTACAATGCCGTCGGCCGGTGCGCGGAGAACCATGTTGCTCAGGTAGCTGCGAGCACGATCCACGTCGCGCACAGCCTTGTCCTTCGTCTGGCCAAGACGCTCCAGATCCGCGTTCTGGGTAGCACCGTGGGTCTTGATGGTCTGCCCCACCTGACCCAGCTCGCCTTCAGTGATTCCAACATCGATCCGGCTCTTGGCACCCTCGATTTCGCTTACCACTTCCGCCTTGCTGGCTTCCAGTTTGGCCCGCTCCAGATTGTACTCCGCAGTCATCTTATTCATGCCGTCGAGTTCATTCACAATCCGGTGAGAGGCCTTGGTCTGGACAATCTGGCTATCAATCGTACGGACACTCGTATTTCGCTCCAGCAGGCTCTGCTCCTGCTGTGCCGCATCAAACTCAACCACTACTTCGCCCTTGCGAATCGGCTTACCGCTCTCAGCGAGCCGCACAATTCGCGGATCAGGAACCTGGGGGACCGATATGATGCGCGAATTCACGCTTCGGATTTCTCCGCGCGCTCGCACCACAAGCGTGAATTCCCCTTTGCGGACTTTCGCCACCGGCACTTCCACTACACTCGCCTTGGCGTTGTAGTTGTAGGCTGCATAGCCAGCTCCGGCACAGGCAATAACGGCAAACACCGTCAGGATACGCCGGTTACGGACGCTCTTTTCCGTTTGACCGATACGAATTTTCGGCTTGATTTCAGACATGATGAATTACCCTTTGCCCGCGGCGGGCGGCTTGTCCAGCGCCACGACAACACCCGTGTCCAGGCCCTTGACGGAACTTACTAAGAAATTGGAGAGTCCTACTTCAACATCACGGCGGCGCCAGCTGAGCCCCTCCTTGACATAGACAAAAGGCGCGCCCGTCTCTTCGTCCTTGAAGATTGCGGCAAGGGGCGCTACCGGAACCTCATTTTCTTCTTCCAGGATGACGTCCACCGCAGCGCTCAAATCGGGAATGATCCGGGGGTCCATCCCGTCAAGCTTCAGGCGGACGGGAATTTCACGCACATAACTCGCTCGCTGGCCCCCGCTTTTCGGGACTGCCGCCACATTCACAATATGCGCCGGGACTTCCAGCCCGGGATAGGCATCAAATCGTACTCGCGCCTTCATCCCGATACGAAGCTGTTCTCCATCCACCTGATTCAAAGTCGCATTGATAATCATCGAATTCGGATCCACCACCTGCATGAAGAACTGCCCCGGGTAAATCTGGTCGCCCTGCTGAATCTGGGCGAATTCGCTGCCGCGGAAGATGTTCTGCATGACCGTCATGCCATCGATACTCGACTTGGCGAGCATTCGGTCGGCATTGTTCTGTGCCCGCCGGTATTCAATCTCCAGCGCTTTAAATTCAAGATCGGCATAGCGCAATTGAGCTTTTTCCTGTTCGTCGATGAACTTGCCTTCTGCAATCTGCTGCTTGAGCTGAGCCTCCGCTTCTTCAAGCGCCAGCTTCACCCGCTCGGCATCAATTGCACTCAGCACAGGCAGCGTCTTCATATCGAGTTTGGCTTTGTCCAGGGCTCCCTGCGCCTTTTCTACGTTCTGGTTATGGATAAAGCGGGCCAACTCCAGGTTTGCGCGTTGCTGGGCAAGCTGGGCTTTGGCCGTTTCCATCGTTGCCTTGTAGTCCTCTAGCCGCAACAGCATGTATTGGCGATCAAACTCAGCCACGACATCACCTTTTTTCACCATCGACCCGGGCTTTACCAGGTTCTGAAGCACAAGGGTGAAGTCACCACCGCCACCGCCACCACCGCCGGGGTTACCTAACCCCGAACCAAGTTCCCGCGATGTGGATCCGAGTCCATCTGTTCCCAGTGATGCACTGGCACCGGAAGAAGCTTGCGCACCACCACCGCCACTTCCACGATTTCCACCCGTCGCGACACGGCTGGACGCGGCACGTGTGGCGCCGGAACCCCCGAAAGTACGTTGCGCATTTCCCCCACTGGACGCAACTGCCCCTGCCGCTCCAGCTGCCCCAGCCGATCCCGTCGAGGAGGAGGAAGCAGTTGAACTTCGCGAAGCACCGCCACCCAGCGCCGGCAACGACGCAACACTAATCGAGTCCATACCCGCCAGATTGATCGAGCCGCGATTCCGGCCAGACCGGCTGCCCCGAATCTGCGGTGCAATCAGAGAGGAAAATTTTTCGGCTGCCGTTACTCCAGAAAGTCGGAGAGTTCGCTGCACGACCCCGGTTTGCACAGCCGCACTCCGGATGCCCGCCTTGGCAATTGCCGTCTGCTGGTCCATCTGCGCCTGTTTCTGCCAAAGCCAGTAGGCTGCTCCAACAATTGCTACCAGGACAAGCAGAATCAACCACTTGGAAGTGGGGCGGCGCTCCGGCTCATGCGCCGGGACTACTTGAGGGCGCGGCGGCTGTGCCGACGGCGCAACCGGGCCGGGATTGATCTGTGGCTGCATTAGATTAGGTTCTATTATGCAAGACGACGATTCTTAAAGAAAGGTTAGCTTTGCGCCAATCTCTTGGCCGGAAGCCTCAGAATGAGGGAATCCGTAGCTTCCAATACGCCGTTTCTTCGCTATTTTCGCTATTTCTTCGGATTCTGCATCATGCCTTCGCCCGGTTGCAGCAAGCAGCCCGCGTTCCAGTGATACACTAGCGAAACTTTGCCTTACCGATTGCCGCTCGACACCCGGCTGCGCCGCTACACCGTCTTCACTCTGATGTATTTGTCAGAGGGGCTCCCCATCGGCTTTTCCACGATTGCTTTAGCAGCCTACCTGCGTCTGTCTGGCGCTAGCACAACCGAGGTTGGCGCCTTTGTAGCCGCCGTCTATGCACCTTGGGCTTTCAAATGGGCTTGGGCTCCCCTGGTCGATCTGTTCTGGGTAGAGCGACTGGGCCAGAGCCGGTCCTGGATCCTTCTCAGCCAGATGATGATGATCCTCACCATGTCCGTGCTGCTTTTCACGGATTTGACCGCCAGGATCAGCTTGCTCATCAGCCTGACGATTCTCCACAATATTTTCGCTGCTACACAGGACGTGGCGATTGATGCAATGGCCGTCCGAGTACTCCCGGAAGAAGAAATTGGCACAGCCAACGGATTGATGTTTGGTGCTCAATACGTCGGCATCGCCCTTGGCGGCAGCGGCGCACTCTTCATCACCGGGCTCCTGTCCTTCCCTTGGGCCTTCGCTTACCTGCTCACCGCCATGTCGCTCATCTTGACCTTCGTTACCTTGCCGCTCGTTGAACCACCCTCTCCCCCGGCGCTCCCTCAGAATCAGCAACACTCGCCGCTCCAGGCACTTCGCGCCCGCCTCGCCGTTTTCTTCGCCGAGCTGAAAGAAGGTGTCCTGGGACGTGGCTTCGGACCCATCGCCTGCGCGATTTTCGTTCTCTTTCCGCCGGGCGCCGTCGCGCTGAGCCTGGCAATTGGCACCACAATGCAGGTGGACTTGAAGATGGATGAATCAACGCTGGCAACCGTCGCCCTCTTCACCAATGGCTTCGCCGGGCTGGGGGCCTTCCTCGGAGGACTCCTCGCGGACCGGGTCTCTTCCCCCCGGCTGATCATTCTCGCCTCCTATTTGGCGACAGCGTCACTCACGCTCTATATCGCTTCGATAGCCGGTAGCCTCACCGTGATGCTCTTTGCCAGTCTGCTGGTGCTCTACTACTTTTGCTTTGGCCTCCACTTGAGCGCCGTTTCCGGACTCTGCATGCGCTTGTCAAACCCTGCCGTCGCTGCAACACAATTCACGGCCTACATGGCCCTTCACAACCTTCCCTATTCCTATTCCAGTGCCTGGCAAGGCGCGTTTGCCAGTGCCCATGGCTACGCCGCGACTCTCCGGTGGGATGCGGCAATTGCAGTTTCCGGCTTGCTCATCCTCTACTGGGTCGTGCCCAAACGCCCTCGGGAAACAGATCCACCCTCCACCCCGGTAGTTGCTCCCTTTGCGGGCCCTGCCTAGCCGTTATCGCAGACCAAATGTAAACAGAGTGCTGCCCGCGGCAATCGAAATGTATTGCTTGCCATTGGCTTCGTACGTGATCGGAGAGGCAATGAGCTGCCCGCCAAGATAAACGCGCCACAACATCTTTCCACTCGTGGCATCAAGCACAAAGAAGTGCCCCTCCCGCGTACCGGTAAACAATACGCCACCCGCAGTTGTCAAAACCCCGCAATCGCTCACATCAGTCGTCTTGTATTCCCAAACCTGCTTGCCCGTGGCCGGGTCTAGCGCCCGCACCGCGCCATATCCGGTCTCCGGATTCCTGCGATTGATGCGGCTGCGGCTGGTCGAAGACACCTCGGCCTTAACGCCACCGCCTGCATACCATTTGCCGCGCTCGTATTCCTGATCCCACGAGAAATAGATGCTCGAATAGTCATCCCATACGTTCAGATAAAACAAACCCGTTCCGGGGTGATAGGAGGGCGCAAACCAGTTTGTTCCACCCTGTACGCCAGGGAAAGTCAAAGAGCCTTCCGGGCTCGGTCCACGGCCGGGATTCAAGACCGGCCGGCCTTTGGCATCAAGTTCCTTCGCCCAGGTCTGCTTCACAAACGGCGTGCCTTGGAGAAATTCACCCGTCGCGCGGTCCAGAGCATAAAAGAAGCCATTCCGATTGGCCCACAACATCAGCTTGCGCTGCCGGCCCTTCCATTCGCGATCCACCAGCACGGGTGTCTGCACTGCGTCCCAATCCCACTGGTCATGCGGCGTGAACTGAAAGTGCCAGCGCAGCTTGCCGGTTTCGACATCGAGCGCAATTACAGAGCTCGAATAAAGGTTGTCCCCCGGACGTACCTTCGGGTTCCAGTCCGGCCCCGGATTTCCCAAACCCCAATAAGTCAGCTTCAATTCCGGATCATAAGATCCCGTCAGCCATACCGGTGCGCCGCCATGCTTCCACGAATCTCCGCCCCAGCTTTCATGGCCGGGCTCCCCCGGCTCAGGGATCGTCTTGAATCGCCACAGCTCCTTACCGGTCTTCACATCATAGGCAGCCAGAAATCCGCGGATGCCCAGTTCCCCACCGGCAGGCCCCACCAGCACCTTGTCATCCACCACCAGCGGCGCGTGTGTCAGCGCATACCCCTGCGTGTAATCAACAACCGTGGTCTCCCAAACCTTCTGTCCCGTTCGGGCATCCACCGCAAGGAGCTTCCCGTCCAGCGTACCCATAAAAAGCGTGTGGCCGTGTATGCCGAGCCCACGGTTCACCTTGCCACAGCAGGGATAGGTGACATCCGGCAGCTTGTGCTCGTAGACCCAGAACTCGCGGCCCGTGCCGGCATCCAGAGCAACAATCGTGTTGGGCGACTCGGTCAGGTACATCACGCCATCGACAACCAGCGGCGTGGTTTCAAACTTCTCGAGCGACCGCGCTTGAAAGGCCCATTTCAACTCCAGTTGGTTGGCGTTCGCCGGGCCAACCTGCTTGAGGGTGGAGTGATGGTGGCTCGCATAGGAGCCGTGGTAGGTGAGCCAGTTCTGGGGCTCAGCCGGCGCCTTGAGCAGGCGGGCGGGTGTGACCTGAGCCGAAAGTGCAGCAACCAGCAGCGGCAGGATAAGGATTTTCATCGAGGCTCTCCAGTCAGCGAAGCAAGGTAGGCAATGACATCGTCCAGATCATTCCCCTTCAGCTTCTCGCCGTACGACGGCATGGGGGATTTCGTCTCCAGCTCAGAACTGCGCAGCCGGGATTTCGCAATGCTCTTCAATTCCCCCTCCCGGGTAAGGATTTGCAGAGAGAAGGTGTCTTCATTGAGACGGTAGCCACGCCAGGTTTCCCCATCAGTGCCATGGCCCGTCCAGCGCCAGTATTGTGAACTAACGGAAGCATCCGGGTTGGTGAGGGCAAGCCGCAGTTCCGCAGCACTCAGGCGCGCGGCTGCGTCCACCAGTGAAGGGGCGTTCGTGCCGGCATGGCAGTTCAGACAGCCCGAACTCGCCACCAGCGTTTTTCCGCGGACAGCATTCCCACTCACCTTGCTCTGCGTGCCACTTTGCCAAACTCCCAGATGAGCCACAATTTGCCAGATCTCGCGGCTGGTCAGCGAAAAGCCCGGCATCGAAGTTCCGGGAATCCCCTTGGCAACAATGCCGAATAGACCATCCGGAGAGGACGCACGCCGAAAGCGGCCCGTGTTCAGCGTCGGCCCCCCGGCACCCCCTTCGCCAGCCGGACCATGACAGACGGCGCACTGTTCCCGATAGTGACGCGCCCCCTGCTCCCGGTCCGCCGCCGTGTTGAACGGGTTCTCAATCTTGGTGTCGCTGTGCTGCGCTGGCAGCAAAGCGGCGCAGAAGAAAAGCACGGCGACCAGCTTTGTCATGACGTCAAAAGTCTATCCTTAGTTCCCCGCTATCGGGTAACCCTGCCAGACGTACTCCAGCGCCTGCGGCAGCGTCTGAGCCTTCACCGCCCGATCCGTATGTCCGGCATTCCTCACAAACAGAAACTGATACGGATAACCCTTCGCAGCAAGCACTTTGGCCATCTCCTGATTCGCCACCACCCAGTCGTGATACGGCGTGCGCGTAATCAGATTATCCCGGTCGCTGATCTCCAGCCAGATGCGCAGCGGCTTCTTCGGACTATTCGGAATCATACTCTTGTGATATTCCCAGGCCCCCAGCGGATATTCGGGATTGTATGGCCATTGCTGGTTCACAAAGGTGCCGGAATAGCTCAGCACCCGCCGGTATAGATCGGGCCGGAACCACGCCATCGTGAAGGCAGCCGAAGCACCCGAGGAACCGCCCATCGTCGCCCGGCCGTTCGGGTCCTTGGTGAGCTTGACGTTGTAGTTTTTCTCGACCAACGGCAGCACCTCCGTCTCGACAAAGTGCGCGTATAAACCCGACACGGTGTCATACTCGAGGCCCCGCTGGCTGCCCTGCGCGTCCCCGCTCCCGTTGCTGATCGAGACCGCAATCATTGCCGGCAAACGCTTCTGGTGGATCAGGTTGTCGAGGGCAACAAACAAGGAATTGTCCGGCCCATCGGCGCCAACAAGCAAAGGCGCTTCTGTTCCCGGCACATACTGTTTCGGAATGTAGACCGCAACCCGGCGAGTGTAGGGCTTGGGGCTGCTGTTCACCACCACCTGATTCGGGTCTGTCGGATGCATCTGCGGCCGGCTACCTGCTTCCCGGGCAATGCCAGGATAGATCTTGCTATCCGCGGATTCCATCGTGAAGATATGCACTGCACCCTTGGGAACGCCTTCTTGCACCACCATGGCCGGGTCAGGATTGTGGGTGGGGCCAAGGATGAAATTGCCATCGACGTTCACCGGCGGCACTGCTCCATCGGGAAGCTCTTTCGCCTTCACGTAGCCCGGCGTGTGCGGGTCCCGCGTCGGAGGGGTCGGGCGGGCGGGAGGCTGGGCTGGCAGCGTGCAGGCCAAAAGGGCAACGAGGGCAACTAAGCGCATGCTGCGGATTTTATCCCATTCGCTCGGATTGATAGACTTTCCGTCAATGAGCATTACGCGCCGGGCCTGGATCGGAGCCGTTGCCGCATGCGCCGCTGCGCAAAGCAACCCGGGATTTAGCTGGACTACTGGTGCAGTCAATTCGCTCGTCTGGCGTAAAGGCTCGCGCCGTCTCGCCATTTACGGTTGCCCGAGTGGAGTTGCAGATTATGTCCTGCTGACGCACGCCCGCCGTGATGCCATGGGCCGTCTGGCAGGAAGACTTATCGGCCCCGCCGCCGAGCAGGACAAGCTGGAAAACACGGCGGAACTCTGGCGCGATCTCTATCTCACGAAGCGCCTCCACGACTACGAAAACCAGGGCACCAGGTGGCCCGCGCGCAGCGTAAAACTGGAGCGGGCCGTCGGGCCAGGCGACTTCGTCGAATGGGCTGGCGAGAAAATCGAAGTGCTGGCCACGCCCGGCTTTACGCGTGGCGCGGTGAGCTACGGCATGGTGATTGCTGGCAGACGCATAGCGGCTACGGGAGATCTCATCTACAGCGGCGGGCGATTGCTGGACATCTACAGTCTGCAGGACGCGATCCCAGAGCTGAAAGTGCGCGGCTACCACGGCTACGCCTCGCGAACCGCAGAAATGCTTGCGAGCCTGCGCAGCTTGAAGGCGTGGAAGCCCGACCTGATCGCGCCCGCCCGGGGGCCACTCATCGAGAATCCGGCCGCTGACATCGACCGTTTGATGGAGCGTCTGGTGGCCCTGTTTGAAAACTACCTGAAGACCGATGCCTACCGCTGGTACTTCGGGCCGGAAAACTATGCCGCCCGGGGCAAACGCGTTTCGCGTGCCGTCGAGGGCATGCCATTCGCCCAAACGCGCGAGGACTTGCCCAATTGGATGCGCAGCGTGGGCAACTCCCGCCTCATCCTTGGTGACAATCGGGAGGCGGTGATGGTGGACTGCGGCTCGAAGAACAACTGGGAGAAGTTGCGCGCCTGGAAGTCGGAGGGAGTCTTCGACAAGCTCAAGGCCATCTACATCACCCACTATCACGATGACCACACGGACTACGCCGAAGCAGCCGCGAACGAGTTTGGGGCCGAAGTCTGGAGCAGCGCCAAACAGGCTGACATTCTCCGTGAGCCTGCCCGGTTCCGGATGCCTTGCCTGACCGGGAATCCGATTCCCAGCCTGAAGCCCTGGCAAGACGGTGAAACCAGAGAGTGGGGCGGCTTCCGGCTGAGTTCTTTTGAGTTTCCAGGCCAGACTCTCTATCACGGAGCCTTACTGGCAGAGCGCGCAGGCGAGCAGCTATTCTTCGTGGGCGATAGCTTTACGCCCAGCGGCATGGACGACTATTGCCTCCTCAACCGCAATCTGGTGGGCCACGAACAAGGCCTCGATTATTGCCTGCGCCTGCTCGATCTCTACGGCGATGCCTGGCTCATCAATCAGCATGTGCAGCCGCTCTTCCGATTCACCGCCGCAGAGCGGGACTTCATGAAAGCGTCTTTGGCCGACCGGCGGCGCATGCTTGAAGAACTGACCCCACTTGGCGGCGCGAATTTTGCCGTAGATGAGCAGTGGTTCCGCCTCGACCCCTATGTGAGCAAGGTGCGGGCGGGAGATCGCTTCGCCGTGACGGCAAGAATCTTCAACCATCTGCCGCGGGAGCAGGAGTTTCGAGTCAGGCTCGGCAGGACAGAGAAAAGAGTGAAGGTAAAGAGCGGCGAAGAAGGGCAACTGCGTTTCCTGGTCCAGGCAAGGCGGGGGTTAGAGCTACTAACAGCGGGCATAAGTTTTGGCGACTGGGAACTGAAGGAGTGGGCGGAGGCAATCGTCGAAGTCAAATAATTAAGAAATTTATGTTTGACTCCGGCTTGCGACTGATATAGAACTCGTCGCAATCATGACAAGACTCACCAACTTCATCACCATGATCCTTGCCCTATCCCTGACGCTGGGTGCCCAAGACACGCGCGGCAAGCTGCAAGGACTGGTAACGGATGCAACCGGCGCCATCGTTGCGGGGGCCAGCGTCACTTTAATCAACGACGGCACCAACGTTCAAAACACAACTCAGACTTCTCCCACGGGACAATACATATTCGATTTCATTACCCCCGGCAACTACACCGTAAAAATTGAGCTCACCGGCTTCAAGACCTTCCTGCAGAAAAATGTGCTCGTGCAGGCGCGTGGCGACGTCACCGTCAACTCTGTGCTGACAATCGGCAGTACCAACGAGCAAATTACCGTTGAATCCGCGCCCGTCAGCGTAGAGTTCAACACATCCAGCATGGGCTTGACGGTAAACACCAGGATGGCTAACAGCTTGCCGATTATCCACCGGAATCCCTTCCTGCTCGTGAGCCTGAATCCGGCGACGGTCATCCGGTCGACAACCGAACAAAGCCCCTTCCACCACTGGGCGGCGTCGCAATTCGACGTGGGCGGCAACACCAGCACCAAGAACGACATCATTCTCGACGGCGCTCCGTCCATGACTGCCCAAAAATCCAGTTACACGCCACCGATGGACGCGGTGCAGGAAGTGAACTTGCAACAGAACGCCGTGGACGCTGAATTTGGCCACTCCGCCGGTGGAGTACTCAGCGTGCAAATGAAGTCGGGCACCAATGCTTTCCATGGCACCGCCTACTATCTCGGCCGGAATCCCGCCTTGAATGCACTCGCCGACCGCACAACGCAGCGTGCGAATCTGACCCGGCAGCATACCTGGGGGGCCACCCTCGGAAGCCCCATCAAAAAGAACAAAATTTTTAACTTCGCCAGCTACGAAGCGTGGCGAACGATTGAGCCCCGCACAGCCTTTAATACCCTTCCCACAGACTCCGAACGTGGCGGTGACTTCTCCCGGTCTCTCAATACAGCGGGTGCACTGCGAACTATTTTCGATCCCTATACAACCCAGGTGGCCGGCAACGTCGTCACTCGGCAGCCCTTCGCCGGCAACATCATTCCCGCCAGCCGGATTGACCCGGTAGCGAAAACCATCGTCGGCGATGTCTGGCGGCCCAATAACCCGGGAACGGGGCCAACCGGTGTCAACAACTTCATCACTGGCTTTGCCAACCGCTTCCGCTATTGGAATTTCTCCGACCGGGTGGACTGGAACGTGAGCGACAAGTTGAAAGTTTTCGGACGCTTCAACAAGTTCAAAACCTATACTGCTCAGGATGATTTCACAGGCTCGGTAGCCCAGCCCCCGGATGGATCACAGCGGCATTCCATGTCCTATTCCGGTGACGTCGTCTACACACTAAGCCCCACAACCCTGTTGAACGTTCGCGGTGCCTACAACTCCATTGTCGACAGCTTTGGCGTTCCTTCGGCCATGCTCAAACCCGAAGATCTCGGCAGGTTTTGGGGCAGCAATAACTGGTATCAGTCCTACCTCGCCGAATTACCTGACATCTACTATCCAGGTGTAACCGTTCAGGGTCCCACCAACACTACCCTTGGCCGGGGCGGCTACTGGTTCCAGGAGCCAACTTCCTGGAACATTGAAGCCAAGATGAGCAAGAACGTAGGCAAACACTATCTGAAAGTTGGTGGAGAATTCCGTCGCGAACTCGTTGTAGCTTCCAGACCACGGCCCATGAATTTTGTATTCAGTCGGGCCGCAACAGCAAATACTTTCAATGCGCCAAATCTCAACTTGAGCGGCGACGCTTGGGCTTCCATGCTGTTGGGCGTATTGGAAGGCAACTCAAGCATCGGATCGATTCCGATCCAGCGGCCGCAAGTGAATTACAACGGCTTCTTCATTCAGGATGACTATAAGATCACGCAGAAGTTAACGCTGAACCTCGGCTTGCGTTATGAGTACTTCACCGGGATGCAGGATCCCCAGCGCCGCCTCAGCCGTTTCCTCGACTTGACCAATCCCATCCCAGAGTTTCAAGGCTCGAACGCTCCAGTCATCCCAGCGGCGGCTGCCGCGCTCCGGCAGGCCCCCCCCATCTACAACGGCGCCTGGGTATTCACCGATGACCAGAATCCCAATAGCTGGAATCCGCCCAGGACCTTGCTCATGCCGCGCATCGGCATGGCCTACGCCTTGAACGACAAAACGGCTATTCGCATCGGCTGGGCAAGGTACATCGTGCCCGCCCCACTAACCGACGGGCTCGGGATTCTGGGCAGTGTTCCTTATCCTGGGTTTGACGCGACATCCACAACGATTGGCCTGATTCAGGGAGTTCCGCAGCAGCAAATCCAGAACCCCTTCCCGGGAGGACTGGTCCCCGTTCGCGGTAAAGAATTTGGCCGGTATACGGGCCTGGGAGATTCAGCCACCTGGTACCAGCAGGATTTTTCCCCAGGCGTCAACGACCGCATCAACGTAAGCGTGCAACGGCAATTGCCGGGCAAGATCCTGGCCGACATTACCTTTTTCACCAACATTGGCCGAAGCGCCCCTTACAACTATGACTTGAACCAGGTTGACCCGCGGATTGGCTTTGCCGTCGGCAACGCCATCAATCAAGGTGTACCGAATCCCTTCTTCAATGTTCTTCCCCAGGCTCAAATGCCAGGGCAATTGCGCACGCAACGCAATGTCGCCGTGTCCCAACTCCTGCGGCCGTACCCGCAATATGGCCCCCTGGTGGAAACACTCCGCGGTGCCTTTGGCAACCGCTACCGCTCCCTCCAGATGCAGTTCCAGCGCCCCTTCGCCAATGGCTTCAACTTCACCATCGGCTACAACTACAACCGCGAACGCAACCAGGAGTTCTACGATAACGTGGATAACTTCACGCTCACTCCCACCTGGCAGCCTGCCACCAATGCCCGGCAACGGATCACTGGCGCGGCCATCTATGAACTACCCTTCGGACGGGGCCGCAAGTTCGGTGCCAACATGAACAAGGCCATCGACGGAATTCTCGGCGGCTGGAGTGTCAGTGGCCTGGTGTCGGCAAACACGGGCATCTTCATGCGTTTGGGTTCCGTGGTGGTGGATGGAGATCCAACGCTCAGCAACCCCACGCGGGACCGCTGGTTTGACACGAGCAAAGTGCGGATTCTGCCCGCCTTTACCCGCCGCACAAATCCCGTACAGTTCCCTGGTCTGGTCGGGCCCGGCTTCTTCAACCTCGATACAACTCTGGCCAAGCAGTTCGATATCATTCCAGAAAGAGTGAGGTTTGAATTGCGCGCGGAAAGCTACAACACGACGAATCACTTTACCGGCACGATTGCACCCGTGATGGATGTCAACTCACCCAACTTCGGCCGGGTCATCCAACAACGGCCGGGTGTCTTTGGTCGCCAGATCCAATTTAGTGGCCGCATCGTATTCTAGATTCCTCGGTCTGCTTGCCGCCTCGGCGGCACTAGCGCAGTATGCCGGCAAAGAGGCTTGCCGTGGGTGTCATCCCGCGCAGGCCTCTTTGCATCAGTTGAGCGGACACGCAAAAGCCTTGGCCCCCGGAAATGGCCGGGCTGACTGGGCTTTCGGATCCGGTACGCACGCCATCACCTGGGTCAACTTCACCTCTCCCGGCGAGTATGTCGAAAAGGGCGAAAGCTGGTTCCAGTCCACGGGCAAACTCGGCCTGACTCCAGGCCATTCCAATACTGCCGGGGTGAAGTACCGCGTCTTCGACCCTGGGGCCCAGATCCTCCGTTGCTTCAGTTGCCATTCCACCGGCCTGCCTCAAGTGAATGGGCAAGGCCGGATCGAACCAGCAGAGAATGGCGTGAATTGCGAGGCCTGCCACGGTCCCGGCCAGGCGCACGTTGCCTCCGGCGGAGCCAAATACAAGATCGACAATCCCGGGCAATACCGGGCGGCTCAGCGAGTCGAACAATGCGGTGCCTGTCACCGTCAGCCCGGCACGGCAACCAATTGGACAGACCCCTGGAACGTTCGCCACCAGCCCGTCTATCTGGTCGAGAGCCGTTGCTTCCTCAAGAGCGAGGAAAAGCTGAATTGCCAGACTTGCCACGATCCGCACGCAAAACTTCAGCGCGCCGGCTATGACGAGAAGTGCGCCAGTTGTCATCCCTCGGCAAAGCACAAAGTGGCGGTCAAAGGAAGCTGCACGGGTTGCCACATGCCCGTGGTGAAGCCAGTGCCCGAACTAGGCTTTTCCAACCACTGGATTGGCGTCTACGCACCCGGCCAGAAGCTAAGGCCGCGCCGCTAGAGCAGCCGCAGCCTCACGTGTCCACGGATGGCTGGGGCCAAGACGAAGACGGAAGGTCTCGAAAGCCTGCCGGTACAATCGCCGGGCCTCCGCTTTCTGATTCATCTCTGTCAGGATATCCGCCAGATTCGATGCCGCCAGTGCAGTCAGGTGGTGGTTGGGCCCCAATGATTTCAGCAGGCGCGTGTACGCTCTGCGCTGGTATCGCTCGCCTTCCGCCGGGAGTTGAGCCTCAAGCAGGGCCGAGGCAAGATTGTTCAGCGTAGCCGTCGTCTCGATGTCTTTATCTTGCGGGTCGAGCGCCAGCGCGCGCCGGAAGCTGGCAATAGCAGGCTTCAGTTCCTCCCGCTTCTGCTGGCATTGTCCGAGATCATTGAGTCGCGGAATCGTCGGCTGCAGCGCGACCGCTTGCCGGATAAATGTGCAACTCGGGTCGTTCTGCGCCAGGCGGGTCAGCGCCAGGGCAGCCACTTGCGGCTCGGCGGAACGCGACAGCGCTTTGAGGTGGGGCTCCGCTTCATTGGCAGGGAGTGCAGCAACCAGACTTTCCAGACTGGCTTCGTTCTGCAAGATCCGGTAGGCCCGCTGTAGCGGTGCCTTCGCTCCAGGAATTTGATTCTTCAACAGAAATAATCCAAGATCCATCGCCGCTTGTGCCGCCTGCGGCGAATCCTCTCCATGCTCCTGGGACTGCCGGTCCAGTTGCTGCTGATAAAGACTCGCCAGTTGCGCAGCTTGCGGCTGAAAGGCCAGCACCAGCAAGAGGCTAAAAACCATCGCGAATCTCTCCGCTCAAGGCATGCAGAAAATCGGCGAGTTGCTTCTGCTCAAGGGTGCTGAGCTGGAGGGGTTGCATCTCGGCATCGAGGTCCGGGTGTGCCCTTCCCCCTTCGTTGTAAAAACGGATGACGTCAGCCAGCGTCGCCACCGATCCATCGTGCATGTAGGGCGGGGTACGGGCCACGTCGCGCAGCGAGGGCGTCTTGATGCGGCCTCCAATACCAGTCACGTGCAGTTCCTCATCCGTGAGATTCGGGCCAAGGTGACACGAAGCGCAATTCGCCTTGCCCCGGAAAAGTTCAAGACCGTCGCGCTGGTCCTTGGTCAACGCATCCTGCTTGCCCGCAAGATATCGGTCGTAGGGAGAATCGCCCGCAAGGATGGTCCGCACATAGGTGGCAAGTGCATCCCGAAGTGCTTCCAGCTTCAGCCCCACCCGGCCAGCCGCAACAGCAGGATCAAGATCCATTTCGAGCGGATTGGCAATCGGCCCGAGCACCTGCTCCTCAAGCGAGGCTGCCCTGCCATCCCAGAAAAAGGATTTTCCCCAGGCTCGGTTCGCAATTCGGGGACTACGCCTTGGACCCGTCTGTTGACGAATGCCAACCGCCCTCGGGTGCGTATCGCTAAAGGCAAGCTTCGGATCGTGGCAGGTGGCGCAAGCAGTAGATTGATCCCGCGAAAGCCGTTTATCGAAAAAAAGCAATTTGCCGAGCGCTACCTTTTCCGCCGTAAGCGGATTCCCGGCTGGCGTTGGCAAATGGCGGTCCAGCCCCAATGGGATTTCAAGTTGGCGAGGCAGCGCCAGCGTGTAGATGTCGTCACGCTGCTGCGAGATGGTGACTGCAAGCTGCTGTCCGTCAGGGGAAAGCGCCACCGGACCCGTGCGTCGTTGCGGATTCAGCAGCGGAATCGCGGGCGAGCCATCGAGCGGGATCTCCAGAAGCTGGGTCGGAGTAACCGCAACCAGACGACTCGCGAAAGCAATCTCGATGCAACCCGGACAGGGAACTTCCTTCACCGTCTTTAGCGTTGAGATATCGAGAATCTCGATCTTTTGAGCGGGACTCAGAATCGCAACCTGCTTTGAGTTCGCAGCAAAGGCGACAGCCGGGCGCAGAGGCTGGGCATCCTGCTTGCGCCAAACCTTCCCCTCACGCAAGTAGAGAAGATTTTCCGCATCAATCAGAGCCGCCGGAAAGCCGCGGAATGGCCCGTCATGTGCTGTATACAGAGGCGTGGTGCGGCCGGAAGCCGGGTCAATGCGAAATACTCCGGCCCGCCCCTTGCCATCGCTGCCACTGGCCAGGAGTCCAAAGTGCGACCACGCCAGACGGTCAATATAGGCCAGCGCGGGTGCCAAATCGCGCTCCGACTCTGAGTTGAGCGTCCGCACCAGCACCGTGCGGGATTCCTGTCCATAGTTCTCCGCCCCGCGCCGGGAAAGATAGGCGAGTTGGCGGCCATCCGGCGAAAAAACCGGCGCACTGTTCAGGCCCGGAAACCCGATCGTGGCGCGTTTAGCTTTGCCTCCCCGGTCCATCACGTAAACCTCAGAAGCCCCATCCCGCAGACCAAAGACCAACTCCTGCCGGTCCGTTATGCCCAACGGAATCGCGCGGCCCAGCCGGGTCGCAAGCCGGGTTGCACTGCCTCCCCCAATCGGGCGCTCATAAAGATCCAGTTGATCTCCATCGCCGCCTGCATAGAGCACCTTGCGGCCATCAGCACTAAAGATCGGGAACAGCCACGAACCAGCTTCCGGCGTGAGCAACTTTTCCGGCGAACCATCGAGCGGCAGCAGGTACAGAGCGCGCTCCGTCTTCGAGTCCGGCCGGAACGAGTCATACACGACATAGCGGTTGTCCGGGGAAAGATCCATGCGCTTCGGATAAACCCACTGCAAAGAGCGCAACACCTCCACCTCGCCCGTCGCTGCGGAGATGAGGGCGATCTGGCTCGTGTTGTCCTTGCGAAAGAGCAGCGTCAGAATTTTGCTGCCATCTGCGGAGAATGCACAAGGCTGCACAAAGCCCGCCTCAGAATTCTTGAACAAGGTCCGGGGACTGCCCCCCGCTGCCGGGATCGTGCGTAGCTCGTAGAATTTCTCGGTGTTAAACCAGGCATACGCGATCACCGAGCCGTCCCGGGAAGGCACCGAAAAATAAGCAAACTCCTCGGAATTGGCCGCTTTTGTAGAAAGTAAACGATCCTGGCCACTCGTCAGATCCCGCAACGCAAGGTTCCCGTCCCGCACGTGAGTCAGGTACCGGCCATCCCGCGTAGGCGCACCCAAACTGACGACCCCCGTGGCGGCAAGCTTCGGCTGCGGCGGAGATGCCGCAAGGAGCAACGATACAGCAAGCGACCACATTTGGTGGACATTGTATCGGGTTGCGAGAGACACTACGGGCGATGAGTTTTGCAAGTGCAATGGATGAGTTGCTCCCGGTCGACCTGCCGGAGCGCCAGCGCCTGGTCGATCTCGGTGCTCGCCACCTCGAGCTGATCGTCGAGGCCAACCAGACGATGAACCTGACGCGAATCCTTAGTCAGCGGGAGGCCGTAATCAAGCACGTGCTCGATTCCGTCTTGCCGTGGCGGCTTTTCGCCTCAGCCGAAACAGTCGCGGACGCGGGAACCGGCGCCGGCTATCCCGGCATTCCTCTGGCCGTTATCCTGCCCCAAACTCATTTCTTACTCATCGAGGCAACGCAAAAAAAAGCTCGCTTTGTCGAAACTGTCGTGGCATCACTGGGCCTGCAAAACGTGCAAGTGCTGCCGGTGCGCATTGAGGACTGGCTCAGAACGGCAGGCCCGCAAATCGTGACCGCCCGGGCCATGGCACCGCTGGAACGGGCTGTGCCGTGGCTCGCGCCCGCCATTCGCCAGGGCGGAAAGGCTTTGCTCTACAAAGGTCCGGATCTGGCCGCCGAGATTGCAGCCGCCACACGGGAAATGAAGAAGGCCAGGGTTCAGGTGGAAGAAGTCCTGCGCTACGAGCTGCCCGAGCAGATGGGGATGAGGACGATAGCGCAAGTGGTACAAGGGAAATAGAATGCCAAGCTATACAGTGCGTACGGCCACGTCGCAGTACGACGCGATTGTGGAACCCCAAGCCCTTGCGCGCATCGCGGAATTTATCCCGGCCAAAGTGAGCCGGGTCTTTGTTGTTACCACTCGGGATGTATGGGGCTTCCACGGGGAAAGCATGACCAGGGCCCTGGCCGGGCACTCGCATGAAGTCCTCTATTTCCCCGGCGGCGAAGACAAAAAGCGCCTCAGCGAGGTAGAAGAACTCGCCGGTCAAATGATGGCGGCCGGCGCGGACCGGGCCAGCCTCGTCGTCGGCTTCGGCGGCGGCATCGTTACCGATGTCGCAGGCTTCCTCGCCGCGATTTTTCTCCGCGGAATTCCCGTCATCCAGGTACCCACCACGCTCCTGGGCCAGGTGGATGCCGCAGTGGGCGGCAAGACCGGCGTCAATCTGGTTGCCGGCAAGAACCTGATTGGCAGCTTTCACCAGCCACTCGTCGTTCTCATCGACCCCCAGGTCCTGCGTACTCTGCCCAAGCGCGAATACCTCGCCGGCTTGTTTGAAGTGCTCAAATGCGGCGTCATCCGCAGCAAGGATTTGTTTGACCGCATGGCCTTTGAAAGTGAAGCCATACTCGGCCAGGACGCCGCGGCCCTCGAAGCAATCATCTGCGAGAGCGTCCGCATCAAGTGTGAAGTCGTCACGGCAGATGAGAAAGAAGGTGACCTGCGCCGAATTCTCAATTTTGGCCACACTATCGGGCACGCCCTCGAAGCCGAAACCCGTTACACACGCTTCCTCCACGGCGAGGCGGTCGCCTTCGGCATGAACGCCGCCACGCATCTGGCACACAAAACAGGTTTGCTCCCGCTCGGAGATTGCAATTCGATCTTGAATTGCATTGAGCAGTACGGCCCGATTCCCAGCCTCGCAGGCATTTCTGCGGAAGCTCTGCTCCAGCGCCTCGGCTCAGACAAGAAGACCCTCCACGGCAAGGTGCACTTTGTCCTGCCGGAGCGAATCGGCGAAGTCAAAATTGTGACCGGGGTAGACATGAATCTGGTCCGGGAAGCAACCCAGGCAGCTCTGGCGGCAGACTAAATGGCGGCTAGCGGTACCAAGCCAAAACCGGATTTCAATGAAGCCCAGGCTTCAGCATGGGTACGCGACATGTTCGGCCGCGTTGCCCCCCGCTATGACCTGCTCAATCGCGTCCTGAGTCTCCAGATCGACCGCATCTGGCGCTGGCGCACCGCGCGGCTGCTGCGGCCTTTTCTGGGGCCCGACAAGCGCGTCCTCGACTTGTGCTGCGGCACTGGCGACCTGCTCGCTGCACTCGAAAAAGTATCCCCCGCTCAATACCTCGCTGCCGACTTTTGTTTCCCGATGCTCGTGCGCACCCGGCAAAAGTCGCACGCCCCGCTGATGGAAGCCGACGGCTTGCGCTTGCCACTCGAAGACTCCTCGCTGGACCTCATCACCATCGCCTTCGGCTTTCGCAACTTCGTCAATTACCGGGCCGGCCTCGATGAACTCGCCAGAGTGCTCAAGCCCGGCGGCCGCCTCGCGATCCTCGAATTCACTCGGCCACCGAACCCCATCGTACGCGGCTGGATGAATCTCTGGAATCGCTGGGTGATGAACCCCATCGGCCGTCTCGTATCCGGCCAGGGAGACGCTTATCAGTACTTGCCGGAAAGCGTAGCCCGCTTCCCCGACGCTCCCGCCATGGCCGCAATGATGAGCGCTCAAGGCTTCGGACCTGTCAGCTACCAGTACTTCGATCTCGGCATTGTCGCGCTCCACGTCGCGGTCAAGAGCCACCCGCAGCCCTAGCGCCGCGTGATCTTGAAATTGCGAAACTGTGCCGTCTCAAAGAAAGATCCCAAACCAACCTTGCCCTTCGTCAGGGAAACATCAACCGCGACAAGCGAAGGATTCGGCTCGTTGTTCACCAGCACCTCGATACGCCCGGACTTGGCATCGTAATCCATCCGCACCTTTGTCCAGTCCGTGGTCGGCAAACTTCCCGGCCCCTTTGCTTTGGAGATGCGCGAGCGGTCCGACCCATAAACATGAAAGATGCCATTGTGCACGATGACGCGCTCGGAAGAATCCACGCTCAGATGGACGTAATTGAAGTGGGCCGCATCCTGCCAGTTGTAAACCAGGATCAGACTCCCCGAGTCGCGCTTCACTTCACATTCGAGCGTAAACGATTCATACTCTTCGCCCTCAAGCAAAGCGTACTGAATCGGGTAGCGCGGATTGGATTCCTGTGGACGCGCCGCCAGCATCACCAGCGCCCCATTCTGAAAGCTCCATTCCGAGCCGTACGGCACACGCCATTTCTGCCCGAAGGCGTCAATCGAATCGGCAGCGAGTGAAAGAAGCAGGAAGAATGGAAGCATCCCTACTAAAATAAGAGATTTGATGGACCTAGAACAGCAACTGGCAAAAATGCGCGAGGACTGGGACGCCCGTGCCCGCGAAAACGCCAAACATTACGTGCAAACCGCAAAGACCGACTGGTCGGACGAAGAGTTTTACGCCTCCGGCGAGCAAACGGTGAAAGAAGAAATTCTCACCGACATGATCAACATCTGCCAGGGCAAAGACCCGAAGCAAATGAAGGTGCTCGAGATTGGCTGTGGCGCGGGCAGAGTCACTCGTGCGCTGGCCCGCCTCTTTGGAGAAGTCCATGCCGTCGATGTATCCGGTGAGATGATCGAGCAGGCTCGCAAGGGTCTGGCGCAGGAACCCAACGCCCACGTCTACCAGAACAACGGCAAAGACTTGAGCGTCCTGCCTGAGTTGGGCTATGACTTTGCCTTCTCCACCATCGTCTTCCAACACATTCCTTCCAAAGAAGTGATTGAAAACTACGTGCGCGAAGTCTCCCGGCTGCTCCGTCCCGGTGCGCTATTCAAGTTTCAGGTCCAGGGCTTTACGGAATTGCAGTCCAACCCGGATGACACATGGCTAGGTGTGAGCTATAGCGACGAAGAGGCCGTTGCTCTGGCCCAGCGCTGCGGCTTCGAGCCCCGCTACCGTCACGGTGCGGGTCAGCAATACTTCTGGCTCTGGTTCTTCAAGCAGCCTACTGCGTGAGGAAGGGCCAGCTTGGGATGATCTTGTAATCGTAGTAGCCGACCAGGATCGATGCCGCAATCGTCGCGATCGCCAGCAAAACCCCGACAATGATCACCACGATGTGCCAGGGGAAGCTGCGGCCTTCGCGCGAGAGCACGAGCAGATATCCGGCAAAGACCCCCACGAAATAGAGCAGGATCATTGGGACGGCAAAGATCAGCAGGTTCACAATGTCCGGCGTGGGGGTAATGAATGCCGCCAGAACCGTGATCGCGAGGATAGCGTAACGGGAATGCTCAATGAGAAAGCCCGGTGTCACAACTCGCAACATCGTCAGGAAGAAGATCAGCACCGGCAATTCAAACGTAACGCCGATCCCCAACATCACATTCACGAATAGATCGAAGTAGGAAACGATCGAAACCACCGGCTTGATCTTGGCCCCGCCTTCCAACCCGAAGTTCATACCAATTCCCAGCAAAAAGGCGAGGCCGAACCGGAAGGCCACGAAGTACGCAAAGCATCCGCCCGTGATAAAGAGTCCCGCGGTTGACAAAACAAAAGGCACGGCCAGGCGGCGCTCTTTCTTGTACAGACCTGGGGACACAAAGGCCCAAACCTGCCACAGAATCCAGGGCGACGCAATGAACACCGCAGCCAGCAATGGCAGTTTGAAATAAACAATTAAGAAGCTGTCCATCGGCTCAAGCTGTGCCAGATCCGGCTCAGCACCAATGGTGCGCAAGGCGGAGGCGGCAGGCTCTGAAACAATCTCCCAGAGCTTGCCGGCAAAGAAAAGACACGTAGCATAAACCACAACCAGGCCGACCAAGGCCCGAATGATGCGGGTTCGCAGCTCTTCCAGATGATCCAGAAAGGACATGCGGAGCATGCCTTCGTCGTCATCATCTTCCTCGTCCTCATCTGCCGGCGGTGGCGGTGGAGGCGGAGGCGCGGGTTCTACAACGGCGGGAAGATTTTCTTCCTGGTAGCCGTGCGCATCGACCCCGCCCGGGTGATCGTAAGCGGGCACACTATTCTTCTCTTGCTCGTCCTGCGGCATTATTCAGTGCTTTCTTAAGCTTTGGCTTCCTGCTCGTCGGCGGGTTCCGTTGCGCTTTCCGCAGTGGACACTACCGTGAGATCCTCTTCGGATCCAACGGCGACTGTTCCCTCAGCTTGTGCCAGGCGAATGCTCTCTGTATCCGGGCTGGAGCTTTCCTCCGCGCCGGTGGAATCTACCGCTGCTGCTTCTGTTGACGACTCTGCGGTGTAATCCGGGTAGCTATAGCCGTCGTAGCTATAGCCATAGTCGTCGTGCGAATAGGAACTGCTGTCGTAGACCGTGTTGTGCAGGTCTGTCCCCAACCGGGCGGCTTCTTCTTTGATCGGGGAAGTTTCCTTCTCAATGTTGGCCATCTCGCGGTCGAATGTTGCGCGCAGTTCCGATGAAGCACGGCGGAATTCCGTGAGAGCTTTTCCGATGTTCCGGCCAAGCTCGGGCAGTTTCTTGGGGCCGAAAATGAGCAGGGCAAGCAAAAAAATGAAAATGGTCTCTTGCCATCCCAAAGGTCCCATAGCTGTCCTCCTATGCGTTCATTGTAACCGACGGGTCCCTTTGTGATTTACTGAGGTGGATGAAGCTCAATTTGATTCTATTGCTGGCAGCGGCCCTCGGATGGTCGCAAGTGAAGCTGACGCAGGCCCCGGACCGCATCCGCGTCGAGATCGACGGAAAGCACTTTACCGACTACATCATTAGTGCCGATGCCCCCAAGCCCTACCTCCATCCACTCCGAACCGCAGACGGCAAACAGATCACCCGGAGCTTTCCCATGGATCTCGTCGAGGGAGAAAAGCGGGATCACCCCCACCACCGCGGGCTGTGGTTTTCTCACGGTGATGTGAACGGTTGGGACTTCTGGGCGAATGAAAAAAACCAGAAGGGCGTCGGCAAAGGCCGCGGTGAAATCAAGGTCGTCAAGGTATCGGGCCTCAAGAGTGGCAAGAAGCAAGGCTCTGTCTCAACTCTTCAGGACTGGATCGACGGCTCCGGCAAACGTCTTGTCTCAGAAGCCCGCACCATGACTTTTTACTCGGAACCCGGCGGACTGCGCACCATGGATTTCGACATCAACCTCACCGCCATCGAAGAAGCTGTTTTCGGCGATACCAAGGAAGGCACCTTTGCCATCCGGCTCGTGCGCGCCCTGGATGAAGAGCAAACCGGCACGATGACCAATGCCGAGGGAGCTGAAAAAGAAAAGAATGTCTGGGGCAAGGCCAGCCCCTGGGTGGATTATTCCGGCACGCTTGACGGGGAGAAAGTGGGTATCGTCATCCTCGACCATCCCAGCAGCGTCCGTCACCCCACCTACTGGCACTCGCGAGCCTACGGCTTGTTCGCTTCCAATGTTTTCGGCTTGAAAGACTTTAAGCGCGACAAGACGGCCGAGGGCGGCGCCATGACACTGAAGCCCGGGCAGTCCGCGCGATTCCGCTTGCGGGTAATCATTCACCCTGGGGATGCAAAGTCGTTCGATCCGGCGGCTGCGTGGAAGAAGTTTGCGGCTCTAAAATAGCCTTCTGCTCAACAAAGCATTGCTCGTTCACCGCGATGTACTCTGGCACTTCCAGCCAGTCGTCGGTTTGAACCTGGTTCCGCGGATCAGCCGAATCGAGATACCGTAGCAACCGGGCCGGGCTGCGCAAAGCAATACCGGCTTCAGACTCACGCATCTCCAGGCCAAACGGCAGCCGGCCAAAGGTCCCTGCCTTGGTGCCCGTTTGACGTTCATTCATGAAGTCCACTGCGGGCGACGACAGACTTAAGAATCCGGAAGCTTCTGCGCACTCATAGAAAGGAAGATACCTTTCGTCAGTCTCCGGAATCTGGCCCGCAATCAGCACGTTCCGGCTATCGGGATGGGCCTCGGTGTAGTTGTGTTTATCAAGCAATTCGAAATCTACAGCTTCCTGCGTCCCCACCAGGGTGGCCCCGTTGAGCAAAGGAAGCCAAAAGCCTAACGACTGAGCCGGCGCACGGTGCAGCGGAATGCGATTGCGGACAGTCATGCCCGGCTTGAGCCAAAGCACCCGCCTGGCCGAGTGCGCGGCTGCCCAAAGGCCACGATGCGAAAGGACTATCGGGCCGCGGGGAGAAGTGACAATCGACGCCGCACTGTCCTTCCGCATGGAATATGGGCACACCTGCCGAAACGCCCGCTTCGCCGACAACAGCTTGTACAACGACGACCGCTGCCCCTGGCGGGAGTGCAATTTCTCGATCGACCGGCCAATGAAGATCAGGCCCTCCTGACGCTGATAGCCATTGGATTCGGCAAAAGACTGCGAGGTCAGAATCATGCCAAGGCCATGCTCGGCGCGCCACTGGTGAAGTTCTTCCCCACTCAGCGCTGGAATCTCCATCGCGACATGCCCCGAAATCGCCAGGGCCACATGAGCAATCACCTTGTCACGGCCTTCCGGCAGATAAACACCGATCCTTGCCTTGCGGTTCAATCGCTGATTGATGTGCCGCGCAAGCAGCAAAGCACTTTCCGCCAGCTCTCCATAGGACAGCGGAATCCCTTGCCCGCGGTAAGCAACCAGCTTGGAATGCCGGGATGCGGCCTCCAGAAAAGCCACCGGCAGCAGTTCCGCATAGTGCACATCCCGAAACGCTGCATTCACCTCCAGCGATTTGACGGCGCGCCAAAGCTCGCCCGCACTCACGGTCGGCGGCAGCGGAGCAGCAAACTCAATTTCAAAGGGCCGGAAAAAGCGGCCAAGGCGGAGATGCATCTTCGCCTCGCTGAAGCTGGCAAACGACGTCCACAGCCCATTCATATAGGCCGGAATAACCGGAATCTCCGTACCTGCCACGATTCGCGTAAAGCCCTTTTGAAAGGGGTGCAGGTGACCACTTCGAGTGATGCCACCTTCCGGGAAAATGCCCGCAAAATGCCCCCCCTCAATCACCCCGCGCGCCTTGCGCAAACTCTCGATCGCTTCCCGCCGCGCCCCCTGAGAGATCGGAATAGTTCGATAGAGATTCAGCAGAAACCGGCTGGCCGGACTGCTGTAATAAGCATCAAACACAAGGAAGCGCACCATGCGTTGTGTCATCGCCCCCAAAAGCCAGCCATCAGCCAGCGTGACGTGGTTCGACATCACAATTCCAGCGCCATCCGCGGCCACATGATCCAGGTTGTAAACCCGAAACCGGTGGATAAGTCGCAAGGGCACATAGATCCCCATCCGCACCAGGAATCGCCAGAACTCCAGCGCCAACGCCAAGACCAAAAGACTTGCGGCTACCGGCACCCACGACGGCGAGATTAGTCCAATTGACGCACCCACGCAAGCCACCACCCCACGGCAAAAAAAGCACGACTTCAAGTTGTGCGTCGCCAAAACACCACCCGATAACAGCCAGCCAAAGCCGAAAGCCGCCACCCAGGGATTCCAAATCAAAATTCCCAGCGCAAATACAAAGGCACCCAGCGGCACAAATACGGGCTCGCCCCGATGATAGGCCATGCCTACCAGTGCCAAAGCAGCAATTGCCGCAATGCCCCCGGCGGCAAGCAGTTCCATCGAATCCAGATACCGGGCAAAACTGACCACCGCCAGAGGCAATAGCAGCCAGCCCAACAGATTCCGCACCGATGGCCCTGTCCACTCCTTCGGGCCAAAGCGCGGCAACAGCGAAGAAACGGATTGCTCCGCCAGGATCACAAAACCAAAGCTCGCCACCAGCGATCCAACAGTCAGGATCAAAGGATCCACCGCGATTTGCCGCACCAACAGACACAAGCCCGCACCCGCACTCGCCGCGCTCAGCAGCGCGACTTCTCTCCAGGCCAGAAACCGTGCCTGCCGCAGCTTCGGAACATGATTATTCCAGCAGACCCGGCGACCAAAAAGGAAGAAAAAGGCCAATGGAGATAGCGGGGACAAAAACGCCAAAGCCAAAGCGGCAAAGAGTTTTTCGAAGAATTCAAATACGATGTGCTGACGAATGGCCTGCATGCGGCTAACCTGAAAAGTGTAGCAGTGACGGTCTTGCGACGAGGTCATTCGTATGGGTTCCCTGACAATTTTGTGTATTGCGAGTTACGAAAAGGGCTATGAGTTCCTGCGCGAAGCCAAGCGCCAGGGCTGCCGCGTCCTTTTGTTGACCTCGCACAGCCTGAAAGAAACGGCAAAGTGGCCGATGGAGTCAATCGACGAAATCTACTACATGCCCGACAACAAGAAGCAGTGGGACCGGCAGCAAACCATCAATGCCGTCAGCTACCTGGCCCGCACCGAGCAACTCGACCGGATCGTCCCGCTCGATGACTTTGACCTCGAAATGGCCGCCGCACTGCGCGAACATCTGCGCATTCCCGGCATGGGCGAAACCACCACGCGTTACTTCCGCGACAAGCTCGCCATGCGCCGCCAGGCGGCAGACCGGGGCCTGAATATCCCCGAATTTGTTCACATCCTGAACCACGACAAGGTGTGCGAATTCCTCGACCGCATTCCCTCCCCCTGGGTCTTGAAGCCCCGCTTCATGGCCGGTGCCATCGGTATCAAGAAAGTCTATTCCAAAGACGAATGCCTTCGCATCATCGAAGCGTTGGGCGATGACCAGTCCAATTACCTGCTGGAGCGCTACATCCCCGGTCACATCTTCCACGTCGATTCTGTGGTCAGCGAAAAGCAAATTCTCTTTGCTGTCGCCAGCCGCTACGGTCGGCCACCCATGGATGTCAGCCATGCCGGTGGTGTCTTCACAACCTATCTCGTCGAACGTGGCACGCCTCTTGAGCAAAGCCTGCTCGCCAAGAACAAATCGGTCCTGGAGGCAATGGGGCTGCTCCGCGGCGTCTCCCATTCGGAATACATTCAAGGCCGGGAAGACGGTAAGATCTATTTCCTCGAAACTTCGGCTCGCGTTGGCGGTGCCCACATCGCAGATCTGGTCGAAAGTGCCACCGGCGTGAACATGTGGGCCGAGTGGGCGAAGATTGAAGTGGATGGTGGCGCCGGAAATTACAAATTGGGCGAAGTCCGCAACGACTACGGCGGCCTTCTGGTTAGTCTTGCCCGGCAGGAACATCCTGACACCACTGCCTACAACGACCCGGAACTCGTCTGGCGTATGCAAAAGAAACATCACGTCGGCTTCGTTGTCGCCAGCCCCAGCTATGAGCGCGTCCAATACCTCATGGACCAGTATCTGGAGCGCGTGCGCGAAGATTTTCTGGCTGTCGCTCCTGCTCGCGAACGCCCCACCGACTGAAGCTGCCACCTACGAAGGCACCATCGCTCGCATCCTGGATCAACACTGCGTTGCTTGCCATCGCGAAAACGAAGTCGGCCCCTTCCCGCTCGACACTTACTCGCAGGCTCGCAAACACGCAAGGCAGATTGCCCTCGTGACACAAAGCCGCTTCATGCCACCCTGGAAGCCCGTGCCCCCAAGCGCCAGGTTCCAGCATGAGCGCCGCTTGAGCGAGATAGAGATCCAGGCGCTGCAAACCTGGGTCCGGCAGGGTATGCCGCGCGGAGTGCCAGGCAAACGGGCGCTGCCTCCCAAGCTATCCGCAGATCCACCAGACCGCCGTTGGCAAAACCCAACCAGCTTCACCCTGCCAGCCGAAGGCGAAGATCCTTACCGCTGCTTCGTCGTTCCCACTGCGGAAAAACAAGTTCAATACATCAACAGCTTTGAATTCATCCCCGGCAATCGAAAAGTGGTTCATCATGCACTTTTCTTCTTCGATGTGAGCGGCGCAGCCAGAAGGCTCGACTCTGAATCCGAGGGGCCGGGCTATCCCTGTTTCGGGAGTCCGGGTTTTCTGCCTGCCGCCAGCCTCGGCGGTTGGAGCCCCGGCAACGGACGCTTACGCATGCCGCCGGAAACGGCCGTGAGGCTCCCCGCCGGGGCTGACCTCGTGATGCAGATCCACTACCATCCAACCGGCCGCGTGGAGGAAGACCAAAGTGCGCTGGGCGTCTACTTCGCTCCAGCCAAACCAGCCCGCCGCCTCATCGACGTAGCCCTGACATCCAGAACAATCGACATCCCGCCAGGCGATAAACAGTACCGTGTGCACGACTGGTTTGAGCTTCCCGTCGACGTTACCTTGTGGCAGATCATCCCGCATGCTCACTGGATCGCCACGCAAGTTCGGGCCTGGTATACAACGCCGGACGGTGAGCGTCGCACGGTCTTGACCATTGACGATTGGGACTTCAACTGGCAGGATATCTACCAGTTGAAAGAACCGCTGCAATTGGAAGCCGGTACATTGCTTGAAATGGAAATCCTCTATGACAACTCGGAGGCCAACGCCAGAAACCCCAGCCAGCCGCCCCTGCGCGTCCTCTGGGGTCCGGGAACCAAAGATGAAATGGCCGGCGTCCACTGGAACGTAACGGTGGATGATGAGCAGGAAGATCTTGCCGACCTCACGCATTCCTTGTGGGGCAAAATGATGCGGAGCCTACAAAACAAATGACCCGGCGAACTTTCTCCACCCTGGCAGCCCCCCTTCTCGCGGCCCCACTGATGCCCACCGCGAACGAACTCGACACGCTCATCCGCAAGCTCGAAAAGACGCTCATCGAGAACATCCTTGGCTTCTGGTACCCCAAAACGCTGGACCCGGCAGGCGGCTATCTGCTCAATCACGACCTGGCTGGAAAATCCAAAGGCGCTGCCCCACGCACCCTCATCACGCAAGCCCGCATGGTCTGGTTCTTTGCCCGGCTGGCCCGCTTTGGCGAGGCCCCCAAGCCCATGCTGGCCGCCGCCGATCACGGCTACAAGTTCCTGCGTGACACCATGTGGGACTCTCGCAACGGAGCTTTCTTCTGGGAAGTAGACGCCCAGGGCAGGCCAACCAGGCGCAACAAGCATCTCTACGCTCAAAGCTTTGCCCTCTTCGCTCTGGCTGAATACGCGCAAGCTTCCCGGCGAAAAGAAGTCTTGGACTTCACCACAAAATTCTTCGATTTGCTCGACAAGCGCTCCCACGATCCCGTTCATGGCGGCTACGTCGAATACTTCCTGCCGGACTGGTCCACTCCGCCCGTCAATGAGCCTGTTTACATGGGCGGCGGCATTACCGGTCTGAAATTGATGAACACCCATCTTCACCTCATGGAGGCCATGACATCCCTCTACACAGTGTCAAAGAATCCAACCGTCCGGGACCGCCTCCTCGAGCTGATCAGCATTGAAACCAGTGCCGTCATTCGCAAGGGCATCACGGCCTGCACGGACAAATATGAGCGCGACTGGTCCCCCCGGCTGGAAGGAAATTTCGCAACCGTGAGTTACGGCCACGACGTGGAAAATATCTGGCTCGTCGGCGAGGCCTGCCGCGCTGCCGGTATGCCGGTCAGCCCCTACGTGGATCTCTTCCGGGAAAACTTCGCCTATTGCCGCAAGTATGGCTTTGACGAGGAACGCGGCGGATTCTACTACTCCGGACCCTTCCACCAGCCAGCCACAGACCGCACAAAATCCTGGTGGGTTCAATCGGAGGCCCTCGTAAGCTCGCTCGAAATGTACCAACTCACCGGCAGGACGGAATATTTTGAGGTCTTCCGCAAGACCTGGTCCTTTTGCGAAAAGTATCAGATCGACTGGGCCAATGGTGACTGGCACCAGTCCATCGGGGGAGACGGAAAACCGACCGGTGACAAAGCCGGCCCCTGGAAATCGGCTTATCACAATGGCCGGGCCATGATGGAATCTCTGCTCCGTTTGCGGGCAATCCGCAGCAAGACGGCCTGAAGCAAGCGATCCAGTTCGCCGATAAACCAGCATGAAACGGCGTCTGATTTTAGCCAGCTTCTTGAGCTCTGTACTTCCCGGACAGGATACTCTCCACGGCCGCTGGCGTTCGGTCACAACCACCAAGGGCGGCATCGGGGCAGTTTATGGATTCAAACCGGGTGGCGTCGTCCGCTATTCAAGCGCCGTCTTGCTCGAAATGCCCTTCCGCCTCGAAGGCCAGATCCTGAGCCTGGGCGACCAGGTGGTGGGCACGGGCTGGCATCCGGACGGGCGATTGCAGCTGAACTACGGCAACGGCATCCTCGAAAACTATACTCGCGTGGGGAAGCCATCCAACCAAGCCGAGCCGCTGGTAGGGGAATGGCTCGGCACTCGCGAACTTTCCGGCCGAATGCTTCCATCTCACTTCCTTTTCAGCCAGGACGGGAAGGCAACGATCTACCTCGATCTGCGCACCCTCACGGGCCGCTATCAACCCCTTCCCAAGGGCGGCTGGCGAATGACAGTTCCAGGCCTTCCGCCACGAACCATCCTCGCCACCGGCGATGAAATCACCATTCAACTGGACGGCGGCGACATCCACACCTTCCGGCGCTTTTGACTAAGCCATGAGATGATCTGAGCGATGAAGCGAAGATTTTTTCTAGGGACCGCGATGGCGGCCATGGCACAACAAAAGTTGCCGCTCGACGAGTTTGAACCGCAGTCCATGCTGCGCGTCAAGGAAACGAAACTCAACGGCCCCGCCTTTCCGGTAATTGATTTCCATGCCCACCTCAGTTGGTCTGCTCGCGGAGAAAAAGGCGTCTCCCTGGCAGCAGAACGCAGCTTCCTGGCCGAGCCCAAAGACCTGCTGCCCGTCATGGACCGCCAGAAGCTGCGCACCCTCGTCAATCTCACTGGCGGCCACGGCCCCGGCCTAGAATCCGCAATCGACAAATTCGACAAGGCCCACCCTGGCCGCTTCCTCACCATGACGGAGCCTGCCTGGGGCCTCACCAATCAGCCCGGCTACGACAAAAAACAGGTGGAGCTGCTTGAAGAGGCCAAGCGCCAGGGCGCCTGCGGCTTGAAGGTTCTGAAGACCTTAGGCCTCTATCTTCGCGAAGACGTCACCACCGGCAAGCTCGTCAAGATTGACGATCCACGCTTTGACCCCATGTGGGACGCCTGCGGCCGCCTCGGCCTGCCCGTCGCCATCCATGTCTCCGATCCAGTCGCCTTCTTCCTTCCAACCGACCGCAAGAACGAACGCTTCGAAGAACTCAACAACCACCCGGACTGGAGCTTTCACGGCCCAAACTTCCCCTCTAACGACGAATTGCTCGCGGCCAGAAACCGCATCTTTGCCCGCCACCCCAAGACCCAGTTCGTCGCCCTCCACGTCGGCAATTTCGCCGAAGATCTGGCCAATGTCGGCGCCGCCCTGGACCGCTACAAAAACCTCCACGTCGATATCGCCGCACGCGTCGGCGAACTCGGACGCCAACCCCGCACCTCTCGCAAATTCTTCGAAAAGTATCAGGACCGCATCCTCTTTGGCACCGACGCCGTACCCAATGGCACGGAAACTCCCCAACAAATCTTCGGCGACAAACTCTACGAAATCTACTACCGCTTCCTCGAAACCGAAGATGAATACTTCGACTACGCTCCCGCTCCCGTCCCTCCCCAAGGCCGCTGGCAAATCTACGGCATCGGCTTGCCCCCAAAAATCCTGAAGAAGGTCTATTACAACAACGCCGCTCGACTCCTCGGCTTGAAATCTCTATAATGAGAATGTGAAATCATTCTTGTTAGTCCTGTTTGCGGCATTCTCTCTGCAGGGCGCTGAAATCCGGGGTACGGTCAAGCTCCAAAGCACCGGCTCCCCCGTCCACCACATCACTGTTTTACTTTTGCCCGTCGGCCGCGTGGTGGAAAGTGACATCGAAGGCAAATATCAATTCGCAGACCTCGCCGCTGGCAAGTATACGGTCGTCGCCACCGGCGAAGGACTAAGCGATCTTCGCCGCCCCGTAGAATTGCAGGAATCCAGCACCGAAACGATCGACTTCTCCATGGCCGTTTCGCCCATCCGGCAGGAGCTAACAGTCACGGCATCAGCCGCAAAGCCGGAGACCTTTCTCGAAACCTTTTCCCCGGTTCTCACCCTCGACGCGACCTCTCTGGCTGGCAAGCAAGCCACCTCGCTCGGAGACGTCCTCGATGGCGAAGCGGGCATCCATCGCCGCAGCTTCGGCCCCGGCTCCACCCGGCCCGTCATCCGTGGCTTTGATGGCGACCGCGTTCTGATCCTGATGGACGGCGTTCGCACCGGCACGCTCGGCGCGCAAAGCGGCGATCACGGTGAACCCGTCGACCCGCAAGGCCTCGACCGTGTCGAAGTCGTCCGCGGCCCGGGCACGCTGCTCTATGGCTCCAGTGCCATGGGTGGCGTCGTCAACATGGTCACGGGTCATCACGAAGCCAAAGACCAGGGTCACCGCGGCATGCATGGCTATCTGTCCGGAATCGCTGGCACCAACAACGGCTTGCACGGAGGCAGTGCCGGTCTTGATTACGGCTGGGATCGCTGGGTATGGCGCGTTTCCTCCGGCGGACAGCGCACCAGCGACTACCGCACCCCCGAAGAACGCATCTTCAACTCCCGCTCCCGTAGCTACACCGGTGGCACCGGCCTCTCCTTCTACGGGCGCAAGCACTGGTTCACCACCAGCTTTCAATCCCAGCGCGGCAACTACCAGTTGCCGAACGCGCCGGAGGAGGATGATCACGACGACGATCATGACGAAGACCACGATGACGACGATGATCATGACGGGCATGCTCACGAAAACGTCTCCCTCCCCAATCAGCGTTGGAATGTCCGGCTGAACGGCGGCATGCGCGACCGTTTCCAATACAGCCTCAACTACAGCGACTGGAAGCACCAGGAAGTTGCCGATGGCGAAGTCGAAACCCGCTTCTTCAACAAGCAACTCGACTATCGCTTTCTCGTCGAGCAGCCCAGGCGCGGACCGCTCAGCGGCAGCTTCGGGGTATGGGGCTTGCGGCGCGACTATGAAGTTCGTGGCGCGGAGGCCATCACCCCGCCCACCATCCAGAATGCCTTCGCCGGCTATGGCGTCGAGACGATCTCGCTGGAACGGGTTCGCCTCCAATTTGGCGGCCGCGTCGAAACCAACCAATACCGTCCGCGGGTTGGCCTCGCACGGAACTTCACCGGCTTCTCGGGTGGCGCGGGCATCAGCGTCCCCATCGACAATTCTTCCGCCTTTGTCGCCAATTACTCCCTCGCTTACCGTGCCCCGGCCCTCGAAGAACTCTACGCCAACGGTCCCCACCCCGGTCTCCTGGTCTTTGAAGTAGGCGACACCCGCCTCAGCCGCGAGCGCATGAATGGCCTCGACTTCTCTTACCGCCGCCAGGATCGCCGCATAAAGACCGAGCTCAACTACTTTAACTACTGGCTCAATAACCAGGTTTTCCTCGCCCCAACCGGCGAGCGGGACGACGGCTTGCCCGTCGCAGAATACCGCCAGGGCAACTCCCGCTACTCCGGTGTAGACGCGCGCATCACGGCCGGCCTCACCAACTGGGCCTGGCTCAACACCGGCATTGACTATGTGCGCACCGAGCTCACCGCCCTCAACCGCAGCCTCCCCAGAACACCGCCCATGCGCGGCCGGCTAGGCATGGATTTCCGCAAAGGAAACTTCTCTATCGCCCCGGAAGCAATCCTCACCCGCCAGCAGGATCGCGTCTTCTTCAATGAAGAAGCCACCGATGGCTACTTCACGGCCAACCTGCGCGGCGGCTATACGATGGTCCGTCAGCACACCATCCACTTCTTTGGCGCCAATTGGTTCAACGCCAATAACCGTCTCTTCCGCAATCATCTTTCTTTCATCAAGGAATTCGCGCCAGAGATGGGCCGCGGTGTCGCCTTCAACTATTCGGTGCGCTTCTTCTAGCCGCCTATCCGTCACAATAAAGACGGATGATCACTCTTCAGGACATTGAGGCAGCTCACCAACGGATCCGGCCAACGATCCATGTGACGCCTTGCGAGTTTTCCGAAACCTTCACCGCCCTCGCCGGTAACCCGGTCTACTTCAAACTCGAAAACCTGCACATGACCGGCAGCTTCAAAGAGCGCGGCGCGCTCAACAAGCTGCTGCTCATGAACCCGGAAGACCGGGCCCGCGGCGTCATCTGTGCCTCAGCAGGAAACCATGCCCAGGGCGTGGCCTATCACGCAACCCGGCTTGGCATCCGCGCCATCATCTACATGCCCGAGCACGCCCCGATCACCAAAGTGAACTCCACCGAGCGCTTCGGCGGCCAGGTCGTCCTTCACGGCAAGAGCTTCGACGAAGCCCTGGCCGAAGCCAAACGCCGGGCCGAGGCCGACGGCATGACTTTCATTCATGCCTTTGACGACGACCAGGTGATCGCCGGGCAGGGCAGCATCGGCCTCGAAATCCTCGGCCAGAACCCCTTCATTGAAGCTATCCTGGCTCCCATCGGTGGCGGCGGCTTGATTGGCGGCATTGCCTGCGCGGTCAAGGAAACCAATCCCAAAATCAAGGTCGTCGGCGTGCAGACCTCGCGCATTCCCTCCATGCTGGAAGCCATGAAAGTCCACCAGCCCGTCGAACTGCCCATGCAGACCACCATTGCCGATGGCATCGCCGTCCGGCGGGCCGGGACCCGCACCTTGCCCCTCGTCGAAAAGTACGTAGATGAAGTCGTTACCGTCGAAGAAGAAGAAATCGCCAGCGGCATCCTCTACCTGCTCGAGCGCGAAAAAACCGTGGCCGAGGGTGCCGGTGCCGCGGCCGTAGCAGCCCTCCTCCACAACAAGACCGCACTGAAGGGCAAGAAGACCGTTGCGCTGGTTTGCGGCGGCAACATCGACCCCCTCTTCCTCTCGCACATCATCGAACGCGGCATGGTGAAGGACGGTCGCCTCGTACGCATCCGCGTCATCGTGCCAGACCGTCCCGGTGCCTTGCACGAATTAACCGGCGTCTTCGCCGAAATGCGCGTCAACGTCGTTTCCATCTCTCACGAACGCGCTTACCATGGCGTCACTCTCGGCAATACCAGCGTGGAAGCCACCATCGAAACGCGCGGCAGTGAACACCTCGATGCCTTATTCGGCGGACTCAAGAACCTGGGTTACCGGCACGAGCGCGTCACCTAATCGATAAACTGGGCGGGTGAACCTTCGACTTCCCCTCCTTTTCCTTACGTCCCTGGCCTGTCTGGGCCAGCAAAGCTACGACCTGCTCATCCTGAATGGAAGCGTGGTGGATGGTTCTGGCTCACCCCGGCGTAGCGCTGACGTCGGCATCACCAACGGACGCATCACCGCCATCGGCGATCTCAAATCCGCCACCGCCAAACGCAAAATCGATGCCGCCGGCCACATCGTCGCCCCCGGCTTCATCGACATGCACAACCACTCCGACGAAACGCTGATCGATGATCCCCGCTGCGAAAGCATGGTGCGGCAAGGCGTCACCACCATGGTCCTCGGCGAAGGCAATTCCGCCGGCCCCATCGCCAAGGGCATCCGGGAATGGTCCACCCTCGGCGGCTATTTCGACTTCATCGCCAAACAGAAGGTCGCCACCAACATCTGCTCCTACGTCGGCCAGACGCAAATCTGGACCCACATCAAAGGCAGTGCCCTGGAAGCCGCAACGCCCGCCGAAATGGAAAAGATGAAGGCCGAAGTGGCCCAAGCCATGAAGGACGGCGCGATGGGCTTGTCTTCCTCCCTCCTCATGCCCCCCTCAAACCTGATGACCACGCCACAGTTGATCGAACTGGCCAAGGTGGCTCGCGAGTACGGCGGCATCTATTCCACCCACATTCGGGATGAAGGCCAGGGCGTGTATCGCTCGATTGAAGAAGCCATCGCCATTGCCCGTGGCGCCCGCATTCCAGTCGACATCATCCATCTCAAGATCGCCGACCAGAAGCTCTGGGGCCAGATGAAGGAAGTGATCTCCATGATCGACAAGGCCCGCGCCGAAGGCCTCGACATCCGCACCAATGTCTATCCCTACACCGCTGGCCAGAATAATCTGCGAGCCATCATCCCTCCCTGGGCGCACAACGGCGGCAACACGAAGATGCTCGAACGCCTCCGCAACCCCGCCGACCGCGAACGCATGAAGAAAGAAATCCGCTCCGGCCTGCCGGGCTGGTACAACCACTACCTCGCCACCGGCGGTGGCTGGGCCGGCATGCTGCTTGTCTCGCTCAAGAGCGAACGCTTCCAACCCTTCACCGGCAAGCGCATGAGCGATCTCATCGCTGCCCAGAAGGGACAGGATGATGTCGACGTCTTCTTCGATGTCCTCCTCGCCGAAAACGGCAGCGTTCCTTGTGTCTACTTCCACCACTCCGAAGGCGACATGACTTACGCCATGCGCCAGCCCTACACATCCATCGGCTCCGATGGCGCTGCCATTGCCAACGACGGCCCGGCCCGGCAAATGAACCCGCATCCCCGCTGGTACGGCACCTTCCCGCGCATCCTCGGCCGCTACGTGCGCGAGCAAAAAGTCATCCCGCTCGAGTCAGCCATCCAGAAGATGACTAGCATGAACGCTGACAAAATCGGCCTCAAGGAACGGGGCCTTCTCAAGGTCGGCTACTGGGCCGACGTCACCGTCTTCGATGAAAAAACCGTGGCCGACCGCGCCACCTTTGAGCAGCCGCACCAATATCCGGTAGGCATTCCCTACGTCATCATCAACGGCCAACTCGTCCTCGATGGCGTCAAACAAACCGGCGCACTCCCCGGCCAGATTCTCCGCGGCCCGGGCTATCGATAAAATGAAGGCCAAATGCGATTCGTAGTTCTCGGGCTGACATTGCTGTGTCCGGCCATCGCGCAGGATTTCCGCTCCACGCTGTTTCCGGTGCTGGATCAAGCCGGTTGCCGTTCCTGCCATTTTGCCGACGGCGTAGCCGCGGCCACCCGGCTGCAATTCCCCGAACCCGATGCCGCGCCAGCCCGGCTCGAAGCCTTTGGCCGCTCGCTGATTGAACTCATCGACACCGCCAAACCGGAAAATTCTCTACTGCGCAGAAAGCCAACCGGCCGCACGCCCCATGCCGGCGGTGCCCGCATCGCCCCCAACTCTACAGCTGACGCGGCCCTCGAAGCCTGGATTGGCCGCCTGCTCAAACTCTCCCCCGAAGAACGCACCGAGGCTGCTCTCTACCGCCAACGCGAGGCCTCCGGCCTGGGCTACGCCAGGACGCGAATCTTCCTCCGCCGCCTCACCCACCACGAGTACAACAACATTGTCCGCGACCTGCTCGGCGATACCTCCCAACCCTCCAACCAGTTTCCCCCGGAAGATTTCGTCAATGGTTTCAAAACGCAGTTCCAGGGCCAAAGCGTCTCCCCGCTCCTCATGGAAGCCTACTCGCAGGCCGCCGAAAAAATCGCTCGCAATGCAGCCCGGCGTGGTGCCCTCCCGGCCAAGGCAGACTCCAGCTTCCTGAAATCCTTTGGGCTCCGGGCCTTCCGCCGTCCCTTGCAGCCAGCAGAAAGCACTCGCTACGAAGCCTTACTCAAACAGGGCGGCCCCGGCCTCGTCGTCGAGGCCATGCTCCAGTCACCGTCCTTCCTCTTCCGTCTGGAAGACACCGACAACCCCAACCTCCGCCCCTATGCCGCTGCCAGCCGCCTCGCTTTCACGTTGTGGGCCAGCATGCCGGACGACGCGCTCCTTGCCGCCGCGGCCAGTGGCGAATTGAACCAGCCAGCGGGCCTCGAAAAGCACGCCCGCCGCCTGCTTGCCGACGAGCGCACCAAAGAAAATCTCGATGAATTCACCGCCCAGTGGCTTCGTTTTGATCGCGTGCTGGGCACGTCAAAATCAAGGCGTCTCTATCCCAAGTTCAACCGGGAAGCCGCCGTCGCCATGACGGAAGAAGCCCGCCGCTTTGTCCGGGACCTCGCCTGGGGCGACCGCAACTTCATGGATCTCTTCACCGATCCCCACGGCTATCTCACTGCGGACCTGGCCGCCATCTACGATCTACCCGCACCCGCCCGCGAATACGACCGGGTCCCCTTCACCGCCAATTCCGAGCGCGCTGGCCTGCTGGGCCAGGCCTTCTTTCTCGCCAGCACCGCCAAGCCGGATGACACTTCCCCCACCGCCCGCGGCCTCTTCGTGCGGGAGCAACTTCTATGCCAGCACGTGCCCCCTCCTCCGGCTGGGGTCGATACCAATCTGCCCGTGCTTTCAGAAGACCGCCCCCTCACCAACAAAGAGCGCCTCAGCGTCCATCTCTCCAGCCCCGCTTGCGCCTCCTGCCACACTCTCATTGACCCCATCGGCTTTGGCTTTGAAAAGTTCGACGCCATTGGCGGCCGTCGCGAAGCCGCTCGTCTCGTCTTCGCCGAGCGCAAGGCCAAAGAAGGTCCGCGTACCGTGGAACTTCCCCTCGACACCGCCGGCTACCTCGCTGGCATCCAGAATGCCAGCTTCACCAACCCGCGCGAACTCGGCACGATTCTCGCCCGCACCCCCGCCTGCCAGGAATGTATCGTCAAACAACTTTTCCGCTTCGCAACCGGTCGGCTGGAAGGCCCCGCTGATCGCCCCGTCATCACTGCTCTCACCAACCACTTCCGCGATTCGCAATTCCGCTTCAAAGAGCTTATGCTGAAGCTAGCAATCCAACGTTCTCAGCTTGAAGAAAGGGCACGCTAAATGGCCAACATCATCACCCGTCGCCAGCGCCTCTCCCGGCGTACTCTCCTCGGGAGCCTCGCCCTTCCCCCGCTCGTATCCATGTTCAATTCGACAGGCACCGCTTACGCCGCCCCCGGCAACGCAACGGAGCCAATCGAAAGCCGCTTCGTGCTCTGGTTCAATGGCAACGGCGTGCCGGAACGCTACTGGATTCCCACTGAGACCGGCTCCAACTTTCAGCTCTCGCCCTGCCTGCGACCCCTCGCTCCCTTCCGCGATCAGCTTCACGTCCTGAGCGGCCTCGACAACGCCGCAGCCGCCCTGCCCGGCCCGGGCAACGGACATCACAATTCCATGAGTGCGCTCGTAAGCTGCACCACCTTCACCGGCCGCGGCGCCGGCGGCGTTTCAATCGACCAGGCCGTGGCGGGCCAAATCGGTGGCGATTCCCGCTTCCGCTCCCTGCAAATCGGCGTAAGCCAGGAATCCTTCGGCGAAAGCATCCAGCGCAACATGAGCTGGAGCGGCTTTGACCGCGCCCTGCCTCCGGAAATGATCCCCCACCGCCTCTTCGACCGCCTCTTCGGCGCCCGCGAAGAAGGCTGGGTCAACCGCAAGCGCTCCATTCTCGATACCGTCCGCGAAGATGCCAAAGCGCTCAAGGCCAAGCTGCCCACCGGTGACGCCCAACGCGTTGAAGAACATCTCGCCTCCGTACGCGACCTCGAGCGCGCCATCGCCGGCTTGCCTCCCGAATATAGCCAGGTCGCTCCGCCCGATTTCGACGGCGACATGAAAGACTGGCCCCGCATCGCCAAACTCCAGAGTGACCTCCTGGCCCAGGCCTTGATCACCCGCCAGACGCGCGTCGCCTCCTACATGCTCACCAAGTGCCAGGGCCTCGCTCGCTTCCCCTGGCTCGGCTACACTGCCGCCCGCCATCACGACTACACGCATCAGGACGGCAAAGCGCCCGGCGCCGATGGCCTCGACGGGCAAAGGATTCTCCGCGACATCTGCCGTTGGCACGTCGAAGAATTCGCTTACCTCATGGCTCGTCTCAAGGCGACTCCTGAGGGCGATGGCACCCTTCTCGACAACACTGTCCTGCTCTTTGTCCACGAACACGCCGAGGCCAACAGCCACAAGAACAACGGCCTGGCCGCCATCATCGCCGGCAATGCCGGCAAGCGTCTCAAACTCGGCCAACACACCAAAGTTACCGGAACAGTTGGCGACCTCTACTTGACGCTGGCCGATGACGTTCTCCACGCCGGGCTCGGCAAGTACCCAACAGCTTCCCGCAAAATGGGCGAAGTCCTGGCCTCTACCTAATCACGCACGACGCACCCCGGCAGCGCCGCCCGCAATTGCTCGAGTCCCGCCGCGCTCACTGCGGTGTCTTTCAGGTCAATCTCGCGCAGACTCTTCCATTCGCCCAACACCAGCGCTGCTTCATCGTTGATTCGCTTCGCCCCTTTCAGACTCAGCCTCTCCAGCTTCGGCAAGCCCCGGCGCAGCGATTCCAAACTGATCGAACTCACGCTGGTTCCCCCGATCCGCAGTTCCCGCAATTCCTTCAGCGTCGCGATCGCACCCACCCCCTTCTCCGTCAAGCTCACACTCCAAAGCCCGGAGTCCGTTCGCTGCGGCCCGCTCAAGTCCAGATACGCAAGCGTCGGCATCAGGCGCAACGCCTGCATCCCCGTATCCGTCAGCTTGTTGCCTCCGACGCTAAGCGCCCGCAACTTCGGCAGATTGGTCAACAGCTCAATACCGTTATCAGAGACCTGAGCAAAGCCCGCATCAATGCTCTCTAGCGTCGGGAGGGCGCCAAGATATCCCAGCGTCGTATCGGTAATTTTCGTTCCCCGCAAGTCGATCCGGCGCAGCGCCTGCCAGCCTTTCACCGCCGACATTCCCTCGTCCCCAATCAACTCCGCATACCGCAAGTTCAGCTCCTCCAACCCCGCCAGTGGCTTCAACTGCAGCAAGCCCTGATCCGAAATTCGCGTCATCGACAAGTCGAGCCGCTTCAGGCTACTCTGCCGCGCCAGCGCCGGCAGATCCGCGTCCGTCACCCAACATCCGCGTAACTCCACCGCATCGGTAGTTGTCCGGCCACACGGCAGGTCCAGCATCATCACCAGCGCAATCACGTAGGTCATGCTTCAGCTCCCTCTCCGGTTCGGCAACTTCGAATCGCGATCCCACACAATCTTCGTCTGCGGCAGAGCTTTCACCAGCCGGGCATGAGCGGCTTCCGATACAACCGTGTGATAAAGATTCAACACCCGCAAACTCCGCATACCGGCCAGTGCATCCGCCGCAGCATCGCTAATGTTTACGCTATCGAGCCGCAACTCGACCAACGGCAGGCCGGCAATAGCTTGAACCACTTCGTCATTGATGGTGGTGTAGTCCAGGTTCAGAAACTCAAGCTGCGAAAACTTCGCCAGCGTCGGCCCTACACCCCCGCTCAATCTCGTGCGCACCGCTTCCAACCGCCGCAAATTCACCAGCGGCTCCAGAGCAGCAAAACCCTTCTCTGTAAACCGGCCATGATTCAGCCGCAAATCCCGAAGCGACACTTGCATCGCCAGCACGCCAAGCCCCGCATCGCCGATGTCGGTTCCCGTCAAATCCAAAACCTCCAGCGGCGGCAGCCCCGTGAGATTGGCTTCCTTCAAATCCGAATAGGCCAGATTGAGCGAGCGCAGCGCCGGCAGCTTGCGCACCCCATCCAGTTCACTGACCGAAGTAGAACTCAAGTCCAGCTGCACAAGTCCCGGCGGCAACCCCGTCGGCACTTGAATCAAGGTCCCGGAAAGATTCAGGCTTTCGAGCGGCAACTCAGACAAATGCCTCAGCCCCCGATCCGACACCGTCGTCGAACTCAAGTTCAGCCGGCGCAAACTCTTCAACCGGCTCAGTGCTTCGAGTCCCAGATCCCCGATTTCAGTTGCCTCCAGGTCCAACTCTTCCAACTCCCTCAACCGCGCAACAATCGCCATCTGCGCATCCGTCACACCCGTCCGCGCCAGCGAAATGGTCTTGCCACCATTCCCGACTTTGCCTTGCAATCCCTTTTCAATCCAGCCCACGATCTCGGCCGCACCAGCATGGGCCCCGGGAGGCTCAACCGTACTCCGTGACAATTCCGCACCGGCGCTAAAGTCAACGCGACAGGCCGGCAGCGCCGCTCGCAACCGCTCGACTCCCGCCGTTGTCGCCCGCGTGTATCGCAAATCCAACCATTCCAGTTTGCGCAAATTCTCCAACTTCGCAACGCCTGCATTCGTGATTTCCGCCCGGTAAAGATTCAACTCCCGCAACTTGGGCAACCCGGCCAAAATCGCCGCCCCTTCATCGCGAATCGGTCCGCCCAGCAAATTCAACTTCTGCAACTCGGTCAACCCGCGCAAGTGCTCCAATCCGCGGTCACTGATCTTGAGCCCATATAAATCCAGCTCCTCCAAAGTCTTGACCCCACTCAAATGCGCCAGTCCCGCATCCGTTACCAGCGTGTCCCGCAATTGGATCCACTTCAACTTCTTCAAACCAGACAGGCTCTTGAGCACCTCATCCGTCGCCGTCGAATAGCTCAGATCCAACCCTTCCAGCTCAGTGAAACCAGCCAGCGAAAACTCTTTGATCCTCCCCTGCGCCAGCCGCAACTCCTTCAGCTTGGTCAACGACTCCAAATGCTTCAGGCCCTTATCCTGAACATTCACATTCGTCAAAAAGTGCAGCGAGAAATGCAACTTTTCCAGCGTCTGCAGCGGCGACAAAAACTTCAGTTCTTCATTGGCATCCAGGCGACTGCCCGCCCCCGGGTTCCAGCTCGGCCCCGGCAGGTACAGCTCCTTCAAATGCTTCAAACCCGACAGC
>CAZECF010000003.1:107988-135368 GCA_964510335.1 uncultured Bryobacter sp. | reverse complement strand
TTGAGGGAATTGGCCATCTGGATGTTTTGGAGCGGCCAGGAGCCGTGGTTGTTTTCAAGATCTTCGCTGCCGTCCGAGAGGAAGACGCGGATGTTGCGCTTGGGCTGTTTGCGGATGGCAAAGGGGAAGATGTTGCCGCCGTCGAGTTCGCCGGGCTTCCACTGGATGCTGGTGAAGCTGCCGATGCGGGAATAGACGCGGGCGAATTCTTCCGGGTGCCACCAGGCAGCGTTGAAGGCGCAGATGCCGCCGGAGCTTTCCCCGGCAATGGCGCGGGAATAACCGTCGGTGCGGAGCTTCCATTTCTGCGAGACCTCGGCGAGGATTTCGTCGAGGGCATAGCGGGTGTATTTGGGAGTGTAGGTGTCGTAAAGGATGCTGCGCATGCGGCGTTCGCCGATGAGGCCGGGCGAGATGAAGACGTGGATGGCGGCGGGGATGCGCTTCTGGTGCACGAGGTTGTCGAGCTGAATGAGCAGGCGGTTCGGGGCATCACGCCGGGAGTACTTTTCACCGTCCTGCCAGATCATGACGGGTGCTGGAGTTGCGGCATTGTATTGGGCGGGAGTGTAGACCCAGTAATCGCTGGTCATGCCTTCATAGAGCTTGCTGCGGGAGGTGAACTTTTCGCTGATGCGGCCCTGGGGGACGCCGGGTTGCTCATAGGCTTCCGGGCCAAAGGCAGACAGGTCGAGGCGGCCGCCGAAGCGCTTGCCGTCGATCATGTAGTGATAGGTGTGGGAGGTGTAGACAGGCAGTTTGGCGAAGCCGATGTAATAGGGGCCGGCTTTCTTCATGGCCGCCGCGGGGTTGTTGTTGACAAAGAGGCGGGGCAGGGAAGCAGCACGAATGGCGTAGATCGCATCGGGACCGTGGGTGACGGCAGCTTCGCCTTTTTCCAGTTGTTGGGGCGTGAAGGTGGCTTCGAGGGCTTTGAGAAAGGCCGGGTCGTTGGGCTTGCCGGCGAGCTTGAGCAGATCTGCCGGGTCTGGCTTTTGGGCGCAGAGCAGCGTGGTGAAGAGGAGGATTATAAGGGGTCGCATCATGGGACCCCTTGATGCTATGGGATGTAGCCGCGTTGTGCAATACGGGAGCCGGATTGGAGTGAAGAATCTTCCTCGTTCCAGGCAACGCCACTAGCCCCCACCCAGCGGTTATAGAAGTTGAAGAGGGAGCAGACGGTGATGGCGTCGTAGATGGCTTCATCTGTCCAGCCAGCTTTGCGCAGCTTGCGAATTTCTTTTTCCTCAATGTCCTGGGCCTTGTCATTGACGCGCACGATGAAGTCCATCAGCGCCCATTCGGCGTCGGTCAGGTCGGCATCGCCTTCGAGCACGGCACCGATGAAGACCTGGCCTTTGCCCTTCTTCACACGGCCTTCGCTTTCAAAGAGAAGCGCGGCGGCCTGGGCGTGCGAGTCGCGGCAAAAATCGCAACTGTTGCCTTCGCTGGTGATCGTCGCAATGAGTTCGCGGAAGCCGGGGCTGAGAGGAGAGGGGCCGCGCATGACTTCGTGCGTGTACTGATTGAGAAAGTCTGTCGCTTTCGGCTTGAAGGCGAGCAGGTGCAGAATGCCTGGGATTTCGCTGCCGGCCGTGCGGAGGGATTCAATGCTCTTGGCGTAGTGCCCGCCGGATTGGGAAGGTTTTTCGAGGTCCGGAAGGAAGGTGTCAGGCATTGAATCAGTCTAAACCGAAAGAGCTTTAGCGAGCAATGTTGAAGAATTCGCTTTGACTGCCCAGCCAAGTCAATCAAGCCTGATTGTACGCTTTAATGTTTCGATGGAAGAATATAATAAAGCATTATGATTCATGAAATTCCATTGACAAATTTAAAAGGATCATCTACTATCACCCCATGCTTCATGTATTGTTTGTATATTCTCTGTTTTTCGGACCGATCTTGGAATCAGATCCCGGCTTGGTCAGACAATGGAATCTTTGCGCACAAGTGAAGTCGAAATCGCTCGAGACTGCGGCTCAAGTTGCAGGATCGCCTGCTTGCAATTGCGAAAATACTGAAGGATGCATTTATGACGTGCGGGGCTCAACCTGTGAAGCCAGTATTTGCATCCCGTTTTATCCGTTTCCTTTTTTTGGGTATTGTGTTCCTCCACTGTGAGTTGATTTATGCTGCTCGGATTTTTTTTGTTGTTATCTCTGCAGGTTCCATGTGACGCGGATTGCCTGGATCTCTGGTTTCGCTCTCAGTTTGACGGATTGCCTCTGCTGCCGCCGGAGGTGGCGGCGGAAACTTTACTGAATGAGGCTGCGGCTGAGCGGGACGGACAGAAGCAAAGTAAAATTCTGGCAAAAGTGGACGAGTTGCTGTCGGCCGTGATGGAGGAATTTCCGGTTGCCCCGTTGGTGCTGAACGCTGATTCCGTACCAGGGGAAGCGATGCGGGCTTCGGCGGAAAGATTCAATCGAGTCTCGCTTCGGATGAGACTGATTGAGCTGAAAGCGAAAGTGGATCTGCCGGCGGCGATTGAGGAGTGGCATGAGCAGGGGGTACCCTTGCCAACCAACAAGCATCTCGAAAGAGGTGAAGTTGCGGGCTATCTGATCTACTACCGCATTGCGATGCAACTTTACGATCAACTCATCGCGGAGGGACGGTCGGCCGAAGCAAATCTACATCTTCTGCGTGTGCTCAACACGATCAGGACTCAACATGCTCTGGCGGACTTTCATCAGGTTCTCACCCTTCGGATGCAGAAAGCGAAACTGACTTCAGGCTTTCTTGCGCTGTACCGCGCCAGACTCGCGGCAATTTTGCCGCTGGACCAGCCCCAGCAGGGGAACTGGGTGCGCATTGCGTTTTTCTGGAAGTTGCTGCTTGAGGGTGAAGCACAGCAGAGCCAGCCGGAATTGCTCGACGCGGTGGATGCTTATTTGCGGCACAGTTCTGAAGCACCGCCCTTGGGGCTTCAATTCGCCGTCAAGACTACGGCGGGCACCAGGTACTGGGGCAATTACTGGCCGGATGAAGCAAGGGTGCAATTCGAGAAAATTCTTGCTCCGGTGAATTGGGCGGATGGCATGGCGGAGCGCGCCGGCAGTCTGAGCAAGTTGTTTGTTGGGGGCACCTCGAAGATTGAGGATCGACCCATGACTGCCTTCTGGGCGCGCCCGCACTCGGCGGCACTCTTTGAGCAGTACGTGGAATTGCGCAAGGGCCACAAGACGCTATCCGCACAGGGTGCCTGGGAACCGCGGCTCGGTCTGCTACTCGAAGAGTTAAAAACCTATGGAGCGAAGGATCCTAGCCCGGAGGATCATTTGCTCGATTTTCTCGAGAAGGCACGGATTTACCAAGGCTTGTTGGGGCTATCGGGAGTGGACGGAACGATTGCGGTGAAGCCTGAGAATGCGCTGGCATTGGAGAAGCAACTGAAGGAGCGGCCACCGCACTTGGCTAAGCGCAGCATCATTCTGGCTTTGATTGATCTTCTTGAGAGTGAAGCAGGAATAAAGGTGTACCGGCAACGACGCCTCTTGTGGCTGGGTGTTTTGCGCAGGCTGCGGGATGAAGTGTACCAGGTGAAGGGTGAGGTGTTGGAAGATTTCAAAGAGCGAGCGATGGCCTCAAGCAATGAAATCATCCGCCACTATGCGGAGTAGCGAGCCAGGACTTTGGCGAGATCGTTCACATTGAGGGGCTTGCTCAAGTAGTCATCCATTCCGGCGGCCAGACACATTTCGGCGTCACCCTTGACGGCGAGTGCGGTGAGCGCAACCACCGGGGTGTGGCGGCCGAGGGCTTGCTCCAATTGCCGGAGTTCGCGCGTGGCGGCGAGGCCGTCCATTTCGGGCATGTGGACGTCCATCAGGACGATGTCGAAGGATTCCTGACGAAGACGGTCGAGAGCGAGTTGGCCGTTGGTGACAGTCGAGACGTTGTGGCCATTCCGGGTGAGGATGCGGTCAATCAGGACGCGATTGACTTCATTGTCTTCGGCTACCAGAATGCGGAGGGGACGCTGGTCGGATTTTGCTGTTGGTTGTGGTGTGGGGGCTGGCGGCTGGGTTGCTTGCAGCTTGAGTTGAAAACTGAAGCGGCTGCCTTTGCCCGGGGTGGAGTCTACAGTGAGTTTGCCGCCCATCATACGGACGAGTTGAGAGGAAATCGAGAGACCGAGGCCGGTGCCGCCAAACTTTCGAGTGGTGGAAGAGTCTGCTTGCGTAAAGGCCTGGAAGATGCGATTCCTCTGCTCTTCGGAAATGCCAAGGCCGGAGTCGGAGACGGCGAAGTGAAGGTCCACCAGGTCACCCTCTTCTCTGCGGGCGGTGATGTCCAAACGGACAAAGCCTTTCTCTGTGAACTTGACAGCGTTGCCCAGAAGATTGATGAGCACTTGCTGGATGCGCACCGGGTCGCCGAGCACGGCTTCCGGGATATCGGGGCTGAGTTTGCAATCGAGGTCAATGTTTTTGGCTTCAGCCGTGAGGGTCAAGATCTGGACGGAACGCCGGGCCACGTCGTTGAGATTGAAGGGGATGGATTCGAGGTTGAGTTTGCCACTCTCGATGCGGCTGAAATCGAGGATGTCATCAAGGATTTGCAAGAGGCCGTGAGCGCTGGAGCGGGCCATCGAAAGGAAGTTGCGCTGGTCGGGATTGAGATTGGTGCCGAGCACGAGGTCTGTCATGCCGAGGATGCCATTCATGGGGGTGCGGATTTCATGGCTCATGTTGGCGAGAAACTGGCTGCGGGCGCGCGCACTGATCTCTGCCTGTCGGCGTGCGTGCGCCAGGCGCTGGGCAAAAATGAGAACGACGGTCAGAAGGACTACGAGTGACCAGGTCAGCTTTTGTAGCAGCTCGTTTTTCTCTCGGGTACGGTTGAGCCACAGGATGACGGTCGAGTCGTCGCGGTGCAGCAGCTTCCAACGCACGGCAATGTCTACCAGCTCTCCAGAGTCGGCAAGAGAATCAATCGCAGTGCGGAGCTTGTTGGCGTGCTGCTCAAAGCCTGGTCGAGCGCCAATGGCGAAAGAGCGGGCGGTTTCCTGAAGCAGGAGCGAGGAAAGTTTCAAGGGTGGGCAGCCTTCGGGGCGATTCAGAATCACGCCTTCGGCGATGCGATGATCCAGCAGGGCGGTATCCAGCTTACCCATGCACATCGCCTTGAAGGCCGAGGTGGTATCCGAAAAAATTTCGACGCGGGTTTCCTTTGAGAACGGAACGTCCGGCATAAACCTTCGCATCGGTGAGGTGAGCGCCATGGATTTACCGGCAAGGTCAGCGAAGGAATTGATTTTCAGGTGTTCCGGGAAGAGAAGAATCGTACCGATGCGCCACCAGTTTTCGGTGAGAAAGGTCACTTTGCGGCGCTCGTCGTAGGAGGTGACAAAGGGCCAGATGTCTACGATGTTGTCTGCAAAACTCGGCTCCGGACCTTCTGCCGTTCTTATCCAATCAAGCTGGTAGCCAGCAATGTCAGCGGCCCGATTGAGCACCTCAATTGCAAAGCCAACTGGTCGGCCCTGAGTATCCCAATAATTAAAAGGTACGCTTTGATTGCTACCAATACGAAGCTTGGGGCGGGAATTGACGTTTTGGCATCCCGCAAGCAGCAGGAGGAGCAGGGCCGGGGTGACTTTTCTTATAGCCATGGAAAAGCAGACTGAAGAACTTATCGTCCTAATTAAAAAGTTTGTTAGCTAAGGCAGCGTCGGATTCCATCAAGCAAAATTGATTCACTGTCCGGCCCAACGCGGGAGACGATGCTGGTTTCGTAGCCTGCTTCCGGATAGGCCTTGGCCGTGCCGATATACATCGGGCCATAGTCGCCATAGGCTGCCATGGCTGTAAAGTTAGTTTTGTTTTCCTCGGCGGCCGCAAGCTGATATTCGACGAAGAGTTCGCCGGGAAGATGCAGGATTGCGGCGCCGTCCAGTCGGAGTGCCTGGAGGGTGATGTTTGGTTCGGACGACTGGCAGCGGCGGTACCAAGCGAGATAGCGCGCGTGGCTGGCGCGGTCGCGAGCAAGTGCGCTCTTGTCGTCGAGCACTTTGCGGATTGCGGCCTCCGTGAAGCCATCGCCCGTGCGGTGTGGCAAGCGGACCGGCAAAGCCCGCCACTCCAACCGGGGAAGGGCGAGGGGTTTCGCGACGGCAAGGGAAGCCTTCATTGCGGCAGCAATCCGGTTGGCCAGGACGGCACGATTGGCCGGGTCGCCATCATTGTATTTCCCCGCGCCGATGTTGCCGGCGGCACCCGTGAAATAGACGTTGAAGCCGGGCATTGACTCGCGGGCTATGCCGACGAAGTCATGCCCCACGACGCCCTTGCCGTAGTAGGACATGGGGTGAGTTGCGTAGTAGTGCAAAGCAGCCAGACGACGGCTGCCCTGATAAAAACTCAGCGTCTTCAGTTGCGAATCGATGATGCCTTCCGGGGCATCGCAGTGTGGCGAATTGCGGCAGGCGGTGAAGCGTTGAAAGAGAAAAGTCTTGCCGTCTTCGGCGAGGATACGGCGGTTGGAGGCGACCTTTTCCACGGTGGCCTGACTGGTGGAGAAGTGTGACACATTGACCGGTTTGGCCTTTTGAATTGCGGCGGCAACTCTGCGGGCGGCACTGCGGCAGAAGTCAACGGGGGTGAGTGTTCCGGGCGGCGCGAAGGGGGCAGCACCGCGGTCATCGCCGGGCGCGTCATGCTGGTGTACGGTCTGGACGGCGACGCGGTCTGGAGTGGTCCGAACGGCTGCGGCAAGGGTGCTGCGCCAGTCGAGGTGAGACTCGTTGCCGACACCCAGCCAGTCGAGAGCACAGAGCACGATGGGTGGCTGGCCGGTGGGATAGAGCACAACCCCTTTTGCCAGCAGGGGCGATTCCACCCGTTCGGCGGGAACAACCAGGGAATAACAGAGAGGTGCTCCGACCGGCGGCGTGATATCTACCGCGAAAGTAGCTAAACGAAGACCGGGGCGCGCAGCAAAAGCTGGGGCGGCGAAGAAGAGATGCCGTCTCGTGAACATGCTCACCATGATAGTCTCTTGGATAAGCACAGAGCTTTATTTTCAGGACTTGCACGGAGATCTTATGCCGCGTCCCACGCACCCGTTACCCTCATGTCACAAGATGCAGCGTCGCCACTTTTTGCAGGCTGGTGCGGCATTACTCGCTCTCGACAAATTTCCGTATCACCTCTACGCGGGTGAAACCAAGAATGCCCAGGACCGGATTTTGCTTGGACCGGCCCAGGTGCCGGTTTCGCGGCTGGCCATGGGAACGGGTACCAATGGAACCGGCGGTAGTTCAAACCAAACCAAGAAGCTCGGTTTCAAGGGCGTTTCCGAGCTCTTCCGGGCCGCCTACGATCAGGGCGTTTTCTTCTGGGATTCGGCCGACCAGTACGGTAGCCATCCGCATTTGAAGGAAGCTTTGAAGACCGTTCCGCGTGACAAGGTGACGATCCTGTCGAAGTCACGGGCTGTGACTGCCGCCGACATGCGGGCCGACCTGGACCGCTTCCGGCAGGAAATCGGAACTGACTACATCGACATCGTGTTGATGCACTGCATGATCGATGACGATTGGGACGAGCGCAACAAGGGCGCGATGGAAGTGCTGAGCGAAGCCAAGGAAAAGGGCATCATCAAGACCAAGGGTGTGAGTTGTCATACTCTCGGTGCGCTCAAGACTGCTGCACGCAGTCCCTGGGTGGAGGTTGATCTGGCCCGATTCAATCCGGCCGGTGCGGCGATGGATGCTGCCCCGGACGTGGTGGCAGGAGTGCTCAAAGAAATGAAGGCTGCTGGCAAAGGCATCATCGGGATGAAGGTGCTGGGCGCCGGCAAGTTGCGGGAGAAAGCCGATGAGGCCATCCAGTGGCATCTGGCGCAAGGCTTGACGGATTGCTTTACCATCGGCAGCGAAAGCCGCGCCGAAATGGAAGACCTGTTGCGCAAGATTCCCGCTGCGGCAACACGAGGATAAGATTTTAAGGAGAACTGACTATGACAAACCAATTCAAAACACTGCTGGCTTGTGGAGCCGTTTGCCTGCTTGGCACCATGCTGGTGGCACAGACGAAAAAGGGCGGCATCCTGCAGCCGCAAATGACGGTGGCCGCTGATGGCGGAACCTATGACAAGCCCATGGGCAAGCTGGGCAAGCCTGTCATGAAGGGCGAAGAATGGTCTGCGACGACGCTGGGCGCCTCTGTCGATGGCAAGCCAAACCCGGGCGCAAAGTCACTCACCGTGGTTGGCGAGATTCTCGATTTCTCCTGCTACATGCAGATTGGCAAGCACGGCGACAAGCATCGGGCTTGCGCGCAAAAGTGTTTCTCGGCCGGTCAGCCGATTGGATTGCTGGCCAAGGACGGCACCATGTACATGCTGATGGAAGAAGAGCATGACTTGCGGCGCGACGGGCAGACCGAATTCCGTAAGGCCGCCATTGACCATGCCGCCCACATTATGGAAGTGACCGGAACTTTCTGGGAGCACAACGGTGTCAAGGCGCTCTATGTGAGCGGTTACACCAAGCAGTAAAGGACCTTCAACGATGAAGTGGAATCTGGTTACCCGGCTGGCGCTCACTGCGCCAGCCCTTCTCATCTTTGCTGCTGACCCTGCGCTGGAAGTGCCCCTGGGATTGCTGCCGCTGCGTTTTCCCGCCGACAACCCTTATACGGCCGAGAAGCGTGAACTCGGGCGCTTGCTTTATTACGACAAGCGATTGAGTGCTGACGGAACAGTGGCCTGCGCGAGTTGCCACGCCCCGGAACACGCCTTTACGGACGGGCAGCCGGTGAGCAGCGGGATTCGTGGGCAGAAGGGCGGACGGAGCGCGCCGACGGTGTTTAACCGCGCCTATTCGCTGGCGCAGTTCTGGGATGGCCGGGCGAAGTCGCTCGAAGAGCAGGCTGCCGGGCCGATCGCGAACCCGATTGAAATGGGCAACACGCACGATGCCATGGTCAAAACCCTGCAAGGGATTTCTGGCTATCGGGCGCTTTTCAAGAAGGCTTTTGGCAAAGAAGAATTCGGGGTTGACGAGATCACCAAAGCGATTGCCACCTATGAGCGTACGGTGCTCAGCGGCAATTCTCCCTACGACCGCTATAAAGCCGGGAATAAAAACGCCATGAATCCGGCGCAGGTGCGCGGTATGGATGTCTACTTCAACAAGGCCAAGTGCGACCAGTGCCATGAAGGCATTAACCTGACTGCAAATTCGTATCACAACCTTGGCGTTGGTGCTGACAAGCCCACTCCGGATGTGGGGCGTTATGAGGTTACGAAGAAGGATGCAGACTGGGGTGCCTTCAAGACCCCCACTTTGCGCGAAATCGCCCGGACGGCACCCTATATGCACGATGGCAGCATTGCCACTCTCGAAGAAGTAATTGAGTATTATGACCGTGGCGGAACTCCGAACAAGAATCTCGATGAGCGCATGAAGCCTCTCAAGCTGACGGCAGCCGAGAAGAAGGATCTCGTCGAATTTTTGAAGGCATTTAATGGTGAAGGCTGGCAGGCGAAACTGACACCGCCTACTTCCTTTCCCCAGTAAGATTCATAAGGACGAAGAATGACGACAAGACGGAACTTGATTGGCGGCCTCAGTGTTGGGGCCGCCTTGACACTGTTTGAGGCCGGCTGCGGTGGCGAGAAGAAGCGGGTAATTGGCGTGGTGCCGAAGGGGCGGGCTCATCTCTTCTGGCAGAGTGTGCAAGCGGGGGCGATTGCCGCGAGCCGCGAAGTGGATGTGGAGATCAGCTGGAACGGTCCGGCCACTGAGACGGACTTCAATGGTCAATTGCAGATTATCGATTCGATGATCAACCGGCGGGTGGATGCGATTTGTCTGGCTCCGATCGACAAGAAGGCGATGGTGAGCGTGGTGGAGCGGGCCGCGGCGCAGAAGATTCCGGTGGTGATCTTTGACTCCCCGGTGGATACCGAGAAGTTTGTCAGCCAGGTGGCGACGGATAACTATGCGGCGGGCGCCATGGCGGCCGAACGGATGGGCGAGATCCTGGGCGGCAAAGGTGACGTGGTGATGGTGGCCGTGCAACCGGGTGCCGCCTCCACGATGGCGCGGGAAAGTGGTTTTGAAGAGACGATTGCCAAGAAGTTTCCCGAGATCAAGATCGTTGACAAGCGCTTTGGTATGGCCGATTATGCCAAGAGTCTGGCAGTAGCGGAGAACATGCTCACGGCGTTCCCGAAGGTGGCTGGACTCTTTGCTTCAAACGAATCGAGTGCGGCGGGTGCTTCCCAGGCCCTGCGGGCCCGGACGGGCATGAAGGTGAAGATGGTGGGTTTTGATTCCTCGGCGCCGCTGGTAGAAGACCTGCGCAAGGGACTCATTGATTCCCTGGTCGTGCAGCAGCCTTTCAAGATGGGCTATGAAAGCGTGATGGCGGCGGTGAACCATCTTGCGGGCAAAGAAGTGGTGAAGATCAACAATCTGGAGCCAAAGCTCGTGACGGCGCAGAATGTAGAGACGCCGGAAATGCAGGAGCTGGTGAACCCGGACCTGAAGAAGTATCTGCCGTAAGCAGTACTTATTTGATTTCCTGAACTTGAATCCGCCGGAAAGCAATGGGCTTTCCGGGGTTGAATTGCAAACCAAGGTGGCCCGAGAGGCTGCGACGGTCCTCTACGTTAAGAATTTCCTTGCCGTTCATTTTGACAATGACACGGGGGCCGATGTGGCGCACGTGGAAGGTATTCCAGCCGGGTTGGATCCTGGATTCCTTGGCTTCAGCGACATCAAGTAGGGAGCCCGTTTTGTATTCTTTCCGCTCGTCGAAAATCTGTAACTCGTAACCTGTCTCGTGTGGTTTTCCGGTGGCGGCGCTACGGAGGAAGATTCCGGAGTTTCCATCCGGTGCGGTCTTGAATTCGACCCTGAGTTCGTAATCGCGATAGACCTTTTCGGTACGGAGCCAGGAATAGGGGCCCTGGTCGACTACGATGGTGCCGTTCTCGACGCGGAAGTTGGCTCCCCCCTCATTGACCCACCCCTTCAGAGTTTTGCCATCAAAGAGATCCACTGCGGACAGGAGCAGGAGTAGAGGAAGGAGCATGATGAGGAAATGGTACACCCGACAGGACTCGAACCTGTGACCCTTTGCTTAGAAGGCAAATGCTCTATCCACCTGAGCTACGGGTGCACTCCCCTTCTAGTGTAAGGGCAGGTCGAGGACGAGACAACTCCACTCGCCTTCAATGCGTTCGCTCAAGGGCCCGAGGGCGAAGATTTGCTTTACCAGTCCTGCTTCTTCCGTGCCGAAGCCGGCGAGAATAATCCGCGCACCGGGGCGGGTGAGGCGCAGGATCTCGTCGGCAAAATTGACCAGCACCGTTGCACTGATGTTGGCCGCAATCAGGTCGAACAATTCCGGCTTGAGGCATTCGGCTGTACCCTGGACGACTGGCACGTGGCTCAACTGGCGTGTGAGCGTGCAACTATCCTGTTCAATGTCCACGCCGATCACCTGGCTTGCGCCAAGCAGGGTGGCCCCGTGCGAAAGGATGCCCGCACCGCAGCCGAGATCGAGCACGCTCATGCCGGGCTTGAGGTATTCTTCCATCGCTGTCAGCGCCTGGCGGGTGGAGGGGTGCTCCCCGCTGCCGCAGGCTGCGCCGTCCTGATAGTTGATTCGCCAGCGCCCCGGTGGAGTGGGTTCATCACTCCAGGCGGGAGCGAAAAAGAAGCGCTCTCCCACTAACCGGCTCTTCCAGGCCTGGTGGCTCATGGCGATCCAGTCGGTGGTATCGGTCTGAACTTCTACGCCAAAGCCGGCGGCCGCTTCCGCGCTGTCAAAGCTGGCGATCAGCTCCCAGGCGCCATCCGGCTGCTCGGCTTCGGAAAGCCCCGTAGAGCCGGCTTCGAAAAGGTCGGCGGCAACAATGTCCTTATTGTCCCCGGAAACGCGAAGCGTGATGAAGTAGCTTTGCACTTAGTCGCGAGCGAAGCGTTTGAAGAAGCTCGCGTCCTTCCATTTTGGGGTTTCTTGCGCATTGGCGGCGGCACCAATCATGGACGCCAGCACCCGGTTGTACTGGGCGGCCGCTTCCTTGTCGAGGGGCTGAGCGAGATCGTCGCCGGGCGCGTGGTAGCGTTCCTTGAGCCAGGCCTGAATGAGCTTTTCTTCCGGCGTTCCCTTGCGGTAGCCAAATTTGAAGGCCAAGGCGGGATAACCGGCCCGAATGAAGCTGTACTGGTCGCTGCGGACAAAGCTGTTGCGCTCCGGAGCCGGATCGGGCCAGACTTCAAAGCCGGCCGCTTCGACACCCTTGCGAGCCAAATCCCCCAGGGTGGATTCGTCCACGCCCAGAATCACCAAGCCCTTTAGCGGAAAGAGAGGAAGGTACATGTCCATGTTGAGATTGCCGGCAACGCGGGCATTCTTTTCTTTTCCGAAGACGGGATGGTTGGCATACCAGCTTGAGCCCAGCAAGCCTTTCTCTTCCCCGGTGAGGGCGATGAACGCGACGCTGCGCTTGAGCTCCATCTTTGAATCGTTCAACTGGCGGGCCGCCTCGATCAGGCTGGCGACTCCGCTGGCGTTATCCATCGCACCGTTGTAGATCTTGTCGCCGGAGAGCTTGTCGTTGACGCCAAGGTGGTCCAGGTGAGCTGTAACAACGATGAACTCATTGCGGAGTTTGGGATCGGAGCCATAGCGGACACCGATCACGTTTTCGCTGCCGACTTTGCTTTGTTTGATGGCCGTGCGGGCGTGGAGTTTTGTCTTGAGGGGGAAGTGCGGCAGAGGCTTTTTGTCCTTTGCCAGTTCAAAGAGTTGCTCGACGGTGTAGCCGCTATCGGCAAAGAATCTGTTGGCATGGGCGGGGTTGATCGCGATGGCGAGCTTGAGGTTGCCGTTGGGGGGCAGCTTTTCATCCAGGGTCATCGCCGGTTGCAAGCGGGCGAGGGTAGAACGGGACCAGGGGATATCGGTGTTGCCCGGATTGGCGATGACGGCAGTACCAACAGCACCGGCAGCTAGCAGCGCCTGTGCCCGTTCGCTCGCGCTTTGGTAATGGCTCACCAAGGGGCCTGGGAGGCCGGCCGGCTGACCGCTCAGATAGACTGCGATTTTTCCCTTGAGATCGACGTCCTTCAAGTCGTCATAGTTAGCTTCGGGGATCTTCGTGCCGTAGCCGACGAAAACCATCTCCGCGCTGAGTTTTGGTGCGGGAACGGTGCGGATGCTGATGTTGGCGTGCTCGCCCAGGGTCAGTGTTTCGCGAACGCTACCCTGTTCGAGTGCCAGGCTGGAGCGGGATTCGTCAATGGTGCGGGAGACAAAGCGGACGGGCTGAAAGTAGCTGGAGGGCGAGGCTCCGGGGCTGAGTCCAACCTTCTCGTACTCTGCTGCTACGTACTTTGCCGCGGCGGTATAGCCGGGGCTGCCGATGTCGCGGCCCTGGAGTTCATCTTTGGCCAGGAACTCAACATGAGACCACCAGCGTTGTGCCTCTTCGGCGACTTTCGCGGCGGTGTCGCGCTCAGCCGCCCCGGCAAGGAAACTAACAAAAAGAATGGATGCGAGGCAAAAACGCTTCATGCAGAAACTCCTGAATTTTTGGCGGCCTTGTAAAGTTGACGGATTTCGCGGATCGACAGGATCCGGTCTTCCGTGTGTTCCAGATGGGTGCGGAAATGGTTGCTTAACACCGGGGACCAAGCTTCCACCGGGAGATCCTTGAGCAGATCATAATTCTCGGTGCGGATACGGCGAAAGAGCTCGACTGCGGCGGAGAACTTGCGCTGCCGGTAATTCAATTTGGTGGCCCAGGCGGGAGGGTCGATCGTTTGCAGTACCGGCTCCACTTCAGCAAGCAGGGCGCTGAAGTGACCATGGTGCAGCATTTCGAGGTCCGCAAGGTAGCAGACGGTGGAGCGAATGCTCATGGCTCCGGGCGCGGGTTCGAAGTCCAGTTCCGCCCCGGCCGGGCCGGTAGTGAGGGAAGCCAGAAACTCGCCGCCACGCCGGAAGCGTTCAAGCAGTTCGGGAAGTTCATTCATTCGGTTATCAGTAAAGCCTTTAGTAGTAGTCGGCGCAGGACATGTAATAGCCGCATTGGCGGCAGAAGAGCTTGCACTTGCGCTGGTCGAGGCGCAGACTGCAGACCGGGCAGTAGAGCATGGGCAGATCTTCTGGCAGGGGCTCCTGCTGTTGCGGCAGAGTTTTGGAATCAGATTCGGACTGCGGCATACCAACACCAGTATATGATCGGCGCTACAATCGGGCCATGCGGCAGTCTTGCGCGGTACTCACACTTTTGAGCCTCCTGGTTTCTTGTGGGCAGGCCCAGGTTCCATTGCGAAGGACGCCCAATGATCCACTGGTGATGCGCGATGCGGTACGCGGCAAAAATGGCGCCGTTGCCGGGGGAACCGCCGCTGCCGTCGATGCCGGAATGCGCATCCTGAAGCAGGGCGGCAATGCCGTTGATGCCGGAGTGGCCACCATGTTTGCTGCTGCGGTGGCGGAGTACTCGCACTTTGGCTTTGGGGGAGAAGCGCCGATCCTGATTCGCACCAAGGATGGCAAGGTGTGGACCATCAGCGGGGTCGGTACAATGCCGAAGCTGGGAACGCCGGAATTCTTCCGCAAGCATGAGATGGAACCGCTGGAAGTTGACACCAATGAGCCCAATGGGTTGAGCAGCTATCTGCCTGTAACAGGCATGCTTCCGGCAATCGTTCCGGGCATGGTGGAAGCAGGGCTGGTGGCCCTGCGGGAATTTGGTTCGCTCAGCTTTGAGCAGGTGATTGCACCGGCCATTGAACTTGCCGATGAGATGGTGGTGGACGATATGCGTGCGGCGGTTGTAAGGTACTCGCGCCCCTTCTTTGACCGCTGGCCGACTTCCAAGGCCTACTTCATGCCCGAGGGGCGTTTGCCGCGTCCGGGTGAGACTTTCCGCCAGCCGGCTCTCGCCAGGACCCTGCGCGCCATGGTGGCCGCCGAACAGCGCGCCAGCGCGCTCAAGAAGCCACGCGTGCTTGCAATCGACGCCGTGCGGGATTATTTCTACCGCGGGGAAGTTGCCCGTAAGGTGGACGCTTTCTCGCGTGCCAACGGTGGCTTGATCCGCTATGAAGACCTTTCTACTTTCCGCCTGAAGCCGGAAGCTTCCCTCGGTGGCACTTACAAGAACTACACGATTTATAAGCCCGGTTTCTACACTCAAGGCCCGGCCAAGATCGCTCTTCTGAACATTGCCGAAACTATGGACTTTCAGAAAATGGGCTTTGGCAGTGATGACTATATTCACAAGCTGACCGAAGCCATGAAGCTGGTCTATGCCGACCGCGATGCATACTATGGCGACCCGAACTTTACTGAGGTGCCACAAGAATTGCTGAGCAAGGAATATGCTCGGGAACGCGTGAAGTTGATTACTGAAGATGCGAGTCTGGATTTTCGTCCTGGCATGGTGAAAAAGTCTAACGGGGCGCATCCTTCGCGGGAAGAACTGGTACGCAGGGAGATCGACGATGCCCTGATGTATGGCGACACGACGTCGGTCAACGCGATCGACAAGGACGGCATCCTGTTCAGTGCTACGCCGAGCGGGGCTGCCCTGCCTAGCGTGATCGTGGGCGATACCGGCATTCCGCTGACGCAGCGGGCGCAGAGCTTCTATCTGATCGAAGGACACCCGAATGTAGTTGCGCCAGGCAAACGTCCGCGCGTAACCCTGACGCCTTCCCTGATCTTGAAGGACGGTCAGCCGTCAATGGTGATGTCCACGCCTGGCGGCGACAATCAGGATCAGAGCCTGGTGCAGATGTTTTTGAACGTGGTGGAATTTGGCATGGACGCGCAACAAGCCGTCACGGCGCCACGCTTTCAGTCGCGTCATCTGGTGTCGAGCTTTGACAATCATGCGATGAATCCGGGAAGTCTGCTGATCGACGAACGCTTTGGCCGCGCCGTGGCGCTGGCCCTGAAGGGCCGCGGACACCGCGTGGAATTCCGCTCGCGCTTCTCCTCCGGTGCCGCGCCGACCATGATCCGGATGCTGCCCGACGGAACGATTGAAGCGGGCGCGGACCCCTACGCCTTCCGGGTAGCCAAAGCCTTCTAAGAGTGCTTGTGCGGAACGCGGTGATTGTTGCCGGACATGCGATACTGCGGGACCTGCGGCAGGTTGACAGCGATGCTGGCTGGTATTTGCTCGACTTTCAGAAGGGTGAGCCAGCGAAGTACATCGAACACATCGAGCGCGCGGTGTCTGAAGCCGCAAGCGATGAAGAAAGCGTGCTGATCTTCTCGGGCGGACCGACGCGACGGGAGGCCGGCCCGCGCAGTGAGGCGCTGAGTTACTGGCTGGTGGCGGAGCATTTCGGCTGGTTCGGGCACCCGCAAGTGCGCGATCGGGCTGTCCTCGAAGACTTCGCCCGGGATAGTTTTGAGAATCTGCTCTTTGGGCTTTGCCGTTTTCGGGAAGTAGCTGGTGCGTTGCCGGACTTCGTCAAGCTGGTGAGTTGGGAGTTCAAACGGGAACGGTTTGAAGCTTTGCACCGGGATGCGATCGGATGGCCCTTGTCGCGCTTTGCCTATGTGGGGGTCAACAATCCGGAGGCGATTGATCAGGCGCTGGCAGCCGAAGAGCGGGCCCGGGAAAAGTATCGAGCTGACCCCTATAGCTTGGGCCTGGAGTTTCGCGCCAAGAAGCAGGAGCGAAATCCTTTCCGCCGTCAACATGGTTATCTGATCAGTTGCCCGGAACTCTTCACGGAGGACAAGCCTTGGCGCTAGCAAGTGTTGACCTGGGCGGCACCAGGATTGCCTGTGCGATTGGCGAAGCGGACGGGAGTATTCTGGCTGAGAAGCAGGTGGCAACGGAAAGCCAGCTTGGGCCGGAACGCGTACTGGGGCGGATTGCGGATCTGGTGCGGGAATTGGCACCCGATGGCGTCCAGGCGCTGGGTTTGGGCGTGCCCGGGCTTTGCAACCTGTCGCAAGGCGAGACACTCTTTCTGCCGAACTTGCCCACGCAGTGGCGGGGAGTTCCCGTGGCAAAGCTTTTGGAGCAGAGGCTCAACTGTGCGGTTTATCTGCTGAACGATGCTCGGATGGCTGCGCTGGGAGAGCTGGACTTCGGCCATGGGCGTGTGGTGAAGAACTTTGCCTTCTTTACTCTGGGCACGGGCATTGGCGGGGGCATCGTGCTGGATGGCCGCCTGCGGACGGGGCCGCTGGGTGCCGCCGGTGAGCTTGGGCATCAGACTGTCGAGCCGGACGGTATCGCTTGCGGCTGTGGCTCCCGCGGGTGTCTGGAGCTTTATGCGAGCGCGCCGGCCTTGGTTGGCGAAGCAGTGCGGCTGATTCGCATGGGGCAGGCGCCTGGCTTGCTGGAGATGGCGGGCGGCGACTTGAACCACGTCACGACAGAATTGATCGGGCAATGTGAAGAAGTGACGGTCAGCAAAGTGGTGGAGCGGGCGGCACGCTATCTCGGCATCGGAGTGGCCAATGTGGTGAGCATTCTGCATCCGGAGATGGTGGTGCTGGGCGGAGGATTAGCTCAGATGGGGGAAGCGCTGTTGGGGCCAGTGCGGGATGAAGTAGCCCGGAGAGTGAGAATGTTTCCAGCAAAAACTGTGCAGATTGCTCGCTCACAACTGGGTGCGCGCGCCGGGGTATTGGGTGGGCTGGCTTTGGCCCGCCGCCGTGGTGTGTTTTGATGAAAGGACAACCATCATGCTCCAACTTGGATTTGTATCGGCGATTCTGCCGGATTTAACTTTCGAAGAAGTACTGGACTTTGCAGCGGCGGAGCATTTCCGCTGCGTGGAGGTGATGTGCTGGCCGAAGGGCAAGGCGGAGCGCCGCTACGCCGGCGTGACGCACATCGACGTGGTCGGCTTCACTGAAGATGACGCCAAGCGCGTGCAGGATCTGACGGCCGCCAAGGGCGTATCGATCAGCGGCCTCGGCTACTACCCGAATCCGTTGACTCCGGATGAAGCGGAGGCAGCCGTTTACGTCGAGCACCTCAAGGCTGTAATTTCTGCCGCAAAAATGATTGGCATCCCGGTGGTGAATACCTTCGTCGGGCGGGATTGGACCAAGAGCGTGGATGAGAACTGGCCGCGCTTCCTGGCGACCTGGAAGCCGTTGCTGGACTATGCCGACGATCACGGCATCAAGATCGGCATCGAAAACTGCCCGATGTCCTTCACCAAAGACGAATGGCCCGGTGGTAAGAATCTGGCCACGACGCCCGTCATCTGGCGGCGGATGTTCAATGATCTGCCTACCTCCAATTTCGGCTTGAATTTTGATCCGAGCCACTTTGTCTGGCAAGGGATGGATTATGTCAACGTCCTGCGCGAGTTCAAAGACCGACTGCATCACATGCATGCCAAGGATGCGCGAGTCGATCATGACCGCTTGAATGAAGTGGGTTTGCTCGCCTATCCGAACGAGTACCACACGCCCAAATTGCCCGGGATGGGCGACGTCGATTGGGGCAAGTTCTGCGGAACCCTCGCCGAAGTTTATGATGGCCCGCTAGCCATTGAAGTGGAAGATCGCGCTTACGAAGGCAGCCTTGAGGCGCGTAAGCACAGCCTGGTTATCAGCCGCAATTATCTCAGTGCATTCGTTGGATAAGTGGTGAGCCGCTATCTGCTTTTCTGGAAGCCCTATGGGGTCTTGAGCCAGTTCACACCGGAACCCGAGAGCCGCCACAAAACGCTGGCGGCTTTCGTGCGCGTGCCGGGTGTCTATCCGGTGGGCCGGCTGGACTGGGATAGCGAGGGGCTGATCCTGCTCACTGACGACGGCGAAATGCAGCACCGCATGACCGACCCGCGCTTTGGGCATCCGCGCACTTACTGGACTCAGGTGGAAGGCTCGCCTACGGCGGAATCCGTAACGGCGCTGGAGCGCGGCGTGGACATCCAGGGCAGCAAGACCCTGCCGGCAAGGGTTCGCGTCTTGAGCTCACTGGATGTAGAAGATTTGCCGGAGCGGGCAGTGCCCATCCGCTACCGCGCTTCCATCCCGACATCCTGGATTGAGCTGGAATTGACGGAGGGCCGCAACCGTCAAGTGCGGCGAATGACTGCTGCAGTGGGGTTGCCGACCTTGCGACTGCTGCGGGTCCGGATTGGGGATTTGAGCCTGGCAGGTCTCGAGCCAGGGAAGTACCGCGAAATCAGCGCACCGAAAATGCCGCCACGACAGGGAAATGGTCCGAAGGGTAGCGGCCGTTCTCGTTAAAGGTCAGAATCTCGGCACCCTTGAAGTCGAGCGGTCCACCGTAAAGAATCCAGTCAATCCGGCCTTCTCCGGGCGTTCCCTTGAAGCCATGAAAAGTGCCACCGGCATTGGCTGGTTTGGCGTCCTTGAGCGTCTTTGTGAGTAAGTCGAAGGCAGTGCCGGAAGCGTCCGTATTGAAGTCGCCTGTTAGTACTGCGGGAATGCCGGGAGGCAATTTGGCGAGGAAAGCGGCCAGCACTTTGGCGCACTCCAGACGCGCGTTGTCATCCTGGCGGCGATGGGGGAAGTGGGTATTGATCAGGTAGAACTTCCTTTTCGAGGACTGGATCTCAAACAAGCCCCAGGTGACCATGCGCGGCAGGCTCATGTCCCAAGCCGAGGACATCACGACATCGGGTGTTGGCGAAAGCCAGAAATTGCCGGATTCCAGAACTTTGAATTTTGCCTTGCGATAGAAGACTCCCATGTGTTCGTCTTCGTGATTGCCCTGGCGGGAGAGGCCAAACCAGGCGTATTCTGGAAGCTTTTCCACGATGTATTTGCCTTGCAGCTCGAAGAGTTCCTGCGTGCCGATGAAGTCAGCGTTGGCGTGTTGGATGGACCGGATGAAGAGATCTTTGCGGAGGTCCCAAAGGTCGGGGCCATCCCCTTTGGCCGGGTAGCGCACGTTGTAAGTCAGTACGCGCAGATCCTGACCAAAGAGCGTAAGGGAGAGAAGCAGAAGGAGCAAGATTCGCATCTCTCCCAGTTTCGCAGTTTTGTCCGGTTAGCCCCGGTTGCGGTAGCGGATCAGATTGTCGCGATGGTTTGCGATGCGCCGCTTATCCATTGGATGTAATTCAGGGGCGGTGAGCAGTTGGTTCAGATTCCGGATGGCGCGATCGAGCCGGCCGCGGTTGAATCGCCCGCGGGCGGCTTCCAGTTGGAAGCGCTCCAGATTGTCGTTGGCTTCAGCGAAGCGCTTGACGGCCCAGCGATCCCAGGCAGCACGCTGGCCGATGCGGGACAGGTCCTGCTGGATTGCGTCAATGAAGCGCTGCTCGGAGCGATAGGAAGGTGTCGGTCCGAAGCTGCGGCCAAAGGGATCGGCGCTCCGGTAGCCTCCGGGTTGGGCGAGAAGGATGCCGCTGGTGAGCAACGTGATGGTGAGAACTTTGTTCGTCATAACCGTCTCCTTGCCCTTTCGACGCGACGCGGATTTGGCGGTTACAAGAGCTTGGTGTAATTTGGAGCGATGGGAATGCGATGGATGCTCGGCCTACTGGCCCTGACGCTGGCCGGCCAGCAGATTGAAACTCTGATCGGCGATGGCCGCCCGGGTTTGTCTGAAACTCAAGTGAACAACCCCTATGGCCTCGTGATCGGGCCGGATGGGGCGCTCTATTGGTGCGACATCGACAGCCACGTCGTGCGTCGAATGGACTTGAAGACGAAGCAGACTCGTGTTGTTGCGGGCACTGGCAAGAAAGGCAACACGGGTGACGGCGGGCCGGCCACGTCTGCGGATCTCGATGAACCCTACGAGGTGAGGTTTGACCGGCGGGGCAACATGTACTTCGCCGATATGAAGAGCCACGTTATCCGGAAGGTGGAGAAGAAGACCGGCACCATCACCACGATCGCCGGTACTGGACAGCCGGGCTTTGGGGGCGATGGTGGTTACGCCACCAAGGCGATGCTGCGCCAACCGCACAGCATCGTTTTTGATCCGCAAGGCCGGCTGCTGATTTGCGACATTGGCAATGATCGGGTGCGACGGCTGGACTTGAGCACGGGGCTGATCGAGACCTACTTGGGGAATGGCGAAAAGAAGGACCCCGCAGACGGCGCCAAGCTGATGAATGTGCCGCTTCTGGCACCGCGCGCCATCGAGATTGGCCGGGACGGCAAGCTCTACGTCATCAAGCGGCAGGGCAATGCGCTCTATGAAGTGGACCCGAAGCGTGAGACTTACCGGCTGCTGGCAGCCAAGGGTTTTAATGGGCCCAAAGGCGTCGCAGCGGGTCCGAAGAACACCTTGTTTATTGCGGATACCGAAGCGCATGCGATCCAACGTTTTGACTTGAAGACGCTGTCGATTACCAAGGTGGCAGGGAGCGGCGAACGCGGCGATGGCCCGGATGGTGATCCAATGGGGTGCAAGATGAACCGGCCACACGGGGTCTTTGTCGATCGCAAGGGAATTGTATACATTGCCGACAGCGAAGCGCACCGTATACGCCGGTTGAAATTTTGAATAAGATAGCGGCGTGAAGACTCGTATCCTGGCGGCATTGGCGGCGTTAGTTGTTCTCCTGGCGGCCGAAGAATCGAAGCAGTTCACTCCTGCTCAAAAGCGATGGTGGGCGATTCAGCCTGTGGGAACCGTTGCCGTTCCGCAAGCCCCGCAAGGTTGGGCGAAGAACGAAATCGATCAATTCATTCTTGAGAAGTTGGTTGCCAAGGGCCTGAAGCCAAACCCGGAGGCGGATCGCGAAACGCTCCTGCGTCGCGCCACGCTGGACTTGACCGGCTTGCCGCCAACGATCGAGGAAGTGCAGGAATTTGTTTCCGACACCTCGCCCCGTGCCTGGGAGAAAGTGGTGGACCGGCTGCTGGCCTCTCCCCGCTACGGCGAGCGCTGGGGACGGCACTGGCTTGATGTTGCCCGTTATGCCGATTCCGACGGCTTCAAGGCCGACGACACGCGGCCGCATGTTTGGCGCTACCGCGATTACGTCATCGAAAGCTTCAACCAGGACAAGCCCTATGACCGCTTCGTCAAGGAGCAGATTGCCGGCGATGAAATCTTTCCCGGTGATGCCGCTGCCCGGGTTGCTGTTTCCTTCCACCGCCATTTTCCGGACGAGTACAATGCAGCGCACATCCGGCTGCGTCGTCAGGAGATGCTGAACGACATCACCGATGCAACCGCCTATGCTTTCCTTGGCGTGACGCTGGCTTGCGCCCGCTGCCACGACCATAAGTTCGACCCGCTGCTGCACAAGGATTATTACCGCCTGCAAAGCTTCTTTGCCAATACGCGGATTGACGATGACGTGGTGCTCGACAGCGAAGACCGCCAGCGCGAGTACGCGGCGCAATTGAAGAAGTGGGAAGGCGCCACCGCCTCGATTCGCGAGCAGATGCAGGCGATTCTGGAACCGGCCCGCGAAAAATTTCATGCGGAGCGTCTCTCGCGCTTTCCTGAAGACATTCAGGAGATTCTCACAATGCCCGGCGAGAAGCGCAATGCCGAGCAGTGGATGATGTACCGCAAGGCGGTTGGGCAAATCACCTTTACCGAGGCCGAGTTGCGTGGCAAGTTACGTGGCGAAACGCTGGCTCGCTTCAAAGAACTGGAACAGAAACTGGCTGCCTTCGACGGCATCAAACCGGCACCGTTAAATGTGGCTCAGACCATGAAGGATGAATCCACGGATGCACCCAGGACGCATGTGCTGCGCGGTGGTGCCTGGGATAGCTTCCTCGAAGAAGTACAGCCGGGCTTTCTGAGCATCCTCGATCCGGCCAATGCAAAGATCCAGCCCGTGGGCAATTCCACCGGACGTCGTACCGCTCTGGCGAACTGGATGGCCAGCGCTTCCAATCCACTTTCGACTCGCGTCATTGTCAATCGTGTCTGGCACTACCATTTCGGACGCGGCATTGTCGGAACACCCAGTGATTTCGGCGTGATGGGGGAACGTCCCTCACACCGCGAATTACTGGACTGGTTAACCGCAAAATTTACCGGCGAGGATGGCTGGAGCATGAAGAAGCTCCACAAGCGCATCCTGCTCAGCGCCACCTATCAACAGACTTCCGCTCACAACGAAGTGGCCGCCAAGCTCGACCCCGACAACAAGCTCTTGTGGAAGTTCTCCCGCCGCCGGTTGGAAGGAGAAGCCATTCGGGATTCCATGCTGGCCGTGAGCGGCCGCTTGAATCCGAAGATGGGCGGGCCGGGCGTGTTTCCGCCACTGCCTGATGGCGCTCTGCCCAAGGGTTATCAATTGTGGAAGCCCGGGTCGGACAGCGCGGAAGACAACCGTCGTAGTGTTTACATCTTTGTCCGCCGCAACCTGCGCTATCCCATGTTCCAGAGTTTTGATATGCCGGATACTCACGAAAGCTGCGCCCGCAGACAGACTACGGTTACGCCGGATCAGGCGCTCGAGTTGGTGAACGGAAAGCTGGTGCAGGAATGGGCTCGGGGGCTGGCGGAGCGCGTCGAAAATGATCGTGGGCTCGATCGCGCGTCCAAAGCAGAACGGGCGTTGCGGCTGGCCTATGCGCGAAGTCCGCGTGCGGAAGAGATCGCCCTCGCCGCGAATTTCCTCGAAAAACAGGAAGCTGCGGCGGGAAGCCCGGAAGCTGCTCTGGCCGATCTTTGCCAGACGCTGCTCAGCTCCAACGAATTCTTGTACCTGAATTAGGGAATCCCATGAACCTCCAAAGCAGACGCCGATTCTTGAGCCGTGGGGGCAGCGGGCTGGGTGCCCTGGCCTTCTCCTCCATGCTGGCCGCCGAGAAGGAACTGAAGCCGCACCACACTCCGAAAGCCAAATCCGTCATCTTCCTCTTCATGGAAGGTGGCCCAAGTCATATCGATCTGTTTGACCCCAAGCCGAAGCTCAACGAGATGCATGGCCAGCCGATGCCAAAAAGCTTCGGCAAGCTGATTACGGCCATGGGCACGGGCAACAATTCGCTGCTCGGTTCGCCCCGGCAATGGAAGCAGCATGGACAAAGCGGGACGTGGGTGAGTGACTGGTACCCGCACATTGCTCAACATGTGGATGATATGGCTGTCGTTCGTAGCTGTGTTGCCGATGGCTTGAACCACGTTGGCAGCGTATGCCAGATGAATACCGGCGATATTTTGGCCGGACGTCCGAGCATGGGTGCCTGGGTGACCTATGGCCTTGGAACCGCCAACAAAGATCTGCCCAGCTTTACCGTTCTCATCGACGATAAAGACCCACTCGGCAACACCAAGAACTGGAGCAGTGGCTTCCTGCCTGCGATCCACCAGGGAACGCTTTTCCGGCAGGGTGATACGCCGATTCTGAACACGAAACTGGCACCAGGAGATACGCCGGCCCGTCAGCGCGGCAAGCTGGAGTTTCTGGGCGAAGTGAATCGCGCGTGGAGCGCCGACAAATCGGAAGACAGCGAGCTGGACGCGCGCCTGCGCAGCTACGAACTCGCTTACCGCATGCAGGCGGCCGGGCCTGAGGCTGTCGATCTCACCAGGGAAAGTGCCGAAACCAAAGCACTCTATGGCATGGATGAGCCCATGACCGAAGTCTTTGGTCGCAATTGTCTGCTGGCCCGCCGTCTGGTCGAGCGGGGAGTGCGCTTTGTAGAACTCTATTGCGGCTCAGGCAGTGGTTGGGATGCGCATTCGAACATGGAAGGCAATCATGGCAAGTGGTGCAAGGTATCTGACAAGCCGATTGCCGGCTTGCTCACGGATCTCAAGCGGCGCGGAATGTTGGACGATACCTTGATTGTGTGGGGCGGGGAATTCGGCCGCACGCCGTTCAATGAAAAAGGGGATGGCCGGGATCACAATCCCTGGGGCTTTACGATGTGGTTTGCCGGGGGCGGCGTCAAGGGCGGTCAGGTGATCGGTTCCACCGATGAGATCGGCCTGCGTGCCGTGGAGCGGCCTTCGCATGTGCACGACATTCATGCCTCCATTCTGTGGCTGATGGGTCTCGACCACATGAAGCTCACCTACATGCACAACGGCCGGGCCGAACGTCCCACGATCGTGGGCGGTGAAGCGATGATTCCCGAGCTTTGGGGCGGCAAGCCGCACCGCGCCTGATCTGCGCTACATGTACATCCCACCGTTGACGCGCAACACGTTTCCGGTGATGTAGCTGGCGCCTTCGCTCGCCAGAAACGCGACGGCGGCGGCAATGTCTTCCGGTTTGCCGAAACGCTTCAGCGGAATGATTCCAAGCATTTTTGACTTCACGTCGTCATTCAGTACGGCAGTCATGTCCGTGTCGATGAAGCCCGGCGTGACGGCGTTGACCGTAATGTTGCGGCTGGCCAACTCTTGCGCCAAAGACTTGGTGAGGCCGATCAGCCCTGCCTTTGAAGCTACATAGTTGGCCTGCCCGGCATTGCCCATTTCCCCAACGACACTGGCGATATTGATGATGCGGCCCCAACGCTCCTTCATCATGCCCGGCATAACAGCCTGAGCACAAAGAAAAGCACCAGTCAGATTGGTCTGGATGACGCTTGTAAAGTCTTCGAGCTTCATGCGCATGGAGAGATTGTCTTTGGTTACACCGCCATTGTTCACCAGAATATGAATGGGTCCGGCGGCGGCAATCGCCGCTTTGATCGATTCCTGAATCGATTCGGGTGAGGCCAGATCCAGCACGGCGACATGAGCCGTGCCCCCCGCGGCGCGGATTTCCCCCGCGGCCTCTTCCAGTTTTTCCAGGTTGCGGGCGGCCAGAATCACCGTATGTCCAGCGGCGGCAAGTGTATGGGCGCAGGCAAGGCCGATGCCTCGGCTGGCGCCCGTTATCAGAGCAGTTCTCGAATTCACCCTTTCATAATAGAAGGAGATGTCGTATCAGGACTTAAGCGAGTTTCTCTCAGCGCTTGAAAAAGCCGGAGAGTTGAAGCGGATTCCCTTTGAAGTGGACCCGCATCTTGAGATTACGGAGTTTGCCGACCGCGCGGTGAAAACAGGCGGCCCGGCGCTGCTCTTTGAAAAACCCAAAGGATCTTCGATTCCTCTGGCGATCAACCTCTTTTCGAGCGACCGGCGCATGGAGATCGCGCTTGGCGTGAATTCACTCGATGAGATCGCCGAGCGCATCACGGATTACCTCGGAATGAAGATGCCGACCGGCTTGATGGCCAAGCTCAAGATGCTTCCCAAGCTGGCCGAGCTGGGCAGCTTCTTCCCCAAGGATGTCTCCAGCGGGCCCTGTCAGGAAGTAGTGATGACGGAGAAGTTCTCGCTGGACGAGCTTCCCATCCTGCATTGCTGGCCGATGGATGGCGGGCGCTACATTACGCTGCCGCTGGTATTTTCCAAGAACCCTACGACCGGCAAGCGCAACTGCGGCATGTACCGGATGCAGGTCTACGATTCCAAGACGACCGGCATGCACTGGCAACTCCACAAGCAGGGTGCGGACCACTACCGCCGTCTGCTGGCCGAAGGCAAGCAGAAGCGAATGGAAGTAGCGGTGGCGATCGGCGCAGACCCGGCGACGCTTTACTCCGCCATTCTGCCGCTGCCACCGGAACTGGATGAGATGATGATCGCGGGCTTCTTGCGGTCGAAGCCGGTAGAGATGGTGAAGTGCAAGACGGTGGATCTGGAAGTTCCGGCGCAAGCTGAAATTATCCTCGAAGGCTATGTCGAATTGGGAGAACTCCGCACGGAAGGCCCCTTTGGGGATCACACGGGCTTTTATTCGCTCGAAGATGATTACCCGGTTTTTCATCTGACGGCGATCACACGGCGCAAGAAGCCGATTTACACGGCAACCATTGTCGGACCGCCGCCGATGGAAGATTACTGGATGGGCAAGGCGATTGAGCGCATCTTTATGCCCTTGCTGCGGATGCAGATTCCCGAGATTGTAGACATGTCGATGCCGGCCGAAGGCGTCTTTCACAATCTGATGCTGGTGAGTATTCGCAAGTCTTATCCGGGGCATGCCCGCAAAGTCATGCACGCGATTTGGGGGCTGGGGCAGGCCATGTTCACCAAGTGCATCGTGGTGGTTGATGAAGATGTCGATGTACGCAATTATTCCGAGGTGGCCTGGAAGGTGTTTAACAACATCGACCCGCAGCGGGATACCGAATTTGTAATGGGCCCCATCGACTCGCTTGACCATGCCAGCCGGTTGGCGAATTATGGCTCCAAGATGGGGATCGACGGAACCAAAAAGTGGCCGGGTGAGGGCTTTACGCGACCTTGGCCGCCGGTGATTACGATGGACGAGGCCGTGAAGGTAAAGGTGGATCAAATGTGGCAGAAAGCCGGAATGGAAAGGAAGCGATAGCCGGGGATCAGGGGATTTTGGTAATCTAGTGAAGTACCCGCGTGGTGCCCATAGCTCAGTCGGTAGAGCGCCGGATTGTGATTCCGGATGTCACGGGTTCAAGTCCCGTTGGGCACCCCAA
>CAZECF010000003.1:58210-107888 GCA_964510335.1 uncultured Bryobacter sp. | reverse complement strand
ATGCTGGATGTGATGGAACTGGATGCACACCGGACTGCTTTGACCGGCCATTGTTACCGGATGTTGGGGAGTGCTGTCGATGCCGAGGATGCCGTGCAGGAAACCATGGTGCGCGCCTGGAAGGCTCAAGAAGGCTTTGCCGGTCAAGCGGCGCTGAAGACCTGGCTCTACCGCATCGCAACGAATGTCTGCCTTGACGAAATCGCCAAACGAAGCCGCCGGGCCCGGCCAATGGGGGAAAGGCCGGCTGGCACTCCCCAAGGCGAACTGACAGTGCGCGAAAGAAACTATTGGCTGGAACCCATCCCGGACCAGTTGGTGATTCCCGTCGAGGAGGACCCGGCCCGTCGTTTGTTGTTGAAAGAAAGTATCCGTCTGGCCTTTTTGTCGGCGCTGCAGAACTTGCCGGGAAAGCAGCGTGCCGCATTGTTGCTGGCCGATGTGCTGGATTGGCCAGTGAGGGATATTGCCGGGTGCCTGGACATGACTGAGGCCGCCGTGAATAGTGCACTCCAGCGGGCACGTGGCAGCGCAGCCCTTCGGGAACCCAGGGAAATTTTGCCGGAACAACGGGCGATGGTCGAGAAGTTTGCCGCTGCCTTTGAACGCTACGACGTCGAGGAAATGGTTTCGCTCTTGAAAGCCGATGTCGCCTTCTCCATGCCTCCTTACGAATTGTGGCTGCAAGGGCCGGACGCCGTTCGCCAGTGGCTGCGGGGTCGTGGACACGGCTGCCAGGGGTCTCGGCTTCTTGCTGCCGCTGCAAACGGCAGCCCTGCCTTTGGCCAGTACCGCGTCCATCCTGAGGGCGGCCACCAGGCTTGGGCATTGGTCGTACTGGAGTTGGAAGGCGAGGCAATTTCGGGGTGGAACTCGTTTCTCGAAGTGGAAGAGTGGTTTCCCCGCTGCGGGCTTCCGCTCCGGCTCCCCTGATTTTTTGTGTCCGGGGCGATGAGTTTGGAGCTTGTGCCGGGTCTAAAGAATCAGGAGACTCAATACATGGCAATCTCGGCAGTAAATCCCTATTTGATGTTTAATGGCACGGCAGCGCAAGCGCTGGCTTTTTATCAAAAGGCTCTCGCTGCTCAATTGGAAGAACCCATCAGTTGGTACAAGGACATGCCCGGCGGTGCGCCGGGATTGGAGGACAGGGTTCTCCATGCAACTTTCAAACTTGGAGAAGCAGTCATGATGGTGAGCGATACGACGCCGGACCGTGCCGTTCCACTCGAGGGAAATGTGATGGTTGCGGCCCACTTCGAGAGCGTGGAAAGCCTTGAAGCCGCCTATGCGGCAATGAGCGACGGAGCCGAAATCAACATGCCCATTTGCGACACCTTCTGGGGTGCTCGTTTCGCGATGCTGAAGGACAAATTTGCCATCGGATGGATGTTGAGCTATACCTACCCGGCCGGCGCGAAAGGTTGAACGGCTGAACGGCGGATGGCCCAGGTTATCCACACGGCCATCAGGACAAACAGGACTGCCACGTGGTCGACGAGGGCGATCAGCCCGGTGGGGTGAATGGCGAACTTTAGCGTCGCCACAATCACACCTGCCCAAGTGAACAGCGTTAACATGCGCCGCGTGTCCGCATGATATTTGCAAGTGAGCCAGGCAAAGCTGAGCGAAGCCAGGATCGCCAACAGATAAGCCGGCTCCGGCGCCCCACGCTGGTAATCGCGGCCCCAATGCCGGGCGAGGTCCAGCGCGAAGGCACAGAAGGTGACCGAGTAGGCTACATGTTTCGCCAGCCAGGGAAAGGTTGTTACTGCGACGAGAACCGGGCTGGCTGCCGCGAGGTATCCGTAGCGCAGGGGTAGCCATTGGTTGGCATAAAAAAGCCAGGCCATGGCAGCAGAAGCTGCCAGCACTTGCACCAGGACGCCGGGATGCGCGACAGGCTCGTCCTCGGGAACTTCACTATGAGCAAAAGCCCAGGCCAGCGCCCAGCCAAAGCAAAAGCCGAAGAAGAACTCCATATACTTCCACCAGTGGAGGTTCAGATCGGGTGTCAGGATCCGGCCGAGTCCCTGAATCGCGCCGCCAACGCCAAAGCCAATGCCGCCGCCGAGGAGGCCGGCCAGCAGGAAGCGCCAGGCGAGTTTGGATTGGAGATAGGCCGTGAGGGTGAGGGCGGCAAGCAAGAGGCCAGCCCAAATTTCAGGACGCGGCTTGTCGAGCAGGTTCGAGAAGTAAATGAGCTTGGGCTGGTTGATGAAGTGCCAGCCAAGCTGGGTCGCGGCAACCAGCAGTAGCACCGCCACAGTGGTGTCCCGGGGAGTGGTGCGAAACCCGAGTACGATCACCGGCCCGGCCAGCGCTCCCCAGATCGCACCTTTGAGTGCCAGCCCGAGCGCCCCCCACCAGAAAGTCTCCGCCTGGACGATGAAGCCGACAGTCTGGCCATAGGTCATTTCCCCACCAAAGCCAACTCCGATGGCAGCGTATGCGGCCAGCAGCGAAAGGTGGCGGCGCGGGTAAAAGATACCGAGCGACAGGATCACCATGGCCCCAGGAATCATGGCCCCAAAGGGACCGCCGCCGATAAAGCCGCGCAACCCCCAGCCAAGCATCATGGCGACGGCGGGCAGAAGGCAGGAGTATTTGGGTTGGGTGGTAATCAAGTATTTGAGACTAGCAGCCCCAGCGCGCACGGCCCAACAGATTATCCGCAATGGTTTGCGCAGAACTGGGCTTCAGCCCCGATTGGCTTAAAGATATTGTGGCCGCATCGATTGGGAGTTTGTTTGCCTCGAGGATGCGGCCAGTGAGGGTAAGATCCTGGCTTTACAAATAGGTGGCGGTAAGCAGGATAAGACCCGGATCTCGAAGCATCATTTCTTCCAGATTGGCAGTTCGCGGTGGGCCTCGCCAAAGGAATCTTATGAACGGGCAGGATCAGCCGATGAGCGGGCATCGGAAGCTGCGAAGCTAGAAAATGATGACGAAAACAGGCATCGCAATCCGGAAGAATTTGATCCTGTGGCACCGCTGGTTGGGCGTCGCTTTCAGCTTGTTCTTTGCGATGTGGTTTGCTTCGGGAATTGTGCTGATGTATTGGCCCTACCCGGAGGTGACGCCGCAGAAAAGATTGAACCAGAGTGCTCCCATTGAGGCGGCGAAGCTAGCCGTCAGTCTGGAGGAAGCCGAGCGGTTGGCGGCGCTGGAAAAAGTGGATCGCGTGCGGCTAGGCATGCTCGATGGCCGCCCGGTTTACCGCTTTCATACAGGCAGGATGCAGAAAGTGGTTTACGCGGACCGGCCGGAACTTTTTGAGGGATTGAGTGAAGCAGCCGCGAGACGGGTGGCCAGCCGGTGGGCAGGCAAGGATCCTTCCTCAGCAAACTTTGACGGAGCCCTGACGGATGAAGACCAGTGGACGCTCAACAAGAATGTGCGGCCCTTGCGGCCTTTCCTGCGCTTCAGTTGGGCTGACGGCGAAGAAGTTTACGTGTCACAGGTGAGCGGGGAAGTGATGCAACACACGACGCGCGCTGACCGCATCGGCGCCTACCTGGGTGCGATCCCGCACTGGCTCTATTTCACGCCGCTCCGCAAGGAAACGGCCATTTGGCGCGGGCTGGTAATCGCGCTTTCGTCCGTGGGCACGATCATGACGCTTTTGGGAATCGTGGTCGGCCTTTGGCTCTATTCGCCCAGCAAACGCTTCCGTTTTGCCAGTGGCCCATCCAGCATTCCCTATGCAGGTTGGAAGCGTTGGCATACGATTTTGGGACTGGCGTTTGGACTCATGACCTTTACCTGGATCCTGAGCGGGATGTTCAGCATGAACCCCATGGCCTGGAGCCCCGAGTTTGGGCCGGATGAGAAAGTGAATGCGGCTTTGACTGGAGCCAGGTGGGGCGGTGGATTGTTCTCCGCCGAGACGCCGGGAGCGATGTTGAATCGTTTGGAGCTTCAGGGGGTGAGAGAGGTTGAACTGGCTGTCTCGGGCGGTGCCGGTGTCTACTGGTTGCGAAGAAATTCCAAAGAACTCTTGCGAGTGGAACCGGCAGGGGACTTACAGACCGGGGTCACGATGGAATGGGCGCGGGCTCAAATGGAAAGAGCCTTGCCGGGTGTGCCAATCGTTGAGGCCCGGCTGGTGACCGGGTATGAGAATTACTATGTAGATCGCCTCGGCGTGCTGCCCTTGCCGGCCTATTACTTTGAATTCGGCGATGCCAACCGATCCATGCATTACCTGGATGCGGCGAGCGGCCGGCTTGTCGAAAGCTATGAACCCCGGACACGATTGAACCGGTGGCTTTATCATGGGCTCCATTCCCTGGATCTGCCCTGGCTTTACGCGAACCGGCCAAGCTGGGATATCGCGGTCCTGGTGCCGCTGCTGGGTGGCTGTGCACTTTGCGTGACCAGCTTGTGGATCGCCTGGCTAAGGGTGCGGCGCAAAGCCTCCCAGGTCAAATTGGGCGTTCTTAGCGTACCAGCAGGCGAACGGTATTCGAGTCTTTCCCGTTAACGCGGATGCGGAATTTGGTGGATTCCCCAGTGGGGAATTGCGGACCGACCCGGAATTCCACACTGGTCATCCCGACAAAACCGGGTGTAGCAAAAACCCGCAGCGGCTGCACGACCTGATCCTCTATGACAATCTCTACCGGATCAATCAGGGCATATTCGGCACCGGAAGGCAGGGCAAAGCCCGCCGGAGGATTGGCCCGGAAGGGACCCAGGCCTGTGCCGAGAAGGGAGATCACTTCATCGGGCTTCGCCGCAGCTTCTTCTGTGACGACGCTGCCATCCGCGCGGAAGGCAAGCACGAGCGGCGGTACTCCTTCGGCCTCTGTTCCGTACTGTGTAAAGAGACCCGGCGCATTGCGGACAATCTCAAAGTCAGCACTCACATCGGGTTGCCCCGTGCGCACGACCGTAACTTTGCTCGGGCCGAGCGGCAAGTCGAATGGAAGCTGGGCGTTGATCTGATGGCCGGAGGCGTAGCTCAGCGGCAGCAGGCGCTGGCCCACACGAACCGCGACTTCCGCCAAAGTCTGCACTTGTGGCGACCGGGGACCAACTTCTTCTTTGGGGGTTAGATTGACACCGTAAACCGTGATGAGCGAGCCGGGTGCAACCTTGCCGAGAGAGCCTTCATCGTCAGGGCCAGTTCCGGCGGCGTTGCGGATGCCAGCAGGATCAAGGAAGGGAATCGTTTCCAGTTCCGCAACCACGCTACGCGGACCGCTGAGCGTAACGACGGCTGAGGGGAACATTCCTGCCGTATCGCCCGACCAGCGCCGGAAGCGGAAACCATTGTTGGCAGCCGCGAGTATGGTTACCTGCGTGCCGACATCATAGAAGTTGTCCGGAGAAGAGGGCGCAAAAGTGAAGCGGGCGCCCTGCGGGGGATTCCCTGTTGCCTGGAGGCGGTACAGCGATTTGTAATTGGCCACCAAACGGCGAAGTTGCGGCTCAAAACCCACCACGCGTTCGGCGGCAGCACCATCGTTCCAGCTTGCGAATTCGAGGCGAAGCACGCCAGCTTGCGTTACAGAAGGTGCCGGGGCGATATTCACCGTTTCGCCGGGAAGCTTCTCTACGGCGCAGGGGGTGTTGCAGGTCTGGCCGTCAATTGTTACGGGCAGCCCGGGCGGATTGGTTTCGATCGAGAGCTTGTTCAGTGGCTCATATTGGGCGATCAGGTAGAGGCCATTGTCCACCATCTCTTGAGTGATCACCATTTTCTGCGTCGCCGGCCCACCGTTGGACCAGCCCCGGAAGCGCCAGCGGCGACCGTTCGCATCGACTGTTTCGAGAGGGGCGGTGAAGGTTATTTCCTTGTTGAGGCCAAACCAGAAGTTGTAGGCAGGCCAGGTGCGGTTGTTGACGATAAGCGGCAGACTGACCTGCGGCTGGGAAACAAAGGTGATGCCAGCGGCTGGCAAAAAGCGCGCCGTCAGGACGTTGGTCGAAAGATTGTCGCCGGAGACTTCAAACAGCGCGTTCTGACCGCCACCGAAAGACCAGGAATCGAAGGCGAAATGCCTGCCGGTGATGTCCTGCTGGTGCTCGCGAGCGGCGAGCAAGCGGGTCGAGCCGAAAAGCCAGACGGTGCAGAAGTCAGATACCGGGATTTCGCCACCTTGGCCAACCAAAACGGTTCCGCTAAAGGTTGTGCCTATAGGACCAAAGCGATTGCACACATCACGATTGTCGTTGGGAAGGCTACCAGTCTTGACAATGGCTCGGTCTAGAATAACCTCAAGCCCTGCCGGCTCAGTATTGATGCGATAGAACTTGCCCGGACCAAAATTGACCTGGACGGTAAACGGAGAGTTTAGTTCAAAACGAGCTGATCCAGTGACGCCGGATGAGGTTGCATTTGGTAGTCCAGGGTTCGAGTTCCAATCCTTGAACGCGTAGCCCCGTGCCGGGACCGAAGTCAACTCTGTTAGGCCCGGAACGCACCAATGATCTCCTGTTGTTGCATTGTGCGTTTCGCCATTCGCACAGCGAAGATGCGTGTAGCCCGGAGTGTCGCCGCAGGCTCCAGGCATTTGTTCTTCCCCTGGCGCCATAGGTGCGCATCCAGAAGCGGGAGTAACAAAACGCAACCGAAATTCCCTAATGAATGTGAGGTCGATTGCTTCCAGGAAAGACCAGACCTGAATGCGGTAGATGAATTCGCGGTCGGAATCAACAGTTGCGTTTTGGAAAACACCTTGAGGTACAGGCAGGCCGTCTTTGACAGTAATTTGGACGCCCTCAACGAATCGAGTTCGTGACCCGAGACCCGTATCATTCCCAGGCAGACCAGGAGGCGGAACGTTCAAGCCCTCAAAGGGGTTATGAATTTGATTCTTCGGCACCCGGATCGTATGTACATCCCCCACCTGCCAGCGGAAGACCTGCGAGGACTGATAGGGCACATTATCAACAAAGAAGGTAGTTTGATTGACGTTGGTACCCACGCGAACCTGTATGAAAGCTCCGCTTTGCGCCTCGGCCGGGCTCCCTCCCAAACTCAACAGGAGTGGGGCAATTGTCAACAGGGTACGAAGGTGTGCTTTCATGGTTTTCGCTTCTTTCGTGCTGATCGACGGTTTGAGCGGTGATCTTTATGCGGAATGGGCGACAAGCACGCACAGCTTTTGCCTTAGTCGGGCTTAAGGTTTTACGCCTACTACTGCTGAAACGCTTGCCTTTGGGCTCGCCATCGCGATGCTCTGGTGCAGTCTGGCCGGTCCCTCGGCAATCATCTCGGCAAAAAGCTGTTGCCACAATGCCATCCCAGCCAGGAACTGCTTGCGAGCTTCAATTTCGATCCCGCTGGCGCGAGGCGTTTCCTGCCAAGCCGCCCCCAGCGCGGCCGCGATTTCTCCAAAGCAATCATGAAAACTTGTCCCAGCCAGTGGAATCGACCGGAGCGCAGCGCAAAAGGCTAGCGTTTGCCGGTACCCGGCAAGTTCCAGTTCATAATCCCGATGGACGTCACCTTCAGGCGAGTCGCGATGCAACAGGGGATGGCCGAAGGAAATCGTTTGGCTCAGGTGCTGCGCAATTCGAGTCACCACATACCCGGCCCAAATGTCGCTGTATCGGCCCGCATAGGGTGTCAGGAAATAGGCCGGAATGACCTCGCGACGAAAGGCAAGGCAGCCAAGGGGAAGCGGAGACCAGGTTCCGGGCGTGAGAGTGAAGCAGGCGGGAGTTGTCGCTTTCAGCCCGTGAATCAAGCGGGTTCCTTCCAACCGGGTCGCTGCGTCCAGGTCAGGATTGCGCACAATGAGCCCGCTGTGGACCGCAACAGGCAGACTTTCTTGCAAAAGCTCTGCCGCCGGAAAATGCAGCGCCGGGTCGAAAGGAAATCCGCGCAAGGCAAATGGAGAGGGGGCATCTACTTCGAGCAAAGAAGTTATATTGAGCCAGCCGCTCGCTGAGTGGTAGCTTGCTCGGGGCAGATTGAAGGCGGCCTTCACGGCAGCCAGTACATCCAGTTCATCGGAGATTTGCACTTCCGGGGCTAACTGCAAAATCAGGTCCGAAGCATCCAGCCACGCGGAGAGCAAACCAAGGTTGAGCCGCTCCAGACAATCGTAGGGGAGATGGTGCGCCAGCTCAGGATGCCTTGACAGCAAGGCACGTTGCGCCTGAAGGTCAAGATAGGTGCACGGATAGGAATGCCGACTGAAGTCCTCGCAGGTCGCACCAAGATGGGCCGGTGATTTGCGATCCCCAACCAGCAGAAATTCAACGTCTTCATGACCATGCGCTCGCAAGTTCAGCGCGAGCTTGAAAAAGTTTTGGGGGAACTGGTCAAACTTAGAAAGAATACAAATTTTCAAGCACGGCCACCTCTGGGACGAGAGGCTGAAAAGTGGGAGCCAGCAAGGACTTGAGTCCCTTTTGGCTCCCGGAAAACCCGCAGGAATGTTTCGTTCAAGGATTAGATCGGAGGACTAGGGCGAATCCTTTAGGCCGATCTCTTCGAGACGAGGGAAATTTGAGCCCGCGGCCTTTTGATCCCGAATCTCTGGCTCACAAAGCCAGGCTTGCCTTCCCGGGAACTGTGTCAGGAGCCGGGCGTTCGCTTCAGTCCCCAGGTCCCGGACCCACAGAATACGGGATTGGCTGAGTTCCGCAGAGTTGTAAACCCATTCATCGGTGATGTCAAAGCCTGGCTGGCGGCGGACAAAAACCAGATGCTTGCCAGAACGGGCCAATAGCTCGGATTCCACCCATTGGCGCGGCTGAACAGGCATCGTCGGCCCAAACGCCAAAGCCAGATTGTTTTGTAGCGAGGGGATCAGGAATGCGCCAAGCAGGAGCAGGATAAAGGCAGGTCCAGCCCGCCGCTTACGCCAACGCAGATGTTGGAGCTGCTCGAAGGTACCAAACAGAATCAACCAGTACACGGCCAGTAGCGGGGCCAGGTAGTGGGCAAAAAGCCAGGTTTCCAGGCAAGCGAATGCGGCCAGGATCAGCAGGATCACGAACCAGGTCCGGCGCCGCTTGCGCCCGAGAAGTCCATAGAGAAGCAGGCCGGATAGAAGACTGAAGCCGCGCGGCATCGAGAACTCAATCCTCAGGAATCCCTCCAGCAAAGCGAGCGATATCCCCTCTTCACGCCGGGCCTCACGCAGTTCCTTCTCCCGCTGAATCTGGATTGCTCCCGTCCCTCGCTTGGGTGACAAATCCGGTGGCAGCATCCAGAAGAAGGGAGCGCTGAGGTACTGACTGGCGTGCTCTGCATAGGGCAACCGCGTGGCGTTTCCAGTGACCGCCGAGTTCACCTGGACTTGGAAGCCCATCGTAGCGCTGCCAAGCAGGGCCGCTGGAATCAGCACCTGGCGGTGAAACAGCTTCCGATTGAGGTAGACCAACAGACACAAGGCCAGCAGCCCTCCCTCCACGGGCCGCGAGAAAAAGAGCAGGCTGAGACCGGCGGCCAATAATGCTCCCGCGGCAAAGCTGGGCTGATGGCGGAGTCGCGCCGTCGCTCCGATCGCCAGCATCGCTCCCGCAAAGGCATTGGCCCCTCCCCAATACGATCGCGCCCAATAAAACGAGACCCCAAAAACGAGCCAGGCCGCAATCATAGCCAACAACGCCATACGGGCGGTGAGTACCCCTCGAAGGGCCCAAAGCGCTGCCAGACACAAAAGCGAGATTTCCAGGCTTACCCCCCAAAAAGGATGCCCGAACAGACTCTGCCCCGCGGCCAGCATCAGGGCTTGCGCAACCGGGTATTTCGACGAATAGGTCGGCTCAACCAGGATGTGCATCGACTCGAAATGGTCCGGCGAGGGGGGCGTTGGATTGGCCAGTCGTCCAGCCGCAAAGGTATCGGCCCCTAACAGGTAAGAAAACTCATCATGCACGGTCGGGTAAGGGATGCCCTGCCGCTGAACAATCAGCCACGACACAATCGCAGGCAGAACAAAAGCCGCGACATAGCAAAGGCTTCGCCGCCGGGCCAGCCGGCCCAGTAGAAGAAATAGCAGGCGAACGGCTCGCATCAGCGCCTTCCGGCAACAAAATACTGTGCCCCTAGCAAAGAAGGGGAAAGCAAAGGCTCCAGCGGCCGCAGCAAGGCGAGAACGCGAGGAAAGAAAAAGAGGCTGCCCCGGGCATGAATCGAGAATCCGGCAGATTCTTCCAGTCGCGCCGTCTCGGGAATCGAAAGTGTGATCGCGTCCCGGTCAAAGGGAATGCGCGACATCACCATTCGTGTCCCCGGATTCCAGGGATTGTTTTCAAACAAAAAAAGCAGTCCGCCCGGACGAAGCTTGCGATGGATGAGCTGGATTGCCTCCGGACGGTCAGCCGGCGGGATGTGATGGAAAACTCCATTGACATAGCAAAGGTCAAATTCTTCGGCATCCTCGCGAAAGGCTTCCAGCGTCAGAAAGCGGCAGCCGCGGTGATTCTCTGCGGCTCGGTCCAGGGCAGGCTGGGAGGTATCCATGCCTGTCACACGTGCACGTGGGAAAAGTTTTGCCAGTGGCCCTGTCGCATGGCCGACGCCACAACCGAAGTCGAGCACGGATTGCGGACTGAAGCTCTTGGGAAGATTGTCTACCATAGCCGCAATCCGGCCAGCGACAAAGTAGTGCAGATCTTCGCCCGACAGCGAGATGCCCTGATTCAGCATCCGCTCATACTCTTCGCTGAGATCAAATAGTGCTTCAGCCACGGCGGCCTGCCAAATAGCGGACTCGTCCCCCGACAATTTCCAGAAGATGATCGAGCCCGCGGAAGACCAGCGCCAGCGCAGCCAGATGATAAACCAGGAGGGCGATCACAAAACGCGACCAGTGCAAATTCGTATGCCCTGTCTGAAACAGATCGAGGACCGCCGGCAGGATCAACGCAGAGGCTCCCACAATGGAAATCCCAAATGCCGGCCAAAGCATGGAAGTGTGAAGCCAGTCAAAAAGCTTTCTTCGCCCGGGCCGGATTTCCTCCGCAATTGCGACTTCAACCGCACGCGTCGCAACGGCTGCACCACCCCAGAGCAGGGCGCTAACCTGCACGGCGAGGCCGAAAACCAGGAAACGGTAAATCATCCATTCTTCAAGACGCGATTCGCGCCAGTAAGTGATGACCGGCGTCACCATCAGCAGACTGCCGGCGAGCAACGCCAGCGCACTGAGCGCGTTGAGAAACTTGCCCGGACGGTAAAGCAAGGCTGTCGTCAAAATGACATTCAGGAATCGAAGGCCGTCCTTGATTACGCTCAGCTTCGATCGCCCTTCGCGCTCAGAATACGGCATGTCGATTTCGGCAATCTCGATGCAGTCACTCAGCATGGCCCGCGAACTCATCGCGGGGGTGAAGTGCAGCCCTGTGGGGAGCGGATAAAGATTGCGCAACGCCGAGCGCCGCACCACGCGCATGCCGCTCGCCGTATCCCGCACTGTCTTGCTCGACAAGTTGGCCAACAAGCTGGCAAAAATCGTATTTCCCAACCGGCGAATCGGCGGCATCTTGCTGTTTTCGTTCAACCGGCAGCCGAGAATGACATCGGCATCCCGTTCGACAAGATTGGTACAAAGATCCGCAAAGAAGAGCGGTTCGCAGGTTCCATCGGCATCGAGGAATGAAAGCAGTTCCGCGTCCGATTGCGCCCAGGCTTCCATGATGGCCGCCCCATAGCCCCGATTCTTTTCAAATACAATGACATCGATTTGGCCGGCATAAGCCTGTGCGCGCTCAACGGTAGCGTCCGTCGAGCCATCGCTTACAACCGTGATCGCCACTTCTGTTACGGGCGAGTTGTCGATGATATGGCGGCGGGCGGCAAGACTTCGCTCGATGATTCCTCGAATGCTTTGCTCTTCGTTAAGGGCCGGGATAGCGATGAGGAGTTTAAGGCGAGACGGAAGAGCGGCGAGTGGATTTTCTGTGTCCACTGCCAGGCCGTGGCGATGATCTGATCGAGGGATGAGTGTTGAGGAATCCATGCGAGCATCTCCTTGCTGCGTTGGGATGAAGCCACCAGTTTGGGCGGGTCGCCGGGGCGTCGCGGACCAAACCGGTGAGGGACTGCGCGTCCCGAATGTCGTTCAATTTGAGTGAGTATTTCGCCAATGGAATGGCCATGGCCCGTGCCGAGGTTAAAGTGAGTGTTTTCTCCGCCCCGATTGAGCCAGCTCAAGGCGCGAAGGTGAGCGTCAGCCAGATCCGCGACGTGCACATAGTCGCGGATGGCCGTCCCGTCGGGCGTCGGGTAGTCATTGCCGTGAATCGTAGAAACTTTGTCCGACTCCAGCAGAGACCCAAGCAGGGAAGGGATCAAGTGGGTTTCCGGCTGATGCCATTCGCCAATCTCACCACTCGGGTCAGCCCCGGCGGCGTTGAAGTACCGCAGGGCCACCCAGCGGAAGCCCTCAGTTTCCCCGAACCAGCGCAGGAACTGCTCTACGATGCGCTTTGATTCGCCATAGGGGTTGCAGGGCTTCAGCGGAGATGCCTCCGTGAGGGGAAGCGATTCTGGTTCTCCGTACACCGCGCAGGTGGAGGAAAAGACCAGCTGCCGGACTCCGGCCCGTTTCATGGCCCTCAATAACGTGAGGCTGCCCTGGACGTTGGTCGTGAAGTAACGCGAGGCATCCTGCATGGATTCACCCACATAGGCAAGTGCCGCCAGGTGGATGACTGCCTCAATGCGTTCCGAGCGCAGAGTATGAAAGAGCAGCTCTTCGTTCAGCAGGTCTGCTTCGTAAAAAGGACCCCAACGCACCGCCCAAAGATTCCCCCGTGAGAGGTTGTCGTAGACGACAGGCGTGTGACCGGCCTCAGCCAGTGCACGCGCGACATGCGAGCCGATATAGCCCGCCCCGCCGGTTACAAGAATCCTCATTCCCACTTAGAACCAATCGGCACCGAGCGACGGGGTCTTTAGGGCAAATCGGGGAAAGGCCTTAGTGGAACTAATGAACCTGGCGGGCTTCCGGAGCTGTGACCTCAAAGATCCGGTATTGCCCCGCTGGGCTCTTGTCCAGCGGTTTCCACTCCGAGGAGCTACCCTCGATCCAGCGGTGCAGCGCCGGGGTTTCCAAAAACCAGGGCCAGGCAATCTCGAATACGTGCGTAACCTGCTGGCTCGCAAGGCCCCCGATAGATAGTGGCCGGTCGAAATACCAGGCGAGGCTCGCGTTCTGCTCGAAGCCTCGAACCGCATGGCGGCCGGTGAAGAGATAGATGGTCGGGTCCAGATTGGATTGCACCAATACGGATTTGCCTGTCTCCCTTTCTACCCAACGGAGCCGGGCCAGTAACTCGGGCCACGCTTCCACCTTCTCGTTCAGCGGAATCCAGAATCCGTTTTGTGCCGCATGCTGCGAGATTTCCCGGGAGGCCCACGCCCCATGAAGCGCCAGAACCCCCAAAAGAGCATAGGCCACGGGAACTAGTCGGGCCGGCAATCCACTGGTCACCATCCAGAGGAGCAGCAGCAGCAATGGCACCAGAAAGCGCAACGGCGGCCAGGCCCAGAACGCAATCAGGCCAAGCGAAATCAGGACGTAGAACAGCACCGGTCGCGGTAGCTGGCGCATTCCCCTGAGCGCAAACGGGACGAACAGAAATCCCAGCACCGGACCCCACGCAATTCCGTAAAGGGGTTGCAGGCTAAACGGCAGATAAAGCAGGTTTCGGGCCACAATCGTAATCTTTTCGACGAGTGTGAAATTGGCCAGCACGTTGTAGTCGTTGTAGTAATTTGCGGCTGACAAATATTGGGAAGCCGGCACCGGGTGCAACCATTGCCAAATCGGCCAGGGCAAGGAAAGCGCGCCAGCGAGAGCCAAAAAGCGCAAGCCGTCGCGCCAGGGCAAGGCCAGCGCTCCAGCCAGGATCAGCCCCAGGCCAATCGACCGCGTATGGTAGGCCCCCGCTGCACAAATGGCAGCCAGCAGGACGGACCGGCGATTCGGCTTTAACAGCAAATAGATTGTCGCCGTGGCGAATGCGGCAAAGGTGGTCTCGCTCAAAATTGCCATCGCCAGGAAAATTACCTGCGGGCTGGCCGCCAACGCTGCGGTCAGGCAGGCGGCGAGCACCGGATTGGCCGTTTGCCGCCAGACCAGCAAGTAACTCAAAGCAAACCAGACGAGCGCAGCCATAAAGGGGACCAGGCGCAACAAAGCCAGGTTGGCCGGAAATTCCGGGCTGATCTTCCACGCGCCAGCCAGCAGGGCCGGAAAGAGAATCGGGTACTTCGTCTGCGGGATTGGAACCGGCGTCGATTCAATCCGATAGCCCCTGCCAGCGGCCAATGCCCGCGAAGTGATCAAATAAACACTGTCGTCGTGATAGATCCCTGTCGCCGGTGCTTGAAGGGCGGCGTAATAGGACGGAGCCAAAACGGCTGCGGCCAGGGTGAGGATCAGAGCTGCCGCACGGTTCATTGCTTAAAGTATTTTATGCGGAATGCCACAGCATTTTGACTTTGATTGAAGGATCATAGAGAAAGTGCCTTTTGGCGTCCAAATCCGGCTCGACCGGAAATCGAAGATAACGCTGGTGGTAGCAATGCTACTCGCCGCCGTGCTCCTCTATTTCTCTTTTCGGGGCATCAACTTTGCGGAGCTGAGCTCCATGCTGGGTAGCGCAAGACTGGATCTGCTTGCCATCACGATGGTTCTATCCAGCCTCTCGCTCCTTCTCCGGAGCTATCGTTGGCAGGTTTTGCTCAACACGAATGCAAACCTTCCCTTGAGCACCGTCTTTTGGGCCAATGCGCTAGGCTACCTGGGCAACAACGTCCTGCCGGCAAGAATGGGCGAGTTGATGCGAGTCGAAGCGCTCAAACGACGTCACGACATCTCGCGAAGCTATCTGCTGGCCACCGCTCTCATCGAGCGAGTCATGGACGCCGGTGTTCTCGTCCTTTTCACCAGTGCCGCCTTACTCATGCTCCCCGGCTTGCCAGACTGGCTCCATCGCGCCAGCCAAACCTTTAGTGTCCTGAGCACTCTCGGCATTCTTACTCTCTTTCTGCTGCCGCGCGCGGAAGCGCAAGTGAGCCGTTTGCTGGTGAAGATTCCGAAAGTCGCCGGCGTGGCCGCCCGATTTCTCGACGGCCTCAAGTCTTTACACAGTTGGTGGCGTTCTAGCCAATTCCTGCTCTTGACGCTGCTCATCTGGCCGCTCGATTCCTATATCGGCGTCCTCGTTGCCGATTCCATCGGCTTTCCGCTCAAGATGCAAACTTCGATGGTTGTGCTGGCTGCCTTGGGCCTTTCCAGCGCAGTGCCCTCGACCCCTGGCTATGTTGGCGTTTTTCAATTCGTTGCAGTCAACGTCTTGCGGCCTTTTGGTGTTGAACGCGAAGTGGCTCTGGCCTGGATTCTGCTTTATCAGGCGGTGAACTATATTGCCCAAGCCATCTTTGGAATGATCGGCTTTGGCGTCCTGTCCAAGCCAATCGCTCAAAAAAGCTGAGCGATTGTGAGCGGCGAGTCTGCCCTTTCCCAAGCCCGCTCAAACAGCGGCTGCACCTGACGCGCTGCTTCCTGTTTGCCTTGTGCCTTCAGCGCCTCAATCAGCCCGAAGAGCGCCCGGCCAGACCGCCGGTTATTCTCTACCTCAGCGCGAAAAACTACCTCCGCCTCGCCTGCCTGCCCCGCCGCCAACAGCAACGCGCCCAAGGCTTCCCGCGAGGGTGGGTAATACCAGCCGGCCGGCTCATCGTAATTCAGGGTGTCTTCCACGGCGACAGCCAGCCTGGCGTGACCAATTGCCTGTTCCAGATTCCCGGCCGCCTGAGCAATTTTTGCGTCGAGGGAGTGCAACGCAATCTGCATCACCCGCGGCTCCGGATTCAGGCCAAAATTGCGATCCTCCGATAACGTCGAAATCGCTTTCGCAAATGCTGCCCGGGATTCCCGCGCCTGCGGGAGCTGGCCCTTGGCCGCCTGCGCCATCCCACGGGCAAAGAGCCAGACATGGTGCACGCTCAAGCTGAAGCTCGGCGGCTGCGCGCTGGCCAGAATCTTGTCCCACTTCTGAAAACGCACCTCAACCAACCACGGCATCGCCAGCGCCGGCTCAAATGCAGCATCCATCCGGGCAACCGGTTCCAGTTCGCGTGCCGCAGCCACAATCGCCTCATGCGCTTCGCGATATTGGCCGAGCATCGCCAGGTTTGCGCTCAGAAAATGCAGGTTGTGAAACCAGTACGGCGTGTAATAAGTGGGTCCTCCCACGCTCTCAAAATAAGCTTTGTCGAGCGCCGCCGCCTTCCGGTTCAGTTCCGCCGAAGTGGCATAGTCCCCGGTACGCGTCAGGATGTGCGCCGGCATGTGCACCAGATGCCCACTGGCCGGGGCCAGACTCGACAGGATTGCCGCACTCGCCAAAGCGCGTTCCGGCGTTGGCGAGGCCTCGACGGCGTGGATATACAGGTGGTTTGCCCCGATATGCCGGGGGTCCCGCTGCAGCACGGCTTCAAGCAGGCTCACAATCTCCAGCGTGTAGGTGTTTGGCTTTCCATCACGCGTCCAAAGCTTCCAGGGAGTCAGATTCATCAGCGCATCGGCATACAAAGTTTGCGCATCGAGGTCGTCTGGAAATTGCTGCGCCACTCGCTGCATCGCCACGGCATAGGCCTTGTCGAGCGGTGTGCGGTCCTTGGGATTTTCTGCCGCATAGCGCTCAACCAGCGCCTCGATGTAAGCTGCTTCCCGCTTTGTCGCTTGCCCTTTTAACCGGAGCGCCTGCTGCGCTGCCGCATAAGCAGGCTTGGCATGTTCCGGCATCAGCGGCGCATTGATGTTGTTGCCCAACGCGAAGCCGAGTCCCCAGAAGCAAAACGCACAATGCGGATCGAGTTCAGTCGCCTTCCGGAAACTGGCTGCTGCTTCAGGGTGGTTGAAGGCATAAATCAACCGGATGCCCTGATTGGCCCATTGCCGGGCCTCATCATGGGTGGTTGAGATCTCAAAGTGATGCTCTCCATAGCCGGGCCAGATCTTCGGGACAATCTTGCCTGGATTGGGTGCGCCATGCTGGGCAAACAGTGTCGTCGCGGATAGCAGTAAACAAATTCGCAGCATTATAAATAGAGTACGCGCAATGACGCTCCAAAGAAGCTCAAAGCTGCTAGACGCGGCGAAGCGCCACCGGGTCCCAACCCAGTGCCGTCCCCTTGGCTGCACTCTCGTTGCAAAGCAGCGCCGGCGCTGCTGCCCGGTACCCGAATGTGCCGTCTTCAATACTGGGCGTCCTGTTCCGGATGGAATCGGCAAAGGCAATATGGTGCGCGCGATGGGCGTCAATCTGGGGGGTAAATACCTGTTGCGTGGCCCCCTCCACCCGCGGAGTGGTTGCAGGATAGCGGCGCTGGTAATCGGCCAGAAATGCTTTCTGATCCGCCGCCGAAAAAGTGCTGATGGTGTAGCCCGGCGCAGACTCTTTTGGCGCTTTCTCCAGCCTCAACGAATTGGAGGTCGCATGCAATATCCCCTCCGATCCATAGAAGCGAAAGCCGAATTGTTCCTGCGCCACGCCACTGGCCAGATTGACCCGCAAGCTCAAGGGGAAGCCCGGATAATCGAGAACAGCCAGCATCACATCCGGAGCATCCCGCCCATCCTTCCAGAACCGCACTGCGCCACTGGCGAAGACCCGCGTCGGGCCCTGCGATCCGGTCACGGTGTGAATCGCGCTCAGCAGATGAATGAACAAATCGCCCGCCACCCCCGTGCCGTAATCATCGTAATTCCGCCACCGGAAGAGCCGTACCGGTTCGAAGGGCCGCTTCGGGGCATGGCCCAGAAAAGTCTCCCAGTCGATTTCGCTGCGCTGCGGATTCACTGGCAGCGAGTACTGCCAGGCCCCCAGTGCCGTATTGCGGTCGAGCCACGATTCAATCAGCGTCAACTGCCCCAGCACCCCCTGCCGGAAGAGATCACGAGCTTTCTGGAAAACGTGGGAACTGACATACTGGCTCCCGATTTGCAGCACCTTCCCGGAGGCCTTTTCAGCAGCGATCACTCCCGGGCCTTCTTCCACGCGGTGAATCATTGGCTTCTGGCAATAAACATGTTTCCCAGCCCGCAGCGCATCAGCGGTAATTCGGGCATGCCAGTGGTCGGGAGTTGCCACGATTACGGCGTCCACATCCGGACGGCTCAGCACTTCCCGGTACTGCCGGCTCGTCAAAATATCCGCGCCGTAAACCTCTTTCATCCGCGTGAGCCGGCTGTCAAAGATATCCGCTGCGGCTACCAACCGGGCCCCCAGCGACGTCGCCACCCGGGCATCGGATTGCCCCATTCCGCCACAGCCAATCAGCGCAATCTGGATCTGGGAATTCGGTGAGCTTTGCATCAAAATCAGCCTACCAGTTGCCAACCCGCAGCGTAACGGACGTAGTCAGGCGAATACTCGTCGGATAGCGCGCAATATCCGGCTGCGGCATTCGGGCATAATTGACATCCAGGCTGGCCAGCCGCCAATTCAGAAAGCGCGACAGCCGGTAATCCACCCCGCCGCCAACACTGATCGCCAAACCATTCGACTGATTGAAATTTGTCCAGAAGCGATGGAACTCGTAACCCAACTCACGCCCCGGGTTCGCGGCCTGGTACTCCGCCCGCCGCACCGGGTCGATTTCGTTAATCGTCACCCGCTTGCCGCCCCCAAGCACCTGAAAGTAAGGCACCCAGCGGCCCTTGGGGAAGGTGAAGCGCGGTCCGGCCATATAGGTAATGATGTCGCTCGAAAAATACTCCTTCTGATCGAGCATCTTGCAGCCTCCTACTTCAGCCACCCATCCCCGTCGCGGCGTGGCAACCCATTGCGCTGACCCCAGTCCCCCCAGGCAGTGCAGCGAGGCGCGCGGTCCGGGGCTCAGCAGGTATTGGGGCGACATCGTGAACTCAAATCGGGATAACTCGTTGATGTCCCCCGGCCGCATCGGTGGTGGCTCCATCGGTGGTGCCGTCCCCTTGCGGTACTTGCCAATTCCCGGGCGCGTGTCGCGGTACCAGGGTTCCTTCAGCCGCATCAGGTTCGCAAAGCTCCGGCTGGGATTGAGCCATCCCCGCACCATCATCCGCGCATAAAAGTTTTCAAAGCGGTCCTCAAAACGTCGAATCACGTGGCGATCCAGAAAATCTTCCCCTACCTGCCACCCTAGCCCTACTAAGGGGGTCGCCACATGATCGACAAAGCCCTGCGCCGGATACCGCGCCTGCACTTTCCCGATCGTTGCCTCGCTCACCGGCCCGATTTCAAATTGCGTGCTGTAGGCCCAGGAAAAGGCTGTCGACCGCAGGCGGCTCTTCCAATAAAGGCTGTTGTTCCCAAACTCGGCTTGCCGGAACTTCGGATCATTCTGTACCCAAATATATGCAGAAATCGCTCCTTGAATCGGGTGCCCCACATAATTCACGTAAAAGGGATCGCCGTCCGTCCAACCATGCAAATTCGACAGGGAGTCATAATATCCCCGAAAAAAGGGTCCACGCATTCCGGCCCGCGTGGCGGGTTCCATCGCGAGTCGAAAGCTGTGCTTGACCCCCAGAAAAAAGCCGCTCTGCTTTAGCAGCCCATTCCAGTTCACCTGTTCCTCCGGTGCCGGAGCTGGGCTGGTCTGAGTAAAAAGTAGCGCCACCAGCGCGGGAAAAACGGTCATTGGTACTTTAGTCCTCCTCTCTAGGTTAACGAATCGTTACAGTCCAGGGTTGCTTCATGAATAAATCTTCATGATCTGCAAGATTTAGTACTTTCAACGCTTTAGTCATGGGACTGTAGCGAAATATTCCCTTCCGTACTCTTGACTGGGACTAGTACAAAGCCTATACTTTCATTGATGAGTCCTTGCTCTAGCTAGTACTCGATGGATATCTCTAGGAGGGATGAATGAAAAAAATTATCTTGAGTATGCTGCTTGTGGCAGCAACTTCTTTTGGGGCACAGATCGTGCAGGTGCAGAGCACTGGTAGCATTACCAACGGCACCAGCTTTGATTTGCTCTTCAACGGTTTTGCTTTTTATAGCATCGATGCCGCTGACATCACGTCAATCACCGTCGATGTTTCGAGCGACGCGACTGGCACTTCGAATCTCGGTGGGGCCAGCTTCTTCGGTGGTTCGGTAACCTTCAACCTGGTTGGAACTGCTGACAGCGGTTTTGTCGATACCTCTTTTTATACCCAGCGCTTCCAATACGGCAATGCCGTCGGTGGTGGGCTGCAAAACGGTTTGGCCGGCTTGACAACGATTTCTGCTAACAACCCGCAGGGTTCCTATCCTTCTGGAACAGTGGGTGCCTCTGGTACAACCTACATTGCGGGTAACCCGAATTTCTTCCCTGGTGCAACCAACAACCCTTACTACTCTCTGCTCGCCCTGTTCGGCAGTGGCGTCGCTCAGTGGAATACAGGAGCTAATGGCACCGCCGTTAACGCAATCTCCAGCGTTTCAGGTGGCACCATCGGAACCAACGTCGATGCCCTCACCGCTTTCGACTCCGAAACCTTTGTCCGTGTCATCTTCAACGTGCGTGACGAGCCCAACGGCGAGATCCCGGAACCCAGCTCGATCGCTCTGATCGGTGCCGGTCTCCTCGGTCTCGGTGCGCTGGCTCGTCGCCGTCGCTAAGAATTTCGCGATTCTTCTTATCTTTCAACTCAATCTGGGCAACCCCGCAAGGGTTGCCCTATTTTCATTTAGACTATTCATACGATGATGCGAAGAACCTGGCTGGCTACTGCCGCGTCGATGCAAAGAGTGCTCGGAGCCAATGACAGCGCCACCGTCGGCGTGATCGGGGCCGGCGGCCGGGGCAGATTCCTTACCGGAGAATTTAAGGAGATCGGCTTCGAAATCCCCGCTGTCTGCGATGTCTACCGGCCCAACCTTGAAGCCGGCCTGAAGCTCGCCTCAACCGGCGCCAAAGCATTTACCGACTACCGCCGCATGCTCGAAGACAAGAGCCTCGATGCGGTGATCGTTTCCACCCCGGACCACTGGCACGCCCAAATGGTCATCGATGCCGTCGAGGCAGGCAAAGACGTTTATGTTGAAAAGCCGCTCAGCCACACCATTGAGGAAGGCTACCGCATGGTCGAGGCCGTCCGCCGCACCAAACGAGTCGTGCAGGTGGGCACCCAGCGTCGCAGCTCCCCGATATTCATCGAGGCCAAAGGCGTCGTCGATTCCGGCGTCCTCGGCGAAGTCCGCCTCGTCACCAGTTGGTGGCTCAACCACCAGCGCGAGCTCAACCCGTCGCAACTCAAGGGAGACCTCGACTGGAAAGCCTGGCTCGGCACTGCCCCCGGCCGCCCGGTCGACGAAGCGCGTTTCTTCAACTGGTATTACTACTACGATTATTCCGGCGGTCTGATCATCGGTCAGGCGGCTCACATCTTCGATGCCATCCAGTGGTTCATGAACTCCAAAGCCCCCCTCGCTGTTACCGCCGCCGGCGGCCAGTTGAATCTGAAGGGCGCCGAAATCCCCGACACCGCCAACATCTCGCTCGAATTTGCCGAGAATTACCTGACCAACTTTACCCTCGGCTATAAGGCCATGCGCTATCACTCTTCCCAGGATCAACTCAAGCAGTTCCATGGCAACAAAGCGCGCCTCGACGTCAATCGCGAAGGCTGGTCCCTCTATGAGGAGACCCCCGGGCCCGAACTGAAACCAGCCCGCCAACACGTCGAGATGGGCAATTTTGCCCGTGCTACCCGCGACCACATCCGGAATTTCCTCGAATGCATCCGCTCCCGCAAGGACCCCAATGCGACAGTGGAAAATGGACTGGCGACTTCGATCGCCCTGGTCATGACAATTGAAAGTTTGCGAACCGGAAAGCGAGTGGTATTCGATGAACGGACGCGGCGCACTTCGACTTAGTCTTGTCTTCAGCCTGACTCTGGCCCCTGGCCCGGCTCAGGGACCCCTGAGCGAAATGCACGCAGGCATTCGCGCCTACTTGCAAAAACTGCCTGTCAAGCAGGCCCAGCTACCCGCTCACCCGCTCCTGCTCGAAGCCGACCGCTGCGAAGCCACCGGCGCGCGTGAAGTTGTCGTGCTGCTCAGCTACCGCAAGCTGGACTGCGCCAAATACCCCAAAGCCATTGTCATCGCGCCCCGCCTCATTGCGCCCGAACTCCGTGAACGCGTTCGACGCCTGGGCTATCCCTTTGCGCAAATCCCCTTGGGCTTTGAACTCGCCCACTTTCAGGACGCGCAAAAGCGCTACAAAATGCCCGTCCGGCTGGAGCCACCGCTCGCAGAACTGCTGGGGCCAGTCGACAAGCCACGCCCGCAAGAAAATGCCTTCGGCCTCAGCATCAGGCGTCATGATGAGCGCGTCGTCGAGCGCATGACCGACAACATCGCCCCACTTGAAAAGCACCTCCTGGGCCAAATCCCCGCCGCAGAAGCGCGCCGGGCGACCTTGTTGCGAACCAGTGGAGCCCGCAGCGTGGCCAGGCGCTGGCAGGAAGAAGTAGTGGGGCTTCTCCCCGCCTACCAGGGACCCTTCCGCGAGCGGGAGCGCACCGTCGCCGAAGCCCCCACCTGGATTGCCACCTCCCTCACCATCGATGCCCTGCCGGGAGTCATCGCCCAGGCCGTTCTGCTTCGCCCCAAGGGGATGCGCGAGTTTGAGCGGCGGCCCCTCGTCGTCGTCCAGCATGGCCTGATGGGGCGGCCCGAGTGGCTTTTCCAGCAGCACATCGACTCGGCCGAATACAGGACCTACCGCAACTTCGCCGAGAAGCTGCTCGCCGCCGGCTTCATCGTGCTTTGCCCCCAGAACCCCTACACCGGCAACTTCCGCGACCTGCAATTGCTCGCCAACCCGCGCGGCCTTTCGCTCTTTTCCTTTATCACCGCGCAGTACTCCCGCCTGCTCGATTACGTGCAAAGTCTCCCCAACATCGACAGCAAACGAATCGGTTACTACGGCCTTTCCTACGGCGGTGCCACCGCCTTACGCGTTCCCGTCTTCGACCCCCGCTTCCGGGCCATCGTCTGTGGTGGCAATTTCAATGAGTGGATTCGCAAACTCATCGACCCCGCACTGCGTTACAGCTACGTGCACACCGCCGAATACGAAATCTATGAATGGAACCAGGCCAATATCGCCAGCCACGCCGAACTGGCGGCCCTCGGTGCCAACTTGCATCAAATTCCTTTCCTCGTCGAACGCGGGCACCGCGATCCCGTGGGCGAGGACAAATGGGTCGAATATGAGTTTGACCGCTTAAAGGCCTATGTCAAGGATGTCCGCCTCCGGCAATTGGCCTACTTCGACGGGGACCACCGCACCGACGGTGCGGCCGCCATACCATTCTTGAAAGTTTCGCTCGGAATCCAACAGTAGCTACCGATAAGCACATCTGAAGATGTTGCGTTACCGGACAGAAGCAATCCTCACCACACTGGGCCTGCTGGTTACACTGGCCAGCGGTGCGCTGCTGGTATCCTTCCACGCCCCTCTGCAGAACACGCTGAAGGAGACTTGGCTCGCGGAGCTCTCCCCCCGGAGAACCGTTTATCACTTCGCCGCTGAGGATTGCCGCTGTTCTGGGCGGCTGATGGATTACCTCCTCTCCCGCGGTCCGGCCGATGGCTTCGATGAGGTCATTGTATTTATTGGACAGCCTCAACCGGTGCACCAAAGCCTGGTCGAGTCCGGCTTTACCGTCCGTCTTGAAGCCTCTCCGGCTGAAAGCGGCATTCTGGCTGCCCCCTGGCTGGTTGTCCGCGAACCCGGCGGCCAAGTGGCCTATTCCGGCGGCTACGAACCCGCTCCGCGCTGGGAAAAGCGCATTTTGTTCAACGTTCAACATCGGCTTCGGCAGGCTTCGCTTCCCTCTACCGGTTGCACCACTTCCCGCGATCTCCGCGCCGAATCCCTAGCCTTACGGCTGAAAGGTTGGTTCCTGAAACCATGAATTCCTTCGAGATCCAGCACCGGACGCAAGCCAACCGCTTCCTCCTGCTCCTCCTGGCCTTGCATATCCCTGTATTCCTCCTGCTCGCCCTCTTTGGCTTTGGCACGCTACCCGTGGCCCTGGCTGGCAGCTTGCTCCTCTTTGTCTTTCCAGCCCTTCTGACCTATGCCAAACCGGCCAGCCTCGGTGCCTCCCTCACGATTGCCGCAGCCACAATGGGTATGTCCATGTTGCTGATCTTTCAGGGCGAAGGAAAAATTGAATATCACTTCCACATCTTCAGCTTCCTCGCTGTGCTCTGCTATGCCGCCAGTGAATGGGTGCTGATTACTGCGGCTGCCACCATTGCCGCGCATCACCTTCTGGGCTGGTGGCTGCTGCCCAGTGCCGTCTTCAACTATGAAGCCGGCTTTGCCGATGTGGCTGTCCACGCACTCTTTGTCGTCATCGAAACTGTGATCTGCTGCTGGATTGCCCGCCAATTCGCCGCCACCATCCGCATGCGCGGAATCCTCGAAGAGCAGGTGGATTTGACGGCGGATCAGGTGGCCGTCGGCTCCCGTGAAATCGCCGGTTTCGTCGAGAGTTTCGCCAAGTCCGCCGCCACTCAGGCCAGCATGGTCGATCAGATTGCCGACGCCAGTCAGCGCATGAAGTCAGAAGTCAATTCCAGTCTCAAGTCTGCTGCGGAAACTGAGAAGCAGATCAGCCGTACGGTCAACGAAATGGCTGAAGCAAACGCCCGCTTGGGCCAAGTCAACGCTGAGATGCAAGAAGTTTCAGCCATGAGCCGCAAAATTGCCGGTATCGTCAACCTCATGATGGAAATTGCCCGCCAAACCAATATCCTCGCCGTCAACGCCAGCATTGAAGCGAGCCGCAGCGGCAATCAGGGCGGAGGCTTTGGCGTGATTGCCGACCAGGTCAGAGACCTGGCCGTGCGCACCTCAGAGGCAACCTCAGAAATCGATACCCTCATCTCTAACTCGGTTGCCCGCGTCGAATCCAGTGCAGTCAATATTGAGGCTGTAGCGGGCCAGTTTGCTCACCTCAATCAAGCGACGCAGCAGATGCAGGCCCTGCTCGAACGCGTCCACGCGCTAAGCCGGTCGCAAGCAGGAGGCATGGATCAAATCTCCGGCTCCATGCAACGCATCTCCGCCGAAACCCAAAACTTCGCCTCCGCAGCCGAGGAAACCGCCGGCACCTCCAGCCAGATGAGCGACCTCGCCGCAGACCTGCGCAATACCCTGGCGGGATTGCGGCATTAGAGCTACAAGCTCACGTGAGTCAGCGGGCCGTGTTACCTTGCTTGCTATGCTCCGTTGTACTCTTGCCCTGACCTGTCTTGCCTTAAGCTCTTTTGCGCAGACCAGCTATCAGAAGCCTCCGCAGGCGATTCTCGATGTACTGAACGCCCCTGCGACACCCACCGCCAGCGTCAATCCTACGCGCACCCACGTCATGTTCCTCGAGCCCGTGCGCAACCCTACTATCGCCGACCTCGCCAAGCCCATGTTACGTCTGGCAGGCTTCCGCATCGACCCTGCCAACTCTGGCCCTCATTTGACTGCCTACTCGAAAGCTCCATACTTACAGCGCATTGACGGCGGACAAATCCAGAAGCTCGATCTGCCTCCCACTGCCGCACTCACCGGCCTAAGCTGGTCCCCGGATGGCCGCTACTTCGGTGTAATCAATCACACACCCAAGAGCCTCGAATTGTGGGTCGGAGAAACGGCTACCGGCAAGGTCAGAAAGATCGACAAAGCAATTCTGAACGGCGCCGTCGGCAGCCCCCTCGACTGGATGCCCGATTCCCGCACGCTCCTCGTCCGGCTCGTACCTGCCACCCGCGGTCCGGTGCCAGCAGCCCCGGCCGCGCCGAGCGCCCCCAGCATCCAACAATCCTCTGGTAAGGCCGGTGCGACCCGCACCTACCAGGACATGCTCAAGAATCCTTACGACGAGCAACTCTTTGAGTACTTCGCCCAATCGCAGCTCGCCATGGTCAACGTCGTCAACAGTCAGATCACCCTTGTCGGCAAGCCCGCCATGATCATCGGACAGGATGCCTCCCCGGACGGCCAGCACCTCCTCGTTTCTTCCATCCGCCGTCCTTTCTCTTATGTCCTGCCCTATTCCAACTTTCCTCGCGAAGTTGAAGTCTGGAGCAAAACGGGCCAGATGGAATACAAAGTGGCCAGCCTGCCCATGATGGAGCGCATCCCCATCGGTGGCGTTTCCACCGGGCCGCGCTCGCTCAATTGGAAGCCCGGTACGCCAGCGACCCTCTATTGGGTAGAAGCCCTCGATGGCGGCAACCCGAAAGAAAAAGTTCCCAATCGCGAAAGGATGTTGGCCGTGTCGGCCCCCTTCAAGAGCGAGCCGGTAGAATTGCTCAAGATCGAACAACGCCTCGCGGGCCAACCCGTCTGGAGCGCCAACGGCTCCACCTTGATCCTCAACGACAATGACTGGAGTCGCAATTGGGTTCGCACTTTCCTCGTCAAGGATGGCGGTAAAGAGCGTCAACTCCTCACCGAACGCAATCAGCAGGACCGCTACCGCAACCCCGGCACCTTCGTGACCCGAACCCTGCCCACCGGCCAGCGTGTTCTGGCGGAAAGCGGCGGCTATCTCTTCCTGGAAGGCAACGGTTCTTCCCCCAAAGGCGACCGCCCCTTCCTTGATCGACTTGACCCCGTAACCGGCAAGAAAGAACGCCTCTTTGAGTGCGACGCGGACCACTACGAAACCGTGGAAGCTCTGCTCAGCGAAGATGGCTCCCGCTTCCTGACGCGGCGCGAATCCCCCACCGAAGTCCCCAACTTCTACATCCGCGACAGCAAAGGCGCCATGCAGGCCTTCACCAAATTTGTCGACCCGGCACCCCAACTCCGCGGCATCACCAAACAGCTCGTGCAGTACAAGCGCAATGACGGTGTCGATTTGAGCTTCACCCTCTACCTGCCGCCCAACTACAAAGCGGGCACTCGCCTCCCCACCGTCGTTTGGGCCTACCCCGTCGAATTTGATGACGCCGATACCGCCGGCCAGGTCAGCGGTTCCACCAAGCGCTTTACCTCCATCAGCGGCTATTCTCACCTCTTCTTCCTGCTGATGGGTTATGCCGTGCTGGACGGTGCCACCATCCCCATCGTCGGCGCGCCTGAGGAAGCCAACAACACCTACGTCGAACAATTGTCCGCCTCGGCCAAGGCCGCCATCGACAAAGCCGCTGAAATGGGCGTCACCGATCCGGACCGCGTCGGCGTAGGCGGCCACAGTTATGGCGCCTTCATGACGGCCAACCTGCTGGCCCATACCGATCTCTTCCGGGCCGGCGTGGCCCGCTCCGGCGCCTACAACCGAACCCTGACACCGTTCGGCTTCCAGCGCGAGCGCCGCACCTTCTGGGAGGCTATGCCTACCTATCTGAAGATGTCACCCTTTATGGTCGCCAACCAGATCAAGGAGCCCATCCTGCTGATCCACGGCGAAGCAGACAATAACCAGGGCACTTTCCCCATTCAGAGTGAACGGATGTTTATGGCCATTCGCGGCAACGGTGGCACGGTGCGCTATGTCACCCTGCCCCACGAATCGCATGGCTATTCGGCCAAAGAATCCGTCGAGCATGTGCTTTTTGAAATGGTTGACTGGTTTGACAAGCACGTCAAGAACGCGACCCCGCGTAGCACCGGAAGCAACTGATTGATCACCTACGATCCGCACCGCTGGCTGCACCATTTCTTTGACATCCGGGGTTCGATGGTTCGCGAGATCATCGGCCGTGTGGCATTGTGTGTGGTGTGGTCAGCTGCGGTCGTGGTCTTTCACAAGCAAGTTTCCGATGTAAACATATCCTCGCTCCTGCATGTACTGGTCGGCCCTGTGCTGGGCTTCTTGCTGGTCTTTCGCACAAACTCCGCCTATGACCGCTTTTGGGAAGGCCGCAAGCTCTGGGGAGCACTCGTCAATGACTCGCGAAACCTCATCCGCGGCGTCGCGGTTCACCTGGCTGCCGACCGCGACCTGGTTGTAAAACTGGCTCGCCTGATCGCCGATTTCGCCCCGGCCACCATGCATCATCTGCGAGGCACGGTCATGCCCGGTTTGGAAGACGCCCAACATCCTCCTTTGGCGATCGCCACTCAAATCACGGCGGCACTCAAACAGGCCGAACGCCGGGGCACCATCACCGATGTCCAGATGCGTGGTCTGGAGAGAAACGTAGAAGCTCTCATCGATGATCTCGGCGGCTGTGAGCGGATTCGCAAAACTCCACTGCCCTTCGCCTATGTCATCCATCTGCGCCGTGCGCTCGTCCTTTATTGCTTCAGCTTGCCTTTTGCGCTGGTTGACACTTACGGATGGGGCACGGTATTTGACACTCTCGTTCTCAGCTATGTCCTGTTTGGCGTGGAAGAAATCGGTGTCGAAATTGAAGGCCCCTTCGGCCATGACGCCAACGATCTGCCGCTTGAAGAAATCTGCGATACCATCCGCCATAACGTGTTGACGCTCGTAGAACTGGAACACGCCGAACCGGAGGCAATGCCGCAAGGTTTGCTCTAGCGTGAAGCTGCTGCCGATCTTCGAATCCCGCGCCCGGCGCATCCTTTCGCCCGTAAGCGGCTTCCTCGCCGAAGCCGGCTTCACCCATTCCCTCACTCCCGCCCGGAATTGCACCTATGGTTGCAGCTATTGCTATGTCCCGACCATGCGCGTTCAGGGCGGCTTGCAGCCGGACGACTGGCGTCACTGGGGCGAATACACCACCTACAAAACCAATGCGCCAGAACTGCTCAAGAAAGAATTGCGCCCCGATCAGATCATCTATTGCTCTCCGCTGACCGACCCCTACCAGCCCGCCGAACTCACCGAAGAAATGATGCCGCGCCTGCTCGAATCCATCTACATGCGGCCGCCCAAAGTCTTTGTCCTGCAAACCCGCTCACCCAACGTTTTGCGCGACGCGCACTTGCTGCGAACTGTTGCGGAGAGAACCATCGTCCGCATCAGTATGTCCATCACAACCAATGACGACCGCATACGCAAAATTTTCGAGCCACGCTGCGAGCCGATCGAAGACCGGCTGCGGGCAATTGAGGCATTACGGGAGATGGGTCTCGAAACTTATGCCACCGTCGCCCCGATTCTGCCTTGTGAGCCCCCGGAACTCGCCAGGCTGGTCTGGGAAGCCAGCGGGAGAACCATCATCGGTGACCCGTTGCACGTGCGGGCCACCAAGCCCCGTGGGGCAACCACGCGCGAGGCGGCCTTGAAGATTCTCGATCACTATGAGCAGCCGCAATGGGCCGAGCCGGACTTCCAGCATCGGCTCGTGGAGGTTTTGGAAAATGAGGTGAAGGCGCTGGGCGGCGAATTCGTCACAGGGCCAAGGGGGTTTCAATGCTTGACACAAAGCTGATTCTCGATCGCCTGGGCGTCCCTCCGGGCCCTGCCGGCGGAGGGGAAAGCGTCAACCCGGCCACCGGCGAAGTCCTGGGCCGGGTCAAACTGGCCACCTCTTCTGACTACGAAGCAACAGTTGCGCGCGCGCAGGAAACTTTCCAGCGCTGGCGTCTGGTGCCCGCCCCCCAACGGGGTCTGATTGTGCGTGAAATCGCTGAAGCACTCCGTTCCCACAAGCAGGATCTGGGCGCATTGGTGAGCTTGGAGATGGGCAAGATTCTCCAGGAAGGCCTCGGCGAAGTGCAGGAGATGATCGACGTTGCCGACTTTGCCCTGGGGCTTTCGCGCCAACTGTACGGCATGACCACACACTCCGAGCGCCCCGGCCACCGCCTCTACGAGCAATGGCATCCGCTCGGTCCGGTCGGTGTGATTACGGCCTTCAACTTTCCCGTTGCCGTCTGGGCCTGGAATGCCCTGATTGCCGCCGTCTGCGGCGACGTCGTCATCTGGAAACCCTCGGAGCAAACGCCCCTCACCGCCCTGGCCGTGGACCGGATCGTCCAGGAGGTCTTGCAGCGCCACGGCTCCGCGGGAGTATTCCAGTTGCTCGTGGGCGACATCCCCACGGTCGGGGAAGCCATGCTCGATGACCGGCGCTTGCCGCTCATTTCTGCCACCGGTTCCACCCGGATGGGCAGAGTGGTTGCCGAACGCGTGGGTCGTCGGCTCGGCCGCACTTTGCTCGAGCTCGGCGGCAACAATGCCATCGTCATCCTGCCGGACGCGGATCTGGGTCTAGCCTTGCGAGCCTGTCTTTTTTCGGCGGTGGGAACAGCGGGCCAGCGCTGCACTTCGCTCCGCCGTTTATTTCTGCACCAGTCGATTGCCGATAGCTTCCGGCAAAGGTTGATTGCCGCTTACCAGCAAGTCAATATCGGAGACCCGCTCGACCCCGCGACACTGATGGGTCCGCTGATCGACTCGCGTGCCGTCAGCAATTACGAACTAGCGATAGCGGAAATTCAAAAGCAGGGCGGGGAACTGCTCTACGGCGGACAGAGGCTTCAAGGAAATTTCGTCGAGCCGACAATTGTCCGATCGAGGCATGACATGCCAATCGTGCACGAAGAAGTCTTTGCTCCCATCCTCCACACCATCGACTTCGACACGCTCGACCACGCCATCGAGTGGAACAACGAAGTGCCGCAAGGCTTGTCGAGCGCAATCTTCACCACAAATCTGCAGCACGCTGAACAATTCCTGTCCGCGCGCGGATCTGATTGCGGCATCGCCAATGTCAACATCGGCACCTCGGGTGCCGAGATCGGCGGCGCCTTTGGCGGAGAAAAAGATACCGGTGGCGGACGTGAATCTGGCAGTGACTCCTGGAAGGCTTACATGCGCCGCCAGACCGTTACTGTGAATTACTCGGGAGCACTGCCGCTAGCCCAGGGCATACACTTCGAGATCGAGTAACATATCCCCATGGTTCGCCGATATCTTCTCCTGCTTGTTGCGGTTTCGCTTTGTGCCCAGACTTGGGTCGAGACATCTACAGCGAAACTGGGTGAGACGGAGGTCGTGCGGGAACAGTTCCTGCTGGAAGGAATTCCCGTATGGGGTGAGGAAGCCGTGCGCGTGCGCAGTGCGCGGGCTGGACTGGAGCGGGTCGAAACCGGCCGGCTCGGGCAACGGCGTCAGCCTGCCGTCGGGGCACGCGTGGCATTTGGTTCCCTCAACGAAGGTGTGGCCGTCGAAAAGGCAAAAGCCAAACTGGGATGGCCTGAAGCCAAAATACACACGATCGACCGCTGGTTCAAAGCGGACCGCGAAGGGACGCTGCACGGCGTCTGGCGCGTGATCCTGACGCGGGGCATACGGGAGGCTCAACGCGTGCTGATCGATGCGGACACCGGCGATGTCCTCGAGACTTTTGACCTGATCCAGCGCCAGTCCGCGCAGGGACTTGTCTTTCCCAGCAGCCCCATTTCTTCGCCCCTTACGCAAGCCGTACTGCCTGGCATCAACTCCGCCAGACTCAATGGTCCGAACGTGCGGGTATTCAGCTTTCTTCCGATCCTGGTTGGCTTCGTTCCCTTCGAAGGTCTGATCAGCGCTGAGACGCAACTGGCCCAAGCGGATGCCAACGGAAACTTTCTTTACCCTCCCAATGACCCTCGTTTCTCTGAGGTGCAAGCCTATTACGGCATTGCCCGGGCGGCGAACTTTTTGCGGAGTCTCGGCTACAACGGGTTGAACCGGCAATTCGACGTCATCGTTCAGTTCATCGACCCGGAAAATCCCTATGACGTGAATGCTTTCTTTAGCCCGGTTTTGTTCGAAAATCGCGGCGGGATCTTCATGCTGACAAACCTTCTTGCGGCCGATACGACGCTTGACTCCAGCATTCTCTTTCACGAATACGGCCACGCCATGGTCCATTCGATTGTGAATTCGCTGAACAGCTCCAACCAGTTCCGGGCCGTCAACGAAGCCTTTGCGGACTATTTCGCCGCCAGCTTTTTCAACAACCCCGCGGTGGGCGAGTTCTTTCCGGTGTTAAGCCCCTCACCGAACTTTCTGACGCGAGAACCCTTCTTGCGCACCGTTGACAATCAGACTCGTTACCCGGAATCGGTACAGGGTTCGGCCCACCAGGATTCACTCATGTTCAGTGGCGCACTGTGGGATATCCGGCGCACGCAAGGCCAGCAGCGCGGAGATCTCATCGCCATCAACGGCCTGGCTCGCATGTCGGCCCAAATGGGTTTCTATTCTGCTGCCCAATCACTGGTCGCCGCAGCCAATGCACTTTACGGAAATTCCGTGCGGGATCAGGTGGCTCAAATCGTAGCCAACCGCGGCTTGACCGGCGCAACCTCTCTCTATGCGGAAGATTCCTTTCCTCTGGAGAACGGCGTGACGCGCGTAAGCCGCATCGCCGCAAAGCCTGCGAATTTAGGCGCGCTTTTGGCCCCGGATGACTTCCGGATTGAAGTGCCGCGTGGCGTCAGCCAGATGAGAGTCCAGGTTGAGGCAACGGCGAACGTACGGACCTACATTCGCTTCCGGACACCAGTCGATGTACAGGGTGGTCAGGTGGTTTCCGAGTACACCCTCGGAGACGGCAGCAGCCTCAATGGCACCGTGACCCTCAACAACTCGCCGGAATTGCAGGCTGGTGAGTATTACTTCAACGTGGCGAACCTGAGCCCGGTGGAAGTGGAGTATGCGCTCCGGGTGACGCTCGTTGAGGATCCACAAGGTATCGCCGGGGGCTTCCCGGTCCTGCAATCCGGCGTGGTGGTAACAGGCTCGGCACCGACAAATTTCCTGAACACCCGTCAGTTCCGCTTCGTGGTCCCACCAGGCGCTACCGGGCTCGACATCGAACTTTCCGGCGACCAGGATGTGGATCTTTATGTGAACCATGGCGCACCCGTGCAGCCCGGCGGTGAGGGTCTTCCGCTGGCGGAAGGGATCTCTGCCTCGGCGGCCAACGCCGAACGGATGTTGCTGACTACCTCGACGCTGCCAAACTTGCGGCCGGGCACTTACTTCATTGCCGTGCAAAATTACAGCCGCGCCGCCGCTGCGCGCTTCAGCCTGAGGGCGACGCTTCGCAATGAGGTAACTTACGCGCCCAGCCCGGACCTGACTCCGCCAAACGACGTGCGCAATCTCTTCCTGCCCGCAAGCTTCAACACCGGAGTGCTTTTGACCCGCCAATTCCGGATCGATACGCAGGCCGGCTGGCAGGGCTTGAGTTTACGTGCGGCCTCCAACAGCAATCTCTTGATGCTCGTCAGGCGAAATCAGCCAGTGCGCTTTGAAGACGGAGTGCCGCAGGCAGACTATCGCATCCTGGTCCGGAACGAAACCAGAGCTTTCTTGCTCAATAGCAACTCGAGCCCCGTCTTCGAGCCGGGCACCTACTACGTGGCCTTCCTGAGCTTGAGCGAGCTAGGCGGAAACCTCACCTTCGACTACGCTCCCATCGGAGCGGCAGGTGCCAATCCGGTGATCAGCGCGGTCGTTGAAGGCGCAGGCTTTGGCAATCAGGTCAGCCCCGGCTCCTGGATCACCATCACCGGCACCGCGCTGGCGGGAACAACTCGTGTCTGGGGAGCAGCGGACTTCATTGGCAACGCTCTCCCAACCAGCATTGACGGCGTTTCCGTCACCATCGGCGGCGTTCCTGCCTTTGTCTATTTCGTTAGCCCCGGTCAATTGAACGTCCTCGCCCCGCAGTCGCTTCCGACGGGCAATCTGCCTGTTGTCGTCACCACGCGCACCGGACGGAGCAATACCGTTACCGTGCAAAGCGTCGCAGCTTTACCGGCCCTCTTTCGCTTTGACCCACAGGGGCGTCGCTACGCCGCAGCAGTCTTCGCTAATGGTACATATGCGGGTCCGCGCGGCTTGTTCGGGACGGCTTTGGCCACACGGCCAGCGTTGCGCGGAGAAGTAGTTCAACATTTCGCCACCGGGCTTGGGCCGGTAGGTTTGGTGGACGGGATCACGAACGAGCCCGTAGTCAATATCACGGCGCGGGTGAATGCAACGGTGGGAGGCGTACCGGCGCGGATACTCTTCGCAGGCCGGGTCAGCCCCGGGCTCTACCAGATCAATCTTGAAGTGCCAGCGAGTCTCGCTCCAGGCGATCAGGCCCTCCGCATTTCAACTCTGGGAGCCACCAGCGTAGCGGGTGTTTTCCTCGCTGTCGAATAGACTAGGCAGGCTGCTTGTCGTGCTCTGCAATGAGACCGGCATAGCCACTGAGTTCTTCTTCGTTGGCGGTGACCAGCGTCTTGTCCATGTCCCGCCAGGAAGAAATCATCTCGATCAGATGCAGGCCCCCGAGCTTCATGCACCAAGCATCCGTGATGGATCGATCCTTCGCCGATGCGATCTTCAGGAGTGCAGGCAGTGGAAGGGCAACGATCTTTTCCTGCGCTTCCCCTTCACACTCGATTTGCCACTTGGTGTCGATCGTGTCGGCATGACGGATGGAGATGGCATTCTGTTGCCAGCGGAATTCCACCCGCCAGGAGCGGCCGAAAGGGTCAGGGCCAGTTTCGAAGTTGCGAAAGTTTTCGACCATCAACTCAAGGCTAGCGCAAACTGGAGCGGATCAGCGAAAGGAACTCGTCCTTGGTTCCCTTGTTGTGGCGGAACTCACCCAACATGGCACTCGTAACGGTAGAGGAGCACTGTTTTTCCACACCGCGCATCATCATGCAGAAGTGCTGGGCTTCACTCACGACGGCCACTCCGCGGGGTTCAAGAACCTCCATCAGCGTATCGGCGATCTGTTGCGTAATGCGCTCCTGCACCTGCAAGCGGCGGGCGAAGACGTCGATAATGCGAGGAATCTTGCTCAGGCCAATGATCTTTTTGTCCGGCAGGTAAGCCACATGAACGCGCCCAAAGAATGGCAGCATGTGGTGCTCGCAAAGCGAGTAATACTCAATGTTTTTAACGACAACCATGTCGTCATTTTCAGCGGCGAACAGCGCGCCATTCACCAATTCTTCGACGTTGCTCGTATAGCCGCTTGTCAGAAAGCGCATAGCCTTCTCGGCTCGGTACGGAGTGCGCAACAGGCCCTCACGAGTGGGGTCTTCACCCAGATCTTTGAGAATCTTCTCGTACATGTCGCCGATGGGCCCGCGCTCGTCCTTTTTGGAGTCCTGTGGGACTGCTTTGTACTTGCTAACGGTTTCTGCCTTGGGGGCAAGAACCTTCAGTGCTGCCGACTTATTGCTTGACTTCATTTGCTTGAATCTCGAATCGGTTATTTCTAGTCTCGTAAATCCGCACCCGGTTAAGGGTCAACGTCTGCTGACCGAAATGCCGGGGCCATCCCTGGCGCAGCCACTCCGCAAAAACGTAGGCTACATTCTCGGTCGTAGGGACAAGAGTCCTGAGCTCTTCAACCTGCTCATTCAGATTCACGTGCTTGACGCGGGAGAGAATTTCTTCCTCAACAAATTTGTCGAGTTTGGGGCGGGGAACCAGCATGCCGGTTTCGGCATCGGGTTCGCCGCTAACGGTCACTTCAAGCGAATAGTTGTGGCCATGGCCATGAGGGTTGTTGCAACGGCCATAAACGCGCCAGTTGTCGTCTTCACTCAGTTGCTGCGAGTGAAGGCGGTGGGAAGCGGAAAACGCATACCGGGCAGTGAGTTTCATTCGCCGCGGTACTCCACGTATAGAGATTCTGTCTCGTAGAGGCGAACTTCGTGAAGCTGAACCTCCCCACTGGAAAAATGAGGGTAGATCCGCTTCCAGATTTCCCGGGCGATGTTCTCTGCCGTTGGCACAACCGTGTCAAATGGCGGCACTTCGGCATTGAGGTAGCGGTGGTCCATTACGTCGACCACTTCGCGATTGAGAATCGTCTTGACGTCCTTTAGATCGACAATCATCCCCGTGACAGGGTCGACTTTGCCTCCAAGCGTCACTTCCAGGACGTAATTATGACCGTGCCCGTAAGGGTTGGCATCGGGGCCAAAAACCTGGAAATTCTTCTCGTCAGACCAGCCGGCTACAGCACAACGGTGGGAGGAGGAAAATTCAACTCTGCGAGTGATTAACATTTTGCTAACAATATAAAGATGTCTGACGTGCGGCGCGCGATTCCATAAAATGGAATCACATGGCGAAACCAAACTCGAGTTCCCGCGTTTACGTATTGGGCATCGCGCTGACACTGGTCGCATTGTTCTATGTGCTGGCCGACACGCTGAACGAAAAGGTAGTGAACCAGGGCGACAAGGCCGTGGCCTTCTCAATCACAACCGACCAGGGCAAGCCCGTCTCGCTCAAGGACTTTCCCGGCAAGGTGTTGGTGCTGAATTTTTGGGCTTCGTGGTGCAAGCCATGCGTCGAAGAGATGCCGTCCCTCAATGAGTTTGCCCGGCGCATGCAGCCGGAGGGCGTTACGGTGCTCGGCATTTCCGTCGACCATGACGACGCCCGCTACAAGAAATTCCTGAAGGATGCCAACATCTCCTTTCTGACCTACCGCGATGACCGGGCCGACATTGCGGCCGCCTATGGAACCTACAAGTACCCTGAAACTTACATCATCGATAAGCAGGGAAAAGTTGTTGAAAAAATCATCGGTGAAGAATTCTGGCTGAGTCCCAATGTCATCAACCGCATCCGCCGTCTCCTCTAAGCGCGCCACCTTTCCGGTGGCAGCGCGTCAAGCACTGGTTACGCTCCTCGGGGCGCGGGCCGTCCTCGACCGCGCCGAAGATCTGACTCTTTATGAGTACGATGGCGGCGTCGACAAGCACCGCCCGGACCTGGTGGTCTTTCCCCGCTCAACCGAGCAGGTAAAGAAAGTTGTGGAGATCGCGCAGCAGCACGAACTCCTGCTGGTGGGCCGCGGCGCGGGAACAGGCCTTTCTGGTGGCGTAATTCCCCGCTGCGGCGGCTTGATGGTGAGTTTTGCCCGGATGAATCAGATCGAGAAAATCGATCTGGACAATGAGCGGGTGGAAGTTCAGCCCGGAGTCGTGAATCTCGACGTCACGCTGGCCGTGCAAAGCCAGGGCTATTTCTTCGCCCCGGACCCAAGCTCTCAACGAGCCTGCACAATCGGTGGAAATGTGGCCGAAAATGCCGGCGGACCCCATACGCTGGCCTACGGCGTAACGACGAATCATGTGCTGGGCCTTGATGTGGTGATGCCCGACGGAACCTCCTTTACGACCGGTGGGCTGGAGCAGGACTTGCCCGGCTACGACCTTGCCGGCGTGATCACCGGGAGTGAGGGCACGATGGCGCTGATCGCAGGGGCCAAACTCCGTCTCATGCGGCAGCCTGAGCTGGTAAAGACGGTGCTCGCCATCTACAACACGACCGCCGATGCCGCCAATACGGTGTCAGAGATTACGGCGCGTTCCATTACGCCGGTGGCCGTCGAGATGCTCGACGGTGAGATGTTGCGCATGGTGGAAGAGGCAACGCACGCCGGCTATCCATTGGACGCGCAGGCGGTCCTCCTGATTGAGATGGAAGGCTTGAAAGAAGCAGTTGAGGAGCAGGTGGAGCAGGTGCGGCTGGCATGTGAAGCTTGCCACTGCCGCGAATTCCGCATCGCAAAAGATGCGGCCGAACGCGACCTGTTGTGGAAAGGCCGCAAGAATGCCTTCGGGGCAGTGGGCCGGCTGAGCCCTTTCTATTACGTGCAAGACGGAGTGGTGCCGCGCACCAAGATCACCGAAACGCTGCTTGAGATCTACCGCATCGGCGAGAAGTATGGCCTGAAGATCTCCAACATTTTCCATGCCGGGGACGGCAACATGCACCCGATTATCCTGTTCGATGCCCGCGTACCGGGGCAACTGCGGGCAGCCCAACTGGCGGGTGACGAGATTCTGTCCTATTGCATCTCAGTAGGCGGCTCGATCACGGGCGAGCATGGCGTAGGGATGGAAAAGATGGAATTGATGACCAAACAGTTTAGCGACGACACGCTAGACACGATCAAGGATTTCAAGAATCTCTTTGATCCGCATTGCCGTCTGAATCCCGGCAAACTGCTGCCCCTGGGCAAGTGTTGCGGAGAGATTCACCAGGTGCCGGGGACAGAGTTCTAGTTAAAGGGTTTTGAGAAAGGCGATAAGCGCCTTGCGATCTTCCTCGGATAGCTTCAGGCCAAATTCGTGGCCTTGAATGGGTCCGCGTGGCTGCCAGTAGCCCTGCGGCTGGTAATCGGGCCGAATCCGCGCCGGGTCAAACCACTCTTCCAGCGTGTCAACCCAACCGCCGTGTCCGAATGCGTTCCGATACCAGACACCGCGCAGCGTTGGCACTTTGTAAAATCCAGTGCCGCGGCGGGACCTGAGCGCGAGAGTCGAGTCCGTGCCAACACTGATATCCATGATGTCGTCAGACTTGCGCAGGTCGGCAGGAACCTGGAAGCCTTGGGCCGGCGTGAGTTTGTTGTTGGTGTAAAGCGGCGGCGTGTGGCAAGTGGCGCAGCCTTGTTTGGTAAATACTTGCTGGCCTCGACGGGCCAGCTTGTCGACGGGGTTCGGATTCTTTGGGGGTTCCAGCGAATAGAGGTAGAGCGCCAGGGCGTAAAGCTGCTCGTCGCTATAGCGCGTGCCCTTCTCGGCACTGAAAGGCGTTTGATCCGGGCTGGGCTGGAAGTCGCCAAAGTGGGCCAACGTGTCCAGTCCCTGGTTGGTGATGGCATAGCGCGCCAGATCGGCGACGGAGCGATGGCGGGCAAAGCCGGTGGAGTCGAGATACTTGCGGTCCTTGATTCCAATCAGCGAGGGGATGTGTGGCGGATGGCTGGCGCTGGTGCCCTGACGGGCAATCACGCCAGAGCGCAGGGCGGCTACCTGCCGGATCAGTTCTTCTTTGGACATACGCTCAAAGAACTGCTCCTTTGTTTCCAGCCAGGGAGTACCGAAGAGAATCCAGGCTGACTCGCGACGCCGCTTGAGTGATTCGGGAGTCATGGCGCGAACCCGAACGAGCGTGGCTTCCTCAATGCGGAAATCCACTACACCCTGAGCGCCGGGCAGATAGCTGCCATCGGGCATGACGCGGGTGTGGCAGCCGGAGCAGGAATTGATGCCCACCTCGAGCACGCCCTTCTGGCGGATGATGTAGCGGTTGCCCGGGATGAAATAAGGGAGGATCCCTTCTTTCGAAGCCGGCAAGGGCGTTTTGAAGAAAGGGCCAGATTTGGGCAGCGGAAAGAATTGTGGCTCATGTTCAAAAACGAGTTTGCCGGCAGCGATCCAATCCGCTTCGGTCTTCAACTTTGCGGGGTCAAAGACGATCTCGGGTTCCTGTTGCTTCAGCCAGTCCAGGTAGCCGGCAGGTTCGCGTCCCGGCTCGTACATGGGGTAGGTCTTGTAGATAGGCTGAACCTTGAGGGCATAGTATTCTTTTGCCGTGAGGTGACGGGGGGAATGATCCCGCTGGGCAAGGGGAAGCTCAAAGCCCTCCACGGCATGGTCGTCCCAAAATTGGGGGATTTCCGGGCGAAAAGGCTGTGCGGCCAGTGAGGCGGCCCATGTCAGAAGGAGGATCAGGGATTGAGTGGTTAGTCGCATATCAACTTCGTAAATTGGGGCTTGTTCTGCTGTGGTCTGACTACCCCCTACACGGCACCCCGGAAGAAAAACCAGCGGATGGCATACCCCAGCAGCAGCCCAACCACCAGCCCGCCGAGGGCCACGTAGAGCAATGCTTTCTTCGCTTCATCCAGCAACACATTGTTAAACACGTTGGCCGACAGATGAAGCGACACGATCTTCCATTCCCCGTTGGTGCGGGCTGCCGTGGCAGTCCATTTGGAACTCATGCGGAAGGGGCCGCGGATCACCGGAAAGTACTCGTCTTCCATGGTGCCGTCCGCAAGCGCGACCGAGCCGTCACCCAGGAAGCGGGCGTGGCCGTTGAGCGTGGCCTTCGTCAGATACCTGGTCAGGATGCGGTCTTTGCCCTTCACCATCCGGTCATAGTATTCAAGCACTTCGGCCGGCCCGCGTGAGACTTCGCCGTTAGCCCAGACGACGGTGGCGTTGGGGTCCATTTGCCCGGCCATGCGTTCGAGGCTTTGGGAGTTGATGCTGCTCTCCACCTCAGACAGGATCTTGAGAAGATGGACCCGGTCCGCCGCATGGGGGTCCGGATTGGGGAGCTCTTGGGCCATAACTGACAGTGTAAGCAGGAAGAGGATAGAACGCAGCATGGGATTGACGGTTCTTTATCATAGACGTATGTTGAGCGTCTATGCACTGAAGCCGGGCTTCCAAAACCTGCTACGGCCCTGCGTCCGGAGCTTGGCGCTGTGGGGCATTACGCCGAACCAGGTAACGGTGCTTGCCTGTCTATTGTCGGTGGCGTTGGGGCTTGACCTCGCCTATGGCAGCAAGACCTGGATTCTGCTGCCGGTCTTTTTGCCGTTGCGGATGGCGCTGAACGCGATGGATGGAATGCTGGCGCGGGAGCATGGACTGGAGAGCCCCGGGGGTGCGATTCTGAACGAGTTGAGCGATCTGGTTTCGGATGCGGCTCTGACGTTGCCCTTTGCATATGTGGCGAGTCCATTATGGGTAGGTGTGGCGATATTCTTTGCCGGGCTGACCGAAGTGGCAGCCACTGTTGGTGGGGGGCCGCGACGCAATCAAGGTCCCTTTGGCAAAAGTGACCGGGCGGTAGTGCTGGGCTTTTGCGGTGCGTGGCTGGGTCTGGGCTGGCCCGTGGCAATCGGATTGGCGGATGATCTAAGTCTGGCCTGGATCGCGCTATGCATGTTGACAATGTGGAATCGGGGGAGGGCATTCGCAGGATGACCAATACAGAGATTGCCGTTGAGGCGGAATCGCACACGTTTGCCGCGCGGGATGGCGTGCGCCTTTTTTTCCGCCACTGGCCGGCACGGGGCGAAAGGCAGGGGGCGATTCTGCTGCTGCACCGGGGGCATGAGCATTCGGGGCGAGTGGCGCATCTGGTGGAGGAGTTGAAACTTCCCGGTTATGCCTTTTTCGCGCTGGATGCCCGCGCACACGGGCAATCTGGTGGGGAGCAAGATGCCGGGACAACGATGTCCACTTTTGTCGAGGACCTGGATGATTTTGTCCGCTACTTGCGGGGGGCGTTTGGCGTCAAGGAGCAGCATTTGGCAGTGGTGGCGCAGAGTATCGGGGCGGTAATTGCAGCGGCGTGGGTGCATGATTATGCGCCAGACTTGCGGTGTCTGGTGCTAGCTTCGCCGGCCTTCCGGGTGAAGCTTTATGTGCCGTTGGCACGACTGGGGCTGGCCGTGGCTCATGCCGTGCGGGGAGATTTCTTTGTCAATTCGTATGTGAAGGGAAATGCGCTGACGCAGGACCGGGAGCGGGCCGCAAGCTACGGGACAGACCCCTTGATCAAGCGGCCCATATCGGTGCGCGTTCTGCTGAGTCTGGATCAGATGGCCCAGCGACTGGTGGACGACGCGGGGGCGATTCGCGTGCCGGTCCAGTTACTGGTTTCCGGTAGTGACTGGGTGGTGCGGGAGAAGCCGCAAAGAGAGTTTTTTGAGCGGCTGGGCAGTGCGGACAAGGAGTGGCATGTCTTTCCCGGGTTGCGGCATGACACGTTGGGGGAACGGGATCGGCATTTGCCGGTGGCCAGGATGCGGGCCTTTCTGGAACGGCAATTTGCAGAACGAAGGGAGCCAAAGTCAGACTTGCTGAAAGGCAATCCTTACACGCAGCAAGAGTATGAAGCGCTAAAGCGGGCCTTGCCCTGGTGGTCTCCAAAGGGCTTGTCCTTCGCGGGGCAGCGGATCTTTATGGCTAGCCTTGGGCGGATGGCGGGCGGGATTGCCTTGGGGCTCAAGACGGGCTTTGATTCGGGGGCGTCACTGGACTACGTATACCGGAACGAGCCCTCGGGATGGGGACTACCGGGCCGGTTGATCGACTGGTTTTATCTGAACGCGATTGGCTGGCGGGGGATTCGCGTGCGACGGCAGCTGCTTGAAACCTTGCTGGGCCGGGCGATGAAGGACTTGCGGGAGCAAGGCCGGGAGATCCGGATTCTAGATGTGGCCGCGGGCCACGGGCGCTATGTGCTGGAAGGCGTGAAGCAGACGGGCATGCCGGTGGAGAGCATTGTCTTGCGGGATTTTGATGCGGCCAACGTGGCGGCAGGCCAGGCGTCGATTGCGAAAAGTGGCATTCAGAATGCAAGGTTTGAGCAGGGCGATGCCTTTGCTGCCGAATCGTTCAGCGCGATTCAGCCGCAGGTGAATGTGTCGATTGTGTCGGGGCTGTATGAACTGTTTCCGGACAATGCTGCCGTGCAGGAATCGCTTCGCGGGATTGCATCAGCGAAGGAGCCCGGCGGCTTCCTGATCTATACCGGGCAGCCGTGGCACCCGCAACTCGAGATGATTGCCAGGACGCTGAGCAGCCATCGGGGCGGCGCGCCGTGGGTGATGCGGCGGCGCACGCAGGAGGAGCTGGACCAACTGGTGGCGGCGGCCGGGTTCCGGAAGGTGGAGCAGCGGGTGGATCCGACGGGCCTGTTTACGGTGTCTCGCGCGGAACGGCTTTAGATGAACGGCGCAGTGCAGCGGCCCTATGGCCGGGCCATCGCCTGGCTGGTGGGGCTAGGGGTGTTCTTCTTTGTTAGCTATAACGCGGCGAATGACTATGCGGCAAGTTTGGATTGGGTGCCGACGATTGGCTTTGAATGGGAGCGGCATCTGCCGTTTTTGAGTTGGACGATCGTGCCTTACTGGTCGAGTGATCTGCTTTATGCGGCGTCTTTTTTCCTGTTTCGAAAGCGGGAAGATTTAGACCGGCACGGGCTGCGTTTGCTGGCGATACAAATCTTCTCGATTTGCTGCTTTGTCGTGTTTCCCCTGCGCGCGAGCTTTGTGCGGCCACCGGTAGAAGGGCTGCCGGGCTGGCTCTTTGCGGAACTGACGAGCTTTGACAAGAACTTTAACCAGATGCCTTCGCTCCATGTCAGCCTGGCGGTGATTCTTTGGTTTGGCTACCGGCGGGTTTTGGGCGGTTGGGCGCGGCAAATTGCGGCGGGGTGGTTTTTGTTGATGGGGGTCTCGGCGTGGACGACCTATCAGCACCAGTTTCTGGATCTGCCATTCGGGGCCTGGGCGGGACTGATGGTGGTGGCGGCAATTCCGGAACGGCAATTTGCCGAGGCGCGGCGGCCGGGCTTGGCTGGTGCTTATCTGGTGGCGGCGATGGCGTTGGCGCTTGGAGCCTTGGTTTGGCGAGGCCCATACTGGCTAGCGCTGTGGCCCGCCTTTTCGTTGTCGATGGTGGCGTGCGGATATTGGACCGGGGACCCGGCCTGGCTGGGGAAGCGCAATGGGAGCATTGGGTTCTGGATGTGGCCCTATACGCTGGGAGCGTGGATCAATTCGCGAATCTGGACATGGGGTGAAGAGCCATGGCAGCAGGTGGCGGAGGGAGTTTGGATCGGACGGGCGCCAGGGCCGGGAGTAGACTTTGCGGCAGTGGTTGACCTGACGGCGGAGATGCCGGTAAAGGCTCGCTATTCTATCCCCGTGCTGGATTTGGTGCTTCCCAATGCAGAGCAAATCAAGGCGGCGGTGGCGGCGATTGAAGCTGCCCCGCGGCCAGTACTGGTTTGTTGTGCGCTAGGCTATTCTCGCAGTGCGACTGTGGCCGCGGCGTGGCTGGTAGCGGTGGGGCAGGCAGAATCTGCAGCAGAGGCGATTACGAAAGTGAGGCAGGTGCGGCCGCAAGTGGTATTGAGCAAGGAAGCCGAGCGTCGGGTGGGAGAGCCATATCGCCGTGGAATCTGAAGCTGCATTCGATTGCCGGGCGAGCGCTGCCTTGTTGAGGGCGATGGGAGTGGTGCTTTGGGTTGCGCATGTTGGGGCCTTGGGAGCATTCCTTATCGGTGCTTACGGGTCGCTCCTGGTCTGGGCTGTGGTGGTCTATCTGGCCGTGCGGGTACGGCTGGATGCGGAATTGTTGGAGATGCTGGCGGTTGACACTGCGGTTGTCCCAACAAGGTTGGATGCGTGGCTGGAGAGCGTTGGCTTGCGGAGGAATAAAGGGGAGCGCACGATTGCACAGCGATGCCGCGGGGCGAGGCGGCTGGCCTGCTATCTGGTGGGAGCTTGCGTCCTGCAGTGGCTGGTGACGGCAGTGATTTTGTTGATGAGAAAGCCAGGATGAACTCGCTGCTGAAGACCCTTGCGCTTGGGGCCACACGCTGGATTCTGGGGGCGAGGGGCCGCTGGATTTCCGGGAAGGCCGGGAGTGGGCAGCGGATCTATTGCGCCAACCATACCAGCCATCTGGATGCGGTATTGCTGTTGGCGGCTTTGCCCGAGCAGTTGAGGGAAAGAACGCGGCCCGTGGCGGCGGCGGACTATTGGAGTGCCGGGCGATTGCGGCGATACTTTGCGAGCAGCGTTTTCCGGCCCGTCTTGATCGGGCGTGACCGGTGCACGTTGAACCCCCTGGGGCCGGTCTTTGAAGCGTTGCGGCAAGGGGATTCCCTGATCTTTTTCCCGGAAGGGACGCGTGGTCCAGGCGGTTCCTTGCAGGAATTGAAGCCAGGCATTTACAGGCTGGCGCGAGAATTCCGGCTGGTGGAGATTGTGCCAGTGTGGATTGAGAATGCCTGGCGGGTGCTGCCGAAACGGTCCCTGGTTCCGGTGCCGGCCCGGTGTGAGGTGAAGTTTGGCAAGGCACTGTTTTGGGACGGGGAGGAAGAGGTAACGGCGTTCCTGGGCCGGTTGCGGGGAGCGATTGAGGAGCTCAGGGCAAGTTGAGCGAATCCGTACGGTGGATCTTTGCGGGGCTCTTCGTCGCGCTCGTGCTGGCAACCACAACGGCCTGGTGGCTCGGGCGGCGGCCCGGAGCAGACCTTGAGAATGTGAAACGGCGGATTCGTGCCTGGTGGGTGATGATTGCCGTGGGTGCTTTGGCGCTACTTCTCGGGCACTACGCGTTGGTAGGCTTCTTTGCCTTGCTGTCCTGGTTTGCGTTGCGGGAATTTCTGGGTATGGACGCCAGTTCGTGCCGCGTGATGGTGCCCTTGCAGTATCTGGCGGTGGCGATGGAATGGGAGTGGGTGGCGCTGCTCGCGCTTCCGCTGGCCGGGTGGATCTGGGGAAGGGAGCGCTGGCTGGGGCTGATCTTGTGCGTGTATGGATTGTCCTTTGTGCCAGCACTTGGACGTGCGGACTGGATGGTCTTTCTGGTTCTGGTGGTGCAGGCTAGCGATGTTTTGCAGTATCTGTGGGGGCGTACGATGGGAAGGCGAGCGGTGGCGCCGGTGATCTCTCCTGGGAAAACGGTAGAAGGATTGGTGGGTGGCGTTGGCAGTGCGGCCCTGCTGGGTGGTGTCGTGCAGAGTCTGATTCCGTTGGGCTTTTGGAGCTCTGCGGCGCTGGCCTTGGGAATTTCGGGCCTGGGTTTTGTCAGTGGACTCGTGCTGTCTGCGGTAAAGCGCCGACGGGGGATCAAGGACTGGGGGACCGCCATCGCTGGGCATGGGGGAGTGTTGGACCGGGTGGATAGCCTTTGTTTGCCGGCGCCGATCTTTTGGATCATGGCGAAATTGTGGTTTGGTGAGAGCCTGCGCAGGGTCCTATAATTGGGGTCAGTCTTAGAAGTTTTTAGCAACCCTGCACAATTTTGACGATACGGCGTATAGGAGGTCCACATTGGAATTCTCATCTGTTGAAAGCGTCATTGGTAAGCGCAATTCTGTCCGAGTGGGAGGGAGTGGCCCAAGGACTCTTGTTTTTTCGCATGGGTTTGGCTGTGAGCAGGCGATGTGGCGTCTTGTGGCGCCGGCATTTCTAGACGAATATCGTGTTGTTCTGTTTGATCACACCGGCTCCGGGAATTCTGACAAGGCTGCTTATGATTCGGTTCGCCACAACTCGCTGACCGGCTATGCAGAGGATGTGGTGGAAATTTGCCGCGATCTGGATTTGCAGCAGGCGACCTTTATCGGACATTCGGTGAGCGCGATGATTGGTGCCGAAGTGTCGATCGCCATTCCGGAGCGGATTAACGAACTGGTAATGGTTGGGCCTTCGCCCTGTTATTTAAACGATGGCGATTACCGGGGCGGCTTTGAGCGGGAAGACATTGAGGAATTACTCGAGACGCTGGAGGCGAATTACCTTGGATGGGCCCGGACCATGGCACCGGTGATCATGGGCTGCCCGGACCGTCCGGAACTTGGGGGAGAGCTAGCCGATAGCTTCTGTAAACTGGATCCCGCCATTGCCGCGCAGTTCGCACGAGTTACATTCTTTGGCGATAGCCGCTCATTGCTGCCGAGCATTCCTGCGCGCACCTTGGTGATGCAGTGCACCGAAGATGCTATCGCCCCCCGCCAGGTTGGAGAGTACACCAAGTCCCAAATTCCCAACGCCGAGATTATTTATCTGGAGGCAAAAGGGCATTGTCCGAATTTGAGTGCTCCCGAGCCCACGATCGCCGGGATCAGAGCATTTTTGGAGCGGGGCAAAGGTGAATCCCGGTCCTAATTTTGACGAAGCACTGATGGACGCATTGCCTTGCGGAATCGTGCTGACTACACTCGATGGAGAAATCGAAAGCGCGAATAAGGACTTTCTCGACCGGGTGGGTGACCGAGGCCAGGTTGGCAAATTGCTGCCGGGGGTCTTCACCCTCGGTTCCCGGCTCTTTTATGAAGCAAATCTGGTTCCGATGATCCACCTCCGGGGCCGCATTGATGAGGCCGTAGTGGAACTTCGGCTAGCTGATGGCGGGCGGATGGCGGCCTTGCTTAACGTTCGCGAATGGCGTGGTGGAACCGACGGGCAGACCCGATTAGTTGTGGTGGTGTTTCCGGCAAATGAAAGACGCCGCTATGAACGGGAGCTGCTTGCTGCGGAACGTCAGGCAGTGGAGACAAGCGTAGCCCTGCGCAAGGCTCGTGAAGCGGCCGAGGCTGCCAACGAAGCCAAGACGCGGTTTCTCGCCAATATGAGCCACGAGCTTCGCACACCGATGAATGGCATTCTTGGCTTCGCCGGGCTACTTCGTGCGACCCCTCTGACTGAACCGCAGCGGGACTATTTGGAGACCATTCAATACTCCGGCGAGGCGCTGCTGCGCATTATCAGTGATTTGTTGGACGTTTCCCGTATCGCGTCCGGCCGCTTTGAACTTGAAAATATCTTGTTTGATCTCAAGCTGTTGGTGGAGGGTGTCTGCGCATTGGTGGCTCCAAGCATCGTAAGTGATCAGATGGAGTTAGCGATCCACTGGGATGCGAAACTGCCCTCGCAGCTATGGGGAGATCCCGGACGCATCCGGCAGATTGTCTTGAATCTTGTCAGCAATGCGATCAAGTACTCGGAAGTCGGCCGGATCACTATCGTTGCTCAGCGCGTGAATGAGAATGAGTTTCGGGTTGAGGTTGCTGATACTGGCCCGGGCATTGCGCCGGAGTACCTCGGGCGAATCTTTGAGAGTTTCGACCGTGGAGACCCAAGCGTGGCTGCACGCCAGGGAGGCACTGGTCTTGGCCTGGCGATCGCCAGAGAGCTGACTGAAGCCATGGGAGGCAGGATCGGGGTCGACAGCGAGGTAGGCGCAGGGTCCAGATTCTGGTTCACGCTACCGCTGCGATCCGGGGAGGCTGAGCCGGAGCCGCGCCAAGAGAGGGCCATTGAGCATCTATTCCATGAGGCGAAGCTGCGGGTACTGCTGGCTGAGGACAACCCGGTGAACCAGCGTCTGGCCCGAGCGGTGCTGGAGAAATTAGGCTGCACCGTAACGACGGCCGGGGATGGTGCCGAGGCCTTGCAGCAGGCCCGGAGCAACGAATTTGATCTCGTCCTCCTGGATTGCCTGATGCCCCAACTGGACGGTTGGGAGACCGCCCGGCAGATGAGTCAGCATGGCATCGTCGCGCCCATCGTTGCTCTCACTGCTTCGGCAATGGAAGGCGACCGGGAGCGCTGCCTTGAAGCTGGCATGGACGATTTTCTTACCAAGCCTTTGCGTCAGGCCGAACTCGCCGCAGTGCTCCACAAGGTAGCCAAGCTTGGAGGTACTCTGAATCCCGCCGAGACCGTCCCTTAGCCGCACAATTGGGGAAGCAGGCAATCCGTGGTGGGGCTAAAGCGGCAGCAAAAGAACCGCGAAAACGTTACCGTTGGAGTCCTTGCCAAGGGCGGTGATGATGCCGTTCTCGTTGATTGCGTAGGCCTCGGAGATATGCTCGACGGGGCCGCCAGGCTCCAGCCTGTTGCTGAGGTCCAGCATCTGAGCACCTTCCACCGCTACCCCGTGGGAGTTGACGCCGTTGGCGACGCTGGAACTTGCACCTGGCAGAGTTTGTATTGAGATTGTCGGGGTGGAATGCTTCCGGCACGGTCGAGTCGAGCGGCATAAGAGCGATTGCAGCGTATTGCGGCGGAATGAGAGTGGTGTAAGTCCGCAGCCGGGCAGTGGTAAGCATAGATTGACTTAACAGGAATCTGTCCAACACTACAAGTGAAATCTAGATCCAAGATATAAATGAATGCATATGAAACAAATGCTGCTGTTGGCCGGGCTGGCGGGCGTGCTTCCCGGAGCGGTAGTGAAGGTGGATCTGGTGGTGTACGGGGCCACGCCGGCGGGGATTGCGAGCGCGGTGGCCGCGGCGCGGGCTGGACATTCGGTGCGCCTGATTGAACCGGGCGAACATGTTGGGGGCTTGCTCACCGGGGGCTTATCGTATACGGATTTCCGGACGCAGGAGTCAGTTACAGGATTCTTTCGGGAGTATATGAACCGGGTACTGGCTTACTACGAAAAGCAGTACGGCAAGGATTCACCGCAGGTTAGGGATTGCTTTCTGGGCGCTCATGCCGAACCGCATGTGTCGGCCTTGATACTGCGAGAGATGATGGCGGAAGAAAAATCGTTGACAGTGTCTACTGGGTGGTGGCTGCTCCGGATGGAGAACCGGGGGCGGGCAATTACGGCGGCAGACTTTGAGACAACGGCGGGGGTGGAGCGCGTGGAGGGGCGCTTCTGGGTGGACGCGACTTATGAGGGCGATCTGGCCGCAGCGGCGAAAGTGCCGTTTCGGCTGGGGCGGGAATCGACACGCGAGTATGGAGAGCGGTATGCAGAGGTGATTTATTTTGACGGCGGGCGGATCCTGCCGGGCTCGACAGGAGAGGGCGATGACAGTGTGCATTGCGCGAATGTGCGCGTGATCATGACTAACGATCCCGAACAGCGATTGCTGGTGTCGCGGCCGGCGGATTATCGGCGGGAGGAGTATGTGCGCCTGGTTCCGCTCTTTCAAAGCGGCCAGGTGAAGGAGGTGTACAGCGAGGATCATTCCGGAATTCTGCGCTTGCAGCCGGCGAAATGCAGGATTGGCCGGCGGGCGGACGGGCAGTGCGGGAGAAAATCCTCAACCGCCACCGCGACTATGCCACGGGCTTGCTTTACTTTCTCCAGAATGACGCAGCCGTAACTGCAGCGATCCGGGCCAAGGCGCGGGAATGGGGTCTGGCAAAAGATGAGTTTGCGGAGTCAGGACATCGTCCGCCGGTTCTGTATGTGCGGGAGGCGAGGCGAATTGAAGGCCGCTATACCTTTACCGAGCAGGATACGCAGATGGCTGCCGGATCAGTGCGCGCCCCCGTGCAACGGGACGCGATCGCGATGGGAGATTACTCGCTGAATTCGCATGGGCATCACAAGCAGGGCCCGTTGCATCCGCGATTGGTGGAGGGAGACTTTGGTGTGACAACGGTTCCGTTTCAGATTCTTTTAGGAGTGATTCAGCCGAAGAACCTCGACAATCTGTTGGTGCCGGTTGCTGTGAGTGCG
>CAZECF010000003.1:54709-58110 GCA_964510335.1 uncultured Bryobacter sp. | reverse complement strand
GGGAGGTAGCGGCGGGGTGAGGTTTCAAATTCCTCACCGCTGCGGAGGCAGGCGATGAAATGCTCCTGGGTGGCCTTGACGCTGTCGCCCTTGTACCCTGACAGGACAGTATTTTGCCCGGCGAGTTGGCCGTTAATGAAGATATCGCCGTTGGCGAGCGCAAGGACGCGGCCATGTTCTCCCTCGATCAGGGTATGGCCCATGGCGGGTCCGGGCGGCTCGGGAGTGAGGTAGCGGTGGCCTTCGACGATGCCTTCAAGATGGGCATGCGTGAAGACGAGCACGGCGCGGTCTTCGCCTTGAATGAGTGGGTTGCGCCGGCGCGTGGTGGCGTAGACGCTGGTGAAATCGCCGAAGTGAAAACGGGCGACATCCACGGGATGGATTAGGCTTTCAAACATGAGCAGGCGGGGCATCTGGGCAAAGTAGGGCTGATTGGGGTAAGGATGCGGTCCGAGGCCATCGTTGTTCATCATCGTGAAGTGGTACCCGACCGGGTCGCCGATGATGCCGTTTTCGACGATGTGCTTCAATTCGCGCTGCCAGGGCTGCCAGCGCCAGTTTTCATGAACCATGACGGGGATGGATTTGGCGGCGACGAGATCCACCATTTGTTTTGCGGTGGAAAGGTCCGGGGCAAGGGGCTTTTGGATGATGACGGGAAGCTTGTGTTCGAGGCAGAGTTCGAGCAGCGGCAAGTGGCTATCAGGGCGAGTGGCGATATCGACGAAATCAAGTTCTTCCGCCGCGAGCATGGCGGCCGCGTCAGCATAGGCGCGGGGCGCGGAAGCCGAGGCGCGGGTGATGTCGGGGTCGCAGGTGGCAACGATCTTGGCTCCCGGCATGCGGCCCCAGGCCTCGAGTTGGATCTGGCCAAAGAAGCCACAGCCGATGAGGGCGCCACGCAGGGGTTTCGTACTCATGCGAGTCACGATACCATGCAGGGATTCAGCATGAATGGAATCCCATTTGCGGCCATAGCGGATGACTTTACGGGCGGCTCTGACCTGGCAGGAATGTTGACGGAGGCCGGGGCTCGAACAGTGCTGGTCTTCGGGGAGGATGTGCCGGAACTTGAGGGTGTGGACGCCGTGGTGCTGTGTTTGAAAAGCCGGAGCATTGCGGCGAAGCAAGCGCGGGCGATGACGAGGCGTGCCTGGGGAGGATTACAGAAACTGAAGCCGCGGCAGGTGCAGTTCAAGTATTGTTCTACGTTTGATTCGACAGTGGAAGGCAACATTGGGCCGGTGATCGAGGAGTTGCTGGACTTGACAGGGGCACCTTATACCGTGGCGGTGCCGGCGCTGCCGGTGAATGGGCGCACGCAGTATCTGGGGCACTTGTTTGTAAATGGCGTACTACTGAATGAGTCGCCGATGCGGCAGCATCCCTTGAATCCGATGGAGGACGCCAATCTGGTGCGGTTTTTTCAAAAGCAATGCGGGTTGCAGGCGGGATTGGTGGATCTCTCGGCGGTGCGGCGGCGGCAAGTGGCGGAGCGCATGACCGGGGCCACCCAAGTCTATTTTGTAGACGCGACCGAGCAAAAGGATCTGCGCGTGATCGCCGAGGCAGTGAAAGATTTGCCACTGATTACCGGCGGAAGTGGCTTGGGGCGATACTTGCCCGAGTGGTGGGGAGTGAAAGTGGTGGAAGCGGAAGCCAGCCAGAAAGCGGAGGGCCGGCGGACCTTGATCTTGAGCGGGAGTTGTTCGGCGGCAACACTGGAACAGCTCGAAGGGAGCGGGATAGCGCGGTTGCCTGTGAATGTAGAGGCGCAAGTGGTGCGCAAAGAAATCGAGCGGGTGGGTGTGGCGCTGGTGAGCAGCTCCGCCGCGGCGGGGGATCGGGAGCAAGGCGAGGCCGTGAGTTTGAAGATCGAGCACCAACACTCGGAGTGGGCCCGGCGGGCGGTGGAGGAATGGGGGGTAAGGCAACTGATCGTGGCGGGCGGGGAGACATCAGGAGCGGTGGTGAAAGCGCTGGGCGTCAAAGCGGCGCGCGTGCCGCGGGTTATTGCTCCGGGAGTACCGGCCTTGGTGACGATAGGGGAGCGGCCGCTCGCCTTGGCCTTGAAGAGCGGTAATTTCGGGGGAAAGAATTTCTTTCAGGAAGCCAGGGAGATATTGGACACATGTACACTTTAGAACCAGATGTGGAAGCCCAGCTTTGGGCATTGTGTGAGGCGGGGGCGAGCTTTTATTCGCGCGGACTAGCCTTCGGGTCCACCGGAAACTTGAGCTTGCGGATTGGCGAGGATCTCTATGTCACCCCGACCGGGGGAAGTTTGCGGAATCTGAAGCCGCAAGACCTGGCGCGAGTGCGGATCTCGGACGGGGAAGCGCTGAATGACCGGAAGGCGTCAAAGGAAACACCTTTTCACCTGGCGGCATTCCGGGCCGCAGGCGAAAGGGCCCAAGCGCTGGTGCATCTACACAGCACTTACACGGTGGCGCTGTCCTGCCTGGAGGATTTAGAGGAAGCGTCACCCTTGCCGGTCTTTACTCCGTACTACCTGATGCGAGTGCTGCCGATGGCGGTGGTGGCATACCATTTGCCGGGGTCGAGCGAATTGGCGGACGCAATTGGGGTGGCGGCGGTGGAACATGATGCGATTTTGTTGCGGAATCATGGGGCGGTGATGTTGGGAGGAACGCTGAATGAAGCGGTGGATAAAGCAGAGGAGTTGGAGGAGACAGCGAAGCTTTGGTTCCTGCTGCGAGGCGAGAAGATCCGGCACCTGACACAGGAAGAGCAGGGGCGGATTTTGGCGCGCTACCGGCGGTGATTAGAGCCGGGCGGCCCAGCGGCGCAGTGCTTCGGTGAGGCCGGCGTCGAGCCAGGCATCGAAGTTACTGATGTCGGCGTCACGGCAGAAAAAGAAGCTGGGCCAAACAGCTTCCACTTCTCCGCTCCGTTCCAGAACCATGCTCCAAGCCGCCAGCCCCATTTTTCGCTCACTGAATTGGTCCTGCATCAGATAAATCTTCGCCTTGTGACCTTGATTTATCCGCCAGACGATTCCTTTTCTTGCCTTACGACTTAAGTTGCTGCCCCAACCTTCTAGCCAAGCCGCATTCCAATCTGCGGAAGTGAACTGCGTTTCGCTAACTGAATTGCCCAGCGTTGAATTGCTCACATCGAGTGCGACTTGCAGTCTTGAACTCAATTCGTTCGTCTTCGCCCATGCATTCGACCAAGGCTTGCGGCCGCCCCAGGTCTGCCTCCAGCAGTGAGTCGTAGTAACGGCTTTGCATTTCCCGGTAAACCGTCAAAGGAGGCAGCCCGCCGCGAATCAATTCCAGACTCGCTAGCGCCCGCGCCACGCGCCCATTGCCATCCTCAAACGGGTGGATCTGAGTAAAAGCGTGGTGGAGCCAGGCTGCCCGCATCACCGCATC
>CAZECF010000003.1:1997-54609 GCA_964510335.1 uncultured Bryobacter sp. | reverse complement strand
GCCCTCGCTCTCCTTTCACAAAGGCGAAGAGACCCTCCAATACTGCTTCCGTATCTTCGAGAATCGCTACTACCCGTTCCTCGCTCAGCCCGTTGGCCTGCTTGCCCACCAGTGCTGCCGAGTAGCCATCCCGCAACATCGCCACCGTTGCGCCCCGGTCTATCTCAAAAGCCCGCTCAATCTGACCCGTTTCAATGCTCCATTCTCTGGCCATCCGCTTGCGCCACACTTGTCCTCGATCCGGGCCAAAGACCTTCTGAACCAGGTTCCACGCTTTGGGCAGGTTTGCCTCCGACCAGCGATGCAGTGGCTGATTCCAGAGCTCAATTGGTTTCCAAGCGTAATCCATTTCAACAGTCTCCCAAACTCGCGACCCTTATCGACATTTTGCGTAAGATAGGTCATGCTTTGGATCCCCTTACTTCTCTTGACTGCCCAAACACCTGAGGCGACATCATTACTCGGCAAGCCGCTGGTGTCAGCCGCGGTCAGCAATGCGAAGCTGATCGCCAATTATGAGGCGGCGAAGAAGGACTACGATGCCGCACCGCAGGACGCTGAAAAACTGATCTGGCTGGGGCGGCGGCTCGGTTACCTGGGGCGCTATCAGGAAGCGATCACCGTGTTCACCCGTGGCATCGAGTTAGACGCGAAAAACCCGAAGTTTTTCCGGCATCGCGGCCACCGCTATCTGACCACGAGGCAAATCAACAAAGCCATTGCTGATTTTGAGAAAGCCGCCGAGCTGACAAAGGGAAAGCCCGATGAGATTGAGCCGGACGGGCAGCCGAATCGTTTGAACAAACCCTTGTCCACTCTGCAGTTCAACATCTGGTACCACTTGGGGCTGGCTCACTACCTGAAAGCGGATTGGGCAAAAGCGCTACAGGCTTACGAGGAGTGTATGAAGCGGTCGCGCAACAACGACGATTCGCTGGTTGCGACCTCCGATTGGCTCTACATGACGCTCAAGCGGATGGGCCGCGATGCAGCGGCAGCGAAAGTGCTCGAGCCGGTGAGCGAGAAAATGACCATCATCGAAAACACCTCTTATTGGAACCGGCTGCTCATGTACAAAGGGCTGCGGACGCCCGAGAGTGTCCTGGACCCGGCAGGAGCCGACGACCTTGCAATGGCAACGCAAGGATACGGAGTGGGCAATTGGTATCTCTATAACGGACAGGCCGCCAAAGCAAAAGAAATTTTTGAACGGGTGGTGGCCGGCAAGCAGTGGGCAGCCTTCGGATACCTGGCGGCAGAAGCGGAATTGGCACGCTTGAAACGATGATATGTATGAAGCCATGACACGGCGGGAATTTTCCTTGGCAGGCGGTGCAGCGCTGGCAGCGGCGCAGGAGCGGACGCGGCTCATCATTATCGGCGATGACATCGGGGCGGTGCACGCGATTGGGGAGGGAACCATCCTGGCCTACCGGGAAGGAATCATGCGCTCGGCGAATCTGATTGTGCCGGGGCCCTGGCTGCGGGAAGCAGTGGATCAGTTAACCGCCAATCCGGGCCTCGACGTAGGAATCCATTTGACGCTGACCAGCGAATGGGACAGCGTGAAGTGGCGGCCCCTGACCGTCATGCCGAGGCTGGTGGATGGCGAGGGATTCCTACCCGCGACAACGAAGCAGGTGGCGGCCGAGGCCGTGAGTCTGGTGGAAGTAGAGCAGGAGTTACGGGCCCAGATTGAGTTGGGCCGGCGGCTGGTGCCGCGTGCGGGATGGCTGTCAACGCATATGGGTTCCGCAGTGGCGACGCCGCGCTTGCGGGACTTGACCTTGCGCCTGAGCCGGGAATACAAGCTACCCATGCAGGGAGACATCCCGGGAGGGACGCGGATCCGGGCACCCTACAAGAACGGGACAACCCCGGATGAAAAGGTGGAAGCCATGGTCAAGATGATTGAAGAGCTGAAACCCGGCACTTACTCGATGGTGGACCATCCAGCGACAGATACGGCTGAGATGCGGCGGGTGGGGCATGAGGGGAGCCGGAACGTTGCGGCGGAGCGAAGCGGAATTTTGTACGCCTGGACGCATTCCCGTGTGAAGGCGGCGGTGATCCGGCGCGGCGTGGAGTTGACGAGCGTTGGTGCGAATGTGAGGATGCCGGCGTGAGATGGATCTCGGGTTTGCTATTGGCGGCGGCATTGTGGGGGCAGGGCAAGGCCGAGTTTGAAGGCCTGCTCAAGGCAGAAGCGGAAAAACATTGGGCAGCGCGGGAGCAGCGGTTGGCGGGGCTTGATTCGCGCGCGGCAATTGCAAATTGGCAAAAGGAAATCCGCGCGACAGCGCTCGAGTTGGTTGGCGGATTGCCGAAGGAGAAGTCGCCGCTCAAGGCGCGCGTCACCGGGGTGCTGACGCGGCCGGGATACCGGGTCGAGAAAGTGGCGTTTGAAAGCCAGCCAGGCTTTGTGGTGACGGCCAACCTTTATTTGCCGGCAGATCGGCCAGGGCCATTTCCCGTAGTGTTGGGGGTAGCCGGACATTCAGCCACCGGCAAAGCGATTGCAATCTATCAGCGTGCCTTTCTCGGGTTTGTGAAACGAGGGATCGCGGTGCTGGCTTACGATCCGCCGGGACAGGGCGAAAGGCTGGAGTACTACGACGCGCCAAGCGGTAAGTCGCGGGCAGGAATAGGAGTTGGAGAACACCTCATGACCGGGGTGCCGACCTTGCTCGTGGGCCAGACGATTGCGCGTCATTTTGTGTGGGACGGCGTGCGGGCGATAGATTACTTGTTGACAAGGCCGGAGATTGACGGAAGCCGGATCGGCGTGGCGGGCAATTCCGGCGGCGGAACGCAGGCAGCCTATCTGGCAATGTTTGAGCCGCGAATCACGGCAGTGGTGTCGAGTTGTTACATGACTCGATGGCAGGAGCTGTGGTCCGGCCCGGGGCCGCAGGATTCTGAGCAAATCTGGCCAGGCTTAATTTCACGGGGCCTGGATTTTGGTGATTTTGCCATGGCTCTGGCCCCACGACCCTTCTTGATTACCAGCGCGATCCGGGATTACTTTCCCATCGCGGGAGCCCGTACAACATGGCGTCAGGGGCAGCGGATCTTTGATTTGTTGGGGAAGGGCGACAGCTTTGGATTCTTTGAGTATGACGATACGCATGGCTGGTCGCAGCCGCGCCGCGAGGCAGCCTCACGCTGGTTTGATCGTCATTTCTTCGGGAAAGAAACCGACGGCACGGAGCCGGAATTGCTCACCGAAGACGAAAGTGATTTATGGGTCACTCCCACCGGCCAGTTGACCACCTCGTGGGGATCGCGAACAATGCGGGATTTGGCAGTAGAGCAAGCCGAGCGGTTGGCCGCAGGGCGCAGTCGCGTGACGGTGGACCTGGTGAAGAAGGCTGTGCGATGGGAGGAGCCAGTGGCGGCGGCACCAATTCGCCTCGCCCCGGCAGTGAAGCGGGTTGTGTTGGCGCTGGAAGTGGCTGAGGCAGATATCAAGGAGATCGAGTCACATGGGGTTGGCGTCGTGAAAGTCACCCCGCGCGGGACAGGGCCCGATTATCCGAAAGGGGGCGGAAGCGGCTACAGTGCGGGCTATCAGGTTGCGGCGAGGACCTGGTTGCTGGGAAGAAACCTGTTGGCCATCCAGGCGGCCGATATTGTGGCGACGGTGCGAGCACTGCAGCAGGGAGTGAAGGTGGCAGTCTACGCAAAGGACAGTCTTGGCCCGGCGGCGATGCTCGCGGCCGTGATGGAACCACGCATTGAGCGGGTATTGGTGGAATCTTCCATCCGGTCGTGGGAAGAACTGGTGCGGGCCCCCGTTCAGCAAGGCTGGGAGAACACGATCGTTCCGGGAGCCTTGGCGCATTTCGACTTACCGGACTTGGCCCAGTTGATACCGTCTGGGCGATACCGGGAACTCGCTCCCGTGAATGCGGCAAGGAATGCCTTGCGAGGTTCGGGAATCCTGCGCCGCGGAGAAGGCTGGAGCCTCGAGCGGAGCGCAGGACGTTTTCTTTGGACTGATGATTAACAACATTTAACTTACAGGCTTGCAGCAAGTGACCTATCAAAAAGTTCTATGGATCTTTTCTGAAAAGGGCTTCCTTCCCATGTCACTTGTGTTTATACTGCGATACACGAGGATTTCGCCTTAGTCTGGGTGAGTCCTCCCCGTCAATACTCCAAGTTGTCCATCCTTCGCTCAGTCGCGATCCCGGCTCTCACCGTTTTGAGCCAAGAAATCTAATAGTTCAGGGGATCTACATGAGAACAACGCGACTGAGACTCTCTCTCTCGCTCCTTGCCCTTTTCTTGAGCAGTAGCTCAGCTTGGGCACAAACCGCATTCGGAAATATTCGCGGCACAGTTGTCGACCAGGCTGGCGCAGCCATCGCGAACGCAAAAGTAACCTTGCTGGAAGAAGCGACCGGACTCACCCGTTCAGCGCTGACTTCCACCGAGGGCGAATATGTATTCGCCAATATCAACCCCAATACCTACACCGTGATCGTCGAGCAGGCGGGCTTCAAAAAGACCGAGCGCAAAAGCATCGTCGTCGGTACGCAGCAGTATGTGACAGCAGACGTCAAGCTGGACGTCGGGGATGTAACGCAGAGCATTATGGTGACCGAAGAAGTTGCCTTGCTCGAAGCCGCTTCAGCCTCGACAGGCCAGGTGGTAGACCGGCAAAAGCTGATCGATCTGCCGAACCTGGGCCGCAACCCCTTCATGATGTCCCGCCTTGCGCCAACCGTGGTGCAGGTTGGCAATCCGGCTTATGCCCGCATGCAGGACCAATCCGGCTCTTCCCAGATTTCGATCGTGGGCGGCCCCGTGCGTGGCAACAACTATTTGATCGACGGCATTCCGATCACCGATGCCCTCAATCGCGCCATTATCATTCCCTCGCTCGAAGCCGTCGAGGAAATGAAGGTGCAGATCTCCACCTATGACGCTGAAACCGGCCGTTCCGGCGGTGGCATGTTCAACACCTACCTCAAGAGCGGTGGCAACCAGTACCACGGCGCTCTTTTCGGTTATATGCGCGAAACTGGCTGGCTCGCCAACACCTTCTTCAACAATCGCAACGGCCGCCCCATCACCGACCAGCCCTTCCGTAACTACGGTGGCGCTTTCGGCGGTAAGGTTTGGCTGCCCAAAATTTACGACGGTAAGAACCGTACCTTCTTCTGGCTTGGCTTCGAAGGCTATCGTGACACCCAGGCGGCTTCCCGCGAACAATACACCCCCACCGCCCTCGAGCGCGTCGGCAACTTCTCTAACACCCGCGCCCGCGCTGGCGGCTTGCTCAACATCTACGATCCCCTTACCACTGGTGCCGGCGGCGCCCGCCAGGCTTTCCCTGGCAATATCATCCCCGCCAGCCGCATCGACCCGGTTGGTCGCAATATCGCCGCCACCTACATGGCTCCCACCCGTGAAGCTGCTTTTTACGGTGATCTCAACCTGGCCGGCGCGGGGCCCCTGCCCAGTGTCGCCGACCAACGCTTCATCAAACTCGACCACAACCTCTTTAGCTGGTGGCGCGCCAATATCAGCTACCTCGGGTATAACTCCGATGAACCGGGCGAAAACCCCTATCCCACCGTCTCCTCGCCTGACCAGTGGATTCTTGCTCGTCGCGTGGACTCCACCCAAATCAACAACACGATTACTCCCGACCCCACTACCGTAATCGCAGTTCGCTATGGCTTCAACCGTTTTCCCAATCTCAGCACGCAGAAGAGTCTGGGTTTTGACGTCGGAAGCTTGGGCTTTAACCAGGCTTTTGTTCGCGACATCCCTTCCCCTTCCTTCCCCAACGTGGCCATGCAAACAGCTTATAGCTTGGGCACCAACAGCAATGCCAATATCATTCACTACTCCTATAACCTGGGAGCGCAGTACTCCAAGTTCCTTGGCAAGCATACGCTGAAGGGCGGCTGGGATTACCGCAGGATCGCTGTTTCCGGCGTCAGCTTCGGCAACAGCGCTGGTGCCTTTGGTTTCAACCTCGATTTCACCCGCTCCGGGGCTAGCTCGGGTACAGGTGGCGCCGATATCGCCAGCATGTTGCTCGGCACTCCCTCCTCCGCAACCGGCTTTATCCCCACTCCTCTCTTCCAGCATGTCAATTACTACGGCTGGTTTGTTCAGGACGACTTCCGGGTTTCCCGCAAACTCACCCTCAATCTCGGCCTCCGCTGGGAACGTGAAACCGGTTTGCGTGAACGCAATAACAACCTCATCACCACCTTCGATACCAGCGCGGCCAATCCGCTGCAAGCCTCCGCGGGCGTTCCTACTCCCGGCGTCTTTCGCTTCGCCGGAATCAACGGTGCCCCCACGGAAACCAGCAATTTCCGCGGCAACAAGTTTTCCCCTCGTATCGGCCTCGCTTACCAGTTGAATGATAAGACGATCATCCGCGGCGGCTACGGCATCTTCTGGTCACCCCAACTTCCCATTGGCGGTCCCTTCCAGAGCGAAGGCGTCACTGCCCTCACCAACCCTGCTACCGACAACGCCGGCCTCCCGCAGGTGCAGTTGAGCAACCCCTTCCCGAATGGCCTGGATCGACCCGTGGGTAACGCCCTCGGTGACAGCACTGGCATTGGTAAGGCCATGAGTGTCTATGCTCCCGACGCCACCAGTGGCCGGGTCCAGCAGTACAGCATTGATGTTCAGCGGCAAATCGCGGGTGGCTTTGTCATCACGGCTGGTTATGCCGGCTCGCGCAGTTCTGATATGACCTGGTCTTCAGCGAACTTGAACATGAACCAGTTGAATCCCTCCAGATTCAGTCAGGGTACAGCCTCACTCCGTGAGCGCATTCCCAATCCCTACTTTGGCCGCGGCGGTCTCAACGTTGTCGGAACCTCCACCATTGAGCGTCAACGTCTCCTCCGGCCTTTCCCGGCTTTTGATTCCGTTAACTATGTTAATGATAGCTACGGTCGCGCTAACTTCAATGCCTTCAACCTCCGCATCCAGAAAAACTTGAGCAACGGCTTGAGCATCCTCACTGCTCTCACCTTCTCCAAGAACATGGACAACATGGGCGGCGGTGCTGGCAACAACCTCAACGCCGGCAACGGGGGACCGCAGAACGTATACGATCTCGAATCCGAATACGGTTACTCCTACATCCACTCTCCCCGCCGCCTCACCAACGCGCTCACCTACGAACTTCCCTTCGGCAAGGGCAAGCGTTTTGCCAGCGGCATCAATCGCGCGGCTGATATCGCCATCGGCGGCTGGAGCATCAATGCGGTGACCACCTTCCAGACCGGCTATCCGCTGCAGGTTTTTTCGAATGCAAATTTGAATGCTCCGTTTGGTGCAGATCGGCAGCGGCCCAACCTGACCGGCTCTTCGCCGGCAGCGAGCGGCAGCTTTGCTCAGCGGCTGGACGGCTGGATCAATCCGGCGGCTTTCAGCAACTCGGCTGTGTTGCAGTTTGGCGATGCGCCTCGTGCTCTAGGCGATCTCCGTGGTCCCGGTCAGATCAATTGGGATATCTCCATGTTCAAAACGGTCACTGTGTTTGAAGGCTTCCGGGCTCAGTTCCGCGCTGAAGCCTTGAACTCGATGAACACTCCTTACTTCCGTGCGCCGAACACCGCTTTTGGCAATGCTCAATTCGGTCGCATCACTTCGCAAGGCAACTTCCCGCGTATGCTCCAGTTGGGTCTGCGCTTGTTCTTCTAACCACCACACAGGGACCGCCTTCGTAACGGGAAGCGCGTCCTGCCGGAAAGCCGCCAGTTGTGCAAAATTCAGGGGTGCAACTGGCGGCAACGGCGCATATAATGTATACAAACCTAGTAGTAAAGCTCGAAAGGAACAGATCACAATATGTCGCTCTTCAATAGCGAAGTCGAACAGGATCTTCTCAAGCGCGGCTATAGCCGACGCAGTTTTGGCCGTATCTCCGCGCTCGTCGCCGGCGGTGCCGCCCTCCCCTTTTACAATGAAGCCGCGCTGGCTCAACTTTCGATGCGCTTGAATGTGCCGGCCGATGCGGTACGAATCAATGCCAACGAAAATCCGCTGGGACCCTGCCCGGAAGCTGCGGAAGCGATGTACGCCGTGATCAAAGGCGGCGGTCGCTACATGTATGAAAAGACTTTCGAGTTTGCCAAAGTGCAGGCTGATCTCGATGGGGTGAAGCCCGATTATGTGCAACCCTTTGCCGGATCTTCCGCACCGCTGCATTACTCGGTCATCGCCTTTACTTCCAAGGAGCGGGGCCTGGTTACTGCCGACCCTGACTATGAGGCCGCCGGCCGCGCTGCCCAGTTTGTGGGCGCCAAGGTGACCAAGGTGAAGCTCGATGCTGCCCATGGTTACAAGCACGACGTCAAAGCCATGCTTGCTGCCGATCCCAACGCCGGTGCTTACTATGTCTGCAACCCCAACAACCCGACGGGCACGCTGACGCCGAAGAGCGACATCGAATGGTTGATCAAGAACAAGCCGGCTGGTTCGGTAGTCATTCTCGATGAAGCCTATATCCATTTGACCGGCGCCGACTTCGGTTCTGACTTTGTGCAGCAGGATAAGGACGTTGTCATCCTTCGCACCTTCTCCAAACTCTTTGGCATGGCCGGTCTGCGCGCTGGCGCGGCGATTGGCCGTCCGGACTTGCTCAAGAAGCTGATGCCCTACTCGTCCGGCGCGCTGCCAGTGACGGGCATGGTTGGCGCAATGGCCTCGCTGAAGGTCAAGGATCTCGTACCAAAGCGCAAAGCCTTGATTCAGGCGACCCGCGAAGATGTATTGGGTTGGGCCACCGGCAAGGGCTACACGTTCATTCCTTCGGTCTCGAACAAGTTCATGATCGACGTGAAGATGCCGGCCCGCACCTACATCGAAGGCATGATCGCCGAGAAGGTCATGGTTGGCCGCGCTTGGCCCTCTATGCCAACGTATGTGCGTGTTTCGATCGGTACGCCGGAAGAAATGGCCAAGTGGAAAGTTGCCCACGCAAAAGTAATGGCGAAAGCCTAGCTGATTTGAATTGAAAACAAGGCCGGTCCCCCGTCCGAACCGGCCTTTCTGCTGATTGATCTGAAATCAACTTTTTTAGGACGGCCTTGAAACTCCCGAAGATCGAATATTCCTGGAACCAGTTTGGCGGCGATATCTTCGGTGGCGCCATTGCTTCCCTCATTGCCTTGCCCTACGGCCTTGCCATGGCCACCCTCATGGGCATTCCCCCCATCTATGGTTTGTTTACTTCCCTGATCTCAGCTCCGCTCACTGCGCTGCTGGGCCGCAACCCGGTCTTGATTGGCGGCACTTCCACAGTCACCTTGCCATTTATGGTGTCAGCCGTGCAACAACAAGGTCTGGCTGGCTGCGCCAAAGTGACGCTGGTGGCCGCTGTCTTCATGATGATCTTCAGCGTGCTGAAGTTAGGTCGGCACATTTCCAAGATCCCCACCACCGTGGTTTCGGGATTCTCCTGTGGCATCGGAGCCATGATGGTCGTGAATCAGTTGCGCACCATACTGGGTTTGCAAGTGCCGGATGGCTTGAAGTGGCCCTCTGCCATTCCAATGCAACTGAAGATGGTGTTTGTCCATATTGGGACGACCCACTGGCAGCCCCTGTTGCTAGGCGTGATCGTAATCGGCGGGGCCTTCTTCTTCGCGCGAGTGAACAACAAGTTACCTGCGCCGCTCTTGGGCGTGATCCTTGCGGTTGGGGTTTCGTTTGCCTTCGGGATGCATGAAAAAGAAGTGGGAAAACTCGATCTCGATATCCCTCCCTTCATGGGTTTTACCTGGAGCCCGCAGGAAGTGTTTTCGCTGGTGAACGAGGGCTTCGGTCTGGCGATCGTCTCCAGTATCAATCTGTTGATTACCTCTCGCGTCGTTGAGCACTTCCGGGGTCGGCACCGGCCGATGCGTCCCTCCGACGCGGATGGGGAGTTGGGCGCTTACGGAATTGCCAATGTCGTGTGTGGAATCTTTGCGGCACCAATGAGCGTGGGGATTCCGGCGCGGTCTCTGGCCAATGTACGCTGTGGCGGAACCACCCGCATGTCGAATGTTGTGCATGCGGGGCTACTGCTTGGATTCCTGGGCTTGGGTTCTGACATGGTGTCGCACATTCCACTGCCAGCCCTTGCCGGAGTGACGGCATACGTGGGCATCGCCTTGCTGGAGTGGGGCACCTGGCGGCGTTTGAACAAAATGACCCCGGTCGATGCAGGGGCATTCCTGCTCACTGCTACTGCCACTCTGCTGATGAATGCGGTAGCGGCGGTGGCATTGGGATGCGGGCTCTACATTATGCGGTGGGGCTATCAGACAGTCTTTGGACGAGAAAGCCAGCACAATGCGCCCCGTGCAGGAGCCGCGGTTACTCCGCATTAATTTAGACGGACTTTGAGCCCCTTTGAAATTGAGAGAGGAAGTGATGAATCGCTTCTTCGTCAATCGGCTTGCGGAGCAGGGTGGATGCCGTGCCTTCCAGCAAGTCAGCCGGTTCAGATCCAGCATCTTCGCTCAAGAGCGCAAAATGGGAGCAGCGATGGTGGATCCGCTGGAAGAGTTCCGCCCAGGTGCCGCCTTCCGGCCGTGAGCTGGATAGAACGATGTCAAAGCGAAGTTTCTCCGCCAGATCGGTGGCGTCTTCGATGTTGCTGACGGGAATAAGCCGGTGGTTGAGTTCACCAAAGATAGCCAGCAAGCGGCGTTGAGTTTGAATGTCAGGCTCGACAAGCAGAGCAGTGAGCGTAGTGCGTTGCGAGGAATAGGGAAGCTCAGCAGCAAATTCTTCTGACGGGCTGGCGCTCAGGGAAGGCAACTCGACATCGTAGCGATAACGACCCGGTCGAATGGTGGCAAAGCTCAATTCACCGCCATAGCTCTGCAGCAAGCCGCGGGTGATGGCCAGTCCGAGGGCGGCTGAACTGAAATCCGGACCTTCTCCTTCGCCGAAGGGGCCTGAGAATTCAATTTCAATCATGGCGCTGCGCCCGATACGATTCAGGCTGAGGATGAAGGTGTGTTCGAGCGAATGGGAAGCTGCAGCGTTGGCGTGCAGAACCAGGTTTTCAAAAACACGGGAGAGCTGGTCGGCGGACCCCAGCACATAGAGGCTTTCCGAGCCGAGGTTCAGTTCGGGCTCGAAGCCTTCTTCGTTCAAGAGGCCGGTATTGGACTCGACCAGCCGCTGGAAGAGCAGTCGCAGGTCAACCGGCCGGGCATCGATCTGTTCCGCGCGGGCAACAGCGACAATCCGCTTCACGGTTTCGCTAGCCTTGCGGACTTCGGCTTGAATTGCTTCCGACTCGTAGGTGGAAAGCGCCGCGGTCAAGTCCTGGATCTTCTCAAGTGGAGCATTCAGTTCCGTGATGACTCCATGGATCAACTGGCCCGCCACAGCCAGCTTTTCGCTCCGGTGTGTTTGCTCCCGCTGTGCGGATTGCTCAATGGCCTCAAAGTGGTGGCAGGCGTCGCTGGCAAGATGCTGAGCGGCAATAATGAGCGGCTCGGGAAGCAGCTTTCTGCCCGGGGCACCGATCACGGCGATGACGCCCCGGGCCTCTGCCTGGTGGCGCATCGGAATGATCAGCAGCGACTGGGGGTCAAGTTGACTTCCTTGCAAGGAAGCGGCTGAACGAGTGTTGGAAAATTGGAGGAGCGTTTGATTGCGCACGGCGAGTCCAATGGCCCGCTCCAGTGGTGTCGAGGCCTCTTCAATGTGAAAGTTGTGGAGGGCGGAACTGGACGGGTCGGGTATCTTTTCAAGAAGCTTCTTGGCAGCGTCATAGTGATACACGTTGACCTGGGTGGCGCGGGCAACCTCTAGAAACCGGTTGCGAAGGATATCGGCCGCTTCCCGCGCCGTCGGTGCATCGTAAAGATTTTCGCTGGCGCTCAGGAGCCTTGCGATGTCGCGGCTCGATTGTCGGGATCGTTGCTGGGTGAACCAGGCAAAGAGAATGGCAGCTAGCACCAGAACCACGGCGACAGGAAGAATCTGCGGGGGTACGTTGGATTGTTGTGTCACCAGTTGAACATCGCGAGGGTCGGCGACTAGAAGTTGAAAAAACTGGTTATAGGGCGGGCGCAGACAGAACTGAGTGACGATTCCAGTGGCCCGGATGCGGTCACCGCTGCGATAAACGGAGAGCGGATGATCGGAGCGGCGGCCCGACAAGGGCAGAAAAAGCCGGATGGCTTGAGTGCCCTGATTGAACTCAAGCAGGTCTCCCGCGGAGCCTTCCCGAACGCTGGCGACTTCGCCCTGCACTTCCACACGAAGGCCATGGAAACGGAAGTCTGCGGCGTCGGCGGGATTCACCAACTGAATTGGCCCAACTTTGGTCTGGCCGCTGATTTCTAAGTCTGATGGTTTGACGACGGGCTGACCGGCATGGAGGCTGACAATTCCAGAGGCCTCCACAATCATGCCAGGACGGAAGGTGGAAGCCGAAGGACTATCAGCCTTGTTGTCGCCTGAGTAAACCAGCAGAAGGCCGATGGATTGGGTTTCTTCGTCGGCGATGGCAAGATACCCGGCGTCTGGCGCCTCCAGCAGCGGTGCCTGGATGATGCCGCGGACGCGAACGGATTCACCCAGCAACTGAGGGCGGAATTCCGGGCCGGTGCGGGCGGAAGCTTCGGCGAGGGAAACCTGGCGGAAGCCAGCCGAGTCCTGGCCGGACAGCGGGAGCGCAAGCAAAGCAATTAACAGGTATGATCGGCGAGCCATGAGTGTAGTTGTGTGTCGAGAAAGTCTGGAGCTTCCAGCGTAAAGCCGGTCAGTTGTGCGCGATGAGAATTGATGGCAATCACGCGCATGCCAGCAGCAAGTCCAGCGTCGATGCCGGTTTGCGAGTCTTCAAAAACGATGCATTCTGAGGCGTTGAAGCCGAGCAAGGCAGCAGCCTTCAGATAAATTTCCGGGTCCGGCTTGCCGCGTTCCACCTGCTGGCCATTGAGTGCGTGGAGAAAGTGAGACCGCAGGCCGGCTTGATCCAAAACAAAATCCACGTTGGCGGCTTCAGCATTGGACGCGACAGCCTTGGGGCGAGCCTCGTGAAATCGCAGGAAGTCTCTGACGCCGGGCAGCAATTGGTCGTCCAGGTGCGGGGCGATGAGTTCCCGATACAGCGCCTCTTTTTCCGCACCCATGCGGAAAACCTCTTCGGGGCTCAGTTGCGGGCCAAAGACTTCCCGAATGAGTTCATCGTTGTGCTTGCCGTGCATCCGTCGATTGAGTTCCGTTGCATCGTAGCCGTGTTGCCGCAAATACAACTCCCAGGCACTGATGTGATAGGGCATGCTATCGACGAGCACGCCGTCCATGTCAAATAGAAGAGCTTTAACTTTCACCGGAAATCTCGCTTGAGCGCTAAAATCAGAATGGCATGGATCTGTTTTCCGAAATTGTCCGTCTGCGCAAGGCGGGCCAGAAATGCGCGCTGGCGACCATCGTGGAAGTCAACGGTTCGATCCCGAGCTATGAGAGCGCCAAGATCCTGGTAAGGGAAGACGGTAGTTTTCTGGGCACCATCGGCGGCGGCTGCGTGGAGGCCGAAGTCTGGAATGCCGCACGCGAAGTAATCGAGACGGAAAAGCCGCGGCACCTCAACTTCAACCTCGGACAGGATGCCGCTTATGACAACGGCCTGATTTGCGGAGGGCAACTGAACGTGTTCATTGAAGCCATTGTGCCGCAACCGCATGCCTTTATTTTCGGGGCAGGCCACATCTCAAAGAGCCTGGCGCAGGTAACCCAGTTGTCGGGTTTTGGCGTTTCGGTAATCGACAATCGCGAGAGCTTCGCGAACCGCGAACGCTTCCCGGCCGTGGATGAAGTAATTGCTGCCGAGTATGAAGACCTCTTTGAAAAGCTCGAAGTCAATTCTTCCAGCTACATCGTGATTGTGACGCGTGGACATCGAGATGACATGCGCGTCTTGCGCTGGGCGATTACCACCGATGCCCGCTACATTGCCATGATCGGTTCCAGGCGAAAAGTGATCGCCGTCATCAAAGAGTTTGAAAAAGAAGGAGTGGCGCGGGAAATCTTCGAGCGCATTCATGCGCCGATGGGGCTGGAAATTGGGGCCATCACACCGGAGGAAATCGCCGTGAGTGTGGCAGCGGAGATGATCGCCGTGCGCCGCGGTGCGGATCCAAAGTGGCGTATGGCAGCCAAGGGGATTTTCGCGACGGACGAAAGCGCAGCCGTCCTGAAATGACCGCGGGCCTGGTCCTGTCGGGTGGCGCTTCGCGCCGGATGGGACAACCGAAGGCCTTGCTGCAACTCGGTGGGGTCACATTACTGGAGCGTTTGGTGCGGATTTTCGCGGGCTTCTGCGACCCTGTGATGGTGGTAACGGGCGCTCATCATGCTGAGCTTGCGGCATCCCTGCCAAGCCTGACGGCGCATTTTGTATTTAATGAAAAGCATCAGTCGGGAATGTTCTCCAGTTTGCGCAAAGGAATTGGCGTTGTGAGTTCAGCGGAGCGGATTCTATTTAGCCCCGTTGATTTTGCCGGAGTGCAACGCGAGACGATTGAAGTGCTCTTGCGTGCGCCGGAGGCCTCCGTGGTGAAGCCGCGCTGGCGGGGTGTGTCCGGCCATCCCGTGCTGATCGGACGGGCTGCCATCACGGCTTTGCTTGCGGCATCAGCCGAAGCAAATGCCAAGGAAGTGTTGAGCGCGTTGGATGCCAGATATGTTGACGTCGAGGATCCTTTTGTCGCGCACGATTGCGACACTCCGGAAGATTACGAGCGGCTGATCGGGATGTGGCAGCAGGCATGAAAAGAAAACTGATTGTGGGGGCAGTGCTCTTGTTGGGAGCAGCCTTTGCAGTGCCTTTTTTTAGCGCGGATTTTGCGCAGCAGACGTTGGAAACTTCGCTCGAAAAGACGCTCTTGCGTACCGTGAGGATCCAAGGCGGAACCCGTTTGCGGCTCCTGCCGCGGCCGGCCATCGTAGCCCTCGATGTGACGATTGGCGAGGACCCGGACTTCTCCCTGGAGCCCTTCGCCTATGTCACCGCTCTCGAAGTACAGCCTTCACTATGGGCGCTGTTGCAGGGGCGGTTGGAGGCGCGGAGATTGCGGCTCAGCGAGCCAAGCGTAAATCTGATGCGTTCGGAACGGGGCTGGAACATCCAGAGCTTCGTGGCGAATCCTTTGCGGCCGCCGGAACTCGAAGTGCGCAATGGACGGCTGAACTTCAAACAGGGCGATTCCAAGAGTGCGTTTTATTTGAGCAATGCCCTGGTGGATTTGAGCGCGCCAACAGCGCAGGGAGATGTCAAATTCTTTGTTTCTGCTGAGCCCGCACGCACCGATCGGGGCGCTCAGGGCTTTGGCAAATTTGCGACGCGCGGCCAGATCCATTTATCCGCCAACGGGAAGCCGAGGCTCGATGTGGATGTCGAACTGGAACCAAGTGCAATCCATGCGTTCAACTTTTTCTTTGGTGCGCGAGGCGTTGATTTTGCTGGCAAGATTGCGGGGCGCGCGCGAATTGAAGGTCCTTGGGACGAAGCGGCCGTAAGTGGCAGTTTGAAGTTTGAAGGGTTGGAGCCGCAGGGCTTTCTGCCCTTCGCAGGGCGCGCCAACCAACTGGAGCTTACCGGACGGTTGGACCTGCCGGGCCAAACCGTATCACTTTCCACCAGCCAAAGCGATGCTTTGCGATTGCGGATGCGTGCTCGCGACTTTTTGCAGGAACCAAAGGGTGCCTTGCTGGTTGAAGTACGGGAAGCCGCGATGGCCAGTCTTCTCGAATTGGGCCGCGAGGCGGGGGCCAAGATTCCGGCAGGCTTCCGGGCGGAAGGGCAATTCAATGGCGTGATCAGCTATGCCTGGCCCAGCGTCGAAGATGTTCCGGCCAAGGGCATGATTTGGTTTGGCGGAGCCCAAGTGGAGTTACCCGATCAGCCGGCCTTGAAGATTCCCGCGGCAAGTGCAGTTGTGGAAGGTTCACGGTGGCGCATGGCACCGGCGGAAATTCGGGTGGGCGAGTCACAAACTGCCGTGATGCAATTGGATTGGGATTCGCGAACGGGCGGCCTGGCGTTGGATGTTGCCACGCAGTTGTTGAATGTGAGGAGCCTCAAAAGTGGACTGGGAGTCTTGTTGCGGGCATCCACTTTGCCCTTGCTCGGAATGGCCCAAGGGGGAAGTTGGCAAGGCAATTTACGCTTCGAGCGAACCGAGGACGCCGATGAAGGAAGATGGAGCGGTCGGCTGGTCGTGCGCAATGCTGCCGTGGAGTTGCCTGGATTTCCGGGGCAAGTTGAAGTGTCAACCGCTTCGATCGTCTTTGATCCTCGCCGCGTCGCGGTGAGGAGGATGCGGGCTGCCTGGGAGTCAATCGAGGTGGAAGGTGACGCCACCTGGTACCCCAACAGCAGTCGTGCCGACGAGATGCAATTAACCGTATCGGAGGCGGCAGCAACTTCCATTGAAAAGATCCTGGAATTGGGCGTACGACCGCGGGAAGGCTTGATGGAAAAGTTCCGGCAACGGCGGCCCGTGATGCCAGAGTGGTTGGCGAAGCGACAAGTTACCGGGCGGATTCTTTTCAAGTCACTTGCGTTTGCCTCGGGGGCCTTCGAGCCACTCCGGCTCGATTTTGTTTGGAGAGGCCAGCTTTTCAAAGCGCGGATTTCGGCCAGTGAATTTGCGCCACGAAGCGTTGTCGAAGGAGTGCAGGTGATGGGTGAATTGGAAGTGGAACTTTGGCAACCAGACTTGACCTATCGCTTTGAAGGGGAGTTGCAAGGCTGGCCAACGGACCGGGGTAAGTTGACGCTGGACGGTGAGTTCCGCGGGAAGTCGCTTGGCGTGAATTGGCTGGAAAGTCTCGACGGAGAGGCAGCGATGACCATTCCCGAAGGGGCGCGACTCATAGTAAGACAGGGCCGGGTCAGCGTCGAATCGGAGGATCCACAGCGGCAGGCGGCCGTGGTTCTGAACCCACCTTACTGGCCTTTGCGGCTGCCGCCCGAACCGTAGAAATCGCGAATGCGCTGCCGGATAGCCGCAGGGACGAGCGACTCCCAATCCTCACCGTTGCGGATACGCTCCCGCACTAGGCTGGAAGAGATCGAGGCCATCTGCGGGTGCACTGCAAGCCAGTGGATGTAGGATTCAAATTCAGCCGGGGTGCACCAATCCGCTTCACGTTGCGCACTCAGAATGGGGAAACGGGAAAGGGATGTCTGGAGATAGTGGCGGTGCTCCTGGGGGGCCAGGCCATAATCCCAATCCAGGATGCGCCGGGCCCCGTCTTCGCCGATCAGGAGCTGGATGGAAGCCTGGGGAAAGTGTCCTGCTGCTTCCTCCGCGATCGAAAAAAACAGGTTTTCCCTGGCGATGGCGATAGGGTCTGAACTGGCTTCAAGCAGCAGCCGGAGCCGCTGCGGCAGGGGCACGTCAGCATAAGTCTTATGGGGGAAAGACTCAGGCATCACCCAAAGCACTTCGTCAACACGCTGGCGCGCGGCCCTGGCAAGTTCCAGATGAGCGATAGTCGGCGGATGGAAGGCACCGCAAAAGACCGCTATGGAACGAGCTTCGAAGTGAGGACGTCTCAAGAAGCGCATAGCAATTCTCTTCCTCCAGCATGGATGAGAACGATACACTTTGGATAAAGCAAAACATGTTTACCTGGATCTGCCCGAAATGTGGAAGAGAAGTAGGACCCCACTATTCCGAATGCCCCTACTGCGCGGAATTGGCCAATGCGGAAACCAAGCCTGCAGCCGCACCACTAGCGGCTCCTCCTGCGCCGGCACCGGTACCGCAGGCGCAGTATCCCCCGCAGCCACAATATCCCCCACCAGCCCCGCCAGTGGCACAAGTCCCCCCGCCGCCGCCACCCCCGGTACAGCAGACCTATTTGATCGGTGCCGATGAAGGCCGCCGGAAGCTACCCGGATGGCTTGCTGCCTTATTGGCCTTTGCCGCCGTGGGTGCCGTGGCCTTTGGTGTGATCTACATGACTTCGCGGGACCGCGCGAACGGGACATCCAAAGCTCAGCAGGCTGCGGCCAAGCCCGGGACCGTGGGAAATCCTTACGCGAAGTATCTGGAGTTAACCGGTTTCCGCATCACTGAGGCGAAGGGCAAAAAATTGCAGGTACAGTTTCTTGCGGTAAATCACGGGGCAGCGGATCTGGCAGATATTTCCGGGGAGATCACACTGCAGGTCAAAGGTTCGCCGGATGACGAACCCGCTTGCCGCTTCAAATTCACGATCTCAAGTGTGCCCGGTTTTGGCGCCAAGGAAATTCTGGTGACTGAATTTAGCCAGCGCCGGAAGTTCTTTGAAATGCCCGACTGGCAGTTCCTGGAACCGGTCGTCGATATCAGTTCTTCAGACGACTAAGGGCCTGGCGCGCGGGCTGATGATTCGGGTCCAGGCTGAGGGCCCGCTCAAAGTCGAGAGTTGCAGCATCGGATTGACCAAGGGCCTGCAGCGCAACGCCGCGATTGTAGATAGCAGAGGCGCTCGATGGCTCGATGGCCAAAGCGCGGCCGAACGCTCGTAATGCCTCAGCCGGGCGATTGAGTTCAAGCAGGACGCGGCCAAGTTCAGTCTGGTAGCCAAAGTGATTGGGGGCGGGATTTTCCCCAAGGATCCTGGCTGCCTCCGCAGCGGGAATGTACCGGCTGTATTGCAGGATTGCTTCGATATTGCCGGGTTGCACTTTGATCGTGGCGGCCCAAAGAGCGGCAGGCTGCCGGTAGTATTGAGCCGACCACCAGCCGGAAACAACCAGAAAAATCGCAACCAAAGTAGCGCGAGCCTGCCATCGAAATACAGGCAGGGCGGCAGCAAGCATCGCAATCGGAAGATACATGCGGCGGTCCGCTGCCAGGTCAGCAATGGGGAAAATGCTGGAACTGGGCAGCAGAAAGAGCAGCGCAGCCAGCAGCCAGAACGCCCAGCCTGCGGAAGCAAAGTATCTGCGAGCGACGACAAGTCCGCCGAGTGGAATCAACCACAGGGCAATGCCCCAAGTGGGTAGTGGCGAGATGAGCCAACGGAGGCCCAAGAACTGCGGCCATAGACTTTGCTTCACATAAAGGGCGAGAACGGCAGGCTGTGTGGCAAGATACTGCACGGCAGAGATGCCTGCCTGTCCACCCGCGCCAGAGCCGGTGATCCGGTCTGCGGCCAGCATCAGCCCAGCGATGGAGGCAATGGCTAACGCAAACATAGCCGCAATCCAGCGAAGCTCGCGTGTGTTGCGCGAGACGGAAAAATGAAGGGCAGCAAGAAAGAGCGGAAAGGCTACCGCTTCCTCCTTGGCCAGTAGTGCCAACAGATAAAACGCAAACGCCAGTGAATGTTTGCCGCGAAGCCATTGTTCGAGCGAAACCCAGAGCAGCAACCCCATCAGTAGAACCGGCCGGCTAAAGATGTACAGCACCGAGCCTGCCTGCAAGGGATGCACCGCGAAGATAGCGGCGGCCAACAGAGCACGGTCCGGACCAATCAGGCGGCGAAGAGCGCGATAGCAAAACTGGACCGCAAGAGCATGCAACAGAATGTTGCCAAGACGATAAGCAAAGGCGTCAGGTCCTGAAAATTGCTGCTGGACCCAGTAGCTCAAATAAGTGAGAGGTCGTGGACGCAACAGATCGGGAAAGCCGGCGTCGAGCAGAGAAAAATCGTCGAGCAACCAGCCCCCGGGCAGCCCCAGAAGCCAAATGGCCGACACTGCCAGCAACAGGTAAGGATGAGAAGCCGATGCTATGCTGCTAGTTTCTCATGCCCCAACGGCCCCGAACCAAAGCAGCCAGACAAGAGCGGCTCAACGCAATCCTGGCGCATCTGGACGCCATGTACCCGAATGTTACCTGCGCCTTGCACCACACCAATCCCTGGGAGTTACTGGTGGCTACCATCCTCAGTGCCCAATGTACGGATGAGCGCGTTAACATGGTGACGCCAGCACTCTTTGCCAAGTACCCGGCGATTGAAGATTTTGCCTCTGTCAGCCCGGAAGAATTGGGAAAAGACATCTATTCCACCGGCTTCTACAACAACAAGGCAAAGAACATCATCGGCGCAGCCAGGCGGATACTCGGTGTATACGGAGGAGAAATTCCACAGGATATCGACGCATTGCTCACGATCCCGGGGGCAGCACGAAAGACGGCCAATGTAGTGCTGGGAACTGCGTTCGGGATTGCCAGTGGAGTCGTGGTGGATACCCATGTTTCCCGCATTTCGCAGCGTCTGGACCTGACCAAAAAGACTGACCCGGTGCAAATTGAGCGCGACCTGGTCAAGTTGCTGCCGGTGGAACGATGGATCTCCTTCAGTCATCAATTGATCCACCATGGAAGAAATCACTGTGTGGCGCGAAAACCCAAGTGCGGCGATTGTCCGATGAATGAGCTCTGTTATGCAAAAGACAAAAATGCTTAGCCGGTTGATCTTGCTTTGGTGTGTCCTGTGTTTGAGCGGATGCGTGAAGTTTGCCAATGAATATGCGCCTTCGCGAGCCCGTCATGCGGATACGGGGCCGGACCCGAAAGGATTGCAGGCTCAACTCGACATGAAGGACGGCAAAAGCCTCGCGCATTTTGCCTGGGGAATTGACCTGGCCGCTTTTGATGGCGAAAAGCGGAAGGCAGAGGCCAAAGCAGCCCTGCGCTTCCGCGTAGAGCCCCCGCAGCCGATGACATTTCGTGCTGAATTTGTTTCCGCCGTCGAGCAAACAGTGGAAGTCCGGGTCAACGGCAGGAAGGTGGGGCAGGCAGCAGGCGTCGGGAGTCACAAGGTGGAAGCCGCAGTAGAAGCTGCTGACTTTGTGAGCGGAACGGCGACGCTGGTGGAGTTTCAAAGCGAGCAGGGGATTGCCATTTTCCGCGCTGGTTTTGTGCCGCGATGAGTGCGGTTGTCTATATCCTGATCGGCTGGTTGCTTTGCGTAATGACGGCGGTGGCGCTTGGCGGACTCGTTCTGCGCGGCTTAGGCCTGCGGCTGGAAGGCTGGGAAGGGCTGCTTTACCGCTTCCTGCTGGGGGCAGCGGCACTCAGCCTGATCGTATTCAGTCTTGCGGCGGCAGGGTGGATCTATAAGGGAACCATCTACGGCGTGGCCATCGTGTCGCTGGTCTTCGGATGGCGTTTCTTGCCCCGCTTGCCCCGCGTGGAGTGGGATTGGACAATACTGGCCTGGGGACCACTCACCCTGCTCTATCTGACCCATGCCATGGCCCCGGAACATTCCCCGGACGGCATGAGTTATCACCTGGGTCTGGTGGCACGATACACGCGCGAGCACGGCTTTGTCTGGCTCGGGACCAACATGTACGCCTATCTGTCGCAAGGCCTTGAGATGCTCTTCCTCTTTGCCTTCGTAATCGGACGGCATTCGGCTGCTGCACTGGTGCACTTTACCTTTCTATTGGCACTACCGGCCCTGATGGCAGTCACCGGCGGGCGCTTGGGCTGGTGGGCGGGCTTGTTTGTTTATGCGCTTCCGGTAGTGGGTATCGACGGCATTAGCGCCTACAACGATGTGGCGCTGGCAGTACTTGTTTTGGCTGTTTGGCACGCAATGCAGCGGGGATGGGTGAGCGTGGCGGCGATGCTGGCCGGCTTTGCCTTTGCGATCAAATTCACGGGCGGGGTGGCCCTCCTGCTGCTCTTGCCAGCCTGGCGGGCCTGGCCATCTTGGGCGTGGGCGCTGTTGAGCATCTTGCCCTGGCTGGTAAAAAATTGGTGGTGGGCCGGCAATCCCCTCGCGCCATTCTTCAACAGTGTTTTCGAAAACCCGCTCTTCAATGCCGAGTTTGAAAACAACTACCGTAGCTTCTTGCGGCACTATGATTTGTCCGGATTCGCCGAATGGGTCCGGGAGATTTTCCTGGGAGGGACGCGGCTCTCCGGCACGCTCGGACCACTCGCCTTGTTGCTGCCGCTCGCGTATCTGGGATGGCGGCGGCAACGGGCTGCGCTGCTGGCTGCAACATTGATGCTGGCTGTTTATCCATTGAACGTGGGCACGCGATTCTTGATCCCGGCCCTGCCCTTTCTCGCTCTGGCACTCTTTCAAACTTTCCCCCGACTCGTTCAACCCCTGCCGTACTTGGCTGCCTTGCTGGCCTGGCCGTCCGTGATTCCACTCTACGCGTCGCCCTATGCGTGGCGCCTCGAACAAATGCCCTGGAAGGCAGCTTTGCGGATTGAGAGTGAGGAAGGCTTCCTGATCCGCAAAAGCGCTGGCTACATTACAGCGCGTACCATTGAGGTCTTTGTGCCAGCCGGAGAAACCGTCTTCGCCTTGTCACCGATCCCGGAGAGCTATACCAGCCGGAATGTCATTGTTGCCTACCAGTCGACGCTGGGCTTAAGACTCCAGCACGCGCTGTCGACACCGCTATACGAGGGCGATCAATCGCGCTTCCTCTACGAGTGTCCATCGGGAGTTTTGAAAATCGCCAAAGACGGGCATGACACGTGGAGCATCACCGAAATTGAACCCAGGCCGACACGGCTGCAGTGCAGTCGTCACCCGTGGGATACGGGCTTGGCGATGGATGCCAATGCGGCCACACGCTGGCGGACTTGGGGTGCTGTGAAACGCGGAGACCAGTGCAATGTCTTGCCCGAGCAGGCCTACAAGGTCTGGGGGAGCGCAGATCAGTGGGAAGTTGAGCTCGAAGGTTGCACGCGAAAGTTGGAGACGTTGGTGACAGATTACCGGGCAGCCGCACGCGAGTACTTTTTGCGGGAGAAGGTCCGCTATCTGGCAGTGGATGCGCCGGATTATCCGGCAGCAGATATGCGTGAGAATCCCGACCAATGGGGCCTGGAGCTGGTTGCCGAGCGGGGAACGATGCGGATCTACCGCTGGCGATAAGTTTCGTGCAAGCCTGGGCAGGAAAATAAAGATATGGCCGAATACTTTTTAGGCGTCGATGGGGGTCAATCCTCGACAACAGCAATCGTGGGCGACAGCGAAGGCCGCGTAATTGGGATGGGCCGCGGCGGACCCTGCAACCACATCAAAACGGGAGACGGCCGGGCCAAGTTTGAGAACGCCATACTTGGCGCCCTGCCGGAGCAAGGGTTACGGTACCGCGCGGCCTGTCTCGGTTTCAGCGGTGGCCCCAAAGACAAAGAGGCGCTGGTGCGCGAGCTGGTCACAGCCCAGGATTATCTGATAACCAACGACGGACGGATTGCGCTCACCGGTGCCACCGGCGGCGAACCCGGCATCATTGTCGTGGCAGGGACGGGCTCAATCGCCTTTGGCCGCAATGCCCGCGGACAAACCGGCAGAGCGGGTGGTTGGGGCTACGTCTTTGGCGATGAAGGCGGCGGATTTGATCTCACTCGCGAAGCCTTGCGGGCAGCCTTGCGCCACGAAGAAGGCTGGGGGCCCGCCACCATCTTGCGGCACAAGTTGCTGGAAGCAACCGGGGCAGCCGATGCCAATGACCTGATGCATCGCTTCTACACCAGCGACTATCCCCGGCCCCAAATTGCCAGCTATTCTCGGTTGGTGGATGATGCGGCAAGGGAGGGCGACGCCGTCGCGGTAGAGATTCTGCACCGGGCAGCCCAACAATTGGCCGGCTTTGCCGGAAGCGTGCGCCATTCGCTTTTTGCAGCCGCCGAGCCTGCGCTGGTCTGCCCGGTTGGCAATGTCTACCGGAGCGAAATTCTGCGGGCGCGGTTTGAGCTTCTGGTTTCGCTCGAAGAAGCAAACACCTTTTGCGATCCGGCCTACGGGCCAGCTTCAGGCGCACTCATCGAGGCCTGGCGCCTGGCGGGAATCGAGCCGGATTTGCGCTTCCTGCCAAAGGAGGAGAAGTCGGTTGCAAGTTAAACTGTTAGTTTCCTCATGGCAAAACTTTCTATTCGTGATTTAGCTCTGGCAGGTAAGACTGTCTTCATTCGGGTGGATTTCAATGTCCCGCTGGCTGCCGGCGGACAGGAGATCACCTCCGACAAACGCATCCGGGCCAGCCTCCCGACGATCCAATACGCACTGGACCAGGGTGCCGGGCTGATCCTCGCCAGCCATCTCGGCCGCCCCAAGGGCAAACCGAATGCCGAAATGAGTCTGGCGCCCGTGGCCGTGCGGCTCAGTGAGCTTTTGAAGGTGCCAGTGAAGATGGCGCCGGATTGTGTCGGGCCGGAGGTTACGTCGCTCAAGCCCGCGCCGGGTGAAGTGCTGCTGCTTGAAAACCTGCGCTTTCACGCCGCAGAGGAAGCCAACGATGTCGAGTTTTCAAAGCAACTGGCTTCCCTTTGCGATGTCTATGTCAACGACGCCTTTGGCACCGCGCACCGCGCCCATGCCAGCACGGTGGGCATGATTCCCTTTGTCGCGCAAGCTGCCGCAGGGCTGCTCATGGATAAAGAACTGGAATATCTGAACAAGGTGACCGCGAACCCGGAAGCGCCCTCAATCGGCATCATTGGCGGCGCGAAGGTGAGCGACAAAATCGAGGTGATCCAGAATCTGCTCAAGATCACCGACAAGCTTCTCATCGGCGGCGCGATGGCCTATACCTTCCTCAAGAGCCAGGGGCTGCCAATTGGCAAGAGCCTGGTGGAGGAAGACAAGCTCGACCTCGCCAAAGAGTTGCTGGCCAATGCCGGCGGAAAGCTCCTGCTGCCTGTCGATCACGCGGTGAGCCCGGAATTCAAAGCCGATGCCGGTTTCAGCAACGTGGATGAAATTCCGGAAGGGCAGATGGCACTCGACATCGGCCCCAAGACGATCGAAAACTACACAGCCGAGATCCGCGCCGCACGCACGATCATCTGGAACGGACCCATGGGCGTTTTCGAAATGCCACCCTTCGACAAGGGAACCATGGCGGTTGCGGAAGCAGTAGCTGCAGCCACCGACGGCGGTGCCGTGAGTGTGGTTGGCGGCGGCGACAGCGAAAAGGCCGTGAAAACGGCCGGCATCAGCAACCGGGTGTCACACGTCTCTACCGGCGGCGGGGCAAGCCTCGAATTTCTGAGCGGTCAGATTCTGCCAGGCGTGGCCGCGCTAACCGACAAATAGAGGCTAAAACGCCAGCTCGTTGTTAAACCGCATGTCCTTGAGGTTGAACTTGGCAGCAATTTCAAGCCGCCCCATCGTGGTCTTGAACTGAAGCTGCTTGTCTTCCGGGCCCAAGCTGAGTTCGTCACGCCGGAAACCAAAGATCCACACCGGGCCCTCCGGGGTCTGCTGGAGGCGGATTTCGGCAGCTTTGAATGTCTTTTCCTTTGTCTTCAGGACCGTATTCTCTTTGAGCCGTGCCTGCATCTGCTCCGGATCCGGGCCCTTCTTTTCGGCCCCCGGGCGGCCCTGCCCGCCACCCATCGCGCGCATGCCACGCACAGACAGAACAACATATTGATCCCGGACCTTGTGGAACTGGTCTGGAATCTCTACGCGCGCTTTCGCTTCGGCGACGGGAATCGCCGTTTCAAAAGTGATCTTGACGCTGGGCATTGGTGGCGGCGCCGAAATCATGCTTCCCCCACCACCCCCTCGTCCTCCACGTCCGCCACCGCCACCCATGCCGCCACCCATGCCGCCACCCCCTCCACTGTCTTCTGCACTCGGCCCCCCTCCCCCACCCATGCGGCCGCCTCCTCCAAGGGGCGACATCACTAAGCTCGGTTCAACTTCACGCACCCAAGGTGAATTCTCAAGGATCCGGCGGGCTTCTTTCTGGGTCCATTCGGCGGGTGCTTTGCTGGTCCAGAAATCCGCACCAAAAAGAGCGCTCCAGCCAAGCAGCACGACGGTGCTGAAATTTTGCATGGATCTATCATGCCTGAATTTTTCGTTTGCGGCGAGGAGGTGTGAATGGAAAGAACAACCGGGTTCCACCGGCACAGCACAAGGGATCAAAACTATTGTTTTTACTGCGATTTGTGAGTTGGCACTCAGAGTGCAAAGTAGAGATCACACATGAAGTGCCTCTTTGCCACTATCTTGGCTACCACGGCTCTTTTGGTCCCCTATCCGAGGGCCGTGGCTTTTCATGGCGGAGCAGACTTGAATGTGAATTCGCGCTACCGGATCGAAAAAGTGTCGATCCAGAGCGCTGCCGTGCGCCTGTCTCGAACCATCGAAAGAGAATTAGGCCGGATGGCGGGAGAAGTTTTTCGTCCTGAGTTGCTGGACCACGTTGAATCCCAGATTCGCGCCGAATGTCCCGGCTATGAAGTAAAGCGGCTCGTCAGCAAAGGCGAGCGCCCCAACTCTTTGCACGTGCGCTACGTGCTGGAGCGGGCCGCGAAAATGGTGGATTGGAACAGCCCACGTTTCCTCTACCACTCGCGGCAACAATTCAGTTTTGGGGCAGGCGCGGACCTTCGGCTCGGCGAATCGCTCTTGAGTCTGGGCTTGTTGACCGACAACGATGAACGGGCGGAGCGGGCCTCGGGCTTTCGTGGAGCTGCACTGGTGCCGGTCGTCTGGGGCGGGCGTGTCAAGGCCTCGCTGCTGGCGGAATCCTTCCGGGCAACTTGGGTCTCGCAAAACGACGAATTCTACCGCGCCCGCACCCGTCTGGACCCCGCGCTCAAGGTGCAGTTAACCCCGTCGCTGGAATGGACCAGCGGATTCAGTTTCAATTCAATGGATTTTCAAGTTCCGGCCGCGAGAGCCCAAAATGCTCATGCTTTATTTACCTCTCTGCGCTACAAGAAGCAGGGGCATTTTGGTCTCGCCGGTACCCAAACGCTGGAAGCAGGTTATGACCTGCGCGCGGCCGCCACCACTCTTGGTTCAGACTTTCGCTACCGCAGGCACTTGGCGGAAGTCGAGTACACGCTTGCCTCCGGGGCACTGCAACGCCCGAAAAACTCGTTGACGCTGCGCGCCACAGCAGGATCTCTGTCCGGGCAAGCACCAATCCTGGATCGCTTTGTTCTGGGAAATTCCCGAACCCTCAGGGGCTGGAATCGCTTTGATCTTACGCCGCTGGGCGCCAACCGCATCGCTCATGTTTCCCTCGATGGACGGCATCATTTTTTGCGGATGATTTATGACACTGGAACCGTTTGGCTTCCGGGCCGTCCAACCGTACTTAGACATTCAGTCGGTCTCGGCGTAGTATTCGGATGCATGACAGCCATGATTGCCATGCCGGTCCGGTCGGGTCCGGTGGAGCCGATTTTCTTGCTGGGAATGAACTTTTGAATCTTTCACGCAAAACATTTTTCCTGATACTGTTGGCTGGCTCTGCCGCCGGCCAGCCCCTTGCGCCCCGTCTCGACGACGGTCACATCGGCATTCACCGGCCGGCAATCCAGTTCCTGACAGGAAAGCCGCTTGAAAAGTTGAAGAACGGGCAGAGTGTCAGCTTTGATTTTCAGTTGCAACTCTTTGACGGTCCAAAGCCACTGGGGCGCTCACTTCGGCGCTTCGTCTTAAGCTATGACCTTTGGGAAGAAAGCTATTCGGCGGTGATGCTCTCGCAAACCGGATCACGTCAGCCGGTGGATACCGTTTCGCACCTCAAGGCGGACGCGATTGCCGGATGGTGTTTCAGCCGGATATTGTTGCCCTTTCCTCCCCAGCCGGTCTTGCGGCCCCTGACACTGCAGATGGAGATCCGCAGCAGTTCCGGAAAGTTGCCCAATCCACTGCGTCCCCAGGGTGGAATCGATTTGGGGGTGCTCGTCGAGATCTTCTCGCGGCCTCCGGAAGCGCGGGAATTCCGCTACGTGGCAACGAGTGAACCATTTGAGTTGGCCGGGCTGAGGCAGCCATGACCAGGCTCCGCGACAAACTGTTAGCCGTCTTTCTGCTGGCAACTCTGGTGCCGCTTGGGCTCAGTTTCTACGCGGGTTCGCGGCTGCTGGACCAGTCGCTCGATGCAGCGCCCGTGCGGGAGCTGGAGCAAAGCTTGCGATCGCTGGAATCAACCGGGAAGGCAGTTTACCGGCAAGGACAGGACTTGTTACGAAGCCAACTGGACGCTGGCAAATTGCAGCCAATTCCTTTTCCCCAAGCCGGCTTGGCCGCCGGAGAATCGGAGCGATTCCTGCTGGAGGGCGAGGACCTGATCCTGCTGAAGCCGGAAGGCGCCTACCGGATGCCGCTGCAGGGCATTCGCTTGCAACAGTTACAAGCCGACCTGGCCGCGGCCCGCGAAGTGGTGGAAGCCCACCGGAGCCGGGATCTGAAGCGTGGCTTTTTTCTTACACTGGCTGTCGTCTCTTTCACGATCTGGTGTCTGGCCTTGGCCGGACTCTTGTGGATGACCAAGCGCACCACCGCACCACTTGAAAAACTGACGCGAGCCTTGCGCGATTTCGGAGAAGGCCGGCAGCCGCGGCTAAAAGTGGAAGGCCGCGACGAAGTAGCCCAAGCCGTTGCGAGCTTCAACGAAATGACAACCCAACTGGAGCAGGGCCGCGAGCGGATGCTCTATGTGACGCGACTCGAATCCTGGCAATCTCTGGCGCGCAAGATGGCGCATGAAGTCAAGAATTCGCTGACGCCCATCCGGCTTACGGTCGAAGAAATGGTCGCGCGAGCGCACCCCGACGACCGCAAATTCCTGGATGAGGCCGGACAAATTGTTACCGAGGAAGTGCAGAGCCTGGAGCGCCGAGTGAGGGCCTTTACTGAGCTGGCCAGTGACGTGCCACTTGAAATGCAGGTCCTCGACCTCCGGTCCATTGTCGAAGAGCGGGTCCGCTTCCTGCGGCGGGCTCATGGCGATCTGCGCTACGAGCTGGAGCTTGACCCGGAGACCGCCACCGTAGAGGCTGACGCCGATCTGCTGCGTGGCGTACTGACGAATCTGCTCGAAAATGCCGCGGATGCGGCTGGCCCTGAGGGTGTGATCAAGCTGACCCTTTTGGCCTCTCCCGATCTGGTGGAGGTGACGGTGGAAGACTCCGGGCCGGGCTTGTCCGCGCTGGCCCGCGAAACTTTGTTTCAACCGACAATTTCCTTCAAGCCCAGGGGGATGGGCCTCGGTTTGAGCATTGCCAAGCGGAGCGCGGTTGCTATGGGCGGGGCGCTCGAACTGGTGCAGGGAAAGCTCGGCGGAGCTGCCTTCCGGTTGAGATTGAAACGAGGTGAGAAACTATGCCCAAAAGAATCGTTATCGTTGACGACGAAGAAAACATTGGCCGCTCCCTCCGTCTGATTCTTGAACGGGAAGGCTATGCTGTCACAACCCTGATGACCGTGGCGGCATTCGCGCAGGCCCCGCGCGCGGACCTCTACCTCTTTGATGTGCGCTTGCCGGATGGAAGCGGCATGGAACTCTTGCGGCGGGTACTGGCCCAGCAGCCGGAGGTGCCGGTGGTGATGATTTCCGGGCACGCCACAATCGGAGACGCCGTGGAAGCCGTGCGCGCCGGCGCAGTCGATTTTCTCGAAAAGCCACTCTCTCGCGAAAGAGTGCTGGTCGCCATCGCACGCGCTCTGGAACATGGCCAGTTGCGGCGGGAAAACCAGCGTTTGCGAGAAGAGATTGGCGCAGCACCGCGCATGGTAGGCGATTCTCCGGCCTTCCAGCGCGTGGTAGAACAGGCGACGCTGGCTGCGCGCTCGGATGCGCGAGTCCTCTTGATCGGGGAATCCGGAACTGGCAAGGAATTGCTGGCGGCGCACATTCATGAGTCCAGCCCCTTCGCGTCCGGCCCCTTTATCAAGGTCAACTGCGCGGCCATTCCCAATGAGTTGATTGAGAGCGAATTGTTCGGCCATGAGAAAGGCTCCTTCACCGGAGCAACCGCCTTGCGGCGAGGCAAGTTTGAGCAGGCCGACGGGGGAACACTTTTTCTCGATGAGATTGGCGACCTCGCACCCTCAAGTCAGGCGAAGCTGCTGCGGGTCCTGCAGGAAGGCGAGTTCCACCGCGTGGGCGGAGAACAGTCGATCCGGGTACAGGTGCGGGTCGTCAGCGCAACCAACAAAGACCTGGCAGCCCTCGCGCAACGGCAACAATTCCGCGAGGATTTGTATTACCGCCTGGCGGTGGTGCCGATCCGCGTGCCGGGCCTCCGGGAACGCGCCGGCGATATCCCGGCCATGGCAGAGTACTTTCTGAACGAGTTTTGCCGCCGAAACAATTTTCGGCAAAAACGTTTTGAGCCCGGAACGCTGGCGGCCTTAAAGGAATACCACTGGCCTGGCAATGCCCGCGAGTTGCGCAACATTGTGGAGCGCATGGCCATCCTCTCGCCCGGCGACCACATCGAAGAAGCGGCGCTACCTGTCGAAATCACCATCGCCCGGGAACTCAGTGGGGCAAGCCGCAACTCACTCCACGAAGCGCGCGAATCGGCCGAGCGGGAAGCCCTGCTCAGGACCTTGGAAGACTGCGGCTGGAATGTCTCGCAAGCAGCCCGGTCCTTGGGCCTTGAAAGAACAAACCTGCACAAGCGGATCAAGTCGCTGCAACTGGCCCGCAAGCGCTAAGGGATCGGCGGGTTCTGCGGCATGGCCGCACTGTCCGTACGCGGATCCGCACCGGCAAAATTCACCTTCCGGCGGGCATCATGCTGTACCGCCTCGCCATTGCCCATCGACGCGGAATAGCCCGTAAGCGTTGTCACAACATGGCCGCGACGCTGCATCTCAAGTCTTACAGCCTCCGGAATACCACTCTCCATTTGCACATCGCATCCCTCGAAGGTGGACTTGGTGAAGCGGGGCACTTCCATCGCCCGCTGGACATTCATGCCGTAGTCGACGATGTTGGCCACAAATTGCGCGTGCGCCTGCGACTGGTTCCAGCCCCCCATAATGCCAAAGCCGATCGTGATGTCATCCTTCTTCATGAACGCCGGGATGATGGTGTGCAGCGGACGCTTGCGGCCCATCAGGGTGTTGGGCATGTCCGGTTTCAAGTCAAAGCCCGCGCCACGGTTGTGCAACGAAAAGCCCGTGCCCGGTGCGACCATGCCCGTGCCATAGCCGGCGTAGTTGCTCTGAATCAGCGAGACGATGTTGCCGTCCTTATCGACCGTGCTGAGATAAATCGTTTCCTTGCCCCGGGCATTGAGCGACTGGCTGATTTCGCTCGGCAGAACTTTGCACGCAGCCTTCTTCATGTCGATCTGCTGCGCACGCTTGGCGGCCAGATCCTTCGACACCATCTCATTCACCGGGATCGGGCCGAAGCGCGGATCCCCGACATAGCGAGCCATATCGGCATAGGCGAGTTTCTTGGCCTCAATCATGACGTGAAGTGCTGCAGCCGAATTGTGACCGTAATCGGCAATTGGAAAATTCTCCATGATGTTGAGCATCGCCAGGGCGGCAATGCCCTGACCGTTGGGGGGAAGCTCATAGACCTGCCAGCCACGGTAAGTGGTGGAAATGGGATCAACCCACTCAGGCTCATACTCGGCAAAGTCCTCACGCGTATGCGTGCCGCCCTGCTTCTGGAGAAATTCAACAAGCGTCTCGGCGATCTTGCCCTTGTAGTAAGCCTCTTTGCCCTTCGCAGCAATTTGCCGCAGAGATTCGGCCAGCGCCGGATTGCGGAAGGTATCACCAACGCTCGGCTTCACGCCGCCGGGATTGTAAGTTTCCGCGTAGCCCGGTTGCTTCATCAGCCGCTGACTGACCCACGAACGAGCCCCCCACTCCGGCATCGGGAAGCCGTTCTCGGCATAGAAAATCGCCGGAGACAGCAGCTTGCTGAATGGCATCGTGCCGAAGCGCTGGCGCAGGGCATCCCAGCCGGCAACCGCGCCCGGAACCGTAATCGTGTGGACGCTGATCGCGTCCAGCTTTTCGATTCCCTTGGACTTGAGGTAATCCACCGTCAAAGCCTTAGGTGTCCACCCGCTCGCATTCAAGCCATACACTTTGCCCGTCTTGGCCTCATAGTAGATCGCAAACAGGTCACCGCCGATGCCGTTCACGTATGGCTGAGTGAGGCCCGTCATGGCGTTGGCGGCAATGGCAGCGTCGATCGCGTTGCCACCCGCCTCAAGAATGCGGGCACCGGCCTGTGAGGCAAGAAATTGGGGAGCCGCGACAATGCCGTATTTCGATACGATCATGGAGCGGTGTTGCTCGCGAGGCGGTGGCGGCGGCGTTGTTGGTGCTGCCGGTTTAGCGGGCGTCTCCTGAGCAAAGCTTGCGGAGACTGCAACGAGAACAAGAAGTGAGAGACGCATGGGAATTGTACAAAGTGTAGCGCTGCTGGCCCTGTGGATGCAGGCCCCGGTCGAAGTGGACTTGCTCGTGGTGGGTGGCGGCGAAAGCGCGGTGGCGGCCGCAGTACAAGGCGCACGCCTGAAGCTGCCTCGCGTGGCCATTGTGAACGACATTGACTGGTGGGGCGGGCAGTTCAGCGCTGAGGGTGTGGGCGCGGTCGACGAGTGGACTCTCTACCGGGGCAGAAGAGTGAACTTCCCCCGCTCGGGAATCTTCCTCGAAGTGATGCGATCCATTCGCGAGTACAACGGCCGCGTACATGGCAATCCCTCGCCGGGCAATGCCTTCACCGCTACCGACACCATCGAGCCTGCGGCAGCGGCAAAGATTTTTGCGGCTTTGCTCGATCAGCACAAAGACCGTATCCGCACCTGGCAGCGCTATCAGCCCGTGGAGGTGCACCGGGCCGGGAACCGGGTAACCGGCGTAACTTTTTCGCGCGGGGCGCAGCGGTTGCGCGTAAACGCCAAGGTGACCATCGATGCCAGTGACTGGGGAGACGTGATCCGCCTCTCCGGGGCAAAGTATGCCGCCGGACCCGATGCGCGTTCGCGTTTTGGCGAGTCGAATGCGCCCGAGGTCATTGACGATTCCAACCGCAATGAGATGAACCCGCTCACCTGGTGCATCGTCGCGCGCAAGAGCGCCAAGCCCGCCGCGCCTCCGCCGGCACCAGGCGATTTGGAGCAAAAGGCCCTGGCCTACAACATGAAGCTCTTTGTCGACACCGATTATCCCGAGGGCACTTATTCCGGCAATGCGAGTGTCTATACGCACCGCCGGCTGGTGGATCACGCAAATGGCGCCTCCCGTACGGGGCCGGAAAAAGTGCTGCTCAATTTTCCGGTGAATGATTACCCGCTCTATCAGTTCCCGCAGCGCGTTGTCGACGAGTTGGAGAAGCTTGCTGCCGGCGCTTCAAGAATGAACATTGTGGACATGACCACGCGCGAGCGCGACGTTGTCTTTGCCGACGCCAAGCGAAGGTCGATGGAATACTTCCGCTTTCTGCAATCCCAGTCGCCGCACTTTGCGGCCCTCGAGTTGACGGATGAATTTGGCACTGCGGACCGCTTGCCCTGGAAGCCCTATATTCGCGAAGGCTTGCGGCTGGAAGCGCTCTACATGATGAAAGAGCAGGACCTCAAGGAACAGCGGCAGGACCGCCTGGGCTGGGCGCGATTCATGCCGGAGGACAACGTCTTCGGCTTTCAGTTCAACATCGACTTTCACCCCACGCGACGTGCCTTTCTCGCCGGCCCCGACGGGCCTTGGAAGGTAGAACATACCGAGAACCGCAATTGGTCGACGCATACAGACCGGGGAGGCTTCCCCTACCGCAGCCTGGTGCCGCTAGAGATGGATGGCTTGCTGGGCGCGGGCAGGAGTCTGGGCGTATCCAGCATCGTCAGTTCAGCCATCCGGCTGCACGGGCAAATAATGATGGCCGGACAGGCCGCCGCCACAGCAGCAGCGATTGCCGTGCGCGACAAGTTGGAACCACGGGCGCTGGTCGGCGACAAGACACGCCTGCAGGAACTGCAACTCACCCTCGTGAGGGGAGTCGAAGGGAAACCCGGAGTGATCCTCTGGCCCTATCACGACCTGACACCCGACGACCGGCACTTTGAGGCAGCCAACATGCTGGCCGTGCGCGGCGTGCTGCCGGGGCTGGAGGACAGTCTCGATTTCGAGGCCTGGCGTCCGGTCAATCGAGGCGAGATGTACGAAGCGCTGTTGCGCGCCCGCCTCCCATTTACGGCCGGCCGCGGGGAAGGGAACCGGCCTGCAACCTGGCGCGATCTCTATGAAGCTCTGAAGGCAGCGGGCAAGCAACCAAGCGAAGGTCTGGCCAAAGTGGATAACCGGCTGAAGGAGCCAAGCCCCGTCCTGTACCGCTTTGAGTTAGCCATCCACCTGTGGCATGCGCTGCGGCAACCCTAACGGATCAGCGCTTCAATTTCGGCGGCAGAACCATCACGCAGCCAGGTGTCCAGCTGTGACACTTCCTTCAGTTGCTGACCACGCCGGCGCGGCACTTCCACATAAGCGCATTGCAATTCTTCGAGGGCCGTCATGTCCCCCCAAAGCCTTTCAAATTGGGCAACCGGATAGATGTCTTCCTGTCCGCGGCCCCAGCGCATCTTGACATCCTTGATCGTGATGTAGCTGGGCACACGTTGAGCGGTTTGGCGGATCGAGTCTTCGACGAGACGAGTATTGCTCAGGTTCTCCCGCTTCAGACCAAATGCCGCCAGCATCGCGTCAATGGTGATCCAGTAAGTACTCGCGTTGTAATAGGTCAATCCAAGCTCGGCCTCTTCCGATGGCAGCGCGAGGCCTTCCACCAGACGCGGCCGCCCATTCACACGAGCCAGGCTGCCCCCGTGATCGCCAAACTGCTTGCGTACAACCTCCACCGTAAAGGCAGCACCGCTTTCAATGTGAGTACCGAGTAGCGTATCGTCGAGCGCCGCGCCAAGGGTGTCCACGTTATGCATCAACAGATAGTCAAGCTGGGGACGCTCGGCCAGGAGCTTGGCCAGCACTCCGTTGCGCAGGAGATTCGGGATCTCATACCAATGCCCCACGGGATGAATGCACTGGTGCGGCTGGTTGGCCCGGTAGTCGCTGCCCTCCCGCATCTGTTCCACCCATCGCAAGAGGCCGGCCCGGCCGCTGGCGCGAACTTTCTGCTTCTGCTCGTCGAGTTCCTGTTGGGGCAAAACCTCCCAGAGATAACGCAAGTCCGCCTGCGTCGGAATCAGCCGCAAGCCAATGCTACGGCCCGGTGAGACAAGAGCGTGGGAATCCTTCAGATGAGCGGAAATGGCATCACCCGTCAGGTAGCTGGTGCTCACCAGATGCGGAATCGACGTACCGTAGCGCTGCTGCGCAGCAGCCGTCTTGGCCAGATGCACGTCGAGAAAGTTGTAGTAGCGGCCCGCAAAGCGATGAAACGGAATCAGCGCCTTGACCGTGCCAGCGCCTTTGGTCCAGCGGCTGCCGACGCCACCAGCCAGCGTAAGGATGGCAATGCGTCCTTGCTCGATAGCTTGCCGCCCCGTGCTGGCCGAACGCGCATGGCAAACCGTGATGTCCGCGGGCTCGGCGTCCTCAATGGCGACGTTAGCCGCCAGAATATTCCGGGCCAAGCCAATGCGGCCGGAGAGGTAATCAGCCCGCAGCCGCTCGTGCGCTTGGGGGTCAAAACCAAGTGACGCCAGCAGCTTGTCCAGAACCGGGGATTGATCACTATCCTGGACGGATTTTGGAAAGAGCCTCTCGAACAGAGGTGCCGTAAGATCGGAAAAATTGGCGGCCACGCGCGAGAGTTCCGTACGCCGTTCTGCCGTCAGGCTGGCAGCCGGAACCCGCAGCAGCGGCGGGACAGTGAACAGATGATAGTTCCGGCTGAGCAAAGCCTGGTCCTGAACTCTTAACTCCGCCGTCGTACCTTCACTGTTGATGGCGAACTGGTACACAACCGGCTGGATCGCGAAAGGCACAGCCGCCTCAAAGCGTTGCTTTACCTGATAGAGAAGCTCCGGCATGGCGCGAGCGGCCTCGGGGCGGATAGCCGGGTCGAAGACAAAGCCCATCCCCCCGCCGCTCATGCCTCCCAACATCCAGAAGCCCCAGAATTGCTGTCCGAAACGCTCCTTACAAGCCTCGATGAGCGCCTCGGTGTAGGCATTGCCAGCCCAGGGAATGATGCTCTGAATTGGCCCATCATAATTTTGCTGGGTCAACCTTGCCAATTCCTTCATGTCACCCTGGCGCAGTGCATCGAGCAAACCCGAAAAGATTTGCGTTGCCTCCTGCCGGGCTTGCCATTCTTTCCCGCTACGCAGCAGGTAGCGTTCGGTGCACATTTCGAGAATTGGGCCTACATCCTGGCTCATGCCACCGTGGACCACAATCAACGACTCTTCCAGACGTTTCCGCGCTTCAGGCCCGATTTCCGAATCGAGCAGCGTATGGCGCGGCAGCAACTCGCCACGGCTTCCGGAATCCGCCGCGGCAGCAACTCCTTCAATCAGCTTGATGCCCGGCCAGACTCCCCCGGAGTCCTGCCAGCCACCACCGGAACCACCCAGCCATTCCCCCAGGATGGCGCGTGCCGCCACTTGCCGCCTGTCGGCTTCCGATAGCGGGCCCGTAAGATTCCGAATCTGGCGCGTGGCCCGCATCAATGCAGAAATGAGCGAAGCAAGCAGATTGGTTGACACTGCCAACCGGCTCCCCTTGGGAATCTCGTTGACCTGACTCACCACTTCGAGGCCCAGACTCTGGCTGCCCGTAAGCTTGTGCAACAACTTCGATAAGGGCTGCCGGCTGCCCTCAAAGCCCGGAGGGATCAGGCCGCTCGCGATCACGGCTGCCTTCAGCAAGCCAAGATAGTCCGCCGCGAAGTCAAAAACCTCTTCAATCGTCCGGATGTCTGCGCTCGCCTCAAGGTCCACGCTCACCAACCGCAGCACGGGCTCATCGATGACCCGCACATAGGCCTCGATCGGCGGACGCGGCACCTCGCCGCTACTTTGATTCGCGAGATCGACCGAGATGTTCATCACGCGCGCACCCTCGGGATAATCCATCGCCAGGAAAAAAATGTCGCTCCAGGCGGAATGGCTGAGGTCCATTCGCACCGGTGTTTTCTCCGTCAGCACCGGGTAGGGTTGCTCGCGAAGCAACTCCGGGGCCAGCCGCAAAGGATAGTCGCTATGGTGCCCCGTGCGGAACATCCATTGGTTGCCGGTGAAGGACCGCACGCTCTGGCGTACTTGCTCTGCCAGCGTCTGGAAAGCCAGACCGCGATAGGCAGTGGCCAGGGCGCTCGACAACGCGGGGCTGGAGCCAGCCTCTTCCTCCCGGGCCCGGACTTCCGCGATCGCCTGTTCATAGTGACGCTGGCGAATTCGCTCGACTGCCACATAAGGCAGCAGTGTTGAACCTTGAGACAACGGCAGCAGATAAAACTGGTGCAGGTTGCTCAGAAAGAGCAGCGCACGCACACGGTCATAGAGATTCGGTGCGGTCGACAGAAAGGCTTGCAACCCTTCGCACTCGCGCTGCAATTCTCCCGCAGTCTGACCACCGGCCCACTTCTCAAAAGGGAAATCTCGCAGTTCCGGGCGTTTCAGAATGTCAAGGAGCGTCATCGTGCCATCAACTCCAGCAGCATCGAAAGAATTTCTTCCCGGTCCGGACCACGGAGCGCCAGCCCCAGTTGCGCCTGAAGAATGCCATACCGCGCGCCGAGGTCGAAGCGGGTACCCGGCAGGATTGTCGCCAGCAACGGCTCCTGCTGGGCGAGAGTCTGGAGAGAGGCAGAGATGCTGAAGGGCCCTGTCTGAGTCTTGACCTGCTGGCCCAGGATCTCCAGGAAAGCCGGCGTGAATACGTGCATTCCAAAGAAGCACAGGTAGTGAGCAGCACGCAGGCCCGGGATGATCAGGTGCTGTTCGGCCTCCGTGGGCGTGGGCTTTTCGACAACGGTCTGGACGCGGTAGAGTGGCAGACTGCCACTGCTGGATTGTGGCGTGCCCCCAATCGCCCCAAAGTATGGCAGCAAGGACTCCCGGGTAGGCTGCACTGCCGAGACGCTCGTTCCTTCGCGCTCAAAAGTCTCCAGCAGCGCAGCGGCTAAACCGGATGCCGGACCCTCATTGGCCATGTAAAAATGATCGCCAACCATGTGAAGGAAGGGCGCTCCGCCAACAAAGTCCCGGGCCAGGCATAGCGCTTGTCCATAGCCACCGGCCTGACTCTGCTCGATCAACGTGACAGGTTGTTGCCGCTGATCAATCAGATCCTGAAAACGGGCCGAATCCCCGGCCGGGATCACGATTGCCACCCGATCCACCAGCGGGGCTTGACCCTCCGGCATTAGCAGATTCAAGGCAAACTGGGCAACTGTTTCCAGTTGCGAATCCTCGCGGGCAAGGGTTTGGTGCAAAAGATGACGCTGTTTGGGGGCAGCAGCGGTAATGACAGCAGGTATACGCATAAGCAGGCTCTTCAATTATCAATCGTCCACAACGGGCATATACTTTCGGGATGACACGAAGAGATTTGCTGGCCAGTCTGTCGCTGCCCGCCCTCGCCTGGGCGCAGGAAAAATCGAAGCTCAAAATTACCGGAATCCGGCTCGTAAAAGCAGTCCCCAAAAAGCCCTACCCGGCCTTCACTCCCGCGCCGGGTGCCTGGTCAACCCAGTTTGTCGAGATCGCCAACCCCATGTCGATCTATCCGGAATTCAAGCCGCGGCGCGAACTCTTCTTCCCGGATCCAGGCAAGATCCCGAGCTTTACCGTGGAGATCACCACCGACAAAGGCATCACCGGTTACGGCAGCGGCGGCCCCGGTGGCGGACCCATCGTAACGGACCACCTTGCCAAATTACTCATGGGCCGCGATCCATTTGACATTGAGCGCAACTGGGACATCTGCTGGCGCTCGACGATGAACTATGGCCGCATGGGCGTGACCATGAATGCCATCAGCGGCGTCGACCTGGCGTGCTGGGACATCGTTGGCAAAGCCCTCAACGTGCCGGTCTACAAGCTGCTCGGGGGCGAAACCAAAGACCGCATCCCCGCCTACTGCACAGGCAACGACATCGAGCAGCACGCCGAATTTGGCTACACGCGCATGAAGCTGGCAATTCCTCACGGGCCTGCGGATGGCCGCGAGGGAATGAAGAAGAATCTGGAACTGGTCAAGCGGGCACGCAGAGTGATGGGGCCCGAGGGCGACATCATGCTCGATTGCTGGATGGCCTGGACGGAGCGCTATACCATCGAGATGGCCGAGATGATGGCACCAGAGCGGATCTATTGGATGGAAGAGGTCTTGCAGCCCCACGACTACGCAGGCTTTGGACGTCTGAACGCGCAGATTCAATCGACGCGTATCGCCACCGGCGAGCACGAATATGGACGCTATGGCTTCCGGCTGATGCTCGAACACCGCTCGGCGGCCATCTGGCAGCCCGACATGAAATGGTGTGGAGGTCTGACGGAATTACGGCGGATCGCAGCACTAGCCGCCGCCTATGACATTCCCGTGATCCCGCATGGCGGCGGCCTCGATGGAGCAAGCCACTTCATTCTGGCCACCACCAATTCGCCGTGGGCCGAGCTATTCCTGCCACCGCCCGGCGGGCCCAAGGAGGTCTATCAGCTGTTTGAGGAGAACTACCTGATTAGCCGCGGGCCGGAAGGCATCTATATGCGGCCGCCGGAGCGGCCCGGCTTCGGCTGGGACTATGTCGTGAGCGCGGCCTAGTCAACCGGGTTCGTAGCAAAAACAGTAAGTTCGGTAGTCATGCCGCGGCTGTCCATTTCGAGGATCGCCTTCACGGCGTGAGCGATTTCCTCGCCACGCAATTTGGAATCGTTCACTTCCTGCGGAATGCCGGCGGCGGCGAAAAACCCGGTAGCCACTTCACTCGGGTTGACCAGCATCACCCGGACATTGTGCTTGCGCAACTCGGCACGCCAGCATTCCGTCATGCCGCGCAAAGCGAACTTACTCGCATAGTACGCGGTGCCCTTTTGTGCCCCGCGCAAAGCGGCCGTCGAGGCGATGTTGACGATGTGCCCCGTCTGGCGCTCGATGAAATGCTTGGCGGCTTCCCGGCCCATCATCATCGCGCCCGTCACATTCGTAGCAAAGACGGCATCAAAGCTTTCACGATCCTGATCGACCAGATCGTGGAAGACCCCGAAGCCGGCGTTGTTGACCAGGATGTCAAGCTGGCCGAATTCCGTGATCACTTCCTCCACGCTCCGAAGGACGTCCTCTTCTATCGAAACATCCGCCGTAATGGGGTAAACCCCCAGAGCTTCTTCGGCCAGCAGCAAACGTTCCCGGCTGCGGCCGGTGACGGCGACACGTGCCCCGGCTTCCTTCAGCATCTTGGCAATGGCCATACCGATCCCGGAACTTCCCCCGGTTACGAGGGCGACTGCATTATTAAGGTCCATGACGGCATTCTCTCAAAGAAGTGTCAGCTTGCCAGCCACGCCTCAAATCCCTGCCGCAAGTTCTGCTCCTGCTCGGCACTCAAACCCGCGCGAGGAGCCACCGCCGCCCCGCAGTCAAAGCCCTGCCAGTCGAGCACCTGCTTCAATGCCGGCAAAAATGGAAATCCAAGCAGCAGCCGGATCAGCCCGTTGATGCGGTCCTGCGTTTCAATCGATTCCTTCCAGCGTCCCGTGGACGCCTGACTGTAGAGCTTCACAAAGAGTTCCGGCATCAGGTTGTAAGTGCTGCCGATGCCCCCGTGTGCGCCCATCAGCAGGCCCGCCGCGAGCACTTCATCATGTCCGTTGAAGACAACTTTGCCGGTCGCAACAAGCTGCCGCAGCGTGTACAGATCAAAGGAAGTGAACTTGATGCCCACCACCTGCGGCAACTCCAATAGCGATTCAAGCTGTCCAAGCTGCAGCGGTGGCCCCAGGGAAGGGAAATGATAAACGATCAGCGGAATCGCGGCGGCACCGGCCAGGGACTCGTACCAGAAGCACGTCTCAGAAAAATTGTATTGCGGCCCCGGCGGCAAGCTCGAAATCGCAGCGGCACCATGCTGATAAGCGTGGCGGGCCAACCGCCGGGCGTCAGCAAGCTGATAGGCACCCACATGAACAATCACCTGCTTTCCGGGCGGGGAATTCCGGATCGCCATCTCAACCAGTGCCTCCCGGGTGGCCACGGGAAGGTCGCGGCCTTCGCCCGTATTGCCGGCCACGTAAAGACCATCAACGCCGGCTTCATAGAGGTGCTGGATCAGTCTTTCCAGAACAGCGGGCTTGAGGTTCCCGGCGCTGTCCAGTGGCGTAACCAGCGCCGGCAGAATTCCGTGAAAGGGTTGCATGGGATAACCTCAGGGTCGCGCGAAACGAAGGCAAATGGGGCTGCCTGCGCGCGCCACTCCCTCGATCGGACTCAAGAGCCCTGTCCCCGCATCCACCCGAAACGACTGGATCGTGTCTTCCGCCTGACTTGCCACCAGCAGAAACCGCCCATCCGGGGACAGTACAAAATTGCGCGGCGTCTTGCCAACCTTCACATCCGCGATCTTCTCCAGTTTCGGGCTCGTGCGGAACACGGCAATCGTGTCGGATCCACGATTGGAGGCATAAGCCGTTTTCTCTGCCTGGTCCAGCACTACTTCCGCCGCAGTCGATTCGCCCTGAAAGCCCGCCGGCAAGGTCGATTGCGTCTCAACCAGGCGGCCGTTCTCAAAGACACTCAATGACGAAGCCAGTTCGTTGAGAACATAAATACGTTTCTTGCCAAGCGCCAGATGCCGCGGACCCGCACCAGCCGGACTCTGGAGCGGAGTGCCCGGCGTCAGCTTTCCAGACCCGGCATCAAAGCCGTAGACCTTCACCTGATCCAGTCCCAGGTCAGCCGCATAGAGCAACTTGTTATCCGCGGAAAAATAAACCGAGTGCGCGTGCGGCCCTGCCTGTCGTGTGGGGTGAGTGCCTTTGCCGGCATGTTGCTGCGTATCGACGGCTTCAGATAAGCGGCCATCCGCTTCAATGCGATAAGTGGCAACACTGCCGCTCGAATAGTTGGCAATGGCCAACCACTTGCCTGTGCGGTCAATCTGAATATGAGCCGGGCCCGCCCCCTTGGAACTCACGCGGTTCAACAACTTCAAATTGCCCCCGGACTCAATCGCGTAAGCCAGCACTTCCCCTTCCGGCAACGCTGCCACGGCATAGAGCAGCGGTCGCGACGGGTGCACCGCCAGGAAGCCCGGGTCTGGCGCCGCGGCGGCCAACTCCACCTTTCCCAGCTTGCCGCTAGCGGGATCAAAGCCCACCCGGTAGATGCCTTCACTGCGGCCTTCCCGCGTGCGCGTCCCAATATACACAGTCGATTCCGCCAGTAGTGAAAGAGTCATAAGGAATGGCCAAAGCTTCATTGGCGACGACTCTATCATGGGATACTCACCATATGTTCGGCCTGCGAAATCCGGTTCGCGAACTCTCCCAACAAACTGAAATCGCCGAAGCCTTGCGGCAGTTCAGCCGTGATCGGAACTGGATCAATGATCGACACCTCGAGCTTTGCCGCGTTGCCGCCCCTACCTTTTTTGAAGAAAAACGCGCTCTCTGGATGGTGGATCAATTCACTGCGCTCGGTTACGATGCCCGCCTCGACCGGGCCGGAAACGTCGTGGCCCATCTGCCGGAAGAATCAAATGGGCCATGGGTCGCCTTGACCGCCCACCTCGACACGGTCCTCGCTCCCAGAACGCGCGACGAGATTCGCACTTCGCCCGATGGCCGATTCCTCGGGCCGGGTGTGGCCGATAACGGCGCCGGTCTCGCCGGGCTGCTGGCCATTGCCAGGCAATATGCCTTGCGTGGACCCCAGGCGAGAGACCGCGGCCTCCTGCTGGTAGCCAATGTCGGCGAAGAAGGAGAAGGCAATCTGAGCGGCATGCGTTATCTGTGCCGGCAAAGCGGCCTGGCCGACGAAATTACTGCTTTCCTCGTGCTCGACGGCCCCGGCTCCGAGCACCTGACCACACAGGCCCTCGGCAGCCGCCGCTTTGAAATTGTCTTCGGCGGGCCGGGCGGCCACAGTTGGAGCGACTCAAACAACCCCAACGCCGTCCATGCTCTGAGCCGGACCATCGCTGATTTCCTCGATTGCCACGCCCGCCGCGCCAGTTTCCTGCACACTCGCTACGGCCGCAGTGCGGTCAACTTCAGCATCATCGATGGCGGCACCAGCATCAATTCGATTCCCGCCGGCGCAAGGGCCAAGCTCGATCTGCGTAGCGAAAGCACCGAAGTGCTCGACGAATTGGCGGAATTGCTCACCGACTGTGTCGAACGCGCCATGGTCACCGAAAATGAACGGATTCCTGCGTTGCGCGGGGGAACGCGGCTCACCGCCAAGATCCGCGAAATCGGCTCCCGGCCAGGTGGGCAGCTCGCCATGGACTCCCGATTGCTCGAAGTCTTGCGGGGCGTCGATGCACACCTCGGAATTCAGACCCGCCTCGATTGTGCCTCAACCGACGCCAACATCCCTCTTTCGATGGGGCTTGATGCCGTTTCTCTCGGTGCTGGCGGGGCCGGCGGCGGAGCGCATACAGACGCCGAGTGGTTCCACCCCGAAGGCCGCGATGCCGGGTTGCGGCGGATCTATCTGGCGCTCTGCCAACTGCTGCGCAACGAATGAGCCTGCGATTCAAAGGCGAAGCCGGCCTTGTCATCGCCGCCATCCTCTGGGGTTCCACTTTTGTGGTGGTCAAGGATGCCCTGGCTGATATCAGCCCGGTCCTCTATCTGGCACTGCGCTTCTGGCTGTCGGCGCTGATTCTGCTGCTCTTCGTCCGCCGCAAGCCTTCCCGGCGAATGCTCCTGGGCGGCATGATGACGGGCCTCTTTGTCGGCGTAGGCATGATCTTGCAAACGGTGGGCCTCAAACACACAACGGCGTCCAATGTCGGATTCTTAACTTCTCTTTATATTCCTCTGGTACCTTTTGTCGCCGCCTTCGTCTATCAGGCCAGGACGGGTTGGCGTGAAGCGCTTGCCGTAGTCGTGGCCACGGTCGGCATCGGGTTGATGAGTATTGACCCGGCTACCTTGGCGATGAACTATGGCGACATCCTGACGGTCGGCGCGGCTTTGATGTTTGCTTTTCAGATTGTCTTCGTCAAACGGTTCAGCACCGAAGGCGAAGCGGTGTGGATGGCCTGGTTCCAGGTCGCGATGACGGCGCTGGTCAGCACATTGGCCTTGGGCTTTGAAGAGCGCTTTCTGGTTTGGACTCCGCGCCTCGCCTGGGCCTTTGCCATCACGATTCTGGGAGCGACGGTTGCCGCCTATTTGCTCCAAAGCTATGGGCAGCGCTACACCACTGCCACCCGGGCAGCTCTGATTTTTGCGATGGAACCCGTCTTTGCCGGCATCGCCAGCTATTTCTGGCTGGGTGAGCGTCTGGCCGCGCGGGGCTGGATTGGCGCCGGACTCGTCTTATTGGGCGTTGTGCTCGCGGAATTGAAACCGCGCACCTCCCCGCAGCATAGTAGTAAATAGATAGTGAGAGGAAAATTAACCCCCATGAACTTTTTCAGCAGAATGCGAGAGCAGAGATTTCTTGGATTCAGTATGTTGCTGGTCACCCTTTCGTTCGGGATTCTGATCGGCAGTCTGTTGACCACGGGTGTGAAGGCAGGACGCGAACAGGTGGCTCCGGATGCAACACCCTTGGTCATCCCCAGTCCGTCGCAAAAGCAAAGTGAATTTGCCCTGCTAGCCAAGCGGGCCGAATATTCTGTGGTTCATATCAACACAGTAGATGAAGGCAAGCAGGCCGCGGCGCAGAAGCGAGCCCGGCCGCCGCAAGAGGAAGAAGAAGACGAGGAAGGCCAGATGGACATGTTCCGGCGCTTCTTCGGCGGCCCCCAGGGCCGTGGCGGAATGGGTCCGATGCCGCGCCGGATGGGTACAGGCAGCGGATTCATTGTGGATCAGAAGGGCTACATCATCACCAATCAGCATGTCGTGGACGGAGCTGACAAGATTATGGTGAAAGTTCATGGGGACCCGACCGAGTACAAGGCACGGGTGATCGGCATCGACAAAGAAACTGACGTCGCTGTCATCAAAATCAATCCGGACAAGGCGTTGACCCCTCTCAAGATCGGCAACAGCGATGCCACGGAAGTGGGAGACTGGGCAATCGCCATTGGCTCTCCCTTTGGTCTCCAGGCCACCGTCACTGCGGGTATCGTGTCGGCCAAGAGCCGCGATTTTGCCGGCGCCCAAGCCTTCCAGCGCTTCATTCAGACCGATGCGGCCATCAATCCCGGCAATAGCGGCGGCCCCCTGCTCAACGCCCAAGGGGAAGTGATTGGCGTAAACACCATGATCGCGACCCGCACCGGCGGCTACGAAGGCATTGGCTTTGCTCTGCCAATCAACATGGCTGTCAAGGTCTATAACCAGCTCATTTCTACCGGGCGCGTAACGCGCGGCAGCATTGGCGTCCAGTTTGACCGCACCATCGACCCCACCATGATGAAAGCCTTCAAGCTCGATGGTGGTGTTCCGATCTCTTCGGTGCAGCCTGGCGGACCCAGTGACAAGGCTGGTTTAAAGCCCGAAGACATCATCCTGAATGTCAACGGAGCCAGCGTCAAGAATGGCGATGACCTGATTGCCAAGGTAAGTGACTTGCCCGTAGGCAGCAAGGCCGCCCTCGAGGTGGACCGGCAAGGTCAGCGCATGAAGTTCAGTGTTGAAATCGCTGACCGGGCTGAACTTTACGCCGACAACCCCATCATCGGGGGGGGCCGTCGGCCAGAAGAGAATGGTGCCGTCGGACAGCAGAGCGCTCAATTCGGCATCATGATCGCCAATCTGCCCGATGGGGAAGCCGAAAAGATGGGCATTGAAGAGAAGCGCGGCGTACAGGTCACCCGCGTCGTGCCCGGTAGCTTCGCCGAAGAGATTGGCGTCGTCGAGCGCGACGTCATCGTATCCATCAACCGTACTCCCGTGGGCAGTGTTGACGACCTCAAAAAGGTCCAGCAGACTCTGAAACCCGGTGACGCAGTAGCCTTCCGCGTGATGCGGGCCCTGCCCGGAACCCGCCGCGGCGCCACCGCCGGTCAGTGGCAGGGCATCTGGGTCAGTGGCACGCTTCCGAAGGACTAGCTTTACTCCTCCACAAAGAAACGGCCAGGCACTTCTTGCTTGGCCGTTTTTTTGTTTTGCCTACCAGACCGTGCAGGGAATATCCGGGTTGCCGCAGAACTCATTTTCGCTCCCACTCTCGGCATTGGCTCGGTCGAAGACGATTTCCCAGTCCGAAAGACCCATCAAATAGAGCCTCGCCGTTTTGCCCGCCAGCGCATCCGTACCGCCCGCTTCTAGCCCCAGCACCTGTGGGTAATACCCGGGATGGCGAATAATGTCGGTGGCATTGAGCAACCGACTCGGCACTTTCCAGGAAAAGGGGTCGCTCAGTCTGGCAGTGTATGAAATATCAATACCTGCCTGCGGCCAGTTCGGCTCGCAACAGGACCGGTTCAGCAGCATCACGTAGCGATTCAGGTGCGCATTATAGTGAACCGCCGGGCCCCAGTAGGAATCCGTGTTTGCTTCGCCCCAGGCCACCTTGGCCGGAAACACGGCTGTCATCTTGCCACCCAGACCCGGCTCCTCCCAGCGGCCGTTAAACCACTTGAAGACCTTGCCAACTGGATCAAAGCGATCTTGGAACGCCATGCGTGCGGTAGCTACACCCTGGGAGGCCAGCGGGCCGGCGTAATTGGTGAAGAAAAAGTAAAAGAAACGACGTCCCCGGTCTGGAACCACACTGAAATCCCCATGGCCGCCGGAAAAAAAGCGATTTCTGGCTTCGCAATTGATCGGCTCGCCAGATTCCAGAATGATCCCGAGGTCCTTTACCGTTGCCCCATTGTCGTAAGACACAGCCGCACCAATCTTCGGCGCGGTCAGGTCATCTACGCCGCATCTCTCCTGCGGCTCATGATGATAAAAAAGAAACAACGTGCCGTCCTCGTCTCGCCAGGCGGCCTCAAACCAGACCGGGCTGTGCTCGGCGGAATCAAAATCCACTTTGCGGGTATCCCCCAGTTGAAACTGGTCAGGGCCGCTAGAGATATGCGGAACTCCCGTAGAATGAAACAGATACATCTGCCCATCGGCCCAGAATGCCGCGCTGTTGCCGTCGATGACAGGGGGCAATTCATGGCGCGGAGCCAGCACCACCTTAGCGCTTTGGGTGAAGGCCGGTGAAGCCAGAACAAGGTAGAAGGCCAGCAGAGAAATTCTCATGATCGGACTGTAAGATTTGATGTCTGCCAATGGGTGCTTGTTACCACGCGTATTGTAAAGAAACGTGAAATCAGTGCGAATCCACCCCACTTTTGACACAGCCGAAATATTCACGCTAAACTAGTGAAGTTGACTTTTTTCCTCTGAGGGAGACCCGAACGTATGAAAACCTACGTACCCTCCGGAAAAGACGTCAGTCGCAACTGGTTTATCCTCGATGCGGAAGGTGCTACGCTTGGCCGTCTGGCCAGCAAAGCCGCCCGCATCCTGATGGGTAAGCACAAGCCGACCTACACGCCTTTTCTGGATCAAGGCGATCACGTGATCGTCATTAATGCTGCCAAAGTGCGGCTTACCGGTAACAAGACCGAACAAAAGGTCTACTACTACCACACTGGTTATCCAGGTGGTTTGAAGGCTACTGGTGCCCGCCGTATGCAGGAGACCAAACCGGCCCGCATGATCGAGCTAGCCGTTAAGGGCATGTTGCCCAAGACGACGCTCGGCAAGCACATGGGCAAGAAATTGAAAGTTTATGCCAACGACCGGCATCCGCATCAGGCCCAGAAGCCTGAGCCGACCGTCGCGGCATCGTAAGTACTAAGAAAGGTATTTCGTGGCTGCTTTAACTCAATACATTGGAACCGGACGCCGCAAGACTTCTACGGCTCGCGTATTTTTACGCCCCGGTAAGGGCGACATTACCGTCAACCACCGCGCCCTCGAGCAATACTTCCATACGGAAACCGCCCGTGCCACGGTGCGGCAACCCTTGCTCGCCACCGAGACGGCCGACAAGTTTGATGCTCTCATCCTTGCCGACGGCGGTGGCTTTACGGGTCAAGCAGAAGCCTGCCGGCTGGGAGTGGCGCGTGCATTGCTGGAGTTTGACGTGGAACTGCGTCCCAAACTCAAGGAATTGCACCTGCTCACCCGGGACCCTCGTGCGCATGAGCGCAAGAAGTACGGTCAAAAGGGTGCGCGCAAGCGCTTCCAGTTCTCCAAGCGTTAATCGCCTGGCGATCAGATTTTTTACAAACACGCATCAATAGAGCAAAGGACTTGTCATGCCTTCGATTTCCATGAAAGAACTGCTCGAAGCAGGCGTTCACTTCGGGCACCAGACCAAGCGCTGGAATCCAAAGATGAAAGAGTACATCTTTGGCGAACGCAACGGAATTTACATCATCGACCTCCAGAAGACGCTCAAGCTCTTCAAGGACGCCATGCGCTATGTCGGCGAAATGGCCGCACAGGGCAAAAATGTGCTCTTTGTCGGTACGAAGCGCCAGGCGCAGGAAGCGATTGCTGAAGAAGCAACGCGCTGCGGGATGTACTACATCAATAACCGCTGGCTCGGTGGCCTGCTCACCAACTTCCTGACCGTGAAGGGTTCCATCAAGCGCCTCCGCGACTTGGAAACCATGTCTACGGAAGGTACCTGGGGCAGCCGCTCGAAAAAGGAAATTTCCCGCCTCGAGCGCGAGCGCAAGCACCTCTCGCAGAACCTCGCCGGTATCAAAGACATGCCCGGTCTGCCGGACATCATCTTTGTTGTCGATTCCTCCAAGGAATCGATCGCCGTCAAAGAGGCCAAGCGCTTGGGTATCCCCGTCGTTGGCGTGGTCGATACCAATTGCGACCCCGACGAAGTGGATTACGTGATCCCGGGCAATGATGACGCCCTGCGCGCCATCAAGCTCTTCACCTCCAAGATCGCCGACGCCGTCGTGGAAGGCCGTGCCCTGGCAACCGAGCACGACTTCGAGACCGCTGCACAGGCGCTGGTCACCGATGAAGAATCCTCTTCCTCCATCGATATGAGCAGCTACGCCCAGTACGTCGATCCCAAGTATTCAGAAGAATTGATGAGCGAAACGCTGATCAACGATCTCGATCTGCCTTCCATGTCTCTCCCCAAGAAGGGACCGGAGACCGAAGAAGGTTCCGCTGAAGTCCCCTCCGCCAAAGCGGAGTAACTCATTCGGCTAACACGTTTGTAACTGAAAAGTGAAAAGGATAAGTGTAACCATATGGCGGAAGTAACTGCTCAACTCGTAAAGGCCCTGCGTGATCGCACCGGGGCCGGCATGTTGGAATGCCGCAATGCTTTGGTGGAAGCAAATGGCGTGCTGGATGATGCCGAGGTGGTGCTGCGCAAGCGCGGCGCCGCCTCCGCAGCCAAGAAGGCATCGCGGTCAGCCAAACAGGGCCTGATTGTGGTGGACATCTCGGCTGACGCCAAGTCGGCCGTGGTGATGGAAATCAATTGCGAGTCCGACTTTGTGGCCCGTACCGACGACTTTCAGTCCCTGGCCGCCGATCTCGCCTCTCACGTTTCCAACTCCAAGGCCGATACTGTAGCAGCCGTCCTGGCTGAAAGCTTCAGCAAGGATTCCAGCGTCACCGTAGAAGAATTCATCAAGGCCAAGATCGCCAAAATGGGCGAGAACATTGTGCTTCCGCGCTTTGAACGCATTGCGGTCGCAGACGGCCTCATTGCCAGCTACACCCACCCGGGTAGCCAGTTGGCGGTCGCCATCGCCCTCAGCACCTCAGCCGCAGCCAATGAAGATCTCACCACTCTCGGCCGTGATCTTGCCATGCAAGTGGCTGCTGCCGACCCCAAGTATGTACGCCGGGAAGAGGTAGACCCCGCGCATCTGGCCAAGGAAGCCGAAATTGCCCGCGACCGCGCTCGCAACGAAGGCAAGCCGGAAAAAATCCTCGACAAGATCGTCGAAGGTCGGTTGTCGAAGTTCTACGAGGAAGTCTGCCTGATCGAGCAGCCCTTCATCAAGGAAAATACCCTCACCGTTGCCGAACTGATCAAGCAGAAGGGCACTGCGGCCGGTGCCGCGGTTGACGTAGCCCGCTTCGTCCGCTTCAAGGTCGGAGAGACGCAGAGCAGCGAAGAAGCGGCAGCGGAATAACGGCGATGCCCAGCTACCGGCGCATCGTACTGAAGCTTTCGGGCGAGGTGATGGCCGGGCCCCAGGGCTTCGGCATCGACAACGACAGCGTAAACGCTTTCGCCAAAGAGATCTCGGAAGTCCACAAACAGGGCATCGAAATCGGCCTTGTCGTGGGTGGGGGCAACATCTTTCGTGGGATCAGTGCGGCAGCCAAGTCCATGGACCGGGTTGCCGCTGACCACATGGGGATGCTGGCCACGGTCATCAATGGCATCGCACTTCAGGACGCCCTCGAGCAGGCTGGTTCTCCCACCCGCTTGATGACGGCCATCCAGATGGCCGCCGTCGCTGAACCCTACATTCGCCGCCGCGCGATCCGGCATCTTGAAAAAGGCCGCATCGTTCTGTTTGCGGCCGGCACCTCCAACCCTTTCTTTTCAACCGACTCGGCCGCAGCGCTCCGCGCTCTCGAAATCCACGCGCAGATTCTGGCCAAAGCCACCAAGGTCGATGGCGTCTACGACAAAGACCCCATGAAGCACGATGACGCCATCCGGTACTCCACCATCGGCTATACCGAGGTGCTCTCGCGCGGTCTGCGAATTCTGGATGCATCCGCGGTTGCCATGTGCCGTGACAACAGTCTGCCCATTTCCGTGTTCAACTCAACGGTAAGGGGCAATATAATGCGAATGGCTCTTGGTGAGCCAATTGGAACCCTGATTCACGAACCAAAATGAGCGAAACACTTACCACTCCCAAAGAAGTAGAAGCCAATGCGAAAACCCGCATGGAAAAGGTTCTGGCGGATCTGGCTCATGCCATGACCACCGTCCGGACGGGACGGGCCAACCCCTCCATGCTCGAAAATGTTCGCGTGGATTATTACGGAACCCCGACCCCGGTCAACCAGGTTGCCAACATTAGCGTCCCCGAAGCCGGCCTGATCACCGTTGCACCCTGGGATAACTCGATGATCGGTCCGATCGAAAAAGCGATCCGTTCCGCCGAGTTAGGCCTCAACCCCGGCAATGATGGAAAGCTGATCCGCATTCCTATCCCTTCCTTGAACGAAGAACGTCGCAAAGAATTGGCCAAGAAGCTGCACGGCATGGCCGAAGACCATCGCGTGGCTCTGCGCAATGTGCGCCGCGATGCCAATGACCACGTCAAGAAGCTGACGAAAGACAAATTGATCAGCGAAGATGACGAAAAGCGTTCGCTCGAAGAGATTCAGAAGCTGATTGACGCCTTCACCAAAAAACTGGATGAAGCCGCCAAGGCCAAAGAGAAAGAAATCATGGAGATCCGCTAAGCGGATCTCTTTCTCCTTTAGCGATTGCTGTAATTGGTTGCGTAGTAGTCGCGATACGCACCAGACTTCACTCGCGCCACCCACTCCCGGTTTTCCTCATACCAGCGCACTGTGGATTCCAGCCCCTGCTCGAATTCCACCTCAGCCTTCCAGCCCGTTTCCCGCTCCACCTTTTCACTCGTGATCGCGTAGCGCCGGTCGTGCCCGGGGCGGTCCTTGACTGTCACCATCAGCGATTCCGGCTTGCCTGTAATCGCCAGAATGCGCTTCACTACATCCAGATTCGCCAGCGCCCGGCTGCCACCGATGTTGTAGATCTCGCCCTCCCGTCCCTTGTTCAGAACCGCCAGAATCGCCCGGCAGTGGTCATCCACATAGAGCCAGTCCCGCACCTGCTGGCCATCGCCATAAATCGGCAGCGGCTGCCCGTCCAGGGCATTGGAAATCATCAGCGGAATCAGCTTTTCCGGAAACTGGTAAGGCCCGTAGTTGTTGGAGGCCCGCGTCACCACCACCGGCAGGCGGAAGGTCTTGAAGTAACTCAGCGCCAGCAGATCGCTGCCGGCCTTGGAGGAAGAATAGGGGCTTGAAGCAACCAGCGGCCACGTTTCATCAGCGTCATGAGGCTCGTCAATGCTGCCGTACACTTCATCGGTCGAAACGTGAATGTAACGCGTCACCCCGTGCCGCTTGGCCGCTTCCAGCATCTGAAAGCTGCCCATGAAGTTGGTGGCTACCACCGATTCCGGCGACAGAATGCTGCGGTCTACGTGACTCTCGGCCGCAAAGTGCACCACCGCATCGGGTTTGGCTTCGGCAAAAATTGCTTCCACCGCTGTCGCTTCGCAAATATCGGCCTGCCGGAATGCATAGGCCGGATTCGATTCCACCGGCTTCAGATTGTCCAGATTGCCCGCGTAGGTGAGCTTGTCCAGGTTGGTGATCGAATGGCCGTCGCCCGAGTTTAGCACCAGCCGGACAAAGGCCGAGCCAATGAATCCCGCGCCGCCGGTTACTAGCAGTTTCATTTGTATTGAGTTTCCCAATCGTAAGCAATCGCCCCATGATTGTAGGGGATGCGGCCTTCATCCTCGGGGTTGTACTGCCGGTCGGTCACGTAAACCAGCATGCCGCTCTCCGGGCTAACAACCTTGTAACCGTGTCCCACCCCTGGAGGAATGATAATTTGCAAAGGCTTCAACGCTCCGCAATAGATGGTGTTGCGCTGGCGGAAGGTCGGTGAATCTTCGCGCAAGTCCACCAATCCCACCTGAAATACACCCATCACCGGCACCCAAAAATCCGTCTGGTGGCGATGAAAGTGGAAGGCCTTGATCGTACCGGGATAGCTGAGCGCTGCCGATACCTGTGTCGATTCA
>CAZECF010000003.1:0-1987 GCA_964510335.1 uncultured Bryobacter sp. | reverse complement strand
AAAAGGGAAATGACCGATCAGCCCCTGCCCCAATCTCGCCACTTCGAGAAAATATCCCCGGTCATCGGGAAAGATTGGATAGTCCTCGACCTGAACGCCTGCAATCAGGTTTCTGTCACCGGTCTTGCGCACAATGCTTCCAATACCGGATGAGTTGGACTCGGTCCAATGGTCTGGCAAAAGGATTTTCCCCTGTGCCATTTCAGCAACTCCAATGGTCATTTTGATTCATTATAAGGGATGGCCATGTTACTCCTTATTCTTGCCGCGCTGAGCTTGTCCGCCCAAAGCGTTGTTTCCATCTCGCCTTCCGGCGACCGGCCTTCAATCGGGTCGTCACGGCAACTGGATGGCTTCGGCCTCGAACCCTTGATTCAGGTTCAATTCGCCGCGCCAGTGGATCCCAACCTCTACCGCGAACGCATCTACATTGAGTTTGGGCCAACACGGCAGACCGAGGGCTTCACCACCTACCCCGAGGGCTACCGCATGCCCATCAGCCATCTGGCCTGGGAAGAATCCACCAATACCTTGTTCGCCAAGCCGGATGATTCCCTCGACCACGACCGCGACTACCAGATCGTGGTAACCAATGGCGTCGAGATCATCGCCTCCACCCGCTTCCACACCCAGAACGTGACGCGCGAACTTCTCGACCGAAGGCTCGGCCCCGCAGCCTCTCTACGAAAAGTAGAAGCTCAGATCATTGACCTCACCACCTTGCGCTCCATCGAGTCGCTCCATCAGGTTTCCGTGGACCCAACGGCTGCACTGATCAATGCAGGCTTCCCGGTCGATCCCGCCTTCCTCGTCACCCTGGGCCTGCGCAGGCTCGTCCTGCTCGACTTTGAATCTCCCGGCGGAGACCGCATTCACGTTCACGCCTGGCTCCCCAACGCACCCAGGCCTGTCACCGGTTGGCCCGTAAAGTTGATCGGCCACGGCCTGGGCGACAGCCGTTTCTCCGGGCCTACCCTCTTTGCTTCCGCCTTCATCGGCAACTCGGTTGTGATGGCGATTGATGCGGTCGGGCATGGCTACGGGCCCAATTCGCGCTTGCGCTTCACAAGAATCGATGGTTCCGTTCTGGAGCTTCCGGCCGGCGGACGTGGTCAGGATCTCAATCGTGATGGCCGCATCGAGCCCGGCGAAGGCTGCATTGTAGTCACTCCTGAAAATCCGGATTTCACCGCCACTTGCTTGCGGGAAACCGCGCTCGACTACCGCAAACTCGTTCGCGAAATCCAGTACAACATCGATCTCGATGGCGACCAGCAGCCGGATCTCGATCCCAACTCGATTCAGTTTTTGGGCCAGTCCCTCGGCGCGATGTACGGAACCATCCTGACCGCCATCGAACCCGGCATCGACGCCGCCGTGCTCAACGTCGGCGGCGGAAGTGCTTTGGAAATCTCCCGCACCAACGCGCAACTCTCGGCCCTCGCCGGGCAGTACCTGCGACTCTTGAACCCGCGGCTCGAAGGCGTGCGGGATCCCCTCCCGGCTCGCTTTGCCGCTGCCCAGCGACTGACTCCCGGTGAAGCAGCCTACCTGATTGCGCTGGACCGGCTGGCCACCCTTGAAGCTTGGGGAGCCCCCGCCAGTTTCGCGCCCTTCCTCAAGCAAGCCACCCTCTTTGGCAGCCCCATCAAGCGCGTACTCTTTCAATATGCGCTGGGGGATCGGACGGTCGCAAACAATGCCAACGGCCAATTGATCCGCGCCGCGCATGAGTATGAGCTCGTAAGCCTCTACCGGCACGATCTGGCCCGCGCCGCCTTTCCGGGCTTGCCCGAAAACCCGCACGCCTATATGGCCGCCTTTGCGCAGCTAGACCAGCCCAGTCTTCTGATCGCGCTCGCCACGCTCAGCCAGGCCACCGAATTCCTGGCCAGCGGTCGCCGCGAGGTACCCGACGTCAACGGGCTGGTGCGGCTCTTCTTCCGGCAAAACCTCTTTGAAGTGCCGTCTGTGATCCCTTAGCCGA
>CAZECF010000002.1:97614-139818 GCA_964510335.1 uncultured Bryobacter sp. | reverse complement strand
ATGGAGGCGGAATGCCGCCGGGAATGGGTCGTGGTGGTGCGGGTGGGCCTGGTGGTGCGGGTGCTGCTGGGGCAGGAGCCGGTGTGATGCCGATGCGGCCCCCGCAGGCTGGAGCGCCAGAAGGTGGGGCTCAGCGTACGGGTAGACCTGCTGGTGCTGGTGGACCGGGCGCTGGTGGCCCTGGTGGTGGAGGACCGGGTGCAGGTGGCCCCCGTCGCGGTGGCGACCTGATGAGCATGGCCATTGACCGCTCACCCGCCATCGAGCTCAGCGAACTCAAAAAAGATGAACCGCTCATTCTCTCGGTGAGCAAAACCAAGGATCCCAACAAGGTGGTGGCGATCACCATCCTGGCGGGAGTTGAACCGATACTTGCCACTCCGGCCAGCGGGTCCCGTGCGATGCAGCTCGGAACCTGGAATCTCGACGGCGGCGCCGGCGCGATGGGTGGCGGCATGGGTGGCGGACCTCAGTAAGCTCCTTAGCCCCTAACTTTATTTCTGTACTTAAAATTTAACCTTGCTTCAGGAGCAACCATGACCTCCCACAGTCGATTACTGTGCCTATTTTTCAGCTTGATCACCGCAGCCTCACTGGCCTTCGGTCAGGCGTCTACACAATCCATTCTGAAGGGGACCGTTTCGGATCCTTCCGGTGCGGCCATTCCGGGTTCAACCATTACGGTTTCTGGTGCAGGTGGCTTTGTCAAAGTGGCGGAAGCCGATGCGGAAGGGAATTTCACGATTGCTGGAATCCCGGGCGGCAAGTACACCGTTCGCGTGGCGTCAGTCGGCTTTGGCCTCTTTGAGCAAACGAACTTTGAGATTCCAGCAGGAAAGCAAATTGCGATCGCTGCAAAATTGAATATCGAGGCGGCGCGTCAGGAGATCACCGTTACCGACACGATTTCGATCGACGTTGACCCATCGAGCAACGTGGGAGCGCTGGTGCTGAAGGGCGAAGACCTGGCGATGTTGAGCGACAATCCGGATGATCTCCAGGATGAACTCAATGCGCTGGCTGGTCCAGCGGCGGGCCCTAACGGCGCGCAGCTCTTCATCGATGGTTTTTCGGGTGGCCGATTGCCTCCGAAAGCTTCGATCCGGGAAGTGCGAGTCAACTCAAATCCCTTCTCGGCCGAATATGACCGCATCGGTTTTGGCCGGATCGAGATTTTCACGAAGCCTGGATCAGACAAGTTCCGTGGTCAGCTCTTTTACAACGCCGGCAACAGCATCTTCAATGCGCGCAACCCCTTTGCGACAAGCCGGCCCGACATTTACCAGAACGCCATCAGCGGCGGACTTTCGGGCCCGATCAACAAGAAGGCGAGCTTTGCGCTGGACATCGATACTCGCATCAATGAGGAAGCCGGCCTGATCAATGCTCTTACCGTTGACTCAAACTTCCTGCCGCAGCCCTTTATACAGAACATTGGTAATCCGACCCGCTTTCTGACGATTTCCCCGCGTGCGGACTTCCAGTTGAGCGAAAAGCATACGCTGACTTCACGCTATACCTTCCAGCGAAATACGAGCGCCAATGGCGGCATTGGTACCTTTACGTTGCCTGAGCGGGCTATTGATTCCGATGGCCGGACCAATCAGGTGCAATTGACGCACACCTGGATGGCGAGCAGCCGTTTGATCAACGAAGACCGTTTTCAGTTTGTCGGCAGCCGGCAAACCACGCGGGGTGATTCCAGCACGCCTTCGCTGAATGTGCTCGAAGCCTTTAACGGCGGCGGCGCACCGATCCAGGAAAACTACACCGACGAGAAACGCTACGAGTATTCCAATATCAGCTCGTACACAGTGAGCAGCCACCTGATCAAGTTTGGCGGCCGCTTGCGCGGAGTACAGCAGAACGACCAGAACACCACTGGCTACAACGGCAGCTTTACCTTTTTGAACTTGAATGCTTTCGCAGTTACGCAGCGTGGTTTGGCCGAAGGACTTTCGATTGACCAGATCCGTGCGCAGGGAGGTGGCGCGCAGCAGTTTACGCTTTCGGCGGGGATTCCGCGGTTGGGAGTAAACCAGGTAGATGCGGGCCTCTTCATTCAGGACGAATGGCGTGTGAAGCCAAACATCAGCCTGTCAACCGGCTTGCGTTTTGAGACACAGAGCAATATCCGGAACAAGTACAACTTTGCGCCGCGTATTGGTGTGGCGTGGGGTGTGGGCAAGTCAAATGGTGGACGGCCGCCGAAGACGGTTATTCGGGCTGGTGGCGGGCTCTTTTATGACCGATTTGGTGAAGACCTTACGCTGAATTCGCGGCGGCTGAACGGGATCGTGCAGCAGCAGTATGTGGTGAGTTTCCCGAATTTCTTTACGGCGATTCCGCCACCGAGCGAGTTGCAGCAGTTTTCACGGGCCGGTGTGACGAGGACTATTGACCCGAATCTGAAGAATCCGATGCTTTTTCAGACCAATCTTGGGGTGGAGCGTTCTCTGCCGAAGAACGTCTCGCTGGGCATCAACTACAACCATACGGTGGGCATGAGCCAGCTCCGTAGCCGCAACATCAATACGCCGCTGCTGGGTACTTATGACCCGCTGACGCCGGGAGCATCGGTGTATCCCTTTGGCGCCGCAGCCGGAAACATCTATCAATTCGAATCCACGGGCCGCTTTGTGCAGGACCAGTTGATTGTGAATGTACGGGCGGCATTCAGCCCGAAGTATAGTCTTTTCAGCTACTACACGCTGGGCAAATCCCGGGGTGATACGGACGGGGCCAACACCTTTCCGAACAATACCTATGATTTGACGCAGGAATGGGGCCGCAGTTCGTTTGACGTGCGCCACCGCCTGTTTGTCGCGGGATCGATCCGGTTGCCGCTGGCGATCAGCCTGAATCCTTTTGCGGTGATGAGCACCGGTGGACCGTTCAACATCACGACTGGCCGGGACATCTACGGGGATAACCAGTTGAACGCCAGCCGGCCTGGAATTGCGGGTGGCCCGGGACCGGGAGTGATTTTCTATGACGGCCGGTATCTGGATTCGCGTCCGAAAGAGGGTCAGGAGATTCTGGCCCGGAATTCGGGGCAGGCACCTGGCTTCTTCAACCTGAACCTTCGGGTGAGCCGCACCTGGGGCTTTGGGGGAGAGCCGAAAGGCGCACCGCTGGATCCGCTCGGCGGGATGATGGGCGGCGGTGGTGGCTCGCGCGGCGGTGGTGGTATGCGTGGGGGTGGCATGCGTGGCGGTCCTCCTCCGGGCATCTTTGGTGGCCAGAGCAGCCGGTACAACCTGACGCTGAGCCTCCAGGCCCAGAACGCCTTAAATAATGTCAACCTTGCTGCACCGATTGGGACCCTGACTTCGCCACTGTTTGGAATCTCGAATTCCACTGCTGGTGGTTTTGGTGGTGGGCGTGGTGGTGGCGGTGGTGGCGGAAACTCCGCTAACCGTCGCATCCAGATCAGTTTGCGGTTCAGTTTCTAACGACATCCTGAGCAAACGAAGCGCGATCTCCCCCGTTCACGCTTCGGGCTTAGGGCTGCGCGCCGGCTTCCACCCCGTGGCTGGCGCGCTTCTCTTTTTGGAGGAGGGATTTGAAACGGTTGAAATCTTCCCGCCCGAGGATACGGAAGGCAATTGTGCCGCCGCAGAAGAGCAACATGAAGCCGGCCCAGTGCAAAGGGCTGCCGGGCCAGAGGACAGGGCTGAGGACAATCGCCAGACCGGCTGAGTAGAGCCAACCGCGCATCGGGATGCGGATGCGCTGGCCGAGAGTGATGATGGTGAAGGCTGAGAAGCAAAGGGTTGCGGCCAATATAGCGAGGGCTGCGCCCTTGACGGAAAGCCAGGGGATGAGGATGAAGGCCAGGGCGGTGAAGACGACGAGCTGAAGGATTGCGCCTTTGATCTGCACCTCCGGCAGGCCGTTGATGAGGGCGAGAACGCGGGCAAGCAGTCCAGGCAGGAGGAGGACTCCGGCGACGGCAAAAATGCGGATCATGGTCGCCACCTGACCGGGGTCTGTACCGAGCGACAAGGCGGCGAAGCGGTCGGCAAGCGCGTAGATGGTGGCCGCGCTGAGGATCGTTACAATTCCTCCGGCGGCGAGGAGGCGCTCGGTCCAGCGTTCGAGGCCTGCCTGGTCCTGGACAACGCGCAAGGCGGAGAGGCGGGGGCCGAGCGCGCTGACAACCGCAGACATGGCTTGGGTGCCGGTGAGATAGGCACCGTAGGCGATAGAGTATTGGGCTACGTCGGCGTAGCTGCCGCTGAGGACCTTGACGAGGGGAGCGCCGGCCCGGGTAAAGAGGGTGTAAATGATGTTGCCGGCAAAGAAGCCTGCGCTGAAGCGGAGGTAGGGAGTGAGGAAATTGCGGTCCCAGCGGAACCACTTCCAGCGGAGGAAGCCTCTGCCCCACCAGAGGCCCAGGATGAGTACGAGGATTTCCACCAGCAAGAGAGCCCAGCAGGCGCCGCGCAGCGAAGCCCAGTGAAAGCCGAGCCAAACGGCGGGGGCGATCAGACCGCGGCGCAGGAGTTCGGCCATGCCCCAGCGCATGGCGTGGTTTTGCCCGAGCAGGACGGCGTAGGTGAGATTGGCCGGGGATTTGACGGCCACGCTGAGGCCGACGAGGGCGACGGGGACCCAGTCGAGGTCTCGCAGCCACAGGAGGACCAGAGTGGTGTAGGCCAGCCCAGCGAGGGCACCGCCGAGCGTGCGAAGGGCCAGCATGCTGGTGGCGAGGCGTTCCAAGCCCTGAGTGTCTTTGTTCGCTTCGAATTCGGGGACGAAGCGGGTCATGAGAGAAAGGGTTCCGACGCCGCTGAGCAGGGAGAACCACATGGACATGCCTTGGAGAAGGGAAAATTGGCCGAAGGCGGCCGGGCCCATGAGGCTGGGTACGAGGGTGATGAGCAGCAAGCCGCCGAGTGCTTCGATGGCTCGCATGGCGACTACGCCGCCGGCTTGCCGGAAAGTTCGCCTCGTGTCTTGTTTCAAGATTCCATGCTAGCCCGGGTGCTGTTTTACCCTTGGCCTCTGCTTTGCATGGCTTCGATCGGGTAGGGGAATTGCGGGGCAATGGCCGTTCCACCTTGCCACGGGCGGTGCTGCGGCTGAGATCGATCGTCGCCTTCCGGGAGAAAATCGAAACGGTTGCTTCGCGAAGTTCGTCCAACTCTTCGTCGCTCTTGTTGCCTGCTACTTCATTTACGAGAAGGGGCCCGGTTTCTGGCACCGCTTCTCGCATTGACGGGGCTTGCCAGCGGGACTATGATTTAGGTAGCTCCCGCAGTGCGTGGTGTAAAGGGAAATACAGTATGAATCCAAAGCGCTTTTTGCAATATCTTGCCGCTTCGATCGTGACCTTGTCGTTGCTATCGATCCCGGCCCTCGCGCAGAAGTCCAAGAAAAAGGACGCTAACGATGGCGAACGCGAAACCATCGCCAAGCCCATCAGCGAGCGCGAGCGGCGCAAGCGAGAAGAAAAGCTCCGCAAGGAACTGGAAACTCCCTTCCGCAAGTGGCTCAACGAAGACGTTTTTTACATCATCACCGATGAAGAGAAGACTTCCTTCAAGCGCCTCAGCACTGACGAAGAACGGGAACAGTTTATTGAACAGTTCTGGCTGCGTCGCGATCCGACCCCCGACACGCAGGAAAACGAATATAAGGAAGAGCATTACCGGCGTATCGCCTACGCCAACGAGCGCTTTGCTAGCGGCATCCCGGGCTGGAAAGCCGACCGTGGCCGCATCTACATCACGTTTGGCCCGCCGGATGAAATTGAAGATCACCCGAGCGGCGGCACCTACCAGCGACCGATTGAAGAAGGCGGCGGCACGACCTCTACCTTCCCCTTCCAGAAGTGGCGCTACCGGTATCTTGATGGCATCGGCAATGACATCATCATCGAATTTGTCGATACGACGATGACGGGCGAATTCCGCATGACGATGGACCCAACTGAGAAGGACGCACTTTTGTACGTTCCGAACGCGGGCCTCACGATGATGGAACAAATGGGCATGGCATCGAAGGTAGACCGCTTTACGCGTACGGATGGCACGCGTCTGGGTACCGGCAATCAGCCTTTGCCGCAGCGCATGAACCAGTTTGAACGCTTGCAGCAGTTTGCGCTTTTGCAGAAGCCGCCCGCGGTCAAGTTCAAGGATCTGGAAGCGAGCGTCAATTCAAAGGTCACCTTCAACGTATTGCCGATTCAGGTGCGCACCGATTTTGTGAAGCTCACCAATTCGACCGTGATGACCTACGTCACGATCCAGATGAACAAGAGCGATTTGCAGTTCAAGTCCACTGATAGCATCTCCAAGGCAATGGTCAACATTTATGCGCGGATCACGTCGATGACCCGCCGGGTGGTGAACGTTTGGGAGACGCCGGTGGTGATCGAAACTCCGTCGGTGATGCTGGCGGAAGCCTCCAAGGGTAAGGCGATTTATCAGAACGCTGTGCCGCTGCCTCCGGGGACCTATCGCGTGAACGTTGTGGCCAAGGATGTTGTCGGCGGCAACATGAACAATTACGAGATGGCGATCACGGTGCCGCGCTTTGAAGATGAACGGCTGGGCTCGTCGAGCCTGATTCTTGCCGACTTAATTGAGAAAGTTCCCACGAAGAGCATCGGGGCCGGGCAGTTTGTCATCGGCACGTCGAAGGTTCGTCCGCGCATGAACGATTCCTTCACGCAGGCTGAAAAGATGGGCATCTATTTGGCGCTGTACAATTTCACGCCCGACGAGAAGACGCAAAAGCCAAACGGCAAAGTGACATACGAAATCACAAAAGCCGATGGCGGGGAAAAGGTTATCGAGTTCAGTGAAGCGATTACGGACATTCCGGGTGCGTCTGCAAACCAGGCAACTATCGAGAAATTATTGCCGCTGCAGAGCTTCGCCCCGGGGCGCTATACTCTCAAGCTAAAGGTCAAGGACGAGCTCGGGGAACAGACGCTGGAACAAACGGCAGGTTTTACGGTTTTGACCGATAGCGCAACCCGCGCCAGCTTAAAGGAGTAAGCCAACGGACATGCGGTTACGAGCGCCTCGTAGCTCCGCTTTCCTCTTACCCGCGCTCACGGTGGGGACGGTCCTGCTGTGTTTTCCGGCGGACGCGGCGACGGAGGTGCCTCGCTTTACCGGCAAAATTCTTGGACTGGTAAAGGGGGCCGGTGGTGTTGCCCAAATGGGGGCGACCGTACAGCTTCTCAATCGATATGAGAAGCCGATTCTGCGGGCGATGACGGATGAGCGGGGCGCGTTCGAATTTGATTCACTCGGGCCGGAAACGTATTCCATTCGGGTTTCGCTTGGTTCCTTCATGCCTGCCATGCGGGCCAACATCGCGATCGGCCCTGGCATTGAGCGATTTCTTGCCATACAACTCACGAGCCTCTTCAGTTCGGTAGAAGTTTTTTATGCCCCACCGCCGGGTGCATTCCTGATGAGTGATGACTGGCGGGCTGCGTTGCGCGGTTCGTTGTCCACCCGTCCGGTTTTGCGGGCCATGCCGAACTGGGATCCGCTGGCGGGTACGCGGCAGTCGCAATCGGCCCGGCTGTTCAAGGATACAAAGGCGATAGTGCAGCTTTCTGGCGGGGACACGGTGACCAATTTTGCGATGGGGTCGCAGCCGGATCTGGGAACGGCGTTTGCGGTGGGAACCTCCGTTTCCGGACGCAGCCAAGTGCAAATTTCGGGCAACCTGGGCTATGGGTTAATGAACGGAATTCCTTCGGCGGGCTTTCGAACCACATATCAGAGGATCAATGATTCTCCGCTTGGCTTTGAGGTTCCGAATCCGCAAATCAGCCTGACGGTGCGGCAGCTCTATCTGCCGACACTGCTGGGCATAGGGCCAATGCAGACCAGCAGCGGGGCACCGATTTTGCGAACTGTTTCTTCCACCTACGCCGACCGTTGGCGAGTTGCAGACAATGTGCTGGTTGAATATGGTGCGGCGCTCGATTCGGTGCAGTTTTATGAGCGGATGAATTATTTGAGTCCGTTTGCGCGGGTCACTTGGGATGCGCAAGCGATGGGATCTTTCCGGGCCGCATTTTCGAGTGGTTTGCCTCCGGTGGATCTGCTGGTGCGTGGAAGCGGGGAAGATGCCGAGATGCAGCGCCAACTTTCCGGGCTGGCACTTTTTCCGCGAATCAGCCGCAGAGGGGGAACAACGCAGGCGCAGCGCGTCGAGAATCTGGAAATTGGATATAGCAAGAAGACCGGCATCGGGGAAGTTTTTGCTTCCGCTTATCAGGAAGGCGTGAATAACGCTGGCATTGCCACCATTGGCGCAAACGAGAACCTGCTTGGTATCGACCTTGTACCGGACATTTCCACCAATGCTGACATCTTCAATATCGGAAACTACCGGCGGAACGGGTTTCTGGCCGGCTGGACCCAGACCTTGCCCGGGGACTGGCGGGTATCGACTGCATATGGCCTGGGCGGGATTCTGCGGACTGACCAGCGAACCATACAACTTACGGAATCGCAGACGAGTGAAGCTGCTTCGATCCGGTCTGCCATCGCGCGATCGCAAAAGAGCTTCGCCAGCGTCAAGATCAGCGGGACAGTTCCCCGGGCTGGGACCCGGCTCTATTCCAGCTACCTTTGGACGGATTACCGCGCCCTCACTCCCTTTCACACTTCCTTGACAACACAGGGTCTGGCTGAAACCGGACTCAATATTGGAGTGCGCCAGCCAATCCCTGGCTTTCTGGGTATGCCGGGCCGGCTGGAGATCAATGCGGAAATGCGCAACATGCTGGAGCAGGGTTATGTGCCGGTGCAAACGCCTACAGGGCGTACGATGTGGCTGATCCCGACACCGAAGCAGGTGCGTGGCGGGCTTAGCTTCATCTTCTAGGGTTGGGCGTGGTATCCTCCGCCACATGAACCTACTTGAATTGTTGGAGGCGGCGAACGGCGGCCAAAATGTCAACGCACTGTCCCGTCAGTTTGGCCTCGATGGACAGCAAACCCACTCGATACTGGAGCAAGTTCTGCCCGCCCTCTCCCAGGGTGTCCAGCGGAATGTCGGACAACAGGGAGGATTGGAAAGCTTGCTGGGGGCGTTGTCTTCCGGCAGGCATTCCGAATACATCGATAACCCTGAAGCGCTTTCGCGGCCAGAGACGATAGCGGATGGGAATGGGATTCTGGGGCACCTGCTGGGCAGCAAAGACGTGAGCCGTTCGCTAGCCCAGCACGCCTCCGGTGCAACGGGTGTGAGTGAGGCGGTCATCAAGCAGATGCTGCCGCTGGTGGCTTCGCTTGCGATGGGAGCGCTGGCCAAAGAAAAGCCCGCCGGGCCACAGGGTTTGATGGGGCTGCTCGACTTTAATCGAGACGGCAGCGCGGTAGACGACATTGTGGGAATGATGGGGAAATTCTTTGGCCGTTAGCTGGCTGGAAAGGGGCGACCCGCAAGGTTGCCCCGTTGTGCATTTTCATGGCTGGCCCAGTTCCCGGCTGGAGCAGTTTGCTGCTTCTTCTTTGCTGCATCAGCTTCGCCTCAGGTGGTTTAGTCTGGACCGGCCGGGCTATGGCGGGACTCAGTTTCATCCCGAACATAGTTTCTCGCGATGGGCCGGCATGGTTGAGGAATGGGCCAGACAGCAACAACTGGACCGTTTTCATGTACTTGGGTTTTCCGGTGGGGGCCCGTTTGCGCAAGCGATTGCGGCATTGTTGCCGGAACGGGTGCTGAGTCTGAATCTGATCAATTCGCTAGCCCCTTTTGGCCCGGGTGGAGTTAGCGTAAAGCCGCCCTGGGCCGGGCCTGGCGAATGGCTGCTGGACCAAAGTTTGCCGTTGGCGCACGTGGCGTTTGCGTGTCTGAATGCATTTCGACGCTTGTCGCCGCACGCCTTTGAGCGGATGCAGATTGCCGGCTTTCATCCCGTGGATCGCCGCCTGCTCAACCAGCCGCAGATCATCGAACGATTTATTGCCTCACACCATCTTTCGATGCAGCAGGGAGTCAGGCATCTGCTGGCAGACCTGCAACTGTACCGCGGCCAATGGGATTTTGACTATGGCTCCATTCAGTGCCCGACGCGGGTCTGGATTGGCAGTGAGGACATTCAGGTGCCCCCGGAATGTGGAAAGTGGCTCGCGGAGAAAATTCCGGGAGCCACTTTGGTTGAGTATCAGGGAGAAGCGCATTACATTGCGCATTCTCATGCGGAAGAAATACTAGGGAATCTGTGAGGGCCCCTGGGCTACGACGCCGCGCAAGGCTTCGTCGAGGTTGACCGCGTTCACTTCGAGCAATCGTCCAGTGACGACATCGAGCGTGTTCTTGGCGCGGCTGAAGTTGGCGAGTGCTGTCACTTCCACGCCTTGTGCTGTCGCGAGGTCACGCTGGGCCTGGATGACGAGGAAGATGGTGGAGCTGCCGAGGGCGTATTTCTTTTGCTCGGCTTCAAGGGTTTGTTCCTGCAAACGGCGGCTCTTGAGCGCGGCTTCGTGACGGGCCCGGGACTGTTGTAATCCGATAACGGCATTGGTGATTTCGAGCCGGATGGCATTCAACTGGCGCTGCTCCTGCAATTCCTGCTGGCGGAGGCGCAGCGTATCGTTGGCGTAATCGGCCTGGGCAGCGCGATTGCGAAGGGGGATGTTCAGGTTGAAGCCAACCGAGTAATCGGGGAAGTTGCGGCGCAGCAACTGTCCAAAGGCTGTGCCGTAGTTGCCGAGGAAAAATGAATCGACCAAGCGTGGGCGCCCGCCCGGAGCGGCCAGATCGTTGATGAGACCGGCCAAACCGTTGTTGGTAAAGCTGGCCTGTGCGTCGAGGGAAGGCAAGAGTGCGCTTTTGGAGCCCTGGATGCCGATTTTGGTGTTGGTGATGGCAAGGCGGGTTTGTTCAAGTTCGGGGCGTTTTTCAAGCGCTTCATCGACGAGCGCTTTCATTTCCACGATTTCGTCGCGTTCGGGAACGCGGATCTGATCGGTAGGAATGATGCGGGCGTCGGCGATGGCGGGGCTGGCAATGCCGTTACGGCTGAGGGCATTCTTGATGATTGCTTCCTGCTGGAGCAACTGGGTTTCGCTGACTGTAAGGTCCTGAACCGTACGGGCCACTTCGGCCTCGGCGCGCACGATTTCAATGGGAGCCAAGGTGCCGATTTCTACCTGCTTCTTGTTATCTTCGTAAAGCTTTTGGGCCAGATCGACGGCCTTGCGCTTCACGGCCACGTCTTCGTTGAAGGAGACGAGATCCCAGTAGAGGTTGATTGTGGAACTGACGGTGGTGATGACCTGCTGCTTGAAAGTCAGGTCGGAAACTTTGAGGTTGTTCTTGGCGACGCGGATGTTACGGCCGTTGATCGCGCGGCCAAAGCCTTGCAACAAGCGCTGAGAGATGCCCAACTGAACACTTGAGCGAGTGAAGGGATTCAAATCGTTGTTGGGTGAATTGGATTCGATGAAGTTACTCTGGTAGTTGAAATTGGCTCGGGTGCCGGTCAGCCATTCTTTCTGGATGCCACTGTTGAAATTGTCGGTGCTCAGGACGAGTGCAGAAATACCGGTGACAAAAGAGTTAGTCTGCGGATTTGAATTCTTGCCGTGAAAATAGCTGGAGGTGAAAACAGGATCGAGGTTGGGAATCGTTGAGCCGGTGACGGTAAAGACCGTACCGGTGTTGCTGCCGGTGTTGGCCGAGCCACCCGTGCCGCCACCTCCGCCTGCCTGTGCACCGAAGCCACCCGTCACGAGGTTGACAGCGGACTGCGCCCCTTGAGTCACAGCGGTAGAGACACCACGGATCTGACCGCCGGCTTCGGAGCGGTTGTAGTCAAAGCGCGCCAACTCGGGGCCGTAACGCTGGATCTCAATATCGATATTGTTCTCGAGCGTGAGGGCGATTGCGTCCTGGAGCGACAGGTAAAGCTTTCCTGCGCGGAGCAATTGTTCCAAGCGATTGGAATTGCCCAGCCGCACGGGTTCGAAGTCCTGGGTCCGGTAATTCCGGGTGAACCGATAGGTCATACGGTCCAAAGAAGATTTGAAAACGGGTGCTTGTTGCGCCAGGACCGTAGTGCTGGACAAAGTAAGCGCGATACAGAGAACGGCGAGGCTCTCGCGAAGTTGTTTCATGGATGGTTGATTCCGGGCTCGCAATACTGGAATTGGAAACGTCACTACGGAGTGTTTTGTTCCAGCAAATTTTGAAGCTTTATTTATCCTAACCTGATAGCGGTATTCTTTGAGATGACGATGAGTGAGTCCACTGACGTTACCCTTGCCGCATTTCGCGAGACCGGTGCCTACCTGAGCGGGCATTTTCGACTGACCAGCGGCCTGCACAGCCCGGAATATCTGCAATGCGCGAAGGTGTTGCAATATCCTGAACATGCTGCCCGCTTTGGCCAGGCGGTGCGGGCGGCGCTACCAGAGCTGGAAATCGACCTGGTCTGTGCCCCCGCCATGGGCGGGCTGATCATTGGCCATGAAGTGGCGCGAGCCTTTGGCGTGCGCTTTATCTTCAGCGAGCGGGATGGGGAAGGAAGCATGGCGTTACGGCGTGGATTTGCCATAACGCCTGGCGAGCGGGTTTTGATTGTTGAAGACGTTATCACCACAGGCGGCAGCACCCGCGAAGTTGTGGAATTGCTGAACGGGCTAGGCGCGCAAACTCTTGCCGCCGCCTCGATCATTGACCGCAGCGCGGGACGGGCCGATGTGGGTGTGCCGCGCATTGCGCTGGCGACACTTGAAGTGACGGCCTGGGAGCCTGCGGTTTGTCCGCTTTGCCAGCAGGGGATTCCTGTTGTGAAGCCCGGGTCCCGGCCCAGCTAGGCCATGCGCCGCCTCAGCGTCATTCTGAGCTATGACGGCACGAACTATCACGGCTGGCAGGTGCAGCCGGGGCTGCCCACGATTCAAAGCACACTGGAGGCGGCACTGGCCAGGCTCGAAGGGGGGCCCGTGCATGTGGATGGTAGCGGGCGGACCGACGCGGGTGTGCATGCTTTAGCCGTTTGTGCTGCCTTTGGCTTGAAGAATCCAATTCCGGCGGAGAATCTGCGGCGGGCGCTGAATCGCTTGTTGCCTCCGGATATTCGTGTGCTGGACGCGGTGGAGCGAAGCAGCAACTTTCATCCTCGTTACGATGCGCTAGCCAAGTCCTATGAGTACCGTATCTGGCGCGAGGAAATTTGTCCGCCTTTTCTGAGGCACTACGTTCTCCATCACCCCTATCCGCTGGATGAAGCCGCCATGGCGGGGGCAGCACCTGGGTTTGAGGGCGAGCACGACTTTGCGGCATTTGCGAGTGCTGACCCTGCTGATGTGCTGGGCCGCTCGAAGGTGCGGAGGATCTTTTCGAGTGCGCTGCGGCGCGAGGGGGAGATTCTGTATTTTCGCGTGCGGGGGAGTGGATTTTTGAAGCACATGGTCCGGCATATGGTGGGATTTCTGCTGGAGGTGGGGAAGGGCAATTATGCGCCGGCTGAGCTTGGTTGCTACCTGAAGGGGGCACCGGCGAAGGTTCCGCATTCCGCCCCGGCGTGCGGGCTATTCCAAGTGAGTGTGGAATATCCGCTAACCTAGTAGTTTGCAGATGTCAGAAGCTGTAACCAATTTCCGTTTCCGGATTGCCGGTTGCGGAACCGCGCTTCCTTTGGAAGCGTTGACCAACGAAACACTCGCTGGAGAACTGGGCGTTGAGGAAGGCTGGATCCTGGCCCGTTGCGGCATTGAACAGCGCTTTCAATCGAACCGGGAAGAGACTACGCTCAGTCTTGCGGTGGAAGCCTCCCGCCGGGCGCTCGAATTCGATCCCAAGCCGGACCCGGACTTGCTGCTCTGCTCGACCTTCACGCCGCAGTACATGCTTTGTCCCACGGCCCCGGCCATTGCGCGCGAACTCGATTTACCACCCATCGGGGCATTTGACATCAACGCTGCCTGTAGTGGTGCCGCGATTGGCTTTCTGACATCGATCAATTTTCTGGCTACCGGTTTTGCACGCCGGGTGCTATTGGTTTGCAGCGACACGCCGACCAAGTATTTAAATCAGACGGACCGCAATACTCGCATTCTGATGGGTGATGGTGCGGCGGCGATGGTGCTCGAAACGACGCCGGATTGCGAGTCTCATATTTTGAGCTGGCTTTGGGGATCGGATGGGTCTGGCAGGGATATGTTCCATGTGCCGGGTGGCGGCAGTGCGCAACCGCCGGCCACGCTCAATGGTTCAGAGAACGAAATGAGCGTCGCGATGGACGGTCGCAGCCTCTTCCGCTTTGCGGTGGAAAAGGGCTCGGAGGCCATTGCTTCCCTGATTGAGAAGGCGAAGCTGGAGGCTGGTGATGTCGATTGGGTGATCGTACATCAGGCGAATCGCCGCATCATCCAGGCACTCATTGACCGCAGCGGCATTGCGCCGGAACGTTGGATCTCAAACATTGGTGGCGTAGGGAATACCGTGGCCGCTTCCATTCCTTTGGCGCTGGCGCAAGGCATGGAGCAGGGCGTCTTCCAGCACGGCCATCGGGTGCTTGTGCTCGGCTTTGGTGCCGGTCTCACCTGGGCCGGTTTTTTGATGCAGTGGTAGCCTACTCGATCTTGCCGCTGTCTCCGGTGCGGTGATCGAGAATCTGGAATCGCAGAAACTCGTGGATCGCCCTGAGTGATTCCGGGTCTTTCGTCTGAATGGATACCCGCCCGCCCTTGGGCAATTCTTCAAAGTTGTATCGAATCTTTTCCTTGCGTGCCGCCATGACCTTCGACCCCGGCACTGCCTTGGAGTGAATCAACATCGGCATCTCAAAGGCTCCCTGCGAAAACTTCATCGCAATGTGGCGCAGATGATTTCGGATCTGGTCGCGATTCGCGGTATCTTCCCTGGCATTCGCCTCCACTTCAATTGCCCCGCCATCGGCGCGCAGCCGAAAGTGGTGCGTTGTTTTGTCGTGGGGAAACCCCATGACCTGGTCGCCTTTGCGGTCCACCTCATGATGATGCTGGTGTTCCTGGGCGAGTGTGCAGTTCATCAAGAGGGTCAAGATTAAAAACTTCATCTCCTCCACAGCTATCATTTTTCGCGATAGGATTGCGAGTAAATTATGAAGGCTTTATCTTTGCTGTTGCTGACAACTTTGGCTTTTGCACAGCCACCTGCTACCGATTTCAATCCCGACGCCTACTATAAGCTCGGGCCTGACTCAATGAAGCAGGACAATGTGCCGACGGGTAAGGTGCACGGTCCCTATACGCTGCCCAGTGAGGCCTATCCTGGCACCCAGCACACCTATTTTGTCTACGCGCCTGCGCAGTATGATGCGAAAGTTGCGACCCGTCTGATGATCTTCCAGGATGGACATGCTTTCTTGAATCCGGAAGGGGATGTGAGGGCGACCCACGTGCTGGACAACCTGATACACCGTCGCGAAATTCCGGTGATGCTGGCTGTGTTTATCAACCCTGGCCGCACGCCGGAACAACCCGAACCGCATGCCAAGGAATGGGGCGACCGCACCACCAACCGTCCGCAGGAATACAACGCGCTTGATGACAAGTACGCGCGCGTGATCGTGGACGAGTTGCTGCCCGCCTTGCGCAAGGATTTTAATATCTCTTCCAACCCGGAAGACCGCGCTATTGGTGGCGCTAGTTCTGGTGCGATTGCGGCCTTTACGGTTGCCTGGCACCGTCCGAATGAGTTCCGCAAAGTGCTCAGCCTGATTGGCAGCTTCACCAATATCCGCGGCGGCCACCAGTATGCCGACATCGTGGCCAAGAGTGAAAAGAAGCCCATTCGTATCTTCATGCAGGATGGCCGCAACGACAATCGTGGCGTGCGGCGCAATGGCGAGTATGACCCTACCTGGGACTGGTATCTGCAGAACAACCGTCTGAAGGACGCGCTGACCGCCAAGGGTTACGACCTGAACTACACATTCGGGATCGGACGGCATAGCCAGAAGCATGGCGGGGCGATTTTTCCGGAAATGATGCGTTGGCTGTGGCGCGATGCTCCCACTTCAACGGACCCCAAGAATGAGGTGGAGCGGAGCTTCCGCACGAGCAACTAGGCTTTACTCTTAAGAAGTGAGTTCCGATCCGCGACTGGCGGGCTTCCTCGATCAATATCCTCAGTACGCCTCCACGGCGAGTCTGGACGAACTTCGTGCAACGGATTTTGCCCGGCTGGATGGCGGCGGCCAGACTTATCTGGATTACACCGGTGCGGCACTTTATGCCGAATCGCAGGTCCGGGATCATTTGGCTCTGTTGAGTGGACGGGTTCTGGGCAACCCGCATTCGGCCAACCCGGCTTCGCTGGCGATGACGGATCTGGTGGAGGCCACCCGTCGCGAAGTGCTGGACTTCTTTGGCGCTTCCGAGCATTACCACCTGGTGTTTACGCTCAATGCTACCGGGGCTCTCAAGCTGGTGGGCGAGTCTTTTCCCTTTGTGGCGGGCGGCCGGTTTCTGGCCACCTTTGACAATCACAACTCGGTCAATGGCATCCGGGAATTTGCCCGGGGCAAAGGGGCGCGAGTGGATTATGCAGCGCTGACGCAGCCGGATCTGCGTCTGGACGAAGATGCCCTTGCTGCTGAGCTGGGAAAGATTGATCGCGCGCATCCGCATTTGTTTGCCTACCCTGCGCAGTCGAATTATTCCGGGGTGAAGCACTCACTTGAGTGGGTGGCGCGGGCGCGAGCTTTGGGCTGGAAGGTGCTGCTGGATGCTGCGGCATTTGCACCGACCAATCCGCTTGATCTCAGCCGGGTTGAGGCTGACTTTGTGAGTATTTCCTTTTACAAGATCTTCGGATATCCAGCGGGGCTGGGGGCCTTGCTGGTCCGTAAGGATGCGCTGCCGTTGCTTAAGCGGCCCTGGTTTTCCGGGGGCACGGTGAACTTTACCACGGTGCAGCAGGAGCACCACATCCTGAGTGCAGGGGAGGCAGCCTTTGAGGATGGGACGATCAATTACCTTTCCATTCCGGCTGTCAGTATTGGCCTCCATGTCTTGCAAGGGGTGGGCTTTGGCCCGATTCAGACCCGCCTGCAATGCCTTGGTTCGTGGCTGCTCGATGAGTTGAAACGGCTGCAGCACAGAAACGGACGGCCCTTTGTGCGCCTGCACGGACCTGACACTATGGATTCTCGTGGGGGCACCTTTACTTTCAATTTGTATGATCCCGATGGCCTGCGGATCGACTATCGCCGAATTGAGGAATTGGCTGGAGAGGCTGGCATCTCGCTGCGCACGGGCTGCTTTTGCAATCCCGGGGCCAACGAAGTGGCTGAGGGGTTGGACCACAACGACATTGCCGCAGGACTCGCGCTGGGGGCAGATCTGAATCTCCCCAACTTTGTCCGGTTGATGGACGAGCAGGGCTCTCAGAAGAGCGCCGGGGCGATACGGGTCTCTGTCGGGCTCGCCAGCAATTTTGCGGATGTGGTGCGTTTTGTGGACTTCCTGCGGCCTTTGCTCAATCAGCCACGCGCCTCGCTAGGGAGTGTTTCCATTGCGGATGATACTTGCCGGATTATCCGGGATGGGTCCTAGCGGGCTTGGCGCACGATAGAATACTCAGCACCTCTTTGCTATGAATACCGGCGTTACCGTTCTTCCCGAGCACTTTCAGAATGAAGGTGTTGAATCCGTAGTTGAGCGTCTGGCTGCTGCTGGCGTCAATCGCATCGCGACATCCCCTTATGTGATGGAGCCGTCGGATGACCCTACGGCTGGCCGGGAGCCGCCGATTGATGCCGGTGCCGGGGCGGTGCGGCTGCTTGACCGGCCGCTCTGGGGTAAGCGTGAGCTTACGGTCAATACTGCGCCGAGTTTCACTCCCTTCAAGCCGCTCTATCGCGGGCTTCGCTATCAGCCGGCCGCACCCACCGCGCTGACGGCGAGGGAAGGGAATGTGATCCTCAAGTTCATGCGGGCGGCGCAATCCCGTCACATCCAGACCTGGCTCCAGGTGCAGGCGGCGATTCCTCCCGGCTACCGGGTGCAGTTTGGTGGCCCCGTTGATGACGACAAGCCGCGGCTGCCGGATGGCCGCGTGCCACCCCGCCGCCTGGCCAATAACGGCTCGCTTGCCAGCCCGCATATTGTGAACTACACCCTGGCGCTGGCGCGCGATCTGGTGCGCTCTTATCCCGATGTTGATGGTTTTCGTTTTGACTGGCCGGAGTATCCGCCATACTTCCTGGACGATGTTTTCCTCGACTTTGGCCCCCACTGTCAAGCTGCGGCGACGCGACTCGGCTTCAACTTTGCGCGCATGAAGAGCGACGTGTTAGCGCTTTATCAACTGCTGCATGGCGGGCTCACCAACCGGCATCTGGAGCGGGCGCTGGCCGCTGACTCTGCGCGGTATCCGTTTCTCGGCATGCTGATTGACCGTCCGGGAATTCTGGACTGGCTGCGTTTCAAGTCCGCGCTGGTTGCTGATCTGGCCCGGCGGCTGCGGGAAGCGATCCCCGCGCGAATCGCGCTTGGCTTTGGCGTTTTTCCGCCGCCCTTTGCCGCCGTTAGCGGTATGAACTACGCCGCGCTGGCTCCGCATGCTTCCGAGTTGCATTGCAAGCTCTACACCATGCACTGGCCGGTGATCTTCCGTTTTTATGGGGATGCGCTGATTGCCGCGAATCCGGGACTAGATGAGAAGTTGCTTGTTGAGGCGCTGAGCCAGTGGCTTGATATCCAGGACCCGCCCTATCTGCCGCGCCTGGCTGACTATCGTTATCCCGAGCCGGATGAGGCTCATCCGGTAGGCCAGCAAGCGCAAATCCGGAAGGTACGGGATGCGCAGCTTGCGGCCGGCAAGACGCCAGTCTATTCCTTTGTGCACGGTTACGGACCGGTGAATGATTTCGCGCGGCGGCTGGCGGCGGGACGCAGTGCTTCCACGCATGGGGTGTGGGTGAACCGCTACGGCTATCTGCGGAATGAGAAGATTGAGCTGCTGCGCGGCTAGGCGATCTTCTTGCGGCCCAGCGGAATTGCGCAGTAAAGGACTTGCTGCTGGTTGAGGTCCGCCGTGCGGTCGAGCTGGATGGCTTCCGGCTGAGTGCTACCGCCTTGGGCCTCGCTGAATAGCGAGGTCAGGATGAGGAGGGTCAAAGTTCGCAGGACCCTCCTGTTTCTACATCCGCTGCTTGAGTTCACCGTCGATGGCGGCCAGAAACTCTTCCGTCGTCAGGAAGGGATGATCGGGGCGGATCAGGATTGCGAGGTCCTTGGTCATACGACCGCTTTCCACCACATCGACGCAGACCTTTTCGACTGTTTCGGCAAAGGCAACCACATCGGGAGTGTTATCCATCTTGCCGCGATAGATCAGGCCCCGAGTCCAGGCAAAGATCGAAGCAATGGGATTGGTGGAAGTGGGCTTGCCCTGTTGGTGCATGCGGTAGTGGCGAGTGACGGTACCGTGGGCCGCTTCTGCTTCCACGGCGCTGCCATCGGGCGACATCAGCACTGAAGTCATGAGGCCCAACGAGCCATAGCCCTGGGCCACGGTGTCGCTCTGCACGTCGCCGTCGTAGTTCTTGCAGGCCCAGAGATAGCCGCCGCTCCACTTCATGTTGGCCGCGACCATGTCGTCAATCAAGCGGTGCTCATAGGTCAGGCCCTTGGCGTCAAAGGCGGCCTTGAACTCGGCGTCGAAGATTTCCTGAAAGAGATTCTTGAAGCGGCCGTCGTAGGCTTTGAGGATCGTGTTCTTGGTAGACAGGTAGACGGGATAGTTGCGGCCGAGCGCGTAGTTGAAGCAAGCGCGGGCGAAGCCAGCAATGGAGCTGTCGAGATTGAACATTCCGAGGGCTATGCCAGCGCCGGGCGTCTTCATGATTTCGCGCTCGATGACGGGCCCGCCATCGTCTGGCGTGAAGCTGAGCTTGAGTGAGCCGGCCGAAGGGAAGGTGAAATCCTGGGCGCGGTATTGGTCGCCGAAGCCGTGACGCGCCACGACAACGGGCTTGTCCCAGTGGCCGACCAGGCGGGGCACGTTCTTGCAGATGATGGGTTCGCGGAAGATGGTGCCATCGAGGATGTTGCGAATGGTGCCGTTGGGGCTGCGCCACATCTGCTTCAGACCAAATTCCTTGACGCGGGCTTCGTCCGGCGTAATGGTGGCGCACTTCACGGCCACACCGTATTGCTGGGTTGCCTTGGCCGAGTCCACGGTAATCTGATCGTTCGTCTCGTCACGTTTCTGGATCGACAGATCGTAATACTTCAGATCGATGTCCAGATAAGGCAGAATCAGCTTTTCGCGGATTGCCTGCCAGATGATGCGGGTCATCTCATCGCCGTCCATTTCAACGACCGGGTTTTTAACTGGGATCTTCGCCATGGTGAATCCTCCATTCTCCACCAGAATGCGTTCAAGCATCAACAGAATTTCTATCTCGTCTGATTTCAGTGACTTCCATCGTCACCTGCGGTAGTCCGGGCTGGAGCTGAGCTCATCCTCAATCCGGTGGAATTGGAAGGCTCCGCCAACTTCGCAGCGTCCTGGACGTCCGCGCCAGACTTCTGCCTTTCCATTTTGAGGACTCCTGATGTTTCAGCCCCATACGCCCACATTTCCGCGGCCGGCGTCGATCAGTCCGGCCGGCGCTGCAACGCTTGACGTTTGCACGATGATCTCGAATCCGGTCCGCTATGCTTCGCGCTACCGGCTATTTGAAAATTTCAAGGCACAAAATGATACGCCCCATGTGCGCCACTGGACGGTGGAAGTTGCTTATGGCAACCGTCCTTTTGCGGTGACCGATGCCACCAATCCGAGGCATCTGCAAATCCGTACTGACAATGAGCTTTGGCATAAGGAAAACGCGCTCAATCTGCTCTTTGCGCACGTGTTGCGCCAGCAGCCGGATGCCGAGTACTTTGCGTGGGTGGATGCCGATGTCACCTTTGTGCGTCCGGATTGGGGCTATGAAACGATCCAGCAGTTACAGCATTATCAGGTGGTGCAGATGTTCAGCCACTGTGTGGACCTGGGACCGAAGTATGAACCGGTGGGGGCTTTCAAAAACGGCTTTGTGTGGATGTACTACAACGAGCCGCGTCCGGAAGCGGTGCCATCGGCTGGCCGGATGCGAACTGCCGCTGGTCACTATGGTTACACCAAGGCCGGTTACTGGCACCCCGGTTTTGCCTGGGCGGCGCGGCGTTCGGCGCTTGATGCGCTAGGCTGTCTGCTTGATTTTTGTATCGTCGGCTCAGCGGACTGGCATATGGCCGCCTGTCTGATTGGTGAGGGCGAAAAAACGATCTCACGTCAACTGCACCCGGCCTACAAACGCGAGGTGCTTGCGTGGCAGGAGCGGGCCAGTCACCACATCCGCGGCAACATTGGTTACGTGGATGGCGTGCTGGCGCACCACTGGCATGGGCGCAAGGTGGACCTTCACTACACGGACCGCTGGCGCATCTTGGTTGATCACCAATATGACCCGGACGCCGACCTCAAGCGCGATGCCCAGGGCCTTTTCCAACTGACTGGCCGCAGTGCCGGTTTGCGTGATGGCATTCGCACCTACTTCCGCTCCCGCAATGAAGATTCCATCGACCTTGTCTAGAATAAAGCCAGCATGGCGAAACTCAAGGAAGCACCCCGGCGTATTCGCCGTCGTGCCTTTCAGCTTTTTGGCAATCTCCGGATCCGGCCCAAACTGCTGGTTCTCCACAACCTCTTTTTTCTGGTTTTGACGATTGCCGTTTACTGGAGTGTGATTCCGCTGTTTGAGCGCCGGGTAGCAAGTGCCAAACAGCGGGAGTTCACTTTGCTGGCGCAGCTTTTTACGGATGATGGCGGCCTGCCAGCGCTGCAGTTGATGGGGCTCTATAGCTACCGCCAGGGGGATGCGGCTAGCCTGGCGATGCCAAGCGCCGCTATCGAGTATCTGAACGACAACCCGACGCGTGTTTATCTCAATCCGGCGCAGTCCGACACGATTTACAAGCGTGCTCCCCTGGCCGGGCTTTACCGGGCCATCACGATCCCCGATGTGTACTACGATGGCCTGGTTACCCGGGCCAAGTACACGCTTTTTCTGGTGCTGGCGATTCTGTATGCCGCAGCCATTGTGTTGCTGGAATTTGTGGTGATGCCGCCCTATGTGTATCGACCGATCCAGCTTTTTCTGGATGCCGATGATGCTGCCCGCACCAGTGATCGAAGCCGCGAATTGATCGGGGAAGAAGAGATTCTGGGTGATGAAATCGGTCAGATCATGCGCTCGCGCAACGAAACGATGCGGCGCTTGCGGCAACAGAATGAAGAGCTGGAGGCGGCCCGCTCCAAACTTCTTGAACAGGACCGTCTGGCCTCGCTGGGCTTGCTTTCGGCGTCAGTTGCGCATGAGCTGAATACGCCGCTGGCGGTGTTGCAGGGCTACATCGAGAAGTTTGCCGAAGACAGCAACTCCCCGCAGAACTCCGAGCGCCTGGCGCGCATGCTGAAGATGACGCAGCGGCTTCGTCATATCTCGGAATCGCTGGTGGGTTTCTCCCGGGTGCGTCGGGAAACGAACGAAGCCGTTCCGATCCGGAGTCTGATTGAGGAAGCGTGGAGCATTGCCTCCATTGAGGCGAAGGCATCGCGAGTGGAGTTCCTAAACGAAGCCGATTCCGAGGCGACTGTCCTTGGCAATCCGGACCGGCTCTTGCAAGTATTTTTGAATCTGATCCGCAATGCGTTGCAGGCGGTTCCGGACCGGGGGGGCAAGATCCGCGTTAGCAGCCGGCTGGTACGGGCGGATGCCAAGAGCATGATTTCCATCCGGGTTGAGGACAATGGCCCGGGAATCCCGCCCGATGTGCTGCCGGATATCTTTGACGCCTTTGTTTCGACGCGTCTCGATTCGAATGGTACAGGTTTGGGGCTCACGGTTTCAGAAGGAATCGTGCACCAGCATGGTGGAACGATCACCGCATCCAATTGCCCCGGAGGAGGGGCCCGCCTCGAGGTGAAGCTGCTATCCAGCGCGGCGAATAGCGGCGTGGTCGAGACCCTGCCGCAGCGGCAGTTTTCGTGATTGGCCGAAGTCGAAGGCCGCTTGCCGCGCCGTAATCTGTGCCGCTGCCCGAAGCTCTTCTACCCGGTCCTGCCAGCCTGCAACGACCAGAACTTCCTGCTCGATCCGCGCCATGCCCGGATAATCGCGCCGCCGCCCTGGCCAATCCGCCAGCCTGCCTGCCTCAATGCCAAACGCAGCCAATTCTTCGCTGAAGCCGGTTGCGCCACCGAGGATCAATTGCGGGTCTACTTGAACCAGATGGGAAGCCATTCCCCGCAGACCCGGTGCAATGGGTTCCCATTTGCCGGTGCCACCTCTGCCTTCGACCTGTAAGGGGATGTTGCGTGGTTCGGTTACCTTCGCGAGCGTCTCCCAGGGCCCCAGGACCCCATGTACGGGGGTCACATAGACGGCCCGGGTGTGAACCGTCACCTGGTCGAGCACAGTGGCTGGAGTGAGGCTCATTGTTTCCAGATCGAGATCCGCGAAGATCGCCTCGCGGCCAGCCGCCGCGATCCCTGCCAGCACCTCTGCGGGTGCCAGCACCCCAACTATTACCTCGTCATTGCTGTCCATGAAGCTTCACCATTCCAACACACCTCTATCGGCTCCGGCAATGGTTTTCCTGAGTGCTTCTGCCAAATACCTTTATTTCCTTTACTTTGCGGGTTCTAATTGTGCTAACCTAGCAAATTGTCATGCGTGTCCCCGAACTCATTCAACGTAAGCGCGACGGCGAAGAACTAGAGCTGGAAGAACTCTCGTACCTCGTCAACGGCTACCTCCGGGGGGAAATTCCCGATTATCAGATCTCAGCATTCTTGATGGCCGTCTACTTCAAGGGCCTCAGCGATGCGGAAACTGATAACTTAACCTCCCTTCTGATCGCCTCCGGCGAGACTCTCGACCTTTCTGACATTCCCGGCGTCAAGGTGGACAAGCACTCCACTGGCGGCGTGGGTGACAAAACAAGCCTGATTGCGGCTCCGCTGGCCGCTGCCGCCGGCGTTGTGGTTCCGATGATCTCCGGCCGTTCGCTGGGATTCACCGGTGGCACCCTCGACAAGCTGGAATCAATTCCGGGCTTTAACGTCAACCTGACGCTTGAACAGTTCAAGGCGCAGCTTGCCCAACTGGGTCTTGCATTCATGGGCCAGACCGAGCAGATCGCCCCCGCTGATGGCAAATTTTATGCATTACGCGATGTGACCGGCACGGTTGAGTCGATTCCGCTCATCGCCAGTTCGATCATGTCGAAGAAGATTGCTGCCGGCGTGGATGCCCTGGTGCTGGATGTCAAGGTAGGTGCTGGCGCCTTCATGAAGCAACAGGTTCATGCCCGGCGTTTAGCCCAACTGATGGTTGGCATTGGCCGCCGCGTGGACAAGAAAGTACAAGCGCTCATCACCGACATGAATCAGCCCCTTGGCTTTGCCGTGGGCAATGCGCTGGAGGTGATGGAAGTTTCGCAAACGTTGCAGAACTCGGGTCCGATTGATTTGACCCGTCTCAGCCTCGAATTGGCCGCCCGCATGATCCATTTGGCCAAGCTGACTCCGAACCTGGATACGGCCCGTGAAGTGGCCCAGACGAAGTTGCTGGACGGCTCCGGCTACCGGAAGTTCAAGGAAGTGATCCTGGCACAGGGCGGTAACGCCGATGTGCTGGACCGCTTTGACCTGCTGCCGAATGCTACCGGCATGCGTGAAATCGTTACCCCGCGTTCCGGCTATGTCAGCGCCATTGACGCTGAGGGTGTGGGCAAATCCGTGGTGATGATGGGTGGCGGGCGCGAGACGGCAACCGATACGATCGACCACGCGGTGGGCGTAATTCTGGAAGTTAAGGTCGGTCAGAAGATCGATGCCGGGTCTGTGCTTTGCCGGCTCTATCACACGAGCGAAGCGAACCTGGATGAAGCTGCCGAGATTCTGGAAGACTCGTTCCGTATATCGGCGAATCCTCCTGACCAACGCGACATCCTGCTCGAAGTTGTAGGCTAGACCCATGGTTGGCCTCCTCGGCCTGGCTGTGATTCTGGCAGCCTGCTACTTCTTATCAACAGATCGCAAGTCCATTAAACCGAGGCTCCTCTATTGGGGCCTCGGTTTGCAATTTACCTTTGCAATTATCGTGCTGCGCACGCCCGTAGGAAGTGTGTTTCAGGCTGCATCGAGTGCGGTCAATTCGTTGCTGATGTATTCCGAAGAAGGTGCCTCCTTCTTGTTTGGTGACCGGTTGGGGAGATCGAGCGGGGAATTCGGGGTAGTCTTTGCCTTTCAGGTGCTGCCGATTGTGATCTTCATCGCCAGCCTTTTTTCCGTGCTTTACTACTTTGGCGTGATGCAGGTGGTGATTGGGGTGATGGCCAAACTGATGCGCCGCACGATGGGTGGTTCGGGCGCGGAGTCGACGAATGTGGCTGCGTCCATCTTCATGGGGCAGACGGAAGCGCCGCTGACGATCCGGCCATTTCTGGCCAAGCTGACCGAGTCGGAACTCTTTACGATCATGACCAGCGGCATGGCGCATGTATCGGGCGCGACGATGGCGGCTTACGTCAAGTTTGCTGGCGTCTCGATCGAGCACCTGTTGACGGCGGTGATCATGACGGCCCCGGCGACGATTCTGCTGGCGAAGATGCTGGTGCCGGAAACGGCGCAGCCGGAGACATCGGGCGACGTGCCGTTAACGACAGAGAAGCCGGGCATCAACGTGATTGATGCCGCTGCCCGTGGCGCTGGAGATGGTCTGCACCTGGCGCTCAATATCGGGGCGATGCTGATTGCGTTTCTGAGTCTGATTGCGTTGTTGAACGGGATCCTGACCGGGCTGGGCGCGCCGACGCTGCAAGTGATTCTCGGCTACCTGTTTGCCCCCGTCGCCTGGTTGCTGGGCGTGGTGTGGAAGGATGCGCAGACGATCGGTCAGATGCTGGGTACTCGTCTGGTGTTAAATGAGTTTGTGGCTTTTATCGACTTGGGGAAGTTCAAGGACCAGATCGACCCACGCTCGTTTACGATTGCTACTTTTGCCTTGTGCGGATTTGCGAACCTGAGTTCGGTGGCGATTCAGGTGGGTGGGCTGGGGTCGTTGATGCCGGAGCGAAAGTCTGATATCGCGCGTCTGGGTTTGAAAGCTGTGATGGCCGGAACGATGGCCAATTTCATGTCTGCCTGTATTGCCGGGATGCTCTTATGAACGAAGCTATTGCCTATCTTGAAACACGTCTTGCTCAAAAGCCGGAAATCGCCATCGTGCTGGGCTCCGGACTGGGCGACCTGGCTGACGCCATTGAGAACCAGTTGGTGATTCCGTATGCGGAGATCCCCGGTTGGCCGCTTAGTACTGCCGTTGGTCATGCGGGAAAGCTGATCTTTGGCGTACTCGAAGGCCGCAATGTCGTGGCGATGTCGGGCCGGGCGCATCTTTATGAAGGGCACCCGATCGACAAAGTGGTGTTCGGTGCCAGGGTGCTTGCGCGCTTGGGGGCGCGCAAGGTGATCCTCACCAATGCCGCGGGCGGCATCAATCTCACCTATCATCGTGGGGCGCTGGTGCTGATTACGGACCACATTAATTTGCAGGGAAGCAACCCGTTGGTGGGGCCCAATGACTATTCGCTGGGACCACGATTCCCGGACATGTCTTTCTGTTATTCACCCCGCTTGCGGGAGTTGGCGCTGGATCAGGCGCATCGAATTGGCATTCCCCTCCACCATGGTGTGTATGCTGCGCTTTCTGGCCCCAGCTATGAAACCCCGGCCGAGATCCGCTTTCTGCGCATCATTGGTGCGGACCTGGTGGGGATGTCGACCGTGCCGGAAGCGATTGCGTTGAGCCACATGGGGGCAGAGGTGCTGGCCTTTTCCTGTGTGACCAACATGGCCGCGGGAGTGACCAATGAGGTTATCAATCACGAAGAAGTGCTTGAAACCGGACGGCAGGTCCGCGAGCAGTTCAGCCGGCTGATCCGGGCGATTCTCCCGAAGGTATGAGCCTCCGTCAGCAGGCCCGGGCTGCCCAGCAGAGCGCGTATGCGCCTTACTCCCAATACAAGGTTGGCTGCGCGCTGGAAACCACTGCGGGGCTGGTTTACACCGGTTGCAACATTGAGAATGCCAGCTACGGGGCGACGCTTTGTGCAGAACGCGTGGCCCTGTTCAAGGCAGTGTCGGAAGGCCAGCTTCAGTTTCGCCGGATCGTGATTTGTACCGATTCCGCGCCGCCTGCTCCACCGTGCGGCCTTTGCCGGCAAGCGCTGGCGGAATTCTGCTCGCCGGATCTTGAGATCATCTTGCTTGGAGCCCATGACACCGAACGCCGCTTCCTCTTCTCGGAACTCTTCCCGCACCCCTTTGATCCCGCGTCGCTGCTTTAGTCTGGCGCTGGCCGGAACTGCCTTTGCATCGGCGGCTCCGCGGCGGCTGCTGCTTTCGGCTGGGGTGGTTGTCACGATGGACGCGCAGCGCCGCGTGATCGAAGATGGTGCGGTGGTAGTGGAAGGTTCCCGCATTCTAGCAGTGGGGCCTCGCGGGCAATTGGAACGGGAGTTTCGCGGTGCCCGCCGCTTTGCCCGCCCGGATTCGATCCTGATTCCCGGGTTGATCAATACGCACGCCCACATTCCGATGTCGCTGCTGCGCGGCATTGCTGACGACAAACGCCTGCAGGACTGGCTGGAGAATTTCATCTTTCCGGCTGAGGCGCGCAACGTCACCCGCGAGTTCTGTTATCACGGCACGCTGCTGGGCTGCCTGGAGATGATGCTCTCCGGTACGACAACGTACACGGATATGTACTACTTCGAGGAGGAGATCGCCCGGGCTACGAAGGAAGCTGGCTTGCGGGCGGTCTTGGGGCAGACCGTGATCGGCTTTCCGGTTGCTGATGCCAAGACTCCACTCGATTCGCTGGCCCGCACCGAGGCGTTCTTCGAGCAATTTGCCGAAGACCCATTGGTTACTCCCGCTGTTGCTCCGCATGCGCTTTATACCAACACGCGGGAGACGCTGACGGCCTGCCGCAAGCTGGCGAACCAGTACAGGAAGCCGCTGGTGATTCATGTGTCGGAGACGAAGCGTGAGCTGGAGGACATGACCGCGCAGCATGGCAAGTCTCCTGTTCAGACGCTGGCGGATTGGGGCATCTTTGACGGGCCGACGATTGCAGCTCATGTGATCTGGGTGGATGATCGCGATATTGCGACCCTGGCGGCCAAGAAGGTGGGCATTGCGCACTGCCCGTCTTCCAATATGAAGCTGGCCAGTGGAGTTGCACCCATCCCGAAGTTTTTGAAGGCGGGTCTGGCGGTGGGCGTCGGAACAGATGGTCCTGCCGGCTCGAACAATGATTTTCATTTGATTGAGGAAATGGATCTTGCTGCGAAGCTGGCTAAGGTCCAAACGATGGACCCGGAAGTTCTCCCGGCGCAGACTGCTCTCGAACTCGCTACGATTCGCGGGGCGGCCGTGCTGGGGCTCGAGAAGCAGATTGGCTCGCTCGAAGCAGGTAAATTGGCCGACCTCGTCTTTTTGCGCGCCAGCGCCGCGCACCTGCTGCCGCGCTTTGACCCCTATTCGACGATCGTGTATGCGGCAAAGGGTGCGGATGTGGGCGATGTGTTTGTAAATGGAGAAGCGGTGGTTCGAGACCGCAAGCCGGTGAAAATCCAGACCGCGCCAATTCTGGCCCGCGCGCGCACCTACCAGCAGCAGATCGTTCTATCCCTGTCCAAGAAATAGGAATACCCCTTACGGTATTTCCCCATCCCCCAAAAATTAAGGTGCGAGAGCTTCGGTGCACTGGCTGCACTTTAGCTCCGTATCATGCAATTCAATTCCTCCCCGATCGCTCGTGCGGTGATGACCGCCCTATTTATCGGTGCTTCTGCTCAAGCAACGATCATCAACGAATTCACGGACCTTGCCCTCTGGACTACGGCCACGACGGGTCAAGTAACCCAGACCTTTACCGGCTCAACGCTGAGTAATACAACTGTTGCTGGTCTTACACTCGATTCGATCAACTATCGAGGCTTTTACAATGAAACGACCACGATTGGTTATGACACTTTGAGATATACGCCCTCTGGCGGCAGTAGCGATGACATCGGATCTGGAGGCATACTTCGAGGAGGAAATAGTTTTGGGGTGGGGAGTAACATTCCTTACGACACCGGCTTATTTGTGAACGTGAATGCGATTGCCGGAATCAGCGCTCTTGCTTTCAACTACTCAGGTTGGCGTGAAAATAATAACTCGCCCTTTAATCGAATCTACTCGACAGCTCTGAACCCAATTCAACTCAGGCTGGAGGTTATGGGCAGTTCCTCGACCGAAATTCGCACTTTGACGGTGCCTGCCGGCAATCCCGCAGCGGCATTCTTCGGGTTCACTTATGGAGGAACGATCTCGGGAATCCGGCTGCTTATCACTGCTCCAACCGGCACAGCCAGCAACGTGGTTGTGCTGGACAACTTTGCGTATGCACAGATCGCGGAGGCGGCGGGCGGCAATGAAGATCCGCCTTCTGGCGGCGACATTCCGGAACCCTCTACCTATCTGCTTTGTAGTGCTGGACTACTCATTCTCGGTTTGACCAGCCGCAAACGAAGCTAGGTCCAACTCCATCTCGATGAGATCCGGCAGACCCGTTTTCCCTCCACTGGCCGGAATCTCGACAAAGCCCAGCGCCTGATACATCCGTATGGCGCTGGGCATTTTGCTGCGGATGGTATCGAGGTAAATCCGGGTGTAGCCAAGCTGCTTTGCTGCTTCAATGGCGCGGTGGATCAGTGCCATCCCGAGGCCCGCTCCGCGGTTGTCCGGGTAGACGAAGAGGCGTTTCAATTCCGCCGCCCCGGAGGGATGAGGTCGTAAGGCGGCGCATCCTCCCTCGGCGAGCAAGACGACCTGATAGCGCCCTGGCAGGGTCGCGAGTTCTTGTTCAAAGGACTGGAAACACAAGTCCACGTCGATATCTTTCTGGTAGTCGCGGAAGAGCTTTCTCACTTGCTCTGTATCTTCGGGGAAGCGGGCTGGCCGGATGTTAAAATGAGAATTACGTGGGCTCAGAGGCAAAGAATTCCTTTCAAGACTTAGTAGACATTATGGCGCGGCTTCGCGCTCCCGATGGTTGTCCCTGGGACCGCGAGCAGGACTTCGACTCCATCAAGCGCTTCACGATTGAAGAGACCTACGAAGTGATTGACGCGATTGAGCGCAAGGATTATCCGGCCCTTTGCGAAGAACTGGGAGACCTGCTGCTGCAGCCGGTTTTTTATGCGCAAATGGCCGCTGAAGCGGGCCACTTCAATATTGAGGATTCGCTGCGGGCGATCAACGAGAAGCTGATCCGGCGTCATCCGCATGTTTTTGGGGATGCTAACGCTGAGACGCCTGAAGAGGTGCTTACGAATTGGGACGCGATCAAGGCGGCCGAGAAGCCAGACCGTCTGCAGGGCCTGCTGGACACCGTGAACCGGGCGCAGCCAGCCTTGATGGAAGCCGTTCAAATATCAAAGAAGGCTGCCAAGGCTGGTTTTGAGTGGCCGGATTTTGGTGGCGTGCTCGACAAGCTGCGGGAAGAGGTAGACGAATTGCAGGAAGCTCGCGCTGGAGGAGACCCGGCAGCAATCGAATCAGAAATTGGGGATATCCTTTTCACGGTGGTGAATCTGGCGCGATGGTCGAAGGTGGATCCCGAGGCTGCGCTGCGCCACACGAACGGGAAGTTCCGCGAGCGCTTTGCCTATGTGGAAAAGCGGGTTGCCGGGTTGGGAAAGGAAATGGCTGACACTCCGCTCGAGGAGATGGAGGCCTATTGGCAAGAGGCCAAAAAGTCATGATCGAGATCCGGATTCTAACTACGCAGGCTGAATTTGAAGAGGCAGTTGCGCTCCAGAAAACGATCTGGGGCTTTGCCGATATTGAGCTACTCCCGGTGAGGCTCTTCGTTGTGGCCAGCAAGGTGGGCGGCCAGATCTTTGGGGCTTATGACCAGGGCCGCATGGTGGCATTCCTGCTGGCAATCCCGGGACTCAAGGCTGGCGGTGTTCACTACCTGCACAGCCACATGATGGGTGTGTTGAGCGATTATCGCAACGCCGGCATCGGCCGCATGCTGAAGTTGCGCCAACGCGAAGAAGCCCTGGCGCGCGGGATTTCCCTGATCGAATGGACTTTCGATCCGCTCGAAACGAAGAACGCGTTCTTCAACATTGAGCGGCTGGGGGCAGTGGTGCGGCGCTATGTATTGAACCAATACGGCACGACTTCCAGCACCCTGCACGGTGGACTTCCAACCGACCGTTGCGTCGCGGAATGGCATATTGAGAGCGAGCGGGTAGAGCAACTGCTGACGACGGGAAAACTTGATCGTCCCGGTGCGACGGCCCGCATCGACATTCCGCTGGCAATTCAGCAATGGAAGACGCAGGATCCGCAGCGGGCGCGGGATACGCAGGCGGAGATCAGCGAAAAATTTCAGCGGTATTTTCTTGACGGGTTGGCCGTCATTGGCTTTGAACGCTCTGAAGATAAAGGAACCTACTTACTGGCCCCATGGCAATCCTGATCGATGAAATCAAATTGCGGCAAATTGAAATGCCGCTGGTGCACTTCTTTCAGACCAGTTTCGGGCGAACTTACTCCCGTAAGATCGTACTGGTTGAAGTAATCTCCAATGGGTTGTCCGGCTGGGGGGAAGTTACTGCCGGAGAGAATCCTTTTTACAACGAAGAATGGACGGATTCCTGCTGGCTCATCCTGCGTGACTATGTCGCGCCGCGCGTGCTCGGCCATGAGTTTGGCTGCGCTGCGGAAGTCGGTGCGCGGAGTGCCCACATCCGTGGCCACTTTATGGCTCGGGGTGGAATGGAAGTTGCCTGCTGGGATCTGGAAGCCCGCCAGAAGGGGATTCCGCTTTACCAGGCGATCGGCGGTGGCGCGCGGCAGCAGATTGCTTGCGGTGTTTCGATCGGTATTCAGGATTCGGTGGATCAACTTCTGGGCAAGATTGATACCGAAGTGAGTGCTGGCTACCGCCGCATCAAGATGAAGATTGCACCGGGGTGGGATGTTGAGGTGATCCGTGAAGTGCGCAAGCGTTTTCCGGAGATTCTGTTGATGGGCGATGCAAATTCCGCCTATCGCCTGAGCGATTGGCCGCTGCTGGCGGCGCTTGATGAATTCAACCTGATGATGATTGAGCAGCCGCTGGCGCATGACGAAATTATCGATCACGCAGAATTGCAGGCGAAGCTGAAGACGCCGATTTGTCTCGATGAATGCATCCGCTCTGCCCATCAGGCGGAACAGGCGATCCGGATGGGTGCGGGCCGCATTATCAATATCAAACTGGGGCGCGTCGGTGGTTTTGCCGAGGCCATCAAGGTTCATGATGTGGCGCAGGCGCACCAGATCCCCGTCTGGTGTGGAGGCATGCTCGAATCCGGCATAGGACGTGCTGCCAACATCGCGCTTTCCACGCTTCCGAATTTTGTACTGCCGGGGGATGTGAGCGCGAGCAAGCGCTACTGGAAGCAGGAAGTCATTACGACGCCGGTTGAGGTTTCGGCTGAGGGTTTGATTGATGTGCCACAAGCGCCGGGCTTTGGCTTTGAAGTGGATCTGGATTTTCTCGATACCATCACCGTCAGACAGGAGAGCATCCTTAAACCTTGAGCGAGGGAAGCAGTAAACGCCAACTCTATTTGCTGATGCTGCTGGTTACGCTGCTGTGGAGCTTTAACTTCATTGTTAGCAAAGTGGCCATGCGGCAATGGAATCCCGTGCTTTTGACGGGCTGGCGGACCACACTCGCGCTACTGATTTGCCTGCCGCTTTACTGGCGCGACCGGCCGCATTCCTGGGATTGGTCCACCTTCTGGCGATTCTTTGGATTGGGTACCCTCGGCATGGCGGCCAACCAGCTTTTCTTCGCCATGGGGGTGAAGCGCACGAGTATCGCCCACGGCGCACTCATTGTCGGGCTTACTCCATTGTTGGTGTATTCGCTGTCTTGCATGCTGGGGCAGGAAAGCTTCCGTCCCAAGAAGTTGATTGGCATGAGCCTGGCGTTGACTGGCATTGCGATTCTGCAATCGCAGACGTCGGGGAATGCGTCGCTCACTGGTGACGCGCTGGTATTGCTCGGTTGCTTTTGCTTCACCGTTTTTACCGTTTTTTCGAAACCCCTGAGCGGGCGGCTGACGCCGATTGCGACGGTTACGCTCAACTTCACCGGGGCGGTGGTCTTTCTCCTTCCCGCCACCGTTACGCTTTCACTCGACTTCCCCTTCCGGCAATTGCTGCCGGTTTCCTGGCTTTGTTTGATTTTTATGGCCGCTATTCCGAGCGTGTTCTGCTTCCTGCTCTATTACCGCGTGATGAAGCAGATGCCGGCTTCACAACTGACAACGTTCACATACTTGCAACCCGTGCTGGCCTCAACGATGGCGATTCCGCTGCTGGGTGAGACGCTCAGCTTGAGCCTTGCCTTTGGCGGTTTGTTGATTCTGCTCGGAGTATTTCTTACGGAGCGGTTCTGATGTCGGTGACCATCTCTCAATTGCTGCGCTCGAATCACAACTATCGGCTGCTGTGGGGTGGGCAGATCATAAGCGAGATCGGGGATCACTTCAACAACATCGCGGTTTTCTCACTGGCAATCCGTCAGGAACGTGGTGGTCTGTTGGTGGCGGGTGTGCTGATGGCACGGGCGCTGCCGATGATCTGTGCGGGGCCGCTGGCTGGAGTGGTGCTGGATCGGTTCGACCGTCGCAAGGTGATGATTGCGAGCGATCTGGTGCGCGCGTTTGTCGCGCTGGCTTTTATGTTGACGCCGAGTAGCGCGGACAACACGCTGCTTTTTGTCTTGAGCGGGTTATTGATGTTCGCGAGTCCTTTTTTTACGAGCGGCCGCAATTCGATCCTGCCTGTTGTGGCTCCCGGTGAACAATTGATCCCCGCCAATGCCTTAACGCAGACTACGGCCTGGGCGACGACCGGTGCCGGTGCCTTTCTGGGGGGCATCAGTGTGGCTGCCTTCGGCTTTGAATATGCGTTTCTGATCAATGCCGGAAGCTTTCTGTTGAGCGCGATGTGCCTGAGTTTTTTCCGGACTTACGCTGGAGAGTTTGAGCCGCCGCCCCGTCCGCCGGAGATCCGTTTTCAGCCTCATCGTGAATTCGTTGCCGGGCTGCGGTACTTGCGTAGCGAGCCGCTGCTGCTTGGTATCGCGTTGATCGGCGTTGGCTGGGCGACTGGTGGAGGCGCGGCGCAGATCTTGTTTAGCGTCTTTGGCGAGAAGGTTTTTGGCCGCGGGCCTGCAGGGATTGGCATCATATGGGGGGCAGCCGGAACGGGGCTGGTGGCCGGTGGGATCATGGCCAACTGGCTCAACCGGCGTCTTGATTTTCCCCAATACAAGCTCACCGTCAGCATTTCGTATCTGCTCCACGGAGCCTTCTATGTCGCCTTTGCGCTGCAGCATGATTTCGCGCTGGCCCTCGTCTTTATTGCGATATCCCGCGCTGGCGGCGCCACTGCAAGTGTTGTGAATTATTCCAAAGTATTGCGTTATGCCGATGACCGTTATCGGGGCCGGGTCTTCGCGACAATGGAAACGATGACGTGGTCGACGATGATGATCAGCCTGTTCCTGTGCGGACTCGCCACCGAGCATTATGATCCTCGCATGATTGCCGCGGTTGCCGGTTGCCTGAGTGGTTCAACGGGTCTGGTTTGGGCGTGGGCTAACGCAACGGGGAAGCTGACGCTTCCTGAAGGAAAGCATTGAGCATGGAAGAACAGGTTAAAGGAAAGCTCCAGGATACCCGGCTACTCCGGCGACTTTTTCCTTACGCGTGGACTTACCGCTGGCCAATTGTGGTGAGCCTGGTTCTCCTATTTGGACAAACACTGGCGCAAGTGATCACTCCATTGCTAACGCGCGTGGCCATCGACAAATACATTGTGCACAGAATTGACGGTTTTGACGGAGTGCTCTCGGTGCTCAATCCCTGGCTTCCGGCCGAGGTTGCCCCCGGACTGGCCTTCTTGAGCGCAGTGTTTGCCGTCACGTTGTTGTTGCGGCTTGGTTTGGAATATGGTCAGCAACTCTCCATGCAGTACACCGGCCAGCGCATCATGTTCGACATCCGGCGGAAACTATATAGCCACTTGCAGCGGCTTGATGTTCCGTACTTTGACCGCAATCCGGTTGGCCGCATTGTCACGCGGGTGACCAGCGATGTGGATCAGCTCAATGAATTCTTCTCTGCGGCACTGATCACGATTCTGGGTGACCTGCTGATCATTGCGTTCATTCTGGCGGCGATGTTCCGGCTGAGTTGGGAGCTTACGCTCATCATGCTTTCCGTACTGCCCTTTGTTGTTTTGACCACGCGAATCTTTCGCCGCAAGGTAAGCACTGATTACCGCCGGCAAAGAGTGGCGATTGCCAAGCTGAACTCCTTTTTGCAGGAGCATACCAGCGGCATGACGGTCTTGCAGCTTTTCCAGCGCGAACGCAAAGCTTGCGAACAATTTGATGCGGTGAACCGGGAAAACATGAATGCCTGGAAAAGTTCGATCAACGCTTATGCCTGGTTTTATCCGGTCGTGGAATTTCAGGGAATGATCGCCATGGGAGCAGTGCTGGCATACGGTGGATTTGCCGCCCGGGATGGTCAGCTTACGGTTGGGACCCTGGTTGCGTTTCTTCAGTTCGCCATGCGCTTTTTCGGGCCAATCCAGGATTTGAGTGAAAAGTACAACACCGTGCAATCGTCGATGGCCGCCAGCGAAAGAGTTTTTGGGCTTCTGGATGAGTCGCCCGTGGTAGTTGCCCCCCCAAGCCCACGTCCGATGCCGGGTGCTGCCAGCATTGAGTTTTGCAACGTCAACTTTGCCTACAATGAGCCCGAATGGGTGCTGCGGGATCTCAACTTTCAAGTTTCTGCGGGGGAAACGGTAGCCATTGTTGGTCACACCGGGGCAGGGAAGACTTCGATTACGAATCTGATGCTGCGTTTTTATGATGTGCAGGGCGGGGAGGTGCGAGTTGGCGGTGAAGATGTCCGCAATCTGGACCCTGTCAGTTTGCGGTCCCAGTTTGGAGTGGTGTTGCAGGACCCGTTCTTGTTTACGGGAACGCTGCGCGAGAATATCCGGCTGGGGGATGAATCGATTCGTGATGAACAGATCGAAGATGCCTGCCGCCGGGTCAACCTTTGGGATTTTATTGCTTCCCGGCCCGAGGGACTGGATTTGCGAGTGGAGGAGCGCGGCGCGGGGCTTTCGACGGGGCAAAAGCAACTGGTCAGTTTTGCGCGGGCCCTGGTGCGTGATCCGCGCTTCCTTATTCTGGATGAGGCAACGTCGAGCGTAGACACCGAGACCGAGCAAAAGATACAGCAGGCGTTGGAGGTAATGCTGACCGGCCGAACGGCAATCGTCATCGCGCACCGGCTGAGCACGATCCAGCGGGCAAACCGCATTCTGGTGATGCACCATGGCCAACTGCGGGAATCCGGGACGCACCAGGAATTGCTTCGTTCTCGTGGTATTTATTGGCGGCTTTATCAACTGCAATACAAGGAACAAGAGCTTCGGCCTCCGCTCAGCGCGTGAAGGGATGGACGGGCAGATCGGCTACCCGCCAGAGCGCCATGGATTTGTCTCGAAAGATTCCACGATCTTCGGTGCAATTTTCCTCAATCACCGCATCCGGTTTCGGGAAGTAGAAGGGGCCTTTGGTCCAGTCAAGCGGGCGCCACTGGCCTGTGGGAATGTCACGGTTCCGCCTGCCGGCAGGGAAGTGAGTGGTCAGCAAGTATGTTGCACCGCTGCGGCGGATATTCGCCAGTGCTCTCTCTATTGACGAGTAGTCCAGATGAACCAGGCAATCACGGCAGAAAACGAGTTCGGCACTGGGAAGCTCGTCCGCAACCAAATTCATTTGCTTGAAACTGACGGTGGGGCTACCAAACTGGTTTTGATTGGTCGTTATGAGTTCTGGGACAATGTCACCGCCCGTGTAGTGCATACCGACAGGGAAGGATACTTGCTTCATCCAGTGAAAATCGCCGCAGGGAAGGTCGAGCATCGACTGAATTGCCAGACTGTGGAGCAAGTTGGATAGGGCCGGTCGCAACACCGCCGTTTGAGTCAAATTGGAGCCGCCTCCTGAGCGCGATTCCTCATCACCCCAGTAATTTTCGGCCCAGATCCTCTGGAAAACTTCGTCCATCGGGCCGGCATTTGCCCATGTTGAACGCGACGTGAATATGCGGCGAAATCCCCGTGCGAGCCAGCTTTGTTGCAGAGTCCCTATCATGCTCTTCAACTTGCTTATCGGGTTCTACTCGTAGGTCTTGAGTAAAAAAACAAATATTTCCAAACTACCTCTTGAAAGTGATGAGGCTTACTATTTTGCGGGGGAGGAGGGTCGATTACATAAGTGCGACGGCGAACTTTCCTCCTGTCGTTTCTGCTCCAAACTGACGCTCGACAGGCGCCGCGCAAATTCATACCTGGTGTTGAGGTTTTCCTTGCCCGTCTATCATCCCCGTACCCGGCTGGTAAATTTTCGTTTGAGCGAAGAAGAGTTCCAGCAATTGAAGCAGACTTGCATACTGTCCGGGGCGCGCAGCGTTTCCGACTACGCTCGTGCCGCTGTGTTGGCCCTTCCACCACAAATACCCTCATCCGGCTGCTCCGTTCGTTGGGACCGGATCGAGTCTCTGGTTGAACGCCTTGAGGCAGGACTCAGTCAAACATCACAAGTAGAGGTCCCCACCCATCATGGCTAATCCCGCCCCAAATGAACTGCTTCGGGTCTCTTCGCGCGCCGTCCACAAGCCCTCCGCGCTCGAATTGTCGATGGACCCTGTCCGCATGCCAGCGGGTGGATTCGAGCGGAATCAGCCGGATGCCGCAGAGGGCCTACCGCTTTCCCACTACTTCTGGCTTTTCCGAAGAAATGTCTGGCGGATTGCGATCTTTGTTGCCGCCGCGACTTTGGCCGTTCTAGCCTGGTCGACGCAGGTGACGCCCGTCTATGAGGCAACGGTTTCGATCGATGTAGACCGGCAGACGCCAACGGGTGTAATCGGGCAGGAATCTACTCGCGCCCTCACGAATGATTCAGACCAGTTTCTGGCCACGCAGGTCAAATTGCTCCAATCCGATTCCGTACTTCGTCCTGTGGTGGAACGCTATAAGCTTCCGCTCAAGAAGCCCTCACGCTTCCGGCTTTTGAAGCCCTATACGGAAGAACAGCAGCGCGCAGCGCCGATGGTACTGAAGGACTTGAAAGTTTCCCGTCCGCCCAATACTTATCTGCTCCAGGTGAGTTATCGTTCGCCGGATCCGAAGCTCGCGGCGGACACCGTGAATGCAGTAGCTCATTCCTATCTGGACCATACTTACAACATTCGTCATCAGTCCTCCGTAGGCTTGTCCCGTTTTATGGAGAAGCAACTCGAAGAGTTGCGGTTGAAGATGGAGTCCTCCTCGTCGGCGCTTGCAACTTTTGAGCGCGATTTGAACGTGATCAATCCGGAAGACAAGACCAACATTATCTCGGCGCGTTTGCTTCAGATCAACCAGGAGTATACGGCGGCGCAAGCCGATCGAGTTCGCAAAGAAGCAGCCTGGCGTAGTGTCGAGGATGGCTCGATGGCTGCTGCACAAGTATCGTCGCAGGGCGAGACGATGCGCCGGCTGGATCAGCGCTTGAGTGAAGTTCGCCAGAAGCTTTCCGAGGTGCAGGCGCACTATGGTGCAAATCATCCCGAGCATCGCCGCTCCCTGGCTCAGGTAACAGAGCTGGAGCGCCAGTTAGCCGCTTTGCGGGCTTCGATTCAGCAAGGCGTGACAGTTGAGTATCAAGAAGCCCGCAATCGCGAAGAGATGCTGGCGCGTCAAGTGCAGGATACGAAAACAGAACTGGATGAACTCAATGCCCGCAGTTTCGGGTATCTGAACCTTCGCCGGGAGGCCGAAGCTGACAAAAAGCTGTACGACGAGCTGGTGCGCCGCATTAAGGAGGCTGGCATCAATGCCAGTTTTCAGAACAGTTCGATTCGCATCGCTGATCTGGCGCGAACGCCACTTGAGCCTGTGTCACCAAATCTGCTTGTGAACACTGCGCTGGCCTTCCTGTTGTCATTGCTGCTGGCTGTCGCCGGAACATTGGCTTTGGATGCGCTGGACACCACCTTGCGTGATCCGGAGCAAGTCCGCAATTCGCTGGGGGTGGAAGTACTGGGTACATTGCCGGAGGTCAAGTCGTGGCGCAATGGAATTGGGCTGGCGCGTACTGAAGAGAGTGCCACCACTACTGCTCTGGCCCATTCGTCACGAGCAGGCTATTCCACCTTGGGAGGCTACGAGGAGTCGATCCGGACGCTGCGAAACTCAATCCTGCTGACCAACTTTGACCGTAATTTGCGGTCGCTGTTGGTAACCAGTGCGCAGCCGGCGGAAGGGAAGTCTACCGTTGCGGCCCACTTCGCGCTGACTCACGCCATGCAGGGGGGCAAAACACTTCTGATCGATGGTGATATGCGCCGTCCGAGTGTACACCGCCGCTTCAACATTGAGAATAATGGCGGTCTTGGGGCCTATCTTCAGGGCAAGGCAGAACTGGAGCAGTTGATTCAAGTAACTCCACTTTGCCCACAACTTGAAATTCTGACCGCTGGCGCTCCCAGCCGAAGGCCTGATGACTGGATTCGTGGGCGAATGGACGAGATTGTAGAAGGGCTACTGGAAAAGTACCAATTTATTGTCCTGGATGCGCCACCGCTGCTGGGATTCGCCGAGCCACTGGAGATGGCAATGGCCGTGGATGGGGTGATGGTGGTTACTCGTGCCGGTAGTACGTCGCGCAAGCAGGTTGCCAATGTCCTGGAACTCCTGGGTCGTCTGCGCGCCAATGTGCTGGGTGTTGTGCTGAATCAGGTCAATAAGTCGATGAGCGAAAGTTATAGCTATTACGGTTACTACGGAAAATACTATGCAGCCAAGGAGAATGCCTAGTTTCCATGTCGCTGCCTGCCGCCATCTCCGCAGCCTCTCCCGCGCCAGCCGCTTCTTCTGCGCGCACTTGGTGCGGGGATGCGGGTTGGCTCATGTCTGCGAATCTGGCACAGGCCGCAGGGCCCTTTTTTGCGGTGGTACTGTTGGGCCGATTGCATGGCTTGGCTGCTGCGGGAGACTTCGCTTATGCCTTGGCCCTGACGGCTCCTATCATTCAGTTACTCGGCTTTCAGTTGAAGACTTTGGTGCTCACCTATCCGTCTAACGAGCTGCCACTCTCGCTTGCTGCGGGCATACGAAGCTTCACTTCAATACCGGTGTTTTTGCTGGTTCCTGCCTTTGCAGTTTTATTTAGTCCACTCGCGGGCTTTTGGTTGCTGGCCCGCTGCTTTGACAGTTGGGGCGAGTTGTTTCAAGCTGAGAATCAGCGTGCTGGCCGGCTTCCCATTGCTGCCGGCAGTAATTTGATCCGCAGTGCGGGCCTGGTCGGCTTTGTTACGGTTTCTCCTTCACCACTGTTTGCCGCCGGCGCTTACTGTGCCTTCAGCTTGGTTCTGTTGCTCACATTCGATGTTCGTCCTTTTTGCTGGACTCCAGATTTCCGCTGGCTTCGAATTCGGCTCATGCTCTCACGCGGAGCATCACTCGGCGTGTGTCTCTTTTTGCAGTCACTCTCGGTCAGTTTCCCGAGAATTGTTCTCGAAGCCCGATCTGATGCTGCCACGCTGGGGCTCTTTGCTACGCTTTGCCTGATCTTGCAGACGGGCAATATTCTGTCTGCCGCCTTTGGTCAGAGTTTACTGCCCCGCATGGTGAGCGCACGACTTCGGGAAATCTTTACCTGGACCCTGTTGCCGGTTCTGCCAGCATTGATTTTGTGGCTGCTGGGTCCCGTTCTGCGTCCATGGCTATTCAGCGCGATCGCGATTCCCGATACCGGGCTGAGTCGTGAATTGTTCAACGCGGTTGCCTTCACCCAGTGTTTAACCTGGCCGGCTACCGTCATCGGCCATGCACTTTCTGCGCGCCGCCTTTATCGTCCCATGCTCCTGGTTGCAGTAGGTATTTTTGCTGCCAGTTTAGGATCCAGCCTGATCCTGATTCCTACGTATGGCGCGGTTGGCGCCGCAATGAGCTTATCGGCAGCCGCCGCAGTCACGATCTTGCTTTCATCGTCGATTCTGATTCGATCGGAGCAACTGTGATGAAGGTGTTGCACATTCTCCGCCAGTTGAATCCGGGTGGTATTGAATGCTGGCTCGAGCGCCTTATCCAGGCCTGGCCGCTTGATCGCCGGCCCGAACTTCACGTTGCGCTGGAAGAGTCCAACTTCGGCGTGATGGCACCAGCCTTCAGAAGCCAGGGTGTCAATCTACACCACGTTCCGGCCCCGCGAACGGGGAAGCGGGCACTGGATGCACTGACTGCTGTGCTGAAGTCTGCTGGTCCATTCGCGGCAATCCATTGCCACAACCACCACGCCAGTGCATTCCCGCTTGCGATTGCCAGCGCGCATGGTGTCCCTGTCCGAATTGCTCACAGTCATGCCGACTTCCGGCTTCGCTCACGCCCTTGGCTGAGGCGCGGCTATGAAGGCACGGCCCGGCATCTCCTGAATCGATTTGCAAATTCGAAGCTGGCTGTCAGCGCGGGTGCCGCACTTGACCTTTTCGGTGCCGCTGCTTCGCCAATCCGGTTGCTGCCGTGTGGGACGGACTTGTCCGGATTTCTCCAAGCGCCACGAGAACCGGACCCCGCGCGGTTCACTTTGGTACATGTTGGCAGGCTCGTTCCCGAAAAGAATCATTGGTTCTTGCTTCAGGTCTTCAAGACCTTGGTTCAGCGATGTTCTGAGGCGCGGCTTTGGCTGGTGGGGGATGGCCCGCTACGTTCAGCGCTGAAAAGCGAGATTTCCCAACTTGGGCTGAGTGCCCACGTCGAGTTTCTTGGTAACCGTTCCGATATTTCCAATCTTTTTGCCCAGTCGGATTTGTTTCTTTTTCCGAGCCTTTCCGAGGGGCTGGGCCTGGCAGCGATTGAAGCACAGGCTGCTGGACTGCCAGTCTTGTTGGCCGAACACCTTCCGGCGGAGCTGGATATTGTAGGCGGGTTGCACCGGCGTTTGGCCCTTCACTTGCCTGTAGA
>CAZECF010000002.1:95818-97604 GCA_964510335.1 uncultured Bryobacter sp. | reverse complement strand
CGGTCCGCTGTACCGGTTTCTGATTCAATCCGGCGTCAAGCATTCTCGGACTCTCCGTTTTGCTTGGCGTCCAACATCAAGGCACTTGAGGAGATTTATGTCGGCAACTGAAATGCACGGAACCTTGAACGTGGCGATTGACCAACGAATCTTCGTTTGCCCGGATGGCAGTTACTGGAACCAGTCCCCGCCTGCCTATGACTTCTTCTCCGCCGGGTTAGCAATCTTCGACCAGATTCGGGTGATTGCGCGCGTATTCTCGGTTGATAGCCCGCCGGGACGAGTCCGGAGGGTCGACGGCAATGGGGTTTCCGTCTATCCGATTCCTGGTTATGCTGGCCCTTTTCAATACTTGCGACGCCGATCTGGAGTCATTGCGGCCATAGGGCAGGCAGCGCGATTGGATGGGGCCTTTCTTCTCAGAATTCCTTCCCAAACTGGGTTTCTACTGGCGGAAAGTCTTGATCGTCTTAATCGGCCGTACGCTACAGAGCTACTAACTGATCCGCACGACTTTTTCTCTCCGGGAGTTGCCCCTCATGGTTTAGCAACTTGTTTTCGCTCCTACTTCTGCCGCCGTTCGCGCGAGCTTTGTGCCCGGGCTGTTGCTGCCAATTTTGTAACCGGGTCCCGAACCCAGGCTGCGCATCCAACAGCAACGGGAACTTGGTCCAGCCGTATCTCCGACGTGGACCTTCCCTCTGAGGCCTTTCTGCCGCTCCCTCGTCCGCACCCAAAGCGTCCGCTGTCAATCATTACGGTGGGGTTTCTGGATCTTCTGTATAAAGGCCAGGATCTGCTCATCCGAGCATTGGCCAATTGTTCCAGAGACGGGCTTGACTTCCGACTTACATTCGCCGGCGATGGGGAGAATCGACGGCGATTGCTTCAACTAGCTGACCAGTGTGGCATCGGCTCCCGGGTTCACGTTACGGGTTCGCTCGCTGGCTCAGCTGAAGTCCGGGCATACTTGGCAGAGTCCGATCTCTTTGTACTGCCCTCGCGCGCTGAAGGAATTCCCCGCGCTCTGATCGAGGGGATGGCGGCTGGCCTTCCGGCAATCACGAGCAATGTGGGGGCGATGCCGGATCTGGTTCCTGCTCGATGGGTTGTTCCGGCAGATTCGGAATCCACTCTCACCGCAAAGATCCTTGAATTCGCAGCCCACCCAGAGCTTTGGCCAGGGATGGCAGCCGAGAACCAGGCTGCAGCTCGGGGTTTTGAAAGGGATCAACTTATGCCCCGCCGACTTGCCTTCTATCAGGCCATAAGCGAGGCCTCAATTCAATGGAGATCCAAGTCTTCCGAGTTTGCCCATGCCTCCTGATACGCTTCGCCCTGCAATTTTGCGCCAGCAGCCAGCTTACCCTGATGCCCCCTTCCAGTCTCACCCGGGGGTGGCTAATCTTTTCGCAGCTGCCGGGCTTGAGGCTGCGAATCCCTTTGGCCCCTGGATCCAACCTGGAATGCGGGTGCTGGTCAAACCCAATTGGGTGCGGCATGCGGCTGAGGGATGGTCCTCGATTGATGCGCTTGTCACGCATCCCACCATAATCAACCCTGTTGTGGAAGCCGTTGCCGCTGCGCTCCGCAATCGCAAGGGCGAAGTCGAGGGCAAAATCATTCTGGGCGATGCGCCCCTTCAGAGCGCCAACTTTGAGATGTTGCTGGAGCAGTGCCGAATCCCTCAGTGGGTCGAGCGTTGGAATGCGCAGGCGATCCCGGTTGAGGTTCGCGACTTTCGCCGAGTTGTTGCCAGTACGGATGATTCAACCGGAATCGTTCA
>CAZECF010000002.1:56747-95718 GCA_964510335.1 uncultured Bryobacter sp. | reverse complement strand
TTGCCGACGCCGGAACGAGTTCTTCTCCCTCCCACCGCCTGGACTAACCAGATCTTATTGGACGCAAATAGCTATGCCGCTGCTTGAATCTCTCTACGCACGTTTACCGGAACCGCTGCAGGATCTTGCTGTAACTCTACAGGGCGCAGTCTATCGAAGGCAACGCTACGGCCCCGCATTTCGGGAAGAGTATGAATTGCTCAAGGCGACCGATCGCGCTTCGCCGCTCCAACTGGAGCTCCTGCAGGTAGCCAGGCTTCGCCGACTGCTTCGGCACGCGGCAGGCACCGTGTCGTTTTATAGTTCGCGTATTCCATCCCGGAGCTGGGATCAGCTGCGGGCCGGGGACTGGGCTGCCTTCGAGGCATTGCCAATTACGGAGAAACAAAGTCTACGAGACCAGCCACAAGCCTTTTACTCCGGCGGGAACGCCAATCGGAGCTGGATTTCCTGGACTACTTCAGGAACCACCGGTACGCCGCTGCAGCTTTACTATGACGAACGTGCGGTAGGCCGGCAGTACGCCTACGTCGAGCGTTACCGGGAAGTTGCCGGAGTCAGCCGCTTGCTGCGCCGGGCCCAGTTCACGGGCAAAATGATTTCGCCCGGTGAGCAAAACCGCCGCCACTGGAGGAGAGACTGGACAAACAACACTCTGCTGCTTTCGAGCGTTCACTTGAACCCGGATACCATCCCACAATACCTGGCTGCTCTTGCTGAGTTCAGGCCAGCTTATTTGACCGGGTATCCTTCAGCGATTGCTCTGCTAGCGCAGCATATTCTTCGCTATCCCTCCCGTCGTGTTGTCATTCCGGCGATCCTGACGAGCGCTGAAACGTTGGTCGATGAGCAAAGGGCTGCTATTGAGGCCGCCTTTGGTGCGAAGGTCTATGACCAGTACGGGCAAACCGAAATGCAGAGTTTCTGGTCGGAATGCCGTTACCGACGCATGCATGCTCATCCGCTCTTTGGTGTAACGGAGATCGTACGGGCTGATGGCAGTGCTTGCCGTCCTGGTGAAGTTGGCGATGTTGTGCTAACCGGACTGATCAATGAGGCGATGCCCCTGATCCGGTACCGGGTAGGGGACCGGGCAGCCTGGTCAGGAGAAGAAAGGTGCCCGTGTGGGCGCTCGATGCCGATTATTGAGGCGATTGAAGGACGGCGTGAAGACTACCTCTATAGTCGCCAGCGAGGCTGGGTGGGCCGAATGGATCCGGCACTGAAGGGCGTAACCGGAATCCAGGAGTGTCAGTTCATCCAGGAAGTCATTGATTCCGTTCGGGTGCTGCTTGTCCCGGAAGCGGGATTCACTGACCTTGACCGGATGCAGCTTGAAAAGAACTTGCATGACCGGCTTGGCTCAGAAATGGAGATTGAGTTTGAATTCTTGAGGCAGATTCCGCGCGGGCCAAATGGAAAGTTTCGCGCAGTGGTATCCCGGCTTCCACGAGAGCTGCAATCTCAGAGCCAAATCGTCCCGGCGAACTAGAGTTTATGACCAAACCGCTTGTGCTTCGAATCATTACGCGACTCGCCGGGGGTGGTCCCCCGATGCATGTCACGCTCTTGAACCGGGACCTGCCTCAGCAGGGAATCGAATCCATGCTTGTCTTCGGCGATTGTGCTGCTACTGAGAAAAACATGGACTACCTTCTCGCTGCAGGCGATCGAACTGAGCGCATTCCGGAACTGGGGCCTCACCCTCACCCGCTAGCTGATTTTGTTGCGCTCTGGCGTCTCTGGCGGCTGATGCGGATTCACCGTCCCGCCATCGTTCACACCCATACAGCCAAGGCGGGCTTACTCGGACGGCTGGCGGCATTGTTTGCTGGAGTTCCATGCATTGTGCATACATATCATGGCCACGTTCTGGAAGGTTATTTCAATCCTTTCTTCAACCGAATACTGCAATTCGCCGAACGAAGTCTTGGCCGCATCTCGCATGCACTTTGTACTGTCAGTGCGCAGCAGGCTGAAGAACTGAGCTGCCAGTTTGCCGTCGCGTCCAGCGAAAAGTTTCACATTGTGCCGCTTGGTATTGATCTCAATCCATTGATTGCACTGCCCAGTCCGGACTTTTCTACTCCCCGGCTCACGCTCACCTGGTTGGGCCGCTTTGTGCCGATCAAGAACCTGCCGCTGTTGATGAGAATCGCAATCCAGGCCGAGTCGAACCAGCTTCCAGTCGATTTTGTGATCGCGGGCGAGGGGGCCGAGCGCGAATTTGTTGAAGAGCAGATCCGTACCAAGGGCCTCAACCACGTTCGCCTCCTTCCCTGGCAGGACCGGATTGAGGCCGTACTGAGCCAGTCACACCTGCTAATTCTTACCTCACACCGCGAAGGCACTCCACTTGCTTTGATTCAGGGTATGGCGGCGGGCCGGCCCTTTGTCTCTACTCCGGCCGGAGGCACAGTTGACCTCTGCCTAAATGCCAAGCAGGACGAACAAGGCATCACCTGGGGCGAGAATGCAGTGTTGGTTCCTCCACAGGAAGACCAGTTTCTGGCTGCGCTTCAAGTGCTGCTGATGGATCGGCAGCTTCTTGGCGCGATGTCCGCCGCATCGCGCAGTTTTGCTCTGGCGCATTTTTCAGGCGAACGGTTGGTCAATGATCTGGCCAATCTCTATCGCCATCTCCTTGCTGCCGGCCAAGCGGAGCTGGAGCCCACGGAGGAAGTCCGGCGATGACTGCCACCGCACCCGTCATGGAAAGAAGGGTCTTCCGGCTCACGGCAAGTTGGACCATTGTGTGGGAATCGCCATTCTGGGCCATTCTTCTAATGAGCTCGCTTCTGCCTGCCAGCCTGGTTCCCAGTGGTGAATGGTTTGGAGTTCCGATGCGCGTGACGGATGTGGCTACGCTACTTGGCGCATTGTTCTACGGACTGGCAGGAATGCTCAGCCTGGGCGTTCGAACGAACCGACAATCCCGCTCCCCGCTCGTGCCTGCCACTCTCTTACTTCTCGCTTATGGATTCATCCGGTTGGTGACGGGTCCGCTTGAGTCGGAAGATCAACTGGGGATGGCATTCTCACTCCTGCTTACCCTTGCTGCTCCCATGCAAGCTGCCGGTGTGCTCTCGTTCTATGACAGAGAGCAAGTGCAATCGTTCTTGAACCGATTGGTCATCTTTCTCGCCATGATTTGCCTGATTTACACGGCAGAAAGCGTTCTTGGGTTAGGGCTTCGCTCTGAGGCCGGCAATAGCATCAACTCCGACTTTGGCATTCAGAGGGTTCGCGGCCCCCTGTTCGGTTCGAGTACCGGCTATATGTTGATTCTGCCTGCATTTGGTTGGACACTCCACACCATTTTGCAGAACCGTTTGCCGCGGAGCCTTGCTGTCGCTACCGCTTTTTGTTTGCTGGCAGCATACCTTGGCCTTGGATCGCGCGCCGGGCTGATTTTGTTTGGCCTCTTTTTGGCTGGTTTGATTGTCATCCTGAGGCAACTCAAAAAAAGCGGGGTTACGGTTCTGTTAACTGCTGTATTGTCCATTGGGAGCGCGGTTCTGGTTTACTCGCGAGCGGACACGCAAAGGTTTTCCAGCTTCGAGGACACTCACCGCCGGCTCACCTACCAAACAGCGTGGAACATCATTGCTTCGGAAGGCCCGGGATCGCTGCTTGCCGGGCAAGGCTATGGGTCCATCTGGTCCTGGTATCGCCGGGACATTCTCAACACGTCTCGTATCGCTCTTGGAGACAACCTGGTGATGACCGGATATGGCAATAGCCTGTATCACGCGCATTCCACGCTGCTCGTGTTGGTGATCGAGTTCGGCCTGGCCGGGATCGTTTGGCTCGCCTTTACGGTCCGCCACTTTGGTCGAATGCTGCTGATTCGTGGGGCGACGGCGGGTTGGCGTGTATTTACATTTGCACTTCTGGTTTCGCTCCTCTCCTATGGTTTTGATCTCTTTCTGTTCAAGGAAGTCCGCGTCAACGCCGTCTGGTGGCTCTTTGCCATCGCTGCTTACCAACTCCAAACTCCAGCAAAAGCGAATGAGAGATGAAGACACTAATCCTGCTCTTTTCAGTGGCCTTGCTGGCGAGTGCAGTGCTGGTCCCGCTGACTCGCCGCATCTTTCTCAAATTGGGGAAGATCGACTACCCCGACGCGCGTAAAGCGCACCGCATTCCGGTACCGCGCTCGGGCGGCTTGGCGGTGATCAGCGCCTATCTCATCGCGGTAGGCCTGATTACGATTTTGCCCGCCGGTGGCAACTATGTGTTCGACAAGTACGAAGCCTTTCTCATTCGTTTGCTGCCAGCCGTCGGTATCGTTTTTCTCACGGGCTTTCTGGATGACTGGCTCGACCTTCACCCCGGATACAAACTGCTTGGTCAATTTTCTGCGTCCGCGTTTGCTTACTGGGCAGGAATTCGGCTTTTCGATGTGCCGCCGGGCTGGGAGCTGATCGGCTTTGCGACAACCTCGTTCTGGCTCATACTTTGCTCGAATGCCTTCAATCTGACGGATGGGACGGATGGCCTGGCTGGTTCATTGGGAGTACTTTCCTGCCTTGGCCTGATTGCCGTTTCACTATCACTGGAATACTACTCACTCGCTCTGGTCTTTGCTCCGCTTCTTGGCGCCATTTTGCCTTTTCTCCGAGCGAACTGGCCTCCAGCCGAACTCTTTCTGGGTGACACGGGCAGCCTCACGCTTGGCTTCCTGATCGGTTGCGGGGGAGCTGCGCTTTCCCGTCGATTTCCGGGGCCGGAAGGAACAATCGCCGCGCTCCTGATCTTTACCTTGCCATTCCTTGAAGTGATTCTGAGCAGTGCCCGGCGCTGGCTGCGGGGCCAGTCGATCTTTCGTGCGGACGCTGCCCATATTCACCACCAACTGAAGCGTCAGGGCCATGGAGATGCGGCGGTGCTGTGGCGGCTCGGGGCGCTTTCCTGTGCTGGAACTGCAATTGCCGTTCTTCAGATTTGGTTAAATCCTTGGCTTCGCGCCGCAGTGATTCTTCCTTTTTTGCTATACCTTGGGTACAAAATTGCCAACCTCCGCTACCCGGAATTTAATGTCTTGTGGGAAGCTGTTCTCGGCGGCCGAATTCGTGCCTGGTTCCGCCACCAAATTCTCCTCCATACGCTTGAAGACGATTTGGCCGCTGCTAACACAACTGACCAACTTGTCTGCTTGCTGGATGCCTGCGCCTCTAAATTAGGGTTGCTCGAAATCAATGTCAAGCTAGTTGAATCGCAGCGATCGCATCCACTTCCAGCCGGATTCCAGCAGGCCACTTACTCGGTACGCATAGATCTACCGCTGCAAAGTTGGGTGAATTTTCGCGTCCCGGTTCACCTCAAACGCAGCGAAAATCCGGCTGCGGACTTTGCAGCCGTTCTCACTCGGACTCTCAACTTGCGACGGCTGGAGCAATGCCGGTCGGCAGCGGAATCTCCGCATCGCCACCCCGAGGTAACTCTTGTGTAGGATCAATCCGAGTAAACAGCCACGCGCTGATGAAGAGCATGATCGAGAAAAATTTCAGCGGCAGGTCGTAGCTTCCGTATGCATCAACCATGTAACCGAATGCGAGGCTCGAACCAAATGACCCAAGCTGACCGGCCATATTCATTGCGCCTGTCATGGCACCGGCATATCGCTTGCCGACATCGAGACAAACTGCCCAAGAAACCGGTAGCATGCAGTCCATCGACCCGTAGCCGAGCGCCAGGAGAATTACCGAATTGACGGGATCGGGCGTATAGGCGGTCCACAGCATGCAAGCCCCGCTTAAGGCGAGGCCGGCTGCCCCAACGGTTCGCCTGCCGATCTTCAGGCCATATTTGCGCGTCAGGAAATCACTTAAAAAGCCACCCAGGAGGTTGCCACAAAAGCCCATCAAAAACGGCAGCGTTGAAAGCGACTTCATCTGGTCCTGGCTCATGCCGCGGCCCTTGACAAGAAAGGTGTGAAACCAGGAAAGGTAGAAGTAGCTGCCCCAGCAATAGGTGTGATACATCAGCAGAATCATCCAAAAATTCCGGTTTCGCAGGGCATAAGCCCAGGGCAAGCGGTGGTGGCCGGCATCGTGCGGGTCGCCGTCAGCAGCCATCTCCGCCACTTCTTCTGGAGAAGTGCTTTTCTTCTCAGCGGGTGTATCGCGAAACCATGCATACCAGATCCCCACCCAAAGCACTCCGACTGCTCCAAAGACAAAGAACGCTGTCCGCCAGCCGTAGGCCACCATGATCGGTACTACGAGCAGCGGACTGACTGCACCGCCGAGGCGGCTCGCTCCCCAAACCACGCTTGAAGCGCGCGCGCGTTGCGCCACTGGAAACCAACGGGAGATCGTCAGGGAGGCATTGGGATAGGCTCCGGCTTCTCCCGCGCCAAAGAAAAAGCGCGTTGCGAGCAGTACAAAAAAATTGGAAACTGCCCCGGTCATTGCCGTAAAGGCGCTCCACCAAAGCACGATCCGGCTCAAGGTGACGCGTGAGCCATAGCGGTCCCCCATGGCCCCGGTGGGAATTTCAAAGACTGCATAAGAAATCGTAAAGGCCCCGACTACCCAGCCCCACATTGTTGGGGTGAGGCCGAGGTCCTCCTGCATTTGCGGTCCCGCCACTGAAATGCAAACCCGATCGATGTAAGTGATCATCGAAAGGAAAAAGAGGAGCACGAGCACCCAATGTCTATTCTTCATGGCAAGGGTAAATTCTTTCACAAAGTGGTGTAGCTTTGAAAAAGTGTCTTCGCTTACGCGCAGCCGGGCCTTGCCCGCCGATTCCGGTGCTGGCCCTGGCAGCCTTAACTTGAATCCCCGGCTTGCTGCCATCGCCAGCGCATTGCTATTTTCGACCGGCGGCGCTGCGATCAAATCGACCACGCTGACCAGTTGGCAGGTTTCCGGTCTGCGCAGCTTTGTGGCCGCAATCACGATTGCGATCCTGATTCCGCAGGCGCTTAAGCATTGGTCATGGCGCACTGCTTTGGCCGCGCTGGCCTACGCACTATGTCTCACCACCTTTGTGCTGGCGACCAAAAATACAACTGCTGCCAACGCTATTTTCCTGCAAAGCACGGCGCCGCTTTATCTGGTACTGCTCGGCCCATGGCTCTTGCAGGAGCCGGTCCGATTGGCGGATTGGGTGACGCTGGTGTTGGTTGCAACAGGCATGGTGCTGGTCTTCGCCGGCACTACTCCGCCGCAGGCGCTGGCGCCCAATCCGGGACTCGGTAACTTGCTTGGCGTCTTCAGTGGCGCCATGTGGGCGGGCACCATATGCGGGCTCCGCTGGCTGGGCAAGCTTGGGGAAGGGAATGCGATGGCGCCAGTACTGCTTGGCAACAGTCTGGCTGTATTGATCTGCGCGCCGCAGATGTTTCCGCTGCCGGCATTGCCGGTTGGCGACATCTTTGCTTTGCTTTATTTGGGCACGATTCAGATTGGATTGGCCTATTGGTGTCTGACGCGTGCGGTGGCAAGACTTTCGGCACTGGAGGCGTCGTTGCTGATCATGATCGAGCCGGCACTGAATCCGGTCTGGACCTGGTTGCTGCATGGGGAGCGGCCGGCAATGCTGTCGATTGGAGGGGGAGGCCTGATTCTTTTTTCGGCGCTCCTGAAAAGCTGGCGTGACCGGAAGAATGTGTTAAATTAAGGGATTAGACCTTCTTTTGGGGCCTGTAGCTCAGTTGGTTAGAGCGCTACCTTGACACGGTAGAGGTCTGCAGTTCGAGTCTGCACAGGCCCACCATTCCTTCCTAAATACATCGATCATCTGATTGCCCATCTCGGGAATTCTCTGCTACGCCGAGCCATGCACCCACGCGCCCGGAAACCTGGCGTGATGCTTTCTTCTCTTGGGGTCGAGGATTCTCCTTTCCGCTTCCCTTTGACTCCACCTTAAAGACAAGTTGCCAATGAAAAGACCAGCAACATGCGTGGACGGTTTTGCCAGGTTGTCTCGTTTTAGAAGTACAAGCTCGACTCCGGGAGACCAGGGAATTTGGCTTAAAGCCTGGCTTGCCTTCACCGATACGTTAAAAGATGTCAATTGCGGCGATGCGTGTGTTGATTGTGGACGACACCCGGCTCAATGTCAAAGTTCTGGACCACCTGCTCCGCCTCGAAGGCTTCTCTACACTGTGCGCTGCGGATGGAGAGCAGGGCAGGGAACTGGCCGCGCGTGAGCAGCCCGACATCATCCTCATGGATGTCATGATGCCTGGTGAAAATGGTTTTGAAACCTGCGCACGGCTCAAGTCCAACCCCGCCACGGCGGATATACCCGTCATATTTCTCTCCGCCCTCGATGACGTCGAGAGCAAAGTGCAGGGTTTCCGTGTTGGGGGAGTGGACTACATCTCCAAGCCCCCGCACGGCGAAGAAGTCCTGGCGCGGGTGCGAGTCCATCTGCGCATCCGCGAGGCCAATCGCGAAGTGGCCCGCCAGCACCAGGCTCGTCTGGCGGAATTCCAGGAGGCCCAGCAGGCCTTGTTGGTGAGGCCGGAAGAATTGCCCGCTGCGCACTTCGCTGTCTGTTTTGAGCCGCTAGAAGGTGCTGGCGGCGATTTCTATGACGTGCTGGAAGTAAACGAAGGAGTTTTCGGATATTTTGTCGCCGATGTAAGTGGTCACGGGGCTAGCGCGGCTTTTCTGACCTCTGCCGTCAAGGCGCTCCTGCGTCAATATTCCGGCCCGCTGTTCTCCCCGGAAGAGACCTTACGTGGGGTAGATCGAGTACTGCGTTCCATGCTTGGCGAGGAGCAATACGTCACTGCCTGCTATGCCTTGCTGAACCAGCGGACCGGCCGACTCAATGTCGTTAGTGCTGGCCATCCTCCCGCCCTGATTCTGCGGGCGTCCGGTGCAACTGAGTACATCGAAATGAACAGCGATCCGCTGGGTATTTTCCAGGCCGCGGTTCTCCAGCGGCGTGATTTGAATTTGAAGCCAGGTGACCGCTTCCTTCTTTATAGTGACGGGGTGATCGAGGCCACGGCTGGTGCGGCTCGCGGTCCGGGGCGCCGGTTGCTTGCCGAGGCTGCCAGCCAACTACAGAACGTTTCTTTGTCGACGGCGTTGGCCGATTTGAGGGATCGCGTTTGTGTTCTTCCCCCATCCGACGATGTCTTGCTATTGCTGACCGAGGTGCCGCAATGATGTCAACCATCCCCTACCTATGGCGTAACCGACTGCAGCGCGTTTTGGCGCCCACTGATGAAGCGATTGAGGCATTTTGCTGGGATTTCCAGCAATGGCTGGGGCCGGTGCCAGCCCGGGACGCCTTTGCCGCAGAATTGATTTTGCGCGAGGCGCTGGCGAACGCTTCCGTTCACGGATGCCGGTCTGCTCCTGCTGGGGCCAAACTGCGATGCCGTCTCCGCCGCAACGCTGGCTACTTGAGCATTCTCGTTGCCGATCCGGGCCCCGGTTTCAACTGGCGGGAACGGCTTCATTTCATGCCAGAGTCTGCAGCCGCATCCGGCCGGGGCATGGAAATATACCGAAACTACGCCCAGCGCATCCGTTTCAACCAGTCCGGAAACCTGATCGCGCTTTGGGTAGGCCTTAGTTCGAATTCCCAGGAACTGGAGAACTCATGAATATGTCCACTGCTGAACCCGATCACATTCTAGCGATTCAAGAAGACGTTGTGGCTGCCCGCTGTGCGGAGTTGCGCGGCAATCTTCGCCAAATCATTGCCGACGGCGCTCGCCACTTAACTCTCGACTTCACGCAGGTCCGAATGGTGGATTCTGCCGGAATCGGCCTCTTGATTGCCACGCACAATTCCCTGCGCCGGGTGGAAGGCGAACTGGCCCTTGTCAATTGTTCGCTCGAAATTCTTGAGCTATTTCAGACAATGCGACTTCATCAGCATATGCGCGTTGAGGGCGAGGGAGCCAGCCTGTGATTTTGCCCCTGGCCGACGACGAGCTCATAAACGAGTACCTCGCCGAGAGTCAGGAACATCTGGTCAACATTGAGATTGATCTGCTTGCCATCAAGGTGGCGCTGGCTTTTTCAGCCTGACCCGCATCCGTGAATTCGTTCATCGTACAGAAAACATCCTGGACCGGGTACGTTCCCGTCACCGCTGGCCAGCGAAGCCGGCTGTGCCATGATCGGCGAACTGGTGCACCGTTCCAAAGTCGAGCCCGCTGGCACCCTCAAACGCCGCATCATCAACGCCATTACCACCAACGAAACTCTGTTCTTCCGCGGCCGATCCTCCTTTAATCTTCTTCGGCACAGGATTATTCCGGTGCTCATTGATCGACAGCAACGCAATTCCGTCTGCTCGGCACCGACTTGAGCGATGACGCTGTCGCGCGCGCGAGCGCTGGCATTTTTAATGCTGTCGAGATGGGTCGTGGCCTGGAGGAATCGTTACGCCAGAAGTGCTTCCAGCCGATGGCCGGCGGCTGGAAGATTCGCGACGATCTGCGCTCCCTGGCCACCTTCCGCCGCTTCAACTTGATGGACGATTTTTCTTCCCTCGGAACATTCGACGTTATCTTTTGCCGCAACGTCGCGATCTACTTCAATGAAAAAGACAAGGCCCGGCTATTTGAGCGTCTTTCACATCGCCTTGCACCGCATGGCAGCCTCATCCTCGGTTCCATGGAAAGTCTGGGCCAATTGTGTCCGCGCCTCGAATCCCACCGCCACCTCAATGCCGTTTTCTACCAGTTGAAATCCAGCCAGGTCTGAGGTCGTGCCGAGTCTCCCAGTTGCAGACCCATGCAATTCGTCATGAGCGATCAGTTGGAAGAAAAGGCCAGCATGGATGGGTGAAGCAGTTCCATTCTTGGGTTGGCTTGCGCTTGACGATCCAGAGCGAGCCGGTTACCGTCTAACAAGAGGGCGACGTAGCAATGGGATGGAGCATAATTTTCGATGGTTGGGCCAGCCCTGTTCGCGTTGTGGTGTTGGGGACGATCGCTTACGCAGCGTTGGTGATTCTTCTCAGGATGTCGGGGAAGCGCACCCTGGCAAAGATGAATGCGTTCGATCTTGTAGTAACTGTTGCACTGGGGTCGACTTTTGCGACTGTCCTGCTGTCCAAGGATTTACCGCTTGCCGTTGGCGTTTTAGCCATGGCGCTACTGATCGCCCTGCAGTATGTTGTTGCTTGGTCTTCTGTTCGCTACGGAATAGTTCGCCGTCTCGTTCGGTCCGAACCACGCTTGTTAGTGCGTCGAGGGCAGATGCTGGGCGAAGCCATGATCAGCGAGAGGGTCACCAGCGATGAGGTACTAGCTGCGATCCGCAGCGGGGGGCTGGCCGGGGTGCACCAGGCAGACGCCGTCATACTCGAGACGGACGGCAGTTTCAGTGTGATTCCGGCCTCCAGCGCTAGCTAACGATCGAAACGGATGGGCCGACCCGGTCCGGAAAGCCCAAGGCCACAGTGCTGGAACGCGAATGTTCTCATCGAGGGCCACTGAGAACTCCCGCGCCTACTTTACCGCAACTGTACGCTCTCCGCCGTCCCATAATACAAGCCGTTGAAGAAGAGTTTGAAGGTGCCGTGCGGCTGGGCGCGGAACAAAACTTCCGGCCCGTAAAGGAAGAGTTTGCCTTCTCCCACCTTGGCTTCTGCCACCGCTACTGCTCCATCGAGATAGTGCTGGCCCCAGGCCCAACCGCTGCGCAAGGGCTGCGGGCTGTCAAACCAAACTACTGGCTTCACTGTGGCCAACCCGCCCTCGGGTTTGATCTGAAAGACCGGGCTGTTGTTGAAGAAGAAATCCGTTTTCTTGTCCATGCCGTAAGCCAGCGGGTGCGTGTTGTCCACCGCCGCTTCAAGCACGGAACCGGGGATGTAATACTTCTCGGCTGGCAGGCGTTTGATGCTGCCGTCAGCCAATCTCTCAACCAGCGGGTCTGTAACCGGCAAACCGAGCATCCGCGCGAGTGAAGTGGAAGAACCAATGGTCAACACGGTGCCGCCGGATTCGAGGAATTGCTTCAACTGCGGCACCGTCCGTTGCGGCGTCACGCGGCCCTGGCGGGCTCGCCATTCGGGCAGCATGTTGGGCGCTTCGCCGCCTCCCATTCCCGCGCGTCCGCCCTCGCCGATCGCGCCGGTTACAAAAACGAGTACATCGAATTTGGAGCGGAGATCGCCTTGATCGAGACTTGGTGGATAGACCACTTCAAAGGGGAACTGGAATTGTTCAAAAAGCCAGCGAGTCCAGCCGGAAGGCATGGAACCGCCGACGTTATCCCAAAGACCAATGCGCAAGGGCTTCAGTTTGAGGGCCTCTCCGGTGGGCTTCGCCGCCGCAGCCGTAAAGTTGACCGCTGCTTCACGCGCAACCTTGGCCACCACTGCGGCGGTAGATGGTTTGGCGGGGATATAGATCGCACCCGGGTCCACGCCAGCGCCACCCTTTAGCCAGTAGACGTCTTCTTTGGCGGCGAGCAACAAATTGATCGCCTTGAAAGAGTCATTGACTTTATGGCTCAGCAGATAGCCATTCGTGCTGCTGGCCGGCGCGTTTCCGGCGGGGATTTGCACGCGTCCCGTGAGTTTCTGAAAGGGCCCGTTGAAGTTATCGAGGACACGGTCAAACCGGACGCCCATCAGGTAAGCGAGAGTCCAGCCTGCGCTGTCGTAAGGGGGAATCGGCGGTCCGCCCTCAAAGCGGAAATCATTGGGATGGTCCTGGGGCTCAAACATATCCAGTACATGGGGCCGGAAAGCCTGGTCGGTCTTGAAGATAATGGAACCCTTGTCATAGTTCTTGCCGTTGACGGTGAAATCCGCAGTGGCCTGGTGAGCCGTGACACCGGCCCATTGCAAGATCTGCGTGAATTTGAGTGCAGTATTGAAATCGGCCTGGCTCGCAGGCAGGATGTAGCCGCGCGGGTCGCGCCATTCCGGTTTGAGCATTTCCTGGTAGTAGCGCATCGGGACGACGCTGGCCGTGCGGCCCTCGCCGACAACGTTGTTCGCCTTCTTGACCTGCTCTTTCACCCATTCAATCCGCTTCGGCGTGATCGTCCACCAATCCTTGCTGCCGCGTTCGATGGAGTTCTTGCCCATGCGATAGATGTTGAACAGCAAATCATCCTTGTGGCGCGAAGCGTAGTCGAGGATGCCTTTGTTGGCCGAGATCGAGTATTCAATCGCCTGGCGGAAGTGCCACTTGGCTTGGGGCGCGATCGGGAAAGGGTTGGTTTTGTTTTGCAGCATCCGCGAAGGAACAAAGGGAATGTCCATCGGCGTCGGGCTGCCAGCGGACTCGGTGAGAATGCCGATCATATTGTGAAAGTAAGCCGTGGTGCGGAGGCCGCCGTTGTACCAGACAGAAAAATTCGCACCTTCACGGGTGGTGAAGCCGCCCTTGCCTTCCACGGCAAAGCGGGAGTGCATGGCCGAGCCAATCTGGTCGACGCCGATCATCATGAGTGGATCGAAGAAGTAGCTTGACGGATCGCGGAAGGGTGGCACAAACAAAGTGGTGCCAGCGGGGCCGGACTGGTGGTGGTTATAGAGGATCTGCGGAATCCATTCCGTGTAGAGCTGCCGGTTGATGTTCTGCGATTCTTTCTGGGTGCTCATGAAGAAGTCGCGGTTGTTATCGTGGCCAACGTACTTCTGATATAGACGCTCGGCGACATAGCGGCGCTTGGTGGGGTCCGGATTGCGCATGTAGTTGGAACTCACCAGTTCCATACCGTCCGGGTTGGCGTGGACCAGCAGAATCACGCAATTGTCAAGCATACGCAGCGTCTCTTCATCGTTGCGCGAGAGCAACTGATGGGTCATTTCGATGAGTTGTGCGGCGCCGAGAACTTCCGTGGCGTGCAGGCCGCCGTCGATCCAAACTACGGCCTTGCCTTCTTTGGCGAGAGCCCGGGCCTGTTCATCCGTCAGGCCTTCGGCGCGAGCCATGCGCCGGGAAATTTCCTGCAACCGGGCAATATTCCTGATATTGGCCGGGGAAGAAACGATCGTCATGTACTGCGTGCGGCCTTCTTCCGTCTTGCCGATATCCACCAGCTTCATGCGGTCGGATTCAGTGGCAAGTTGCTTCACCCATTTCTCATATTGCGTATAGGTGGCGAGGAAGTAGTCGTCATTGACATCGCTCCCAAAGGAATCTTTCGGGGAAGTGATTTTGCCCTGGCCGAGGGCGCACAGGCAGAGGAGAGTGAGGACGACCGAAAGACGGAGAAACTTCATATCCGGTGATTGTCGCAAATTAACCTGTGACTCTGCGGAGGTTGCCTTGCCAGCCCTCAGCCGTAGTGAGGTCCCATTGAAACTGGCAATAGCGGGCGAGCCGCGGCAAGTTCCACCAGGAAGCGCCTGTTCTGGCATAACGATGCAGGGTGGCCGCGATCACAATGGGCTTGGGCGTGGTGAACCAGTTGCTGGTCTCGCGACGAAGTTCCTGTCGCAGCCACCACCCGGGTTCCGGGAGGTTCAAGTCAGGGAAGGGAACGGCGAAATCGCGACGCAGGACATTCGCGGCAAGGGCGATGTAGGGAGCAACGTTGTAGTGGGCGGCGAGGTTTTCGAGACGCCTGAAGTCGATCCCTCGCGGGTTGCGAAGCAGATGAATTGCGTCTGCCACCCAGCGGGATGCCGGATAGGGATTGTACTGGATGCCATGCAGCATGGCGTGGAAGAGATGATCGGTAGCACAAAGAGTCCAAGCCGGGAAGCCTCTGAGGTCGAAGGGCTCGGCGGCTTCCCGGACGATGGAGTCAATCCCGGGGCGAGTGCCGAAATAAGAAAGTCGCCAGTGGACGTCAATCTCCACGCCGGATGGTCCCTTAAAACCGGCACCGTGCCGGAAGGTGAGGAACTCCTCATCGAGCTTCCGAGGCTGCGGGTGGATCACCAACGTCCAGCCCTCGCCGAGCAGAAAGTGCATCAGCTTCAGTGCTGAATGCTCCTCGACCAGGACATCGAGATCTGACATGGGCCGCAAGCCAAAGTCCTTATAGTAGAGAGCGGCCAGCGGTGCGCCTTTAAGAAGGATCAGCCGGCCGAACTCGGCGCTGAAATGCTTGAGGTGGGGCAGGGCATTGAAGATCCGCTGCTCGCCTTCCACCCACAGTTTGCGGCGGATGCCCTTGAGCCGTGCCACTTCGTCGCCGGAATAGCCGTGCCTGGCGAGGTTGGCATGCACCAAAGGCATGAGCCGGATGGAAGCACCGGGGAGTAAGTCCAGATTGCCGGCGGCAAACCAGTTTCGCCAGGCTTCAAAGGCTGGCTCCTTTTCCCCGAGAGCTGCCTCAAGAATCAGTTTGTCGGAATTCATTTGCGGCGGCGCTCCAGGCTCTGGTGCAGCACCTTGAGATAAGCGCGAACCGCATCCGGATTCGCACCCATCATGCTGTCGCGGCGCTGCCGGCGTTGCGCAACAACGTCCGCAACTGCCGCTGTTCGGATGCCTGACTCCATAGCTCGGGCATACCAGTCTATGAACTCGCCGCTGGGTAAGTCTGTTCGGTAGAGACCAACGCGATCAAAGACAGAGCTCCGCGCTAGCAGACAAATGGCGCTCATCCCCGACTGTCGCGACAGAAAATCGCCGGTGAGATCGTCCACCTGTTCGACACCCCCGAAGACCATTTCCGGAAAGGGCGCCGCCGACATCAGTTTCCATTGCAAGGCGAGCCGGTGTGGCAACCAGACGTCGTCGGAATCGAGCAAGGCAATCTGATTGCCCTTTGCCGCCAGAATTCCGGTATTGCGGGCGCTGGCGACGCCTTGATTCGCTTGACGAATCAGCTTTACTTTGTCCCCGTAACTTTGTGCGACGGCGGCTGTAGCGTCCGTTGAGCCGTCGTCCACCACGATAATTTCGTAGGGGGCCAAGGTTTGAGCGAGAATCGACTCAATGGCGCGGCGGAGGAAACGCTCGGCCTGAAAGGCCGGGACGATGGCCGAGATTTTTGGCTGCGACAGTTCGTCTACTTCCCCTAAGCTCCGTGCCCGCAGTCCGGGAGTGGCGCGGTGCCGCTTGGCTTGACGCAAGAGGACAGGCGGCAAGGTTAACCTTCCAAGATCCATTCCATTGGTCATGTTGGTGCTGTGCAGTCGGTACTCTTGAGACAAACTTCGCAAAACCACTAGCGGCCAATCCGATTCGAGCAGGCGGAACATGAAATCACCGTCTTCACCGTAGTGGAGAGTCTGATCAATGAAACCTACCGTTTCCAGGACCCGGCGCTCCAGCATCGTCGAGCCGAAGGAGAAAAGCACCAATTCGTGATCTTCATTCTCAAACGGCAAGTTGCGCATCGGAGCACCGCCGTGGCTAAAAACTCTGGTGCGCCCCATGACAATGCCCTGATCTCCCTGGCGCCGCATAGCTCCCATGTGGGTCTTGAGTTTGTCCCTGGGCCAGCGGTCATCCGCGTCAAGGAAGGCTAGATATTTGCCCCGGGCCTGCTGCATCCCGAGGTTCCGCGCCGCTGCCGGGCCGGTCTTGTCTTCCAGTGCCAGCACCCGCGTACGGGGAAAGCAGGAGGCAATTGCGGCCGTTTCGTCCGTGGAGTGATCATCGACGACCAATATTTCCAGATCGTCCCAATCCTGCGCCGCAATGCTCGCCAGCGCTTCCTGAATGTAGGGTGCGGCATTGAAAGCCGGCATGATGACGGAAATCATTTCGTCTCCCGCAATAGATCGACAATGGTGGCCGGGATCTGATTAAGATCCGTGCCCGCTTCCAGCCAATACACCGGCACCGCTCGCGACAGCTCCGCAATTTTGCTCATCGCCGCCGGGGCGTCGCCAATCAGGTGAAACACGCAGGTGGGAGCAATCGCCTGCATGGCATCAAAGGCGGAAGCAGGCCGAAGCTGCGTATCTGTTTTTCCGCTCACCCGCGGCAATAGAATTGCACGGATGGGAAAACCGGCAGACACCTTCTCCGGTGCCTGTTCGTTGACATAGATCAGCGCTTTCTGCGTTTCGAGCTCTGCCCGGTTGACGATCCATTGATCCAGCCAGTGCAGCCGCGACAGATTGTCCGGAACCACTTTCGCCGTTCCGTAGAGGCTCCAGGCGTGCGGAGTTTCCTGCCCCAGATCGAGCAGCACGTAATCGTCACCGGCATAGAGCAGTGGCGAATTCAGACAACTCAGGCAACTGGTGGACTTACCCATGCCACTCTTGCCCGCAATCAGCACTCCGCCTTCCGCGAAGCCAACGGCACCGGCATGAATGGGCTGCAAGCGTTGGTTGTGAGACCACCAGTGAAGGATCTGCCGTAAAGGAAAAGTCTGCTCCCACCAGGGCACAAACTCGGGACGCTGCGCCCAATAGACAGCCCGCGCGGTTTGGCAATCCATCAAGTAAAGATGATGGTGATCCATCACGTATTGAGCCCGGTAGCGTCCGTTCTCCCAGCCGCGAATTGCGCCACGTGGCAAATAGTCCGCGCTCGTCCAGGGCGGGGCAGGCATGGCGATACCGTTCGAGGAAGAGTCAAAGCAGCGGACTTGTAAATCTGCGTTCCTCGAAGGCGCAGGAGGCAGATGCGCCATGGCCCGGCTAATGTGCTCAACCAGGCCCGGACCGCCAAACTCTACCCGGACTGATTTACCAGCAAGGCTGAAGCCCGCATCCCGTTCCCGGGTGGAACCCGCAAAGTGAAAGACTTGGTCGAAATACTCCCCTTCGATCATCTCTTGCGTTCAGCGGGCCAGCCAGTCTCATCCACGTCGTGGACAGGGTCGAGGAGGAGCAAGTCCTTCATGTCGGTATAGACTTCCAGCCGGGGAGCCGAGTAAGCGTTCAGGGTGATCTCGGTGAAGGTCTGCTCGATTGCGACGTCGCTGCGCACGAGTCCTTCCTCCAGCAGCGTCTTGAGGAAAGATTGCAGGTCCTGATCGAGGTTTGCTTCACCGGGGAAGGCCTGTCGCCAATGGGCGAGTATGGCTTCCTCCGATTGTCCAGCTTCAAGCCTCACCCAGGCGTCAGCAGCCGTTTCCCGGAGAGAGAAGTAGGTGCCCTTCTCCAGATGAATCACAATCACTTCGTTTTCAAAGCGCTCGCAGATCACCTGCGGCGTGTTCACCGCATAGACCATTAGAGCTCCAATCGGCGGGCCCAGATATTGCGGTACCGGACGGGCACGTCATGATCCTGAAGGGCGAGCGGCAGCAGTGGATCGTGCGCTTCATAAGTGCCAACAACGCGATGCGACATTCTGCCGATTACTTCCCGCCGGTGCTGCACCAGTACCCCGTTGAAGATTACCGTGACATAAGCTGGCTTGGCCAGATCGCTACCCCGGAAGCGCGGCGCCTCCCAGATGATGTCGTACACATTCCACTGGCCCGGCTTTCGAATCGGATTCACCAGGGGCGGATACTGCCCATAAACAGAACCTGCCTGACCGTCGGCATAGGTAGGGTTGTTATAACTGTCGAGCACCTGGATTTCGTATTTGCCCATGATCAGTACGCCTGAGTTTGCCCGCCACTGCGAGTCCCCGGAAATCTGCGTCGGAGGGGACCACTCGATGTGCAACTGCATGTCGCCAAAAACTTCTTTCGTCACGGCGTCCCCGGCACCGGGCGCCACTTCCATGTAGCCGTTCTCCAGCTTCCAGTCCATCTTTGGACGGTCCCGCTTGCCGGCAAAGGTCCAGCCTGCCAGGCTCTTGCCATCAAACAGTACCGTTGCATCCGATGGCGGACCACCAGGCACCTCAGCAGGAGTCACGACGGCGGGGCGAGGACGATCGATATCGTGCACTTTCCAGCGCTGGTATGGCAGAACGGGCGTGTCGCTGTATCCAGTGGGCTGGTTGAATCGTTTCGGGTCTTTGGTCTGGGCGAAAGCAGCCCCTCCCGCCAGGACAGAACTTAAGATCGTGCGGCGTTTCATCTTCATGAAAGAGTATCAAAAGCCGCACTAAGCTGTGGCCAATTCGCTCCAGACCTGGACCTGGTTCCGCCCGCCCCGCTTGGCCGTATAGAGGGCCTCGTCGGCTTTGGTGAACAAGCTTTGCGGATCCATGGCTTCATTCCACTCGCAAACCCCGCAACTGAAGGTAATGCGGTGTTCAGTGCGGTCGGGCGCGACTACTACCTGGCGCCGGATCAGTTCACAAATCCGCGATAGCATAGCGGATGCTTCCCGCTCGCCCCCCTCGACCGAGATGACGAACTCATCTCCGCCCCAGCGCCCCACCCAGTCCGTACGCCGCACATTGGTCCGCAGCAGGTCCCCAATCTGCCGCAAAACCCGGTCGCCAAAGTCGTGGCCATAGGTGTCGTTAAGAATTTTGAAATTATCGATATCGAGGATGGCGAAGCTGAGCGTGCCCTGCCGGATCCGTGTCAACTCGATCGAATCCTTGAGCCGGCTTTCCGCACTGCGGCGATTGTAAATGCCCGTCAGGTGATCCATCGAGCCATTCTGCTTTTCGCTTTCGGCCAATTCCTTCATCGATTGCGCCACGTAGTTGACGTTCGACATCAGGCTGCCGACCTCGTCCCGGTAATGGCCCGGGAGTTCGGGCATCACGCGATCGCTGACAAACTGCCGCAACTGCTCAGAGGTTTCCAGAACGGGGCGCAGAATTTTGGATAAGGCCCAGTATGCAAGCACGGCAGCCAGCGCCGCGGCCACCATGCTCACGCGGATGGCCTGGTTCAGTTCTTCACCCTGCAGGCTGGAAAAGGCAATGAAGTAAATTTCCATCATCGCCACCGGCGTTAGCACGCTGACCAGAACGGCGAAGACGACTTTCGCGTGAAAGGAGGACGTAAAGGGAATCCGGTTCAACCAATCGTAAAATTTGAGTCCCTGTGGCACGTGAATCTTCTTCTCTTTGCTATCTAGTGAATCCATCGGCGCTTTCCGCGCCGTCTTTATGAAGCAGACTCTTTTCTCCCTGATCTACGGGAGCAGCCTTAGAACGGAGATAAAATTGTGGACGTGAAAATCCTCTTGCTCGCCGCCGCCCTCACCGCCTTTGCGCAGGACCCCTACAAGGGCCCGGTGCCGGAAAAAGTGGATCTTCCCTTTATCCGTCACGCCAATAAGCTCATCCCGACGGATCCAGGCGAAGCGCGGGATGAATCCGCCAAAGGTGACACCATCTACACCGTAGCCGGCCCCGGCGCGGCAGCGGACTCCCGCACACCGCTCACCGAGCCAGCCTTCATCGTCAAGGTCAGCAAGCTCAACATCCAGCAGATGCAGCTTTACAAGATGGAAGCCAAAGGCGGCCAACGTCAACTGCTATTGCCGCAAAAGCCCAAAAAGAACTCTCCCCGCGCAATTCGCCTTTCGCTGGAGCCTCTTTCTTCCGGTCTCTACAAGCTCGAAGTCCAGGAACCGCTCGAAAATGGCGAGTACTGCCTCTCCCCGGGAGGCTCCAATGCCGTTTACTGCTTTACGGTCTTCTAGAACTACTTGATAGACTATTGTCTTCTTATGTTTCAAGGCCTAGAACACACCGCAATTGCTTCTCCTGATCCGAAGCGCCTCGCTCAATGGTACGTTGACCACCTCGAGTTTCACATCAACTTCGAGTATTCCGGCAACTACTTTGTGAAGGCGCAGAATGGCTCGATGCTCGAAATCATCCCGAGCGACGGAGAAGCGGGTCCCAACGAAATGAAGACACCCGGCATTCGACACTTCGCCATTGCCATTGATGACTTCGATGCCGCCTACGCGCAATTGCAGGCCAAGGGCGTGAACTTCACAGGTGAGCCATTCACGAATCAGGGCAACCGCCTCGTCTTCTTTAAGGACGCTGACGGCAATTTGTGCCACCTGATTCACCGCGAAAAGCCACTGCCCTAAGAAGCTGTAGTTTTGAACCGTCAGATATTCAAGGCGTTCGAGTATCGCGAATTCCGGCTCATGTGGATGGGCGCTTGCACCTCCTCTATCGGGACGTGGATGCAGAATCTGGCGCAGAGCTGGCTCGTCTATGAGCTGACCAAATCGGCCTGGTATCTGGGACTGGACGCATTCCTGGGCCAGATTCCCATTTTCCTGTTCAGCATGTTTGGCGGAGTCGTTGCGGACCGGATGGACCGCCGCAAGATTCTGGTGGTGTCGCAATTGGTCCAGATGGCTTGTGCGATCTCGCTTGCACTGCTGGCTGTTTTCGGCGTCGTCGAGGTCTGGCATGTGCTGATGTTGTCGTTTACCGTCGGTACGGCACAAGCCTTTGGTGGACCCGCCTATCAGGCCATGATCCCTTCCCTCGTGGGGAAAGAGGATCTCCAGAACGCTATCGCCATGAACTCGATTCAGTTCAATGTTGCCCGCGTAATCGGTCCGACGCTGGGTGGTATTGCGCTGACGGAACTCGGTGTTGCCTGGTGTTTTGGCCTCAATGCGCTTTCCTATGTGGCAGTGATCTTCACCCTCATGCGCGTTGCTCCGCGCCCCCCGGCTAACCTTCGCAAGGAAGCTGTACTCGAAAGCATGAAAGTCGGACTGCGCTTTATCCGGGACAATTCCGTGATGGTCAGCCTGGTGGTGCTGGCATTCCTGATGACATTGCTGGGCTTGCCAATTACTACTTTCCTGCCTGTATTCGCCGAGCGGATTTTTCATCTTGGCAAGGAGGCCTACTCGCAGATGCTGATCGTGTCTGGCGTCGGAAGTGTGGTGGGTGGAATGGTTGTCGCTGCAACTTCTTACCACCAACGCAAGGGCCTGATCGCACTGATCTCTCTGTTGGCCTTGGGGGTGTTCACGGTGGGGTTTGCGCTATCGCCGAACTTCTTCGTGGCCTGCGTCATGCTGTTTTTCGCCGGCGCGGCACTGATCGCCTGCTTCGGCCTGGTGAGCTCACTGGTGCAAAGCGAAACAGAGGATTCGATGCGCGGTCGCGTGATGAGCATCTACAACGTTGCTTTCCGGGGCGGCATGCCCTTTGGGGCCTTTGCTTCGGGCAGGCTGATTGAAAGCTTCACGGCGCCGCAGGTGCTGGCGGCCAACGGTATCCTGCTGATTGTTGTCAGCGCAGTCTTTTGGGTCACGCAACGCAAGATCGTAAAACTCTAGTTCGATAGAATCAGCGAGGCATGATCCGCGCTGCTTTATTCCTTTCCCTCACCCTTTCTGCTTCTGCTCAACAAATTCCCCAGGCCTACCAACGCTACTGTGCTGCCTGTCATGGCGACAATGCCGCTGGTACCGACCGCGGCCCGAATCTGATCGACACGCGGAGCCTGCGCTCGGCCTCGACAGAGAAGATCCGCAACATCATCGTCAAAGGTACCAATGGCGGAATGCCCGCTTTCGCCAAACTGGCGGTGCCAGACCTGGAAGCGATCGTCAACACGGTGCGGTCCTGGAATTCTTCGGCCTTCGACGCTGCACCCGCAGGCGACCTGACTGCCGGGCAGCAAGTCTTTGAATCGCGTTGTGTCGGTTGCCACATGGTGGAGGGCCGCGGTTCTGCCAACGGCCCTGATTTATCAAACGTGGGGCGGGAACTGACGTTGCGCGAGATGGAAGCGCAGTTGAACGATCCAAACTCGCGGCGAGGAAAAAGAAATGCGGCTTCCTGCCCCTCCTGGGCCTTCTGTCCCGACAATCCGTGGGCGGTGGTGCGGGTGTCGCTTGAAAGTGGTCAAACGCTGCGAGGCTTCGCCAGAGCCCGCGGGGCGCACGATCTCCAACTCCAGACCTTCGATGGCCGTCTGCACCTGCTCTCGGGCAACTTGAAGATCGAGGAGGATGGCCGTTCCCACATGCCAGCTTTTCAAGGCACGGCGGCGGAGCGGACGAATCTGCTGGCCTATCTTAGCCGCTTGGGCGGCATTCCCTCCGGGCCGCTCAAGCAGGCATCAAAAGCTGCCACGGCTGCGGAAATTTCCGCCGTGCAGCGCCCCACTCCCGGTGAATGGCCGGGATATCATGGCCTTCCGTCCGGAAACCGTCACAGCCCGCTCAAACAGATCAACGCAGGCAACGCAAAGAAGCTGAAGCTGGCCTGGACCTATTCCTTGCCTCACATGGGCCTGCAGACGACGCCACTGGTTGCTGAAGGCGTGATGTATGTGACGGCACCGAATCAGGTTTGCGCACTCGCTAGCGACACCGGCCGCGAAATCTGGTGCCATGTGCGCCAGCGTTCCGATGCCACCAAAATTTCTGGCGATGCGGCCAAGGGCGCACAGCGGGGTGTGGCAATGCTGGGAGACAAGATCTTCTTCTCTACGGACGATGCGCATCTGATCGCGCTGCACCGTCTGACTGGCGCGCTGATCTGGCAGGTCTTCATGCCGGCCAATCTGCCCGGTGCCTATGGTGCAACAGCCGCCCCGCTCGTGGTGGGCGATCTGGTCGTTGCCGGAGTGGGAGGCGGCGATGCCCCCTTGCGCGGCTTCCTGGCGGCTTACAAGGCCAGTACGGGCGAAGAAGCGTGGCGCTTCTGGACCATCCCGAAGCGCGGCGAGCCGGCTTCAGAAACCTGGGTAGGCAATGCTCTTGAAGTCGGCGGCGGCGCAACCTGGTTGACGGGTTCTTACGATCCGGATCTCGACATGCTGTACTGGCCGGTCGGCAATCCTTATCCCGATACCGACGGTTCCCAACGCAAGGGCGACAATCTCTATACCGACTCGGTCGTCGCGCTCGAACCCAAAACCGGCAAGCTCAAGTGGCATTTTCAATTTACGCCGCACGATCTTTGGGATTGGGACGCCACTGAGCCGCTGCTGCTGGTGGATGAGCTTTGGCAGGGGCAGCCACGCAAGCTTTTGCTGCAAGCAAATCGCAACGGTTACTTCTATGTGCTGGATCGGGTCACCGGAGAATATCTGCTGGGGAAACCCTTTGTGAATCGGCTCACGTGGGCTACGGGGCTTGATGCCAAGGGCCGTCCGCTGGTGAATGAAAGCGCGAAGCCGACCATGGGTGGCACAGTGGTTTGTCCCGCGGTACGGGGCGCGACCAACTGGTACTCCACCGCTTACAGCCCCGACACAAAGCTTTTCTATGTGATGGCGGTGGAAGACTGCAACCTTTACCGGCAAGCGGGGTCCTGGTTTGTGCCTTATTCCGATCCGGCGAATCCTCCGGTGAAGCTCCTGCGGGCTTTGGATATCCAGACTGGCAAGATTGCCTGGGAACGCCGCCAGGTAGGCGCGCCGGAGGCCAATTACACGGGCGTCCTGTCTACGGCTGGCGGGCTGGTCTTTTATGGCGAATCGGGCGGCAGCTTTGCGGCAGCCGATGCCAAGACGGGTGAGACTCTATGGCACTTCAACACGAGTGCCGTCTGGAAGGCTTCTCCGATGACCTACACCGTGCATGGCAAACAACATGTTGCAATTGCCGCTGGTGGCAACATTCTCGCGTTTACTGTCCCGGAATGAAAAATGCCTCCCGCCGGGAAAGGCGGGAGGCATTGAAAGATCGGTGATCTAAGCTTAGAACCCGAAGCGAAGGCCGAGGCGGAACTGACGTTCGTCGAAGGCGCTCAGAACCCGCAAGAAGTTGGGGTTTGATACGTCCGTCGAGGCAAAGCCAGTTGACAAGCGGCTGTTGGTGAAGTTGTACGCTTCCGCGCGGAAGGTCATGTTGACGCGTTCAAAGAACTGGAAGTTCTTCGACAGAATCAGGTCATGACGCAGCACACCGGGGTTACGCATGCTGTTGCGGCCCATCGAACCAAAGCGGGCGACTTCGCCAGCATTGAGGCGTACGGCAGCAAAAGCGCTCGTGTCATAGAAGGTGCGGCCGGGGCCGATGCCTTCCGTACGATTTACAACTGCATTTACCTGGTCAGCGGTCTGCGTGTTACCAGGCAGATTGAGCGTGCCGCCAGGACCGGTCGGGGTGAAAGGCGTACCCGTGAAGGCAGCCGTGATGCCCGACAGGCTCCAGCCACCGATGATCTGCGAAGCAGGACCAGTCGTCATCCACTTCTGGCCTTTACCAACCGGCAAGTCATAGACCCAGCCGAACTGGAAGACATGGTTGCGGTCATAACCAGCCGGAGCATAGTTACGGCGATAGACGGGATCCCAGTTAAACGTTGTGCCCTGCCAGCCCTCGTCGTCGCCCATATTCATGGCCTTCGACCAGGTGTAAGCACCTTGTACCAGCAAGCCCCGGGTCTGACGGCGGATGGAGGTCTGGAGCGAATGATAGTTCGCGCTCAGAATGCCACCCCACAGCAGAGTGGAGGTGTTGCGGCCAAAGCGGGAAGAGTAAGGACGGCCGGCATTGCCAGCGCCCAGAATCTGACCCGAGTTGATGTCCTTGTCGGCCATCATGTTCGTGCTCTGCGTTCCTACGTAAGCAACGCTGGTCACGAAGTCGCCAGGTACCCGACGCTCGATCGTGAAGTTCCAGCTCTGGATGTAGCCGCGCTTGATTTCGCCCGCCTGCGGAGTACGCATGCTGGCTGCACCAGGCAGCGAAACCGCACCGGATTCGAGATCAGGACCAACCACGGGCGGAATGCCCTCGGCCAGCGAGCTGATCGAATCGTTTGCAGTGTTCGCCGGGAAGTCGAAGTTGACCGTCAGCGGATACATGCCGCGCAAAGGACGTGACCAAGGCAGCGGGCTGTAGGTCAAACCATAACCTGTGCGGATTACGGTCTTGTCGTCCAAACGATAGGCAATTCCAAGCCGCGGAGCAAATTGCAAAGCGCTTACGCTAAAGCCATTGTTGCGCGGTACGTTGCCACGGCCACCGAGGAATACGGTGTTGAGTTCCGGATCCAGGCGTTCAATGCCCTTGCCATGCGAACGGCCCATGAGCGGGTAGTATTCGTAGCGCAAACCCAAGTTAACGGTCAGCTTACGATTTACCTGCCAACGATCCTGCACGAAGAAGCCAAACTGGTATTCCCGAGTGGTAGCCAGCACGTGCTGAATGCTCTTGGAAATATTATTCGGCAGGCCGAGAAGGAATGCAGCATAGCCATGATTGTTGTTAAACGTTCCGGTATTCGCAGCTACACCACCATTAAAGTTAAAGACACCACGAGGACCGCCGCCCAACTCGGGCTGCCAGTGATTCATGCGGTGAAGCACGCCGTCAGCGCCGAAGGCGAAGTTATGGCTACCCTTAACCCAACGCAGCGTGTGCGTGGTGGTAAAGCTTTCTTCAATACGTTCCAGCGGCATCCATCCAGGGACACCAAAGCCGTTGTAGCCGTTGATGCTGATATTGGGGAAGCCCTGCTGGCGCGGATCCGGGCCGCCAAGGCCGGGAATACCCAAGCGGGTGGAGAAGTCAGAACCAAAGTCCTGCCCTCGTACAACCTGATCTTGGCGCTGGAAGCCAAAAACACCATCCAGCAGCAAGGTCGGGCTCAGGGTCAAGGTGTGACCGATCGAAGTATTCTGTACGCGCGTATCGCCGAGACCAGGGTCAGAACCCGGAGCCGGGCCAACGCCCTCACCGAAGATTCCGCGGCCACCGACGAGTGCGTTCATTACGCCGTAACGGCCCCAGATCATGTGATTTTGGTTGCGGTTCCAGTTCAGCTTGACGTCGTTGTAGTCACGATTGAACTGGGGGGTTGCACCGATGGCGTAATTGTTAAGCTGAGCGCCAGCAACGTTCGGGTTCGGATAGAAAGCCTGAATTCGCTGTGCCTGCGGAGAAATCCGGTTGGCCGGAATCTGGTTGCCAGGGAAGGCAACGCGGCCCGCTACCGTTGAGCTGGACGCAGGGTCATAGATTGTGGTGCCCGTATTGGCGAAATTGCCGGTACGAATGTCCGTCGTCGGAACGCTGTACAGACCAAAAGCACCGATACGCTGCTTGGTGTTGTCGTAGGAGTAGAAGTAGAAGAGCTTGTTCTTCTTGATCGGTCCGCCGATGGTGCCACCAAAGTTGTTGTAGATGCTGACCGGCTTCGCGGTCGTCGGAGAAAAGAAGAAGTTGCGGGCACGCAAGCGTTGGTTGTCGTGATACCAGAACGCGCTGCCGTGCATATCATTCGTACCGGACTTGGTGATAACAGTGACGGATGCGCCACCTGCCATACCCTGTTCGGCGTCAGCAGCCGACGTGGTGACGTTCACGGTTTCGAGCATTTCTGCCGGCATGACGTAGCCAGCATGGTGAGGCAACCACAGGTTGACTGAAGCTGCGCCGTCAATGCGGGTGGTGTTGCTGTTAGCGTTGGTACCGTTGATATTGGTGCGCAGCGAACGGCCCGGTGAGTCGGTCGCTGAATTCTGGAATGAAGCCGGTGTTGCACCGGGAACCAGATTGATCAAGCTCTGATAATTACGAAAGCCAGGAAGCGGCATATCCTTAACAAGCTTGGAATTGATTTCCGTGTGAGTATCGGACTTGTCAGCCTGAAGCGTTACGGCTTCGGCCGCAACGGTGATCTGTTCCGTCAATGAGCCGACTTCCAAGCGGAAGTTGGTACGATTCACGGCGTTCGGCGAAACCACGACATTCGTCTTGGTTTGGCCCTTGAAGCCCTGCTGAGAAAGCTTGACTTCATAAGCGCCAGGCATGACGTTCAGAAGCGTGTACTGACCGTTTGCATCCGTCGTGCCTTCATAATTCAAGCCTGTGGCGACGTTGGAAGCCGTAACTTTGACTCCCGGCACCACGCTGCCGCTCTGGTCTTCGACCAAACCGACAATGGTTCCGTACAATACTTGGGCTGCAACTGGCGCTACTGTGAACGCCAGCATCAGCAAGGTCGCGGCAAGGAGATATAGACTCCTGTGGCGATACTGATTCATGTAATACTACCCCTTTTTTGAAACTAGTCCTTTGAGAAATAAGGACTTATTCTATTTATAGCGCGATGCGTCAATAGTGTCAAGGTACTAGGAACGCAGCGCGCGTCGGTGGGGGCGCAGGAATCCCCTTGAGTGCCAGCCACAAAATGTTGTTGAATTCCTTGTCATCAATCCTGTCTGGTTGGCTGAAATCAAGGTTTTGCGCTTCCGTCGCGGGTCGTGGTGGATTCTTCTCCGTCAGGCTGACATTCGCCGCTACTGCCACATATGGCCGCAAGTCCGCCCATTTTTGAAAGGCCGTGGTCATCGGGTGGCTGGTGGCGTCGTAATGCGTCAAAGCAGGTAAATCCAGCAATGCTTCAATTGTGTGCAGCATGGATGTCGTGTTGTAAAAGCTTGAATCCACACTGCCGCGACGCGTATAGGGGCTGATGATGTAGGCGGGGGCCCGGTGCGAGTCGATATGGTCTGGTCCATTTTGTGCGTCATCCTCCAAGACGAAGATCGCCGTGCTCGCCCAGAACTGCGACTTGGAAACGCCTTCGACAATCTGACCGAGCGCAAGGTCGTTGTCCGCCATGGAGGCATAGGGAGTGAGCTTTCCCGCGGCGGTACCCCAAGTATGGTCATTTGGCAAAACCATGACGATCAGCCGGGGCATCTCGCCCTTCTTTTCAAACTCCTGCAGATCCTCCAAAAAAATCCGGGCGCGTTCCACATCCGGAAAATCCGGGTCATAGCCCGCGTAGCGGCGATTGGTGTGCGGGAGTAGCGCCGGGTCGGAGGCGTCGGCCACAATTTCTTCTCCTGGTTTCGCCCCCGGACGGTTCTTGACAAAGAATCCATAGTTGCGGAAGCTCACTCCCCGCCGTAGTGCTGCGGACCACAGATATCCCCCGGCGGGCGCGTCCATCGCTTCCTCCCTGTTGGCATCCCGTGGGGAAGGGGAGGCGGAGGTGATCCGGGTTCGGCCCGCATAGGCGGCCGGCCAGCGGCGCATTAGCGAGGGCGGCACAATCGCCGCTGAGGACCAATGCCATCCTTCGCTGCTCACGTCAGCGTTCACGTAAAAATTATCGAAAAGCACAAAGTCCCTGGCCAGCTTGTGATGGTTGGGCGTGATGCGCTCCGGAAAGAGGCAGAGCGAAGCATCTCCCTTGCCCTGCGGCAGGTCACCGAGCACCTGATCGTAGGTGCGGTTCTCTTTCATGATGTAAATTACATGGCGAATCTGCTTGGGCAATTTCCCCAAGTTCGGCTCCCGGGCGGGGGGAGTGAGTTGGCCAAAACGCCGGGACTGTTGATTGAGCTTTTTCGCATCCAGACCTTCGAGCAGGCGGCCTGTTCCATCCTGTTGGATCGGAATGTACTCAATCCCTTCTGCGGGCTTGGGCGTCATCGAACGGTGGAGTGTCGGGTTCGGCCCTTTGGGATTCGGGAAAGAAGATTCCCCCTTGCCGTTGAGCACCAGCAAAGCTTGCCCGGGCAAGGGCAGGGCGAAGGTGGGGTACCAGCCGGACGGAACGAAGCCAATTACTTTTGTCTGCACCGCGTCGATCACGGCCACCGCATTGGCATCGGAGCAAACTACATAAACCCGATTCGCCGCGGGGTCGTAGTGGAGTGAGGTTGGCGAAACTCCGACCGGCCAACCTGGACGGGGTGCAAGATTCAGTCTCTGTCTGGGGATGGGCCGCTGTGGCGTAGTCAAATCCAGTACCTCAACCAGATTGGTATTGGAGGCCGCGACAAAGAGTTGATCTCCCACCACGGCCAGATCCATGGGGCCCGCCGGCAGCGGCGTCTGCCCAAACGAAGCCAATTCTGAATCGTAGACATGCAGGCTTGCCGGTTCGTTTGACAGCACATAGATCAGTCCGGCATGAAAGAGCACCCGCGTCGGGCGGGGCACCGCCAATTGCCTTTCGACTCCGGTCCGGCGATGAACGAAACGAACCCGATTGTGGAGCGTCTGCGCTACCGCCACCCAATCCTCCGAAAGGGCAAGGCTCGACACCGGACCTACCGGCTCAGTGAAGGCGCGGGTCGCGCGTTGCTGAAACGAGTTCTGCTCCAGCCGCAGCGTCACGAAATTGGACTGGTGTCCTCCGGGGACAAAAATTTCCCCAGTGCGCTCATCCCACGCAAAGTCAGTTCCCGCATCACCCAATTGGAAGCTGGCATCCAGCAGCCCGGTTTCAAGATTGAGGAGCGCCAGGCTGGGCGGTTTATAGCCGGAATGGAGAACCAGGGCGGACTTTCCGCCAGGCAGCAAACGGGCATGGACGGGAAAGCTATCGAGCGGGATGCGCTTCCCCTCGGGAGCAACAGTCCAGCCGGTGGGTAGAGTGGCTGCCAAGGCAAGCAGCGCGAGAATTCCGCAAGTCATCTTTTGAGGCTAAGTCACAAAGGTTTCGATACGATGTGAAGTTTATGGCATTTATCCACGACGATTTTCTACTCGGCACGCCGCAGGCTCGAGAGTTGTACCACCGCTTCGCCGCCAGCGAGCCCATTCTCGACTACCATTCACATCTTCCGCCTCAGGACATTGCCGAGAACCGGCGCTTTGCCAACCTCTTTGAGATCTGGCTGGAAGGCGATCACTACAAGTGGAGAGCCATGCGCGCCAATGGCATCCCGGAAAGCCACTGCACGGGTGATGCCTCGCCCTCGGCCAAGTTTGACGCCTTCGCCTATACCGTTCCTTATACTTTGCGCAACCCGCTCTATCATTGGACCCATCTTGAGCTCACGCGTTACTTCGGCATCGACGAGCTGCTGAACGAAGCCAATGCTCGCGCAGTATGGGACAAAGCCAATGCGCAGTTGGAAGCAGACGACCTCAGCGTTTGGGGCATCCTGCGCAAGTTCAATGTAAAGGCAATCTGCACCACCGATGATCCGGCTGATGATTTGCGCTGGCACGAAGCCATTGCCAAGAGCGACTGCCCGGCAAAAGTCTTCCCCACCTTCCGTCCGGACGGAGCCTTCCGCGTTCAGACCCCTGACCTTTTTTTGCCCTGGCTCGAAAAGCTCCTGACCACTTCGGGCATCAGTATCGACTCGTTCACGGATTTTCTCAACGCTTTACGCAATCGCCACGACGCCTTTCATGAGATTGGATGCCGGCTCTCTGATCACGGTTTGAACCAGTGTTTTTCAAACTTTTGTGAGGAGGAAGAAGCGGCGGTTGTTTTTGACAAAGCCCGCGAAGGCCTCGAAGTCAGTACTGAGGAGTTTGACCGCTATGCCAGCTTTTTGATGCTCTTCCTTGGACGCCTGGATGCGGAGAAGGGCTGGACCAAACAAATTCACCTTGGGGCCCGGCGCAACGCCAATACGCGCGCTTACCAGACACTGGGTGCTGACAAGGGTTTCGATTCGATCGGCGACGCAGCCCAGGGCGACGCGCTAGCCGAATATCTCGACCGTCTGAACCAGGAAGGCATGTTGCCCAAGATGGTCCTCTACAATTTGAACCCGAATGAGAACTACGCCTTCGCCACGATGGCTGGGAATTTCATGGATGGCGTGACTCCCGGCAAGATTCAGTTCGGCTCAGGCTGGTGGTTTCTGGATCAGAAGGAAGCCATGGAGTGGCAGATCAATGCCCTTTCCAATTGCGGCCTTTTGTCCCGCTTTATCGGCATGCTCACGGATTCCCGCTCCTTCATGAGCTTCCCTCGCCATGAATACTTCCGGCGGACATTGTGCAATCTTGTAGGCGAAGACATGGCCAAGGGCCTGCTACCGGATGACATGGAACTGGTTGGCAATATGGTCAGGCGGATCTGCTTTGCCAATGCCCGCGACTTTCTCGGACTGCCGCTTTAGCGCGTATGGCGTGACCGCATGCGGCGCGCCAGCTTTTCAATTTCTTCCAGCTTCTTGATCATGCCGACGCTCAGGACATGATGCTGATTCTTTTCGAGTTCCGCTTCGATCTCACGGCTCATCTCGATCAGCTTGCCGGCATCGGCTAACAGCTTTTTCTGTTCTTCCTTGAGGATCGCTTCGCTTTGCAAAGTGCCGTCCGGGAGCCGCCTCGGCTTTTCCTTGTCTTCGACACGGGGAAACTGCTGGCTCCAAAGGGAGCCGGCAATTCCTGTCAGAAACGCATTTCTTCCCAGCCTGCTCATTCGCTACTCTTTCTATTTGGACCCGCAACCGCTCTATACAATCGGTCACTCCAATCATTCGATCGAGGCCTTTGTCAGCCTGTTACTGGCGCACAACATCTCGCGTGTCGTGGACGTGCGCTCTTTTCCATCATCTCGCTATTCGCCCCACTTCAACCAGGCCCCCTTGACTGCTGCGCTGGAAGCGGCCGGGATTCGCTATGAGTGGGCAGGCAAACATTTGGGTGGCCGCAACCGGACGCCTTACGCGCAACTGCGCGGAACTGCTGCTTTCCGCCAGGCTCTGCGGGATCTCATCGCACAATCCCAGCAATCTCCTACGACCCTGATGTGCGCCGAGGAAGATCCCTTCGACTGCCATCGCCGCTTCCTGATCACGCGAGCCCTGCTCGAAGACTTTCACTTCTCCGAGGTGCTGCATATCCGTAAAGACTTCAGCCTGCTACCGGAGCCGGGCTTTCCGGCTTCGCCTTTGCAGTTGAGCCTGCTGATCGAATAGCTTCTACCAGCGGCAGCCCCAGACGGACTGTCTACTCTTCGAGGAAACTCCCAATGCTGGTCGATGTCCATGTCGCCACGCCACATCCAAAAAAGTCAGTATCCTCCGTCCAGATTGGACATTGAAGAGCCAGTGCCGACGCGAGAATTGGCCAGTCCTCCGGATCGCGCGAGCCTAGCCGCTTTCGGGCCTCGCCTCCACGCTTGATGACCAGCCCGGCCAAGTGTTCTTCTGCTTCCGCCAATGCTGTCGCAGGGACGAAGAATGAAATCGTTTCCGCGTGAGATTCCAGAATCTGGCGAACACGCTTTCCGAGTACCGCACGAATCAGAATGTTAGCGTCAAGGACAATCGATCTACCGTGCATTCCGCTTCTTCTCGCGGCTGAGGCGACGGATCTCCTTGTACTCCTGCATCAGTTCCTCTTCGGACGTTCCCCATTCCGCGATCATAGCGTCGAGATCCTTCGCCGCAGCGCGCATAGCCTCCAACTCCGCCATTTGGTTGCGCCTCTGGGCGGGGATAAAGAAGCCAAGCGTTTCGCCGTTACGGGTGATAGCCAAGGGCTTGCCCGCTTCGAGATAGCCTGCGAGGTTTTCGCGAAATTCTCGCATCCCAACTTTTTCGGTTTCCATGGTTGCGTACTCTGTGTACACAATAACACGATCAACAATTTCCTCTAACGATTACCGGGCTTTCCATTTGATCGAATAGCTTCTACCAGCGGCAGCCCCAGCCGGGCCGCAATCAGCGTCATGGTCATTGAGATCAGGATGAACGGCCAGGTGTAAAGCCAATCGAGCCCAAATCCCAGCCGGACCGCCAGATGCTTGCATACCGTGTCCACCGGGATGTGTAGCATCCACAAGAGAATCGAGATCTGCCCGCCGCGCACAATCCAGGGCAGCCTGCAAAAGCTGGCCACCCTGCCTTCATTGTGAAAAGCACTAGCCACCAGCAAGACTCCCAAGGGCGCGAAGAGCCCATGCGTCACGATATAGATTCCCGGTTTGCCGTCAATTGCGGCCCCGCCCAATAGAAGCCCAATGCTCGCCAGCAGGAGTGTCATCACGGTCAGGTCCGCAGCCAGCCAGCGCGGTGGATTCCGGAAGAGCAGCGCCGCAATCGCGCCTGCCTGCACTTCGAGCAAGCGCGGCAAGTTTGCCGTGTGGCGGGCAATCGATGTCTCGGAATCGAGCGGTGGAAACGGTAGCAGGTCCAGCCCCATTCGCACCAGCAGGATTCCTCCGAGCAGCGGAATCAGGCTACGCGGGCCCCACTCATTTACTTTGCCCAAACGAAGCCAGATGAGACTCAAGCTCCCGAGTAACAACGGCGTGACGGCCCAGGCGGGAAAGTTCCAACGTTGGGAGAAGGTTCCGGCCGGGGCCAGGTTCTGCATTCCACTCCCCCACCAGAGGATCGCCGAACCCAGTTCTTCCCAAGGCAGACGAAACGCAAATGGGAGCAGCAGGGCAAAGCCAATCCAGTGTGGAGGCAGCAGGCGCATCGAGCGGCGCCAGAGGGTAGCCCCGATGGGACGCTCGAAAAGTCCGGGTGTCGCAGCGCCGAGGTATCCCGCCAGCAGGAAGAACATGGCCGAAGAAAGTCCGCCCAGCAGCAGATTGCCAATGGTGGCTGGCACGGTTGCTTCCGTGGTGAGATGCCCGACAACCAGCGCCAGACTGGCCGCCAGCCGGAGCGCATCCAGCGTATAGGCATGCCGCATGACTTAGTGGTTGTGCCGGGGAATGATCTCGCCCAAGTTGCGATACTTGACCGCAAATTCCAGCACGCCGCCGAATTCAAGCTGTCCGGTATGTGCCCGGAAGAGTTCCTGCCAGGGGGTCTGGGTTTCTGCGAGGGTCAAGTTCACCTTAGCTTTCCGCGCTTCGATCTCCGCATCGCTGATCAATACGTCCACCCGCCGCTGATTCAGATCCACGCGCAGCAGGTCACCTGTCTGGAGGATTGCCAGATTGCCGCCCGCTGCCGCCTCGGGCGAAACATTGAGGATGGAAGGGCTGGCGCTGGTGCCACTCTGGCGGCCATCGCCCAGTGTTGGCAATTGATCAATGCCGATCCGGATGAGCTTGTCCGGGGGCAGCATGTTGACCACCTCGGCCGCACCGGGGTAACCCAGCGGCCCACAGCCGCGAATCACCAGAATGCAATGGTCATCAATTTCAAGGGACTCGTCGTTAATCCGCTCGTGATAATCCTCTGGACCTTCAAATACGATCACGCGAGCCGTAAAGGTGTTCTCGGCTCCGGGTTGCTGAAGGAAGCGCTGCCGGAAGTCGTCGGCTATGACAGAGGTCTTTACCAGAGCGCTAGAAAAGAGATTCCCCTCCAGCACCAGGAACCCCGCGTTTTCCTTGAGGGGTCTTGCATAGGGCCGGATCACTTCATGATTTGTTGAGGCCAGGCCGCGGTAGCATTCGCCCACGGACTTACCCGAAACGTTGAGCGCGTCTTCGTTGATCTTGCCCGCAGACATCAATTCCCCGATGATTGCTGGAATGCCGCCGGCCAGATGGAAGCTTTCCGTCAGGTATTCACCCGCTGGCTGCACGTTTGCGAGCAGCGGAATTTCATGCCCGACCGTTTCCCAATCCTTCGTTTTCAGATCGACTCCCATGTGCCGGGCGATGGCGACAAGATGAGGCGGGCAATTGGTGGAGCCTCCAATGGCGCTGCAAACGACAATGGCATTCTCAAAGGCCTGGCGCGTCATGATCTGTGAAGGCCGCAGGTCTTCCTTCACCATTTCGACGATCCGCTTGCCGGTGCGAAAGGCCATTTGCGTGCGCTCGCGGTAGGGCGCCGGGATGATCGCGCAGCCAGGCAGACTCATCCCCAAGGCTTCAGCCATCGAGTTCATCGAGGACGCCGTGCCCATCGTGTTGCAGTGTCCAGGACTAGGAGCGGATGCCATCACCCGGTTCATGAATTCGTCATAGTCAATCTCGCCGGCCGCATGCAGGCGGCGCGCATCCCAAACACTCATGCCGCTCCCGGCCAGCTTGCCTTCGTAATAGCTGTTCAGCATCGGGCCACCACTCAATACGATTGCGGGCAGGTTGACCGTTGCCGCCGCCATCAGGCAGGCCGGCGTGGTTTTGTCGCAGCCGGTCGTCAGCACTACGCCATCGAAGAAGTAGCCGTGCAGGATCTCGACGAGTCCAAGGTAGGCCAGATTCCGGTCGAGCGCCGCTGTTGGACGCCGGCAATTTTCAAAGATCGGATGAACAGGAAACCCAAACGGGACGCCGCCACTGTCGCGGATGCCGTCGCGGATTCGATCGACCAAATCAAGGTGAATCCGGTTGCAGGGGGAAAGATCGGAGCCAATCTGCGCGATGCCAATGATCGGGCGGCCGGACTGCAATTCTTCCCGGGTGAGGCCATAGTTTGCATAGCGTTCGAGGTAGACAGCCGTCATTCCGAGGTTGTCCGGATTCTGGAACCAGTTCATGCTCCGCAGGGGAAATTTTCGATCACGATTCATGGTGAGCTTTCATCATCTCGCAGCTTGCCAGATGACAGCAGGATTGCGTGAACGCGATTGGCAAACTTGAGACAATGATGGCCGTGCCGAGGTATTTCCTTTTCCTTTCCCTGGGTTTGATCAACTGCTCTGCTCCGCGCCCCGCATCTCTCGCTGAGTCTTCCTCTTACGCCTCGCCCGCTACCTGTCAGGGATGCCACGCTGAAATTGCAAGATCGTACAAAGAAACAGGAATGGCAAAGTCCTTCGCCGTTGCACGGGCAGACCTGATGGCCACCTTGCCGAGTTTTATGCACGAAGCGTCAGGCGAGCACTACCGGATTGAAGAGCGTGAGGGGAAGTGGTTCTTGCGGCGGCATCAGTTGGGGAAAGCAGGAGAAGAGATCAATGTATTTGAGAAGGAAATTCATTACGTAATGGGCTCGGGAAATCACGCGCGGACTTATCTGCACCAGCGTCAGAACGGAGAACTGGTGGAATTGCCCGTAGGTTGGTATGCGGAAGCGAAGGGGAATCATGCGATGAGTCCGGGCTATGACCACCGTGACCATCCTGGCTTCCGGCGCACCATTTCGAGTGAATGCATGTTTTGCCACAATGGCTACCCGGAGGCGAAATCGGGAAAATTTGCAGGCGGTATTGGATGCCAAAGATGCCATGGGCCAGGCCAGGCGCATGTTAATGCTGCTTCGGCGGGTTCGGATAAGGAGACTGTTCGAAAGTCGATTTTCAATCCCCGGCAGGTGAGTCAGCAGAGACAGTTGGAGGTTTGTTTGCAGTGCCACCTTGAATCAACCAGCAGAGCATTGCCCTACGCCATTCGGCGATTTGATCGCGATCCCTTCAGCTATGAGGCGCAAGAAGAGCTCAACGAGTTCGTTGTGAACTTTGATTTTCCGGAAGATCGAAAGCCAAAGGATCATTTCGAAATTGCGCACCATGGCTACCGAATGATGCAGTCGCGCTGCTATCTTGCCAGCGGCAGCCAGATGACTTGCACCACTTGTCATGACCCGCATGCCGTAAAGCGAGGACCCAAAGCCTTCAACAATGCTTGTTTGTCGTGCCATCAGGACTTGGCGGCACATGCAGGGAAAAGGGAAGCGGAAGGCGATTGCGCGGGCTGTCACATGCCGAAGCGGCGGACAGATGACGTGGTGCACGTGATCATGACCGACCACAAGGTGCAGCGGCGGCCGGGGGCGAAGTTGCTAGCTCAAAAGCAGGAGATACAAGAAACGGCGAGGAATTCTTACAAGGGGCCTGTGGCCTTGAGCAAGGTGTCCGAGGGAATTCAAGGGCCAGTGCGGGAACTTTACCTGGCCGTGGCTCAGGTCTATCAGGCCGCCAACTTGCAACAGGGTGCCCTTGCCCTGGAGGAAGCAATTCGGAAGTTTGAACCCAAGGAACCGGAGTTCTACCATCAACTGGCAGAGGCGCATTTTCGCATGGGCGGCTTGGAGGCTGCCGAGAAGTGGTATCGTCAGGCCCTGGTGCGTGACCCGGCCTACCTGCCTGGCCGGCGGAATTTGGGTGCAACTCTGACGCGGCAGGGAAAATTCGCGGAAGCAGTTGCTGTATTGGAAGCTGTGGGGGAAGACGCGGCATCGCTGAACAACCTGGGCGAGGCGTTGCTCGGGCAAGGAAACTACGCAGCCGCGGAGACCGCGCTGCGGCGCGCTGTCACCGTGGATCCAGACTCGCCGGATGCGTTCAATAATTTGGGGGCCGCGCTCAACCGGCAAGGCAAAACCGGGAATGCAGTGCAGGCGTGGCGCGAGGCGCTCCGGTCGCGACCTGCTTTTGCTTTGGCGCACAACAACCTGGCCAATGCACTAGCAGCGGCCGGGCAGTGGGATGAGGCGAAAGCGCATTTTCAGGAAGCGGTGCGGGATGCCGGATATTCCATCGCACGCTTTAATTTCGGGACTGCTTTGGCGGAACGGGGAGAATATGCTGAAGCGGAGCGATGGCTTTTGGAAGCCGCAAAGCTGGATCCAGCAATGGCGGATGCCTACCTGAACCTGGGAAATTTGTATCTGATGAGCGGGAGGGCAGCAAGAGCCGTAGCGCAATTTGAAGAGGCCTTGCGTGTGCGGCCCGGGATGGGCAAAGCAAGGCTCAACCTGGGCCTGGCTTTTGCTGAACTGGGCCGGTTCGCAGTGGCTCGCGGGCACCTGGAAGCGGCCTCCCGGGACGGTGACGATCAAGTGCGAAGACTGGCAACACAGGCGCTGCAACAGATACCTTGAACCGTGCGGGAATGGGTTGGAGGTAAAGAAAAACGCCGCCTGTCCAAGTGGGCAGGCGGCGTTCGAGATCCTGACTGAACTGCGTCAGAAGGCAAGTTTCAAGGCAAACTGATTCGTTCTCATATCGCGCGCGCCGGTGATTTGTCCGTATTGCGGCGATGTGAGATTCGTGTTCGGCGTGCCCCAGTTGGGACGGTTCGGGAAGTTGAAGGATTCGAAGCGGAATTCGAGGTTCATCTTCTCCGTAAGATCGAAGCGTTTCAGCAGGCTCATATCCCAGCCCAGGAAACCGGGCGAGATGTACTGATTGCGGTTGATGTTGCCCGCACGGTAGGTCAACTCATTGGCTCCCGTGGCATCAGGCACGTTACAGGTGATCGAGGCAGCCCCGCGACCCGAGGCTGCTCGCCGATAGAATTCCTGAGGCGTGGGCTTGTCGAGATAGGGGCTGATCCCAGTTGCATCGCCACGGCTACCTTGCGTAATGCCGGCGATATCGCCGCAGCCTCCCCCGTTGAAAGGAGAACCCGTGGCCATGGTAACGATCGAACCCAAGCTCCATCCGCCAGCGACGAAATTGCCGGCCTTGCCCAGGTCGTAGCGCTTGCCACGGCCGAAGGGCAATTCATAAAGCAAAGAGGTTGCGAATCGATGCAACTGGTGGAACTGGCTTAAGCCACGCTCCAGCGTGAAGTCATAGGTGGAAGCCGGGAAAAGATTATCCCCATCGTTGGTTCGGATCGCTGAGCTATCGTCAATCGACCGGGCCCAAGTGTAGGAAACCAGATAGGTAAAGCCCTTATTGAACCGCTGCTGGACTTTGGCGATACCGGAGTTGTAGTTGGAGTTTGCCCGGCTGCCAATGGTTTGAATGCGGCCGTAGTAATCGAGGCCCCATG
>CAZECF010000002.1:0-56647 GCA_964510335.1 uncultured Bryobacter sp. | reverse complement strand
GAGTTTGCCCGGCTGCCAATGGTTTGAATGCGGCCGTAGTAATCGAGGCCCCATGGACGGCGCTGGACTGCGTTGCGCGTGTCGGTCGGGCCGCTACGATAGATGGGATCGTTCCAGCCGTACATGCGCATGAGTTTGCGGCCGCCGCTCCCCTGGTATCCAACTTCGAGCAGAAGACTGTCGGTCAATTGGTATTGCACGTTGGCCAGGTACTGCTGCACGTAAGCCGTACGGCGGTTGGTGTCGTTGGCGAAGGTGTAGAGGCCCGAAAGGCAGAGGCCAGACCAGCCACTGCACAGGCCACTGACGTTGGAACCAGACACGGCCCAAGGGCTGGTCAGGCTGTTCTCGGGGAATAGATCGAGGCTGCGAGCGGATTCCCGGAATCCGAAGTTGCGGGCCATATCCCAGATCGGGTTGCCGGTGTCCTGCGCGTAGAACATACCCCAGCCGGTGCGCACGGTCATCTTGGACATGGGCTGCCAGGCTATACCGATGCGGGGTGCCCAATCGTTGCGGTCCGGCCGGATGGTGGCACGATTAACGAGGACATCATCACCTGTTGCTTTCGGGATCCGATCTGCCATCCGGATGTCAAGGCCTTCGTGAAAGTCACCGGGGCCGGGTCGGACGAGGGTCGGGATGGGGCAGTTGCGGTCAATGCCCTGGTCGTTGACGCCCGGGCAGGACATCTGAACGTTGAAGATGCCACGATAACGGTCCGCGAAGGGAGGCGTATATTCATAGCGGATGCCAAGGTTGAGGGTTAGGTTGGGACGAATCTTCCAACTGTCCTCGAAATAGTAGGATTGAGACCACTGGCGGAATTGCGTATTCGCGATACCGAGTGCGCGCGTGGCTTCCTGAGTAAAGCCAAGCAATCCGGTGGCGAAGGCCGAGCCGGTTGAGGCCAGGCGAGCCGGATCAGACGTATACCGCGCAGGGAAGTCAAAGAATCCGCGGGGGAACTGGTTGCCGATTTGGTTGAAGCGCCGACTGGCTATTTCAAGGCCCATCTTAAAGGTGTGCTTGCCCTTGATCCAACTCAGGTTGTCGAGAAGCTGGTAGGTGCGGTTGCGAAGGACAAAGGGAGCTTCGGTGGTTTCCCCCCAGCCAGAAACGACATTGTTACCGCTAAAGCTTACCTGGGGAGAGCCCCAAGCGGCTTGAATCGGAGAAACCAGGCCCGGAATGGCGAGCTCTGAGGTCACGTCGCGACGGAAGTTGTAGAACGAAGCGCGGTCGTTGTCGAAAATGGTTGCCCCGAGTCGAAGTTCATTCACGAGGGTGGGTGAGAAGGTGCGAACGTTACCCAGCATGGCCTGCCAGTTGCTGGTGTCTACTCGCAAGTCCTGTTGCGGGAAGGTCTGACCATCACTGACGAATTCCTTGCCCCAACTGTAGCGCCCAAACCATTGACTTACTGTGGACTCGTTCCAGTCGATCCGGGTGGTGAGCTGGTCCCAATCGACAGGATTGGGAGCGTTGCGTTCATAGTTGAAAGGCGAAACCCCAGTGATCGCCCCAGGAATATTGGGCAGTTCGTAGAACTGAAGTAACTTCGTGAAGGTGGGGTGGATGCGAGAGGCGGGAACCCGATTGTTGGGGAACGGATTGGCCGTTCCGCTGCTGCCTACCGCACGAATCGTCGCGGGGTCAAAAATCGGGAGGTGAGCCGGACCCGAGAAGTCACCGCCAATCATAGCTTGGTCCGCTACCGTGGCACGCCGTACATCCGCTTTGCGTTCGCGGAGCCCTTCATAGTTGACCATGAAGAAAAGTTTGTTCTTGGCATCAAAAACCTTTGGAATCGACAGAGGTCCATCCAAGGTGAAGCCGAACTGATTCCGGCGAAAGGGGTTCTTGGGGCCTGCTTGCAGCCATTGGCGAGCCTGAATGGCGTCGTTCCGCAAGAAGTGGAAGAGCACGCCGTGATACTCGTTGGTGCCCGGCTTCGTATTCACGTTGATTTGCGATGGGGCGCGGCCAAACTCAGCCGAGTAGACTCCGGATTGCACCTTGAACTCTTGCAGTGCGTCGATGGAAGGACGGACAACGAAGGTGTTGAAATTGATGTCCGTATTTTCGACGCCATCCAGGGTGAAGCGGTTAAACTGCTGCCGCATGCCAGCGATGGATAGTGCCTGATTGGACCGTTCGCCGCCCTGTCGACCATTGGCCTGGCCACCCGCGGGCATTTCCGCTGAAACGTTTGGTGCCAGGCGGACCAGTTGGAGATAGTTGCGGCCGTTAAGAGGCAACTCTACGATACGCTTCTGTTCGATTACCGTACCTGTCGAGGTCGAAGAGGTCTGAAGCATTTCCGCGGAAGCTGCTACTTCCACGCTCTCGCTTACCTGACCGACATCCAGTGAGAAGTCGACGCGCATTGAGTCGCCTACCTGAAGCGTTCGATTGTTGGCCACCGCTGACTTGAAGCCTGCTGACTTTGCCTCAACCTTATATTGCCCCGGTGTCAGAAAGGGGACAGTATAGGTGCCTGCCGCTGTTGTTTTCAGACTTCTAATCTGGTTCGTAGCCAAATTCGTAATCGTTACTTCTGCATTCGCTACTGCCGCGCCTGTGCTGTCGGTCACCACCCCGGTGATCTCACCGAAGTTCTGACTGAAAGCGGCCAGGCCGCACAGCATCAAGGTTACTGCCACGCGTATCCATGACTGTTGTTTCATTCTTGAGCCTTGTTTTGAAAGTGTATTGTTGCGTCTGCCACAATGTAGCCTCGAACCTATCAGAAGGAATGACTGTAAACAATAATCCTGAACTCAATTTAATGATTTGTGGGTAGCATTCCTGATCTGGACTGAGATCTCACGCCCGGGTTCTTATTTTCTCTATCGCTTCGCCCTCATCCTGCCGATACCTCCCGTAATGTCGTCCGCCGCCGCTGGCAAATTTCAAGACCACTACAAGATTCTGGGCATCGATCCGAAAGCCACTCCCGAAGTGATTCAGTTGGCCTACAACGCGCTGGCTATTGCGTACAACCCGCGCACGGGCGCGGAGCCGAGCCAGGAAAAATTGAACGAGATCAACCTGGCGCTTGAAGTCCTGCTGGACCCTGTTTCCCGCAAAATGTTCGATTCCGTCCGGGGTGGGGATGATGACCGCGAGATTTCCTTTACCGGGATGGACTTCTTCCGGAGTCTGACTGAGGAGCGGGACCGTCGCATGACCATGCTCTGTGTGCTCTACGACGTCCGGCGGCAGAACCCTCGCGTGCCAGTGGTGACGATGCGGCAATTTGAAAAGATCGTCGATATGACGGAAGACCAGATTCAGATGTGCCTCTGGTATCTCAAGACACTGGGGTGGATCGTGGTGGACGATAAATCGAAAATGCAGATTACCGCCTCAGGAATGGACTTTCTGGAATCGAATTCGCCTGAGCCCGCCCGAATTTGGCGCTTCCTGAAGTCCCCATCCGGTGAGCAACCGGAAACACCAGAGCAGAAGGATCTTGAGGCGCTATCCTCTGCTTTGGCGGCACTTTCTGCTCCCTCGCCCGAACCCACTCCGAATCCGGCGCCCGAGCCCGCTCCAGTGCTGGAGCAGCGCCCCCGCACCATATCGCTCATCCGCCGGGCCCAGGTTTCGATCACCGAAGCCTGAGGCTGTTCAGCACCACGCTGACGCTGCTGAGCGCCATGGCTGCCGCCGCAAAAACCGGATTGAGCAGACCCAGCGCAGCGATCGGAATCCCCACGATGTTGTAGATGAAGGCCCAGCCCAGGTTCTGCCACATGATGCGCATCGTCCGGCGCGAAAGCTCAATTCCATCGGGGACACCGTTCAGATCCCCTCGCAGGAGGGCTACGTCGCCTGCTTCCAGTGCCAAATCCGTGCCAGCGGCCATGGCAATTCCCACGTCCGCTTTTTCCAGTGCAGGCGCATCGTTCAAGCCATCGCCTACCATCGCCACCTTGACGCCCCCCGCCTGGAGCCGGGCAATGGCATCTACCTTGCCCGCCGGAAGCACTCCGGCGATCACTTCCTCAATGCCAACTTCACCGGCAATCGCCCGGGCGGCCTCCTCGCGATCTCCACTCAACATCACCACGCGAAGCCCGTCTGCGCGCAATCGGGCAATCGCCCCCTTGGAGCCTGGTTTCACTCCATCGGCAAGCGTTAACTGGCCGAGTTCCTTGCCATCAACCAGGACGCGAATGCCGCCGCGCCGCGCTGCGGCCTCCACCTGCACCTGCTTGCCGTCAACCTCCCCGCTCACCCCCACGCCCGGTTCCGCCCGAAACTGATTCACCGCTGAGAGTGCGATGCCGCGGCTGTGGCTTTCCGCCACAATGGCCTTCGCCAGCGGATGTTCGCTCTTGGCCTCTACGCTGCCCGCGAAATGCAGGATCTCCTCAGCCGGGCCAAGGATCTCGGTGACACGAGGCTTGCCCTCCGTAATCGTGCCCGTCTTGTCGAGTACAACGACCTCGACTCCGCCCAACTTTTCCAGCGCTTCGCCGCCGCGGATCAGGATTCCCATCCTTGCCGCACGGCCAGTCGAGGCCAGGATCGCGGTTGGCACGGCCAAGCCCATCGCACAGGGGCAGGAGATCACCAGCACGGCTACGGCGATCACTCCAGCACGCATCGCGTCCACTCCACCCAGCCAAAGCCAGGCGCCAAAGCTGAGAGCGGCAATCCCAATCACAACAGGCACAAAGATGGCACTCACCCGGTCTGCCAGTGCCTGCACCGGTGCCTTATCGCTTTGTGCATCTCGTAGCACGCGAATGATCTGCTCCAGCGCACTCTCCCCGCCACTATTACCAACCCGTACGACCAAGGCCCCCTGCCCGTTCGTGGTTCCTCCGTAAACCTTCGCACCCGGCAATTTCTCAACCGGCAGGCTCTCCCCCGTCAGCATGCTTTCATCGACGCTGCTATTGCCCTCTACAACCTCACCATCCGCGGCAATCCCATCCCCCGGGCGAACCAGCAGCAGGTCTCCCCGCTCCAGCGCTTCGACCGCAATTTCGATCTCCGTTCCATCCCGGCGAACCGTCGCCCGCTTCGGCTGCAATGCGGCCAGTTGCTGGAGCGCAACGGAAGTCTGCCGCTTGGCCCGTGCCTCCAGCATCTTGCCCACCAGCACCAAGGCAATGATGAAGACAACCGCTTCAAAGTAAATCTGCGGCATCATGCCATGCGCATGAAACCAGTGCGGCCAAAGTGTGGACGCTGCGGACATGACATACGCGGCGCCTGTCCCCATCGCCACGAGAACATTCATATCGGCCCGGCCATGCCGCACCGCGGCCCAGGCTTTTACATAGAATGATCGGCCAGCCCAGACGGCAACTATGGTGGCGATTCCCCACTGTGTCCAGGCCCACCATCCCGCGTCATGGCCAACGAAGGGCATTGCCGCCATCATGACGAGGCCCGCTGCCAGACTGGGCAATGCCTTGTTTCTCAAACTCTCAAACTCAGCTTGAAGCCGTTGCCCTCGCTCGTCTTCCGCAGCGACCAGACTCCGGCTAGCCACCGGAATTTTGGCCCCGTAGCCAGTGTCCTCCACTGCCGCGAGCAATTGTTCCGAAGTGACGAGCTCTTCATCAAACTCAACCGTTGCCTCGTTGAGCATGAGGTTCACGTTTGCCGTCTGCACGCCCGGTTGCTCCCGCAAGGCCTTTTCAACAAAGCTCTGGCAGGCAGCGCAAGTCATGCCTTCGATCTCAAGCCGCAGCTTGACCGGCATGGCTAGCCTGTTACCCGAAAGCCGCCGCTCTCAATCGCCTTCACCAGATCCGCTCTAGCCTCGCTGCTGGCCTTCACTTTGGCGGCCCCCACCACCACGGAATCCACTTCTACGTCTTCGACTTTTCGCAATAAAGCCGTTACCCGGCGCACGCAACCATCGCAGTGCATCCCTTCAATTTTCAGTTCCATGATTTCTTTCATATCTTTACCAGTGTGAGTCGTAGTGAGGCTAAATGTTACCGGGTTGCATCGTTCCACGATGTCACTCGTAGCTGTACCAATCTGAATGCGCCGACCAGCCATGACAACTCAGGCATTGCGTCATGGCCCACTGCGTGATGCAGGCCGGGCATACCCCTCCAGTATCGAACGTGTGCCACTGGTGTCCGCAACTGCAACTCCACAAGTCCTCGGGGCGTGGCTCCCATTTACACAAGGGGCAACGGATATGCGGGCCGCCGCTGTGCGTGTCGCGGTCTTGCTGAACCGGCTGGATCGTGGGGGAACTCATCCCAGAAAATTCAGCGGCTTGCCTTCCGCGATCTTGATGGGTCTGCCGATGTTGGACACATATTCTTTCTCGTAGTCGACACCCAGCTTCTTGAAAATTGTCGCCATAAAGTCCGGCACCTCTACTGGCCGCTCTTTCACATACATACCGTCGTTGTCGGATGCGCCGACGATCTGCCCCTGTGGCACCCCGGCTCCCGCGAGCAAGAGCGAGAAGCAATTGGGCCAGTGATCCCGCCCCTGGTTTACGTTGATCTCCGCGGTGCGGCCAAACTCTCCGGTCACGATCACCAAGGTCGTGTCCAGCAGACCGCGCTGATCCAAATCTTCCATGAGTCCGCCAAAGGCATTGTCGAGCTCCGGCATGAACTCATTGGCATAACCGGAAAATAGCGTGCTGTGGTGGTCCCAGGCATTTTCGCCCTTGCCAACGCTGACAAATCGAACACCGGCCTCGACCAGCCGCCGCGCCAGTAGAGCACCCTGTCCCATGGCCGTCCGGCCGTACTTGTTCCGCAGCACTTCTGGTTCTTCGGCGATGTTAAATGCCTTCTTCGCTTTGGGGGATTGCATCAGGTCAAAGGCGGACTGGTAATAGCTGTCGAGCGTCTCAAACGTATCGGTCGTATCGTAGCCGCGCAGCTTCTCGTCTACCAGGTTCAACAGACTACGGCGTCCTTGCATGCGTGCCCAGTCCACGCCCATTGGCAAGTCCATGTCGCGCACCTGATACTTGGCAACATTTACTTCGCCAGCCGAGAAGGGGTTGTACTTTGGCCCCAGAAAGCCAGCCCGGGCATTGTTTCCGCGCGGTTGCGGCACGATCACATAGGGCGGCAACTCATTGCGTGCGCCCAACTCTTTGTACAGCACGCTGCCCACGCTGGGCACCAGCAGCGTGGGCAAGGCGTCGTGGCCGCTCAACATCAGCGTGGTTGCCGCGCCGTGGGCCGACTGCTTGTGCGTCATGGAGCGAATCAGCGTCGTCTTGTTCATCAGCCGGGCCGTGCGGGGCAGGTGCTCGCTGATGTGTAAACCCGGAATCGATGTGGGGATGCGGGCGAAGGGCGAGCGGTACTTGCGATCCGTGCCCTCCTTCATGTCAAAGGTATCGAGATGGCTCAGGCCTCCGGCGAGCCAGAAGTGAATGATCGATATATCGGCCGAAGCGGGCTTCTTTGATTGAGCCCGCAGTTTCGAAACCAGGCCCCAGTCGAGGCAGCCAAAGGCTCCGATTGATCCAACGCGTAAAAATCCCCGGCGGTCAAACATGATGGCTCCTAATGCTGGTGCATGAACTCTTTGGAATTGAAGATGGCCCAGAGCAAATCCTCAAAGGCAGCCTTGCGATTGCCTTGGGCGATGCGTTCGAGCAAGGCCGCCCGCTCTTTGGCGGAGGGTTGCCGGACGAGTGCCTTCAAATAAATGTCTTCGATCAGGGCCTCGTCGCTCAATTCCCAGCGCAGCTTGGCTTTGTCCACTTTGCTTTGAATTGTGCCGCCGGCAATCAGGTGCATGGTTTGGGCCATGTCCGGCTGCGCGTCACGCTCACAAATGATGTCGCGACTCAGACGCCCAAAGCTCGAAAGCATATAGCCGCCATTGCCACCATAAACCTGCATGGCACGGGTTCCGGGCGGATAGCCCGCGAACTTCTCGGGCGCGCCGGAAACCTGGCCCATGGTGTCGATGAGCGTCTCGGCCATCAACCGCCTTACGGGGAAGCGGGCAAAATTTCTTTGGTCTGCGCGGTTGCTCACATTCGGTTCGGCCGAAAGCTGGTAGGTGCGCGAATTGAGTATCCGTTGCTCCAGCTTGCGCAAGTCATAGCCGCTGTCGGCAAAGTCCTTCGCCAAGGCATCGAGCAGTGCCGGGTGTGATGGAGGGTTTGTCACCCGGAAGTCGTCTACTTCTTCGACAAAGCCCCTGCCAAAATAATGCTTCCAAACCCGGTTGACCATGGTCCTGGCAAAGTACGGATTCTTCTTCGCTGTCATCCATTCCAGGAGCGGCTCCCGAAGGTCTCCATCCTGGGTATCTTCGATCGGCTTGCCGTCGAGTACTTGCGGGTTGACGCGCTTTTTCGTCTTGGGATGCTCGACGCTCCCTTCTTCCATGTACTGCGTCGCGTTCTCGTCATTCTCGTAAACCTCTTTGATGCCCACGCGGGCAAAGAATGCGGCGAAGCCGTAGAAGTCATCCTGCGTCCAGCGCTCCCAGGGATGGTTGTGGCATTTGGCGCATTCCATCCTGACCCCCAGAAAGAGCTGGCTGATGTTGGTGGCGTGGTCCGGGGCGTTGGAGTCGAAACTGATGTTGTAAAAGCTGGTGGGCGAGGCAGGCAAGCCGTCAACGGAAGACTGCGCGAAGCTATGCGCCCCCTGGCTCAGAAGCAACTCCCGCACGATTTTGTCATAAGGACGGTTGGCGGCAAAGGCAGCCCGGAAGTAGTCATACACAATCCGTGCACCCTTGTTGCCTGCCTCTCGCGTGCCCGCCCGCGTCAGTTCTGAAAACTTCAGCGCCCACACCTCGGCATGCTCCCGCGTGCTGAGCAGTTCCTGAATGAGCCTGCTGCGCTTGTCCGGCGCAGTGGAGGCTAGAAAGCTCCGGCTTGTCTCGACGTTGGGCAGCATACCGGTAACATCCAGATAAACCCGGCGCAGGAATGTTTCGTCGGATGCAGCCTCGGAAGGCCGGATATTCAGCCGGCGCAGCTTGTCAAAGATGTGCTGATCGATGTAGTTGCTTTTTGTCTGGACCGGATAATCCTGTGGAGTCTCGGTTGCGGCAATGAGGATGCGCGCTGCCACGGCATGGCCCATCGTGCGGACCATCACTGCTGTTTCACCCATTTCGATCGCCTCGACTTCGCCCCGGCCATTCACACGAACCGTATCCGGGTCGTTGGGCGTGTACTGCGCCAGATGGGTCACATCGCGAATGCTTCCATCGCTATAGCGGGCAATGGCGATCAATTGCTGTCTGGCCCCTTTCCCCACCAGCAGTCTCTCTTCCGGGTAAACGCTGAGCGAAGTGATTCGTGGCGTGTTTCCGGGGTCATAGGGTGCTCCCTGTTCAATCCACTCTTGAATCACGCGGTACTGCAAAGTGTCCGGCGCAAAGCGGAGACCTCCTCCGTGGGGAGTTTCGGCCGTGGCCTTCTTCAGCAGCATGCTTTGCGTGGCATTGGCGGTATCAATCCGCTTGGCCCTGGCATTGGTAACTGCTTCATAGTCCAGCAGGGGATCATTGCCGAAGAGCGAAAGCTTGAAGCCGCGTTGCCCCCGGATGGAACCGTGGCAATTGGCCCCCGCGCAGCCGCTCATCGTAAAGATCGGGCTGACATCGTTGATGAAGCTGACTCCCGGTTTTTTGGCCGCTGGTTTGATCGTGATCGGAATACTGACCAATTGTGTTCCGCAGCGTAGTCGCAACAAGGGGGCGTGTTTCGCGGTTGCGATATTGCTCGCCCCGCAAGTTGCCGTAATGTCGCGCTCATAGCCTGCGGCAGTCTTTTCCGTCACCGTGAAAACTTGTGTCGCCTGTGTGCCGTAGAGTTCGATCTGCGGCGGATACACCGTCACGGCCGCGATGGCTGGTACGGCGAGCAATCCCAAAAACTGCCTCATTAAAGGCCCCCTTGCCGGACTTGCACCGGGTGTGATCTTCCGATGACGGCACCACCGGCTCGCCCCACTACAACAAACTCACCGGGTGCTTTTTCCCCCGCCTTCAATTCCACGTCGGCTCTGGTCTCGCCTGGATTCACTGGTTTTGATTCCGCCTGCAAGCCTGCCGCCGCCGCCTCGAGCGATAGCTCCAGCGGTTCCTTGCCGCCGTCAAGCCGCGTCACGATCACGGTGAACTTGGCAAATCCCTTGGGGTCCAGTTTCAACGATTGGGGTACTACCAGCACGGCGCCGGGGGCGTCGGCTACCGTAACGCGCAAGCGTTCTTCTTCCGCATCCCCGATATGGCGGATCCGGCTGCGGAAGTAGCGAGTACGTCCCGTTCGGATGACTTCTTTCCCTCCGAAGCTGCCTTTGCCGACAAAGCGGAGTTGCCCGGGCTGAATTGGCGCGTCGCTCGCGACTCGAAAGGTAAGTTCTACGTTGGTGCCATCCAGGTAATGCGTTTCGCCGCAAGTGCCCGTGTAGGGAGTGTTCTTTGCTTCCGCCACCACTTTCTCAACCGTAACGCCTGGAGGCAGATCTTCAGCCCAAACTTCAACCGGTGCTTCCCAGCCTTCGAGCCGCCGTACGCGAACGAGCACCTTGTTGTCCCGGCCGCGATATAGCGCGTCGTCCGTTCCGATCACCCGTATCGAGAAATCGGGGCTCGCCTCCTTGATCGTCAAACGGTAAAGGAAACTGGGGTCACCACGAAATTGCGCGTCCCGCACTGCGGCAATGTAGCGGCCCGGCTTGGGCAGGCGGAAAACCAGGTGCGGGTCCATGTTGGCTGGTTCCTTGCCGGTGTTGGTGGTTGGGTCATCCTGATAGGCTAGCCGCTTGCCCGTTTCGTCGTAGAGCAATACCATCGGGTCGGTCAGAAAGCCAAGCTGCATGGCTTCCACATCGAGGACGATCGTCTTGGCCTCTTCCACCCGGAAGACAAAGTAATCGGTGGCTTTGGGCTGATCCAGAATTCCATTGGCCACCACCGGAATCGATACCGGCTTAGGGTCTTTGCGGCTGCGAGCCGAACGGTCGGCAACCGTCACTTCCTGGTAGCCGGAGATGACAAAGGGCACGGGTAGCGTGGCTCCCTTCACGTGCAGTCGATGCTCCCCTTGCTGCGCACCTGCGGGAATCCGGACTCGAAGCCTGGCGCGGTCGGGGCCCGTTTCGAGAAGTTCCGCTTTGGCCAGGCCATCCCCTAAAATTGCTTCTTCAATGCCCGTCAAATTGATGCCCCGCAATTCTACTTCTACCGTCTCTCCCTGCTTGCCCCCTCCGGGCATCGCCAGATCCACATGCGGCATGCGCCCGGCGATGAGCCGGTAATCGCTGGTTTCGGAACCGGCTTCATGCGAGCCATAGACACGCAAAAAGAAGCTTCCATCGGCGGATGCGCGCCATTTCAGGTGGGGATCTTTGAAGCCGTAGTGGTCATCACTGTAGGCGAGTTCTTCCCCTTTGGCGTTCACGATCCCCAATGCGGCGTCGGTATTGGCGCCATTGCGTGTGGCCAATACGTCGAAAGTGATCGTTTCTCCCGCTTTGGCCTCAAAGCGGAAATAGTCATAATCTCCGGCCTTGATGATGCCATTGACCAAGGCAGGGAATTCGAGTGGCTCCGCCTGCTCGCGCGAGTTGTTTGGCTCTTTCTCGACTCGCTCCTTGAAGCTGTTGACATTGAAATAGCCCAAGGTGGAACCGTTCCCGCACAGGAGCCGGAAGTCATGGCGGCCCGGTTCCGCATCCGGATCGATTTGAATTTTAAGAGCGGCCTGGTATGCGCTCTTCCGGACCACTTTGCCCTGGATCCTGGGCGAGGTAAAGATGACTTCGCGGGCTTCCTGCAAATTGCGGCCAGTGAGCTGGATCTCGACAGTTGTGCCCCGTTGTGCGCCGTGGGGAAAGGTGCCCTGGATCTGCGGCCAAATTGGCGGCACGGGCGCCTGAGCCGCCAGTGGAACCACAAGCCCGATCCAAAGCGATAGGGCCTTGAACATGAAGGAATCTTATCGAAACTGGGCAGCTACTACAAGAGTTGGCGTACGGTACGCAAGAGCAAATCACTGTCAATCGGCTTCGGAAGGTAGCCCTGCATGCCTTGCGAAAGGCAAAGGAGGCGGTATTCGTCCCCGGCATTCGCAGTGAGCGCCAGCACCGGAGTGTGCTCATAACCCGGCAGGTGCCGCAAATGGGATGTGGTTTCAATGCCGTCCATGCCGGGCATCTGTAGATCCATAACGAAGAGATCAAAATGCTCTGCGGCAGCCATTTCCAAGGCGACTTCGCCGCTCTCCGCGAGCGAAACTGCAAAGTTGCCTCGTTTCAAGTAAGCCTCTGCGACTTTTCTAGCGGCCTCATTGTCGTCGACGACAAGAATCTTTCGCGGCCCCGCAGGCTCGACAACTGCCTCCAACCGGGAATGTTCGAGTGGAATCCGGACCTCAAAATTGCTGCCTTCCCCGGGCAGACTTTGTACCTTCAGGTCCCCGCCCATGGCTCGGGCAATGCCTTGGGCCAGCGTCAAACCTAGCCCGAGCCCGGCATAGCGCCGCGCGAGGCCGCCTTCCAATTGCATGAAGGATTCGAAGATTCGCGCGATTTCTACTTCCGTCATCCCGATGCCCGTATCTTTCACCTGCACACTCAGCCAGAAGCGGCCCGGCTGATGCCCGTCTTCGTTGGCATCCACATTCACTTCAATCAAGCCTTGATCCGTGAATTTGACTGCGTTGGAAAGCAGATGCTGCACCAGTTTCCGCAAGCGAAGCTCATCGCCGCGGGCTGCCTCCGGAACGCGGTCTGATAGCCGCAGGAAAAACTGAAGACCCTTTTGCCGGGCTTTGAGCAGCCACTGCGCCGCCATGGATTCCAGCGCCTCTTCCAGCAAGAAATCACTACGGTCGATTTGGCTATCCCCGGCAGCTAAAGCCGTGTATTCGAGCGCAGAGGAAAGTACGCCAAAGAGTTCTTCAGCACAGGCCCGGGTGAGTTGAACATACTCGCGCTGCTCACCTGTCAGTGGCGATTGCTCCAGCAGGCTCGTCATGCCGAGAATTCCGCTCAGCGGCGTGCGCACCTCGTGGTTCAACGCCGCCAGGAACTGGCGCTTGAGCCGGTCTAATTCGAGCCGATCCGACATCTATTACGGTTATCGGCGAAAAACCTTAGACGCTTTAGAAAATTTCGCGCTACTCGAAGATTCCCTGAACACCAGCAATCAGGGTACAGGTCAGCACATGCAAGAGCCAACCATAGTGAATCCAATGTCTTGTATAGCGAAGGACGAGCCGGACATCGTTGAATTCCATACTTCCCCTAGATTCTCTCTAAGGTTTTCACCCTAAAGTGATGGTGAGGGTACTGTTTGGGGGCGCTAAGGGTACTATGGCGGATTCAAGAGCCGCTCAATAAATTGCTTCGCCACCCTCAGGCCTGGTCTTCCAGCGTCGATGCAGCCACAACCACTGGCTGGGTTCCCGGCGGATGACTCCCTCAAAGTGCTGGGCGAGCCGCGCGGTGTCGGCTTCGACATCTCCGGTCATCGGGAAAACAGGATCGAAGCGCAAGATGTACTTTTGCTTCGTTTTGCTCCACAACGCATAGCCAGGAATCACTGCGGCACCGGTCTTGTGGGCAAGCCGGGCAAAGGTTGTGCCGGTACAAGCCGGGATGCCGAAAAAATCCACAAAGCAGCCATTTTCGGGCAACGTATTTTGATCAATCAGAATTCCCACTGGCTCGTTCGCACCCAATGCACGCAAGATCCCGCGCACAAAATCCTGCTTGTCGAGAATGCGATTTCCGGAACCCATCCGGTAGCGTTTTACCAGCGCATCGAGTTGGGGATTGTCGAGAGGCCGGACCACCACATGCATCGGCTCGGTGAGCAGCGCATGAGCGAATGCGCTCAGCTCCCAATTGCCCAGATGACCGGTTGCAAAAAGCACGCCTTTGCCGCGAGCCTTGGCTTGCTGATAGTGCTCAAAGCCTTCGTATTCGATCCACTCGCCGATATTTCCCCGATGGCGGGAAGGGAAGCGGGCAAAGTAGTAGAGCATGCGCCCCAGGCCCTCATACAAGGCATCAATCGTTGTGCCTGCATCCAGTTCCGGTAGCGCCTGGCGCAAATTTTGCTCGCCTGTCTGCCGCAGCCGTCGTGCTACCCGGTCGAGCAGGCGGGCGATGCTGATCGAAAAGCCCAACGGCATGTTTGCGGCCAGCTTGAGCAGGCCAACTACGAGCGCCGCCTCGAATCGGTTTCTCAGGTGAGATCGCGGCTTGCTCACGCCTCGCGCTCGATCCAGCCTCCCGCCAGCACCAGGTCGCCCTGGTAGAAAACGGCAGCCTGGCCTGGCGTGACCGCGCGCTGTGGGATATCGAATTCCACTTCAACACGCTCGCTCCCGGTAACCGGGTAAATCGTCGCCGCTGCCGGTTGATGCCGGTTGCGGATTCTCACCTCGGCCCGCACGGGCTCTTGCGGGGCGGCAATCGAAATCCAGTTCACCTGACTTACCGGAAAGCGCTTCTTGAGCAAAGCATCCCCTGACCCAACCTGAACTTCCTGCGTTGCCGGGTTCGTTTGAATCACATAGAGCGGCTCGCCGGCGGCTACATTCAAGCCCCGCCTTTGCCCCACCGTAAAGTGATGCACCCCACCGTGTTGGCCCAACTTCTTGCCGTCGCGATCCACGATGTCGCCTTGGGTTCTGGTCGGTGCCGCTCCCTGCTCCTTCAGATAAGCCTCAATAAATGCGGCATAGTCACCGTTGGGCACAAAGCAAATTTCCTGGCTGTCCGGCTTCTCTGCCACCGGCAAGCCGAGCTCAATGGCCAGTTGCCGCACATCGTGCTTTACCATTCCGCCCAGCGGAAAGAGAGTGCGCGCCATCTGCTCTTGAGTCAGTCCCCAGAGAAAGTAAGTCTGATCCTTGGAGTTATCGGTGGAGCGTAACATCTGCCACCGTCCTACGTCTTCATTCCACCGGAGCTGCGCATAATGTCCGGTGGCAATCTTCTCCGCGCCAATGCCATCCGCCATTTCCAGAAACTGATCGAACTTGATGAAGTTATTGCAGAGCGTACACGGGATCGGCGTCTTGCCCGCAATGTAGTCGGCGACAAAGGGCTTGACGACATGCTGTTCAAAGCGATCTTCAAAATTTACGACGTAATAGGGAATGCCCAGCGTCTGCGCCACATAGCGAGCATCATAGACATCATCGAGCGAGCAACAACGCCCGGTTGCGCCTTCGCTGGCCACTTCCGGCAATCTTCGCTGGTTCCAGAGCTGCATCGTGAGCCCGACAACCGGCTCTCCCTGATGCTTCAGCAAGCCCGCCACGACACTGGAATCAACACCGCCGCTCATCGCTACGGCAATGGGAGGACGCTCAGGCATAGGCAGGGGACAACTTTCTGAGGCGCGACACGGCTTCCGCCAGGCCATCTGCTAGCGCATCCACTTCTTGAGCGGTGTTGCTCTCGCCCAGTGAAATACGAATCGACGAGCGTGCTTCCAATGGTGTCAAGCCCATCGCCAGCAGCACGTGCGAAGGTTCCACCGAGCCACTTGAGCAGGCCGAACCGCTGGACACTGCGAAGCCTTTCAAGTCGAGGGCAATCACCAGGCTTTCTCCCTCGATCCCTGGGAAGCGCAGGTTTGTAACGTTGGGTGCTCGCAAGTGGCGGTCTCCATTCACAACGACATCCGGAATCTGATCGAGGACCTTTGCTTCCAGGCGATCCCGTAAGAGTGGGGACATTGGCTCGATTCGGTCGCAGGCCACCCCAAATCCCACTGCCCCTGGTATATTTTCCGTACCCGGCCGACGGTCCCGCTCATGGTGCCCGCCAAAGCTGCGTTTGCGCAGTGGCGTTCCTTTCCTGACATACAAGGCCCCCACACCTTTGGGCCCATAGAGTTTGTGAGCGCTCAGGCTCAGCAAATCCACGCCCCACTCGGCGACATCGATCGGAATTCGTCCGGGCGCTTGCACCGCATCGCAATGCACGAATACACCTGCTTTCCGGGCAATCGCGGCCACTTCCCGTATCGGCTGCAAAGCCCCGGTTTCGTTGTTAACGGCCATGATGCTGACTGCTAGGGTGTCCGGCCGCAAGGCTCTTTGCAAATCATCCGGGTCGATGATTCCGCTTGCGCCCACCGGCAGGATGCCAACAGCATGCCCCTCGCGCTCCAGTTCTTCCACTACATTCAACACAGCCGGATGTTCCACGGCGCTGGTGACAAAGTGTGCCGGGCGGGCTGCCTCGGCCAGGCCAAAGAGCGCCAGATTATTCGACTCTGTGCCGCCCGCAGTGAAGACAATTTCTTCTGCTCGCGCACCCACCAGACCGGCCACCTGACGCCTTGCGCTTTCAAGCCGCTGCCGCGCCTTCTGCCCGAAGCCGTGGATGCTCGATGCATTTCCAAAGACGCTCGCGTACACCTCTGTCATCGCGGCCAGTACGGCAGGGGCGACAGGAGTGGTGGCGTTGAAATCAAAATACGCGGGCACGCTTCAATTATCGCTTGCGGACGACTGTCGAGTCGCGCAAACCCAGTTGCTGATAAATCTGCCGCGTGGCATCCGATTTGTTCAACGTATACAGATGAATGCCCTTCACGCCGTTGTCGAGCAAATCCCGGCACTGCTCGGTAGCCCAATGGATGCCCACATGGCGCACCGATTCCGGATCATCCTGACAGCGTTGGAGTGCCTTTACCAGCCGCGCCGGATAACGCGCACCCAGCGCAAGTTGGGCCATCCGCTTCATGCTGCCCAGCGAAGTGACCGGCATCACCCCCGCCACGATCGGGACTCGGATGCCTGCCAGCTCACACCGTTCCCGGAAGTCGTAAAAATCCCGGTTGTCGAAAAAGAGCTGCGTGCAGATGTAGTCGGCGCCTTCGTCCACTTTTGCCTTCAGATAATCCATTTCTAGCAGCCGGTTGGGTGTGGAAGGATGCCCTTCCGGAAAGCCAGCTACTGCGATTCCAAATCCTCTGGGGTCGGGATGCGCTCCGCTTTCATTGAACTTGCGAATAAAGCGCACCAGGTCCGCCGCATGCTGGAAGGCATCATTTGCCTTGACGTAATTGGCCGCATCCCGGGGCGGGTCTCCGCCCAAAGCGAGAATGTTGGATACACCTGCTTCCGCATACTTGCCCAGAATCTCAGCAACATCCAATTCCTGATGGCAAACGCAGGTCAGGTGCGGTACCGGGTCCAGCGTGGTGGTGGTCTTAATGCGAACCACCAGATCGTGCGTCAACTGCCGCGTTGATCCGCCTGCGCCATAGGTTACGGAGACAAAACTGGGCTGGAGCGCCTCAAGAGAAGCGATATTCTCGAACAGCGCATCGGAGTCGGCTTCCGTTTTGGGCGGAAAGAACTCAAACGAGAGGGTTGTTTCGTCTGCCGCCAAAATATCGCGTATGTGCATGCTAACCCTTATTCTACTGAATAGGCATGATTACTCTGTTAACCGACTTTGGCCAGCAGGATCACTTTGTGGGTGTCCTGAAAGGCGTGATTGCAAGGCTTGCTCCCGCTGTCCCGGTAGTTGACATCACGCACGAAGTCCCGCCCTTCTCCATTCTTGAAGGTGCATTCCTGCTCGAACAATCCTGGCGCTACTTTCCTGTGGGAACAATCCATGTTGCCATCGTCGATCCCGGGGTGGGTTCGGAGCGGCGCGCTCTCCTGATCGAGGTGGAAGGCCATCGCTTCATCGGTCCCGATAACGGACTCTTTTCCTTCCTCCTTGGTCATGCCAAAGTCAAAGTCCGCTCGCTTGAAAAGCCCCGCTACTGGCTGCCGAATCCTTCCACTACTTTCCATGGCCGCGATATCTTTGCCCCGGTTGCCGCCCATCTGGCTCTCGGCGTGAAGCCCGCGCAATTGGGGCCGCTGATCAAAGACCCGATGCGTAGTGCTTCTCCAAGTCCCACCCGGTTGTCGCGCCGCGCCTGGACTGGCACCGTTCTCCACGTGGATCGATTCGGCAACCTCATCACCAACTACCGCATAGACGAGTTTTCCATGCTGCGCAACCGGCCCTTCACCTTGGCCGTAGGCCTCAGCAGTGTGGAGCTTTTTGCCTCGACTTACGCCAGCAGCCCAGCCGGTGAACTCTGCGTGGTTCCTGGATCCAGCGGCTACTACGAGGTGGCGATCCCGCAGGATAGCGCGGCCCGCTATACGGGCCTCGTCGCTGGTTCGCCACTTGAACTTACGCTGGGATGATTATTTTCAATTTCCTATATCAAAACTCCAGCTCCACGCCCCTATTCGTAGTGTGCGCTCAATCAGGATGAGCAATCAGCATTCAGGAGCATTTCATGCAACGCAAAATTCACAATTGGCAGTTTGTCCTTTGGGCGAGCCCGCTGATGATCAATTGCCTACTTTCGGCCCAAACTTCGGCTACTGTCGCTGCGGGACGGCTAACTCTCCTCACTCCAGCAGGGAATCAGTCCGTAAAGGTTGAAGTTGACAATTCAACTGCCAGAGTTTTCGGCTTTCCCGGCCTGGCCGATGGAACTCAATACACTGGTCTTTCCGGGCTTAGCGTCCAAACCGGCTCTGGTAATGACAAGGTGGAGGTGCTGGTGAGTTCTTCCCAGAGTTTCGATGTTCGGGTTGATACTGGTTTCGGAGAGGCTGAAAACAGTTTGAAATGGGAAATTCGCGCCGGGGCCTCAGCCCCAGTCGCAAGCGCCACCTTCTCAGGTGCATTCAGTCCGAATCAAATTGTTTTGATGGAAGTGGATTCACAAGCTCCGAATGCGACGTTGCTGCTCAATTCGGGGACTGCGACGGAAATCAAGACGCTGGTCAAGTCGTCAAATAACTCCAGTTTTTTGCGAGTTGCCTTTGCTGGCAATGCATCGAAATCCACTTATGAGTTGGAGTCCGCTGCGTCAGTTTTGGAAATTGAGGCGAGTGGTGGCGGCACGTCCGCAAACGACGAAATTTCCTACAAGATTGCGCAGAAACGTCCAGGGCAGGTTAGCTTGGACTGGAATCTGGATGCCTTCGCTGGCCATGACAAGATCGAAGCCTTGGTTGACGCCCCAGACAGCACGGTCAGACAGCGTGGAAGTGTTTTTGGCCGCGGCGGCAATGACCAGATCAATTTTGAAACGGCTGGGTTCAGCACGGTGACCGGTCTGACCCTCGACGGTGGCGCTGGGAACGATGAGCTCTCAGTGATCATCAAGGGCCGATTCCAGGCGTCGCAAACTCTCGGCCCCCGCCTGTTGGGTGGTCAGGGGGATGACATCCTGATCCTGACAACCGATACTGGCATCTTCGGTTCAGGACTTCCGAATGATCTTTTTCCGGTCATCAATTGTGGTGCAGGGGCCGACCGGTTCAACGCCTTCGGGCAAATTCTTGGCTGTGAAGACCGGCTCTAGGAAGATCAAGCCCGCCCGGCAAACTCTCTGGTTTCGGTTGAGACTTTAACTCTTTCCCCCTGTTTGATAAACAGGGGGACCTTAATTTCAAGGCCCGTCTCGAGCGTTGCTGGCTTGGTAACGCTCCCGCTCGAAGTATCGCCCTTCACCCCCGGTTCGGTGTACTTTACTTCCAGCTCCACAAACTGCGGCAACTCGATCCCGATCGGGTTGCCTTCGTACTTCTGCAACTCAATCACGATCCCTTCCACCAGCAGATCTCCTGATTCGCCCACCGTTTCGGTAGCCAGGCTCAGCGTCTCAAAACTTTCCTGATCGAGAAAGTGAAAGCCATCCCCGTCGCGATACAGATACGACGCCGAGATCACTTGCAAATCCGGCTCCTTGAACTTGTCCCCGGCCTTGAAAGTTTTTTCAAAGACCCCCCTTGTCAACAGATTGCGGATCTTGACCCGCACGAGCGTCTGTCCGCCGCGCGCTGTCGGCGAACTTACGTCGGCCTCCAGGCAAACAAAAGGGATATTCTCGTGCTCGAACAGGGTTCGGCGTTTAATCTGAATTGCTTCTATCAGTGCAGCCACAAACCTATTCTCCAATGAAAGTTCTCACGCAAAGTTCTGATTTCCAGCATCCATCAAAAATCGACCATGCCAGAACTGCCTGAAGTAGACGCCGTCGTGCGCCGTCTTCGCGAATCCGCTGCCGGGGCCCGCATCCATACTGTTCACGTGGACCGGCCCGGCAACGTTGCCCCGCAAGACCCCGCCAGCTTTCGTGTCCTCCATGGGAAGTCACTGATGGATGTCCGCCGACGTGCCAAATACATCTTCCTTGACTTTACGGGTGGCCTCCACCTGCAGGTGCACTTGCGCATGACGGGCAACCTCTACGTCCTTCCCGACTATCGTCTCCGCCCGCACACCACCCGCGTCTGGTTCCGCCTCGCCGACGGTCGTGTCCTGATCTTTGATGATCCGCGTACGCTTGGCCGTGTTCACCTGGTTACACCCGCTCAAATCGATGCGCTCGATCAATCTCTCGGCCCGGAGCCGTTAAGCGAGGCCTTCACCCCCGCGATGCTCAAACAAATCCTTGCCCGCACAAAGTCCCCCATCAAGCCTGCCCTGCTTGATCAGTCGCGCATCGCTGGCATCGGCAACATCTATGCCAGTGAAGCTCTCTGGCATGCCCGCATTCATCCGACCACGGCCGCCAATACAATTCCCGACCGCAAGATCAAGCCGCTGCATATCGCGATCCAGAAAGTCTTGAGGCACGCCGTGGCCAGTGCCTACGCCGAATATACTCGGCCGGGAACTCCTGTTGACAGCATCAATTTTGGTGTCGCTGTCTATGATCGCGAAGGCGAAGCCTGTCTCAAGTGCCGCACTGCCGTTGAGCGTATGATTCAGGCCGGGCGCTCCACCTATTTCTGTCCACACTGCCAGCCCTGCTAGAATTTAGGGTTTCCAACCCGTGATCACCGATTTACTCGAAGTCAATCCGGAAAATCCGGATCCCGTGGCCATTCGCCGCGCCGCTACCAAGATTCGTAATGGAGGGGTGGTCGCTATCCCGACCGACTCCCTCTACATGCTGGTCGCTGACCCCTTTAACCTGTCCGCCGTCGGCAAGGTCTTTGATGCCAAGGGCCGGGAGTCCTCCCGCAGCCTGCCCCTGCTGGTCAACGACGTCATGATGGTGGAAGATCTCGCCTCGGAAGTCACCAAACGCTTCCAGGTACTCGCCCGGCGCTTCTGGCCCGGGCCGCTGACAGTTATCGTGCCCGCCAACTCCAAGGTTCCGCTCAAGCTCACCGGCGGTACCGGTCGCCTGGCCCTGCGTCACACGCGCAGCCCCATCGCCGACGCCCTCATCGAATTTCTTGCCATGCCACTCATCGCCACCAGCGCAAACGTTAGCGGAATCCCCACCTGCCGCTCCGGCATCGAAGTATTTGGCACCATGGACGGCCGTCTTGACCTGGTGCTCGACGGTGGCCATTGTGTAGGCGAAGGCGCCACCACGATCGACATCACCGAACCCTACTGGCGCATCATCAAGCACGGCGCGATCGACGAAAAAGAACTCGCCGAAGTCCTGAAAGGAAACTAGATGCAATACACCCGCCTTGGCTCGACAGGCCTCAAGATCTCCCGGCTTTGTCTTGGCATGATGACTTATGGCTCCAAACAGTGGCGGCCCTGGGTTCTTGAAGAAGCCGAAAGTCACGAGCTGATTGCCAAAGCCTGGGAACTCGGCATCAACTTTTTTGATACCGCTGACATGTACTCGCTGGGTGTGAGTGAAGAAATCCTCGGCAAGGTCATCCGGAATCTAGGGATTCCCCGCGACCGCGTCATCCTGGCCACCAAAGTCTTTAATCCGATGAGCGATGACCTGAATCATCGCGGACTCGGCCGCAAGCACGTCCGCCACGCAATCGACGATAGTCTCCGCCGCCTCCAGACGGATTACATCGACCTCTACCAGATCCACCGTCTTGATTACGACACCCCGGCCGACGAAATCATGGCTGGCCTCAATGACGCTGTCCACGCCGGCAAGGCCCTTTATCTCGGTGCTTCATCCATGTTTGCCTGGCAGCTTGCCAAGCTCCAGTTCACGGCCGAACGAAATGGCGGTGCCCGCTTCGTTTCGATGCAGAATCACTACAACCTCGCCTACCGCGAGGAAGAGCGTGAAATGATTCCTTTCTGTCTCGACCAGGGCCTCGGCGTCATCCCGTGGAGTCCGCTGGCTCGCGGCCTGCTTACTGGCAGCATCAAACGCGATAGCAAGGATTCCATTCGCGCTCAGACCGATGAAATCGCGCACAAGCTTTACGCCCGCGACAGTGACTTCGCCATTGCCGACCGCGTAGCTGACGTCGCCACATCCCGCGGCGTGTCCCGTGCAACGGTGGCGCTCGCCTGGCTTTTGCACAAGCCTGCCGTCAGCGCGCCCATCATCGGCGCCAGCAAAATGCAGCACCTCACCGATGCCGTCGCTGCCCTTGATCTCAAACTGGAAGCGTCAGAAATCCAGCAACTCGAAGAGCTGTATGAACCCCATCCCGTCCTCGGGCATAGTTGATGGATGAGATCCTTCCACTACTCGAACGATATGGTTATCCAGCCCTTGCTCTGATTGTCTTTCTCGAAGCGATTGGTCTCCCTGTCCCGGCCGCACCTGTCCTGCTCGCCGTAGGAGCCGCGTCCGCCAAGGGCCACCTGTCCCCCTGGCTCACTCCTCTTACGGCTTTGTCCGCGATGCTCGTCGCTGACACGATTCTTTACTTGCTGGGCCGCCGGACCGGCTGGTGGTTGCTGGGTCTGCTTTGCCGCGTTTCGCTCAACCCGGAAGCCTGCATTTACTCAAGCGCCGCTTACTTCCATCGCCGGGGCAGAACGGCGCTACTCTTTGCCAAGTTCATCCCGGGTATCAACACCATGTCGCCACCCATGCCGGCAGCATGGGCATGCGGCCAGGGGTCTTCGCCCGCTATGATCTTGCGGGAGCATCGCTCTATGTCTTCACGTATTGGGGCCTGGGCTTTCTCTTTCACGCCGCTATTGGCATGGTCACGATGTGGGTGGTGAACTTGGGGCGCGCCGCTTCCCTCACCGCCGGGGCGGCCCTCGTGGCCTATCTGGTCTGGCGCGTCTGGCGTGCTCAGCGAGGCAGATTTTCGCGCAGTGTCACCCGCGTCAAAGTTGCTGAACTGGCTGGCCGCCTGAACGATGGGGTAACCATTGCCGACGTCCGCAGCCATGGCTACTACAATGCCCGTGCGGAACGTATTCCGGGCGCGATTCGCATCGAACCAAACCGGCTGCCGGAAATTCTTCCCACTCTGCAAAAAGGCCGGGAAGTCTATCTTTATTGCAGTTGTCACAACGAGGCGACTAGCCACAAAGTAGCGGAGATTCTAAGCGACGCCGGCCTCGAAACCAAAGTTGTTGTCGGCGGCCTCGCCGCCTGGAAGCGCGCCGGTTATCCGCTGGAACTTGTGCCTGCTGACGATGTTGTCGATCTCCCGCGCTTCGTCTAGGAAACGCAATCCTGGCCACCGTCAACAGAGCCGCATCTACTTCCGCATATTGATCGGACTGGCTGCTCAATACTTCGCGGATCAAACCATTGCGATTCTCGATCGCGCCTCTGAGTTGGGTTCGGACTAGTGCGTATCGCGGCGGCGCTTCTCACCTTGGAACTTGCTGCCGTAACCCCATCCTTCTGCTAGAAGCTCTTCTGTCGAGTCTCTTTTGATTTCTCGCCGACACTTTCTGGACTTTTTGATGGCTCCGGGTTTGGATGATTGTTTATTTCTCCGATTTCTCCAACCAGATCTCTTGATTCACGAAAATCAAAAATATATTTTCCGTTTTTTGTCAATCATTTAACAAGCAGATTCAGACTCCAACGCATTGCAGCGCATAACCTTTCTTTGGGTTAAAGCCCAGCAAAAATGATTCAAAGAAAGTTACGAAGCACCAATTTCGTTATCGAGATGCAATGAACCTGACGCAAATCGCAGAGCTAATTCAGCCGCACGAAGAATATAAAACTTGGGCTACAAGTTTGGAGATGTACCGCGACCTCTACGCCGGAGGGGCTCAAATGAAAGCGAAAGCAAGCAGTTATTTGTACCGGCGCCACCGCGAACCCGGAGAAGTCTATCAGGAGCGACTGTCCCGCGCCTATTACGAAAACCACATTGGCTCCATCGTTGACTGGTACGCTTCCACACTTTTCCGACGCGAACCCGTCCTTACCGTGGAAGACACGTCTCGACGAAGTTGCAAATTCTACTTTGAATTTATCGATGACTGCGACCGTAACGGCCTGTCAATTACGGACTTCTTCCGCAAACGGTTTATCGAAGCCCTGATATTCGGCAGGAGCTTTGTAGCTCTTGAGTTTCCCAAAGTTCAAGAACGTCCCAGTTCCCGGTTGGAAGAAGAGGCCATTGGTGCTGATAGAGGATATTTGACCAGCCTTCATCCTCTGGATGTCGTCAATTGGAAACGAGCAGCCGACGGCAGGCTAACCAAGCTTGTTGCAAGAATCGAAAACAGTGAAGAATTGACACCCGCCGACCGCCAGCCGGGCGGAGAGAGATATTTAATCTATTCGGAATCAGAATATGTAATCGCGGAAGTCAATTCCACTGACAAGCAAAAAGTCTCCGTCCTGGAATCCGGGCCACACGCCTGCTCCCAGGAAGGAAAACTTCCAGTATTCGAAATGTTGCTTACCGAAGGGCTTTGGCTCATGAACAAAGCCGCTCATTTGCAGCTTGAACATTTCAATAAGTCCAATTCACTTGCCTGGTCACTCGGAATGGCGCTTTACGCAACTCCCGTAATTTACAGCAAGCGAGACTGGAAGGCTAGTTTGGGCGAGTCGTACTACATTCATCTTGACCCTGAAGACAAGTTTGGATGGACTGAGCCCGAGGGCAATGTATACCGAATCGCAATGCAGAACATCAGTCGCCTGCAGGAAGAGCTGTATCGAACCTGTTACCTCATGAGCCAATCGCGCAGTTGGGGTTCTGGCGGAAGCCAGATGAGCGCTGCCAGTAAGCGAGCAGATTATCAGATCACTCAGGAAGTCCTTCGATCCTATGGTGATACCACCAAAGATGTTCTTAAGCGCATCCTGCAAACTCTTGTCCGTGTGCGAAAGGACGATTTGTCCATTTCTGTATCGGGGTTAGATGAATTTGAAGTGGGCGAATTTAATGAAGAGCTGGATGATGCACAGAAGTTGTTCAGTCTTGGGCTTCAATCAAAGACATTTCAGAAGCAGGCGCTCAAGAAACTGGCATTCAAGTTCTTGACAGATATCAATGAAACCACTAAAGAACAAATTGCCTTCGAAATTGAACAGCAAGTGAATAAAGGAGAGTAAACATGAAAGAGTTCAGTGAGGAAAGTTCACTCGATAACAGTGTGAACGATCTCAAGAAACTAGTCCAAGAAGTATTTGAGGAATACCATAGTGTTCAGTCGAAACGAACCGAGCCCGCCTACAAGGCGGAGCTTGAGATTGAGCGCAAAAAGCGCGAGCTAATGGAAAAGCGGCTTAACGAGCTTATTAATGAGAATCGACAAGCCAAAGCTCAAGCCGAATCGATTGAACGAGAGTCAATCATCCGGTCGGAACTGGCCAAGCTTGGGGTCACGAAAATCGACCTTGCTTACAAGGCAGTAAAGGACGACATACTTCGTGACCCGGACGGCAGACTGCATGGACGTGGCGTTGATGGGCCAATCTATGTCGGAGACTTCTTAAAGAAGTTCGTGGATGAAAATCCAGAGCTCTTGCCAGCAAGGAATTTGGGCGGAAGCGGTACATCATCTTCTGGCCGCAAAGCCCAAAGCTCACCCGGGATCGACATTGATTCGATTCACCCGGGAATGAGCAGTGATGAATTGGCCCGCGTACGCAAAGAAATCGCACGCGTAGCTGGCCTGATTGTTGAATAGCAAATCATAGGGAGAATTCATGCCTTCTATTACTTCTTCGAATCTCGCAAATGCGATTGTGAAGCTGGTTGCAGCCGATGCGCTGCCTGCCCTGATGGGAAACCTGATCATGGGCAACCTTGTAAATCGGGATTTTGAGCCCAGCTTGGCCAAGGCCGGTGATACGGTAAACGTTCCTGTGCCTCCGTCCCTGGTGGCTAACAATATTGCGGAAGGCGGCACGGTGATCGCGCAGAATCCAAGTCTTGGAAATGCACAGATTGTCTTGAATACGCATGCCGAAGCGACGTTTCAAATTCCGGATGTAACGAAAGTTGTTGCAACCCCGGACCTGTTGAAGCTTTACATGGAGCCGGCGATTGTGGCTCTGGCCGAAAAGGTTGAGACGGATTTGTTGAGCTTGGCGAACAGCTTTTCAGCTAACCCCACATTGGGAGCCGCGGGTACTCCCCTGGATGAACAAATTGTTGATGATGCCGAGACGGCACTCTTCAATGCCAAAGTCCCGAGCAGTGCACAGAAGTATCTGGTTGTGGATGCGAGTGGATATTCAGCATTGCGTCAGAATCCCCGTTTTAGTGAGTACTCCCGGGCCGGGGAAGCTGGTTTGAAAGCTTTGATTGAAGGGAACATCGGACGGCTTAAGGACTTCTACGTTTTCCGGTCGCAGTTCGTCCGGAAGTCTGGATCCCCGCTGACGACTTTCAACCTGGCGTTTGCGAAGAACGCTCTGGGACTGGCCGTCCGCCGGCTTCCGCAGCCGCTTCCTGGCACGGGTGCAATTGCTGAGTACGCTGAGCTTGGCAACTTTGGAGTCAGAGTGGTAATGAGTTACCAGCCCGACACGTTGTCGCAGCAGTTTACTGTTGACATTCTGTATGGAACAGGAATTCTGCGCAACAGCCACGGCGTACAGGTTCGCAGCTAAGTACTTCGTTCGTGCTTCCGTCTGGCCGCATCCTTTACTGGAATGCGGCCGGACGATTTATGGCAAGGGAGTGTAACCATCACATGGCAGTATTGACAGATCAACTCATCAGTTGTTTGAAAGACTGGAAAGATCATGACAGTAAGCTTAGTATCCTATCTGAGCTTGAAACGACATCGATAGAGGCAAAAGCGCGGTTAGCTCAAAATGAAATTGAGACAGAAGTAACCGGGTTTTTGCTTGCCCATAGCGGGTTGAGCGAAGGGGCAGCGAGGGAACTACTGAAGAAAGTAGTCATAACGGAACCCCTGGCACGATGGCACAGTTTATTGACCTTGAGCTTGTTTTATGCCGATCTAGCATCGTTACAAAACAGTTCTTTGCATCGAGAGCAAGCAGACTACTATGAGCGAAAGGCCACAGCGGCTCATCACCAATTGACGGAGACCGGCGTGGGCATTGTCAACCGGCCTATTCCGCAGGCTGGTGTTCCCGCGCTGATTGTGACACCAGGGACGAATTCCCCCCGATTTCTTCGCGGACGAATTCAATACTTACGCGAGGATGGGGTCGCCGGAGTCCCGAGTGCGGAGTTTATTCTGGACCTGACCAATGGTGAAACGGCTTATTTGAGAGTCAGTTCTCTGCCGGCACATGGCTGGGCATGGAACGCCTATCTCGGTGAAAGCTCAGCCGGGCTGCAAAAGGCAAATTCGAGTCCTCTATTTGCGGGTGAAGAGTTTGAAGTGATCGCAGGTGTTCCCGCTCCTGGGGCAGAAGCACTTATCAGCAGAGGGCAGGATCCGGATTATTACGTTGTAAGGACAAACAAGATTTGGAGCTAAAGCATGAATCTGATATTCAGGGCTACAAAGGCGGCGGTTGAACTGTTTTCGGGTGTCTCTGGACTGAAGCTGAGTGTCGAATCACTTCATGAGGAGAGGCGAGAGCTGAGACGCGAGGCTTCTTTTGAAATTGACACAACGATTTGGAATGCGAAGCTGAACGATCGCATCCCAGCCAATCGTAGTCCGCGAATTTCGATCGGAGCCATGAAGATTGTGAAGCGTCAGGAAGAGCGGCTCAATGAGAATTCGGCCGTGGTGACTCTTGCGATGGAGTTGGTCTGTACGCATGAGCGGCTGGACAATCTCCACGCCATGACGAGCGATTGGGTGGATGCAATATGCGATGTACTCAATCGGAACCAGGGCTTGTGGGCACAAGGGGTGTTTTATGCAGGTGCATACGTGGCAAGCGTAGCTCCGGTCGCCAGAGGCGGTCTGAACTATTTGCAGAGTGCCACTGTCACCATTGAACTTCACATTTGGCAGGTGTAATCGTGGCAAGTGAATATATTGCTTCTCGTTCAAACCGGATCTACTTCAAGTCTGAAATGACTGATTCGGAAATCAACAATATGGAAGGTGCACAAATTGCACCGGTGACAAAATTCGATGTCAAAGCGAATCGAAAACTTCTGTTTCGCCGAGATAAGACTGGTTACCGGTCAGAAGCTCCGATCCTTGGTCCCCAGCGTGAACTGATCGAGTTTAGTTTGGAATGTTACGGGACAGGTTGGTCAGGGGGCAGTTCAAAACCGTCGATCGCACCGCTGCTTGAAAGCGGATTTTGTCGTTCGTCGGAATTGAAGTCTTCTCTAATCGTGAGTTCCAGTACTGGCAATTCTGTGACGCTCCAATCCGATGCTGATCTGGTCGTTGGATCTGCGGTAGCTTTTGGCTCAGAAATTCGTTTTGTTGAAGCAGTGCTCGGAAGTCGGGACTTTAGTTTAAATGCCCCCTTCACCGTTGAATTGGGACTTGGAGCCGAACTGATGGGATGCGCAAACCTTTCGCTTGGTGATGAAGTGCTTCCCCTGTCGATTCTTGATGCATGGAGCCCACAACAAGCCGTTCAAAGATTCTTAACTGGGGCAGTAGCCGATCAACTGAGAATCTTGATCAACAATGATTTTTTGGAAATTGCTGCCAGGGGGTTTGCGCGTCGACTGATTGACAGCGTAAGTGGACCTGTTGATGTAGCGTTTCCTTCCGAGCCGGCGGGTGGAAGCCCGCTTTTGAATTCTCCAATTGGTGGACATCTGGGCCAGGCATTTTTAGGACTGCCAGGTGGGCGATTGTGCACGCTGACGTCTGCCGAAGTTCGTATTGAAAATGACATCGAACCTCGAACTGATGAGTTTGGCTGCTTTGAAACAAAAGCATTCATCCTGGGGGGGCGGAGGGTGTCGTTGGACCTTACGGTTTTCGAGCGCAACGATGACTTGAGCCAAGCTATGTACCGGAGTGCCGTGAACAACGAACCCTTCTCGGTGATGCTTCAGGTTGGAAACCAACCAGGGTCGATGTTTGCCGTGTACCTGCCTGCTGTACTTTTCCCGGTGCCCCAGTTCAACGACGGCAAATCCCGATTGCTATGGCAGTTTCAAGGTGCGACTGCGATGGGCGCGCAGAATGACGAGATCTACGTTGCGATGAGGTAACCCATGAATCTTCAATATGAACGCGTCTACGAGTCCCGGCATACGCCGGGTTTTCATTTCGTTCTGCGAAGGGTTTCTTTGGCGCAGCGAATTCGTTTCGTTTCTGCAAATCACGGGTCGTTTCAACGGCTGAAATTCCTTAGCGCTGCAGCAAACCCCGATTCGGAGTCCAAGGAGCAACTCGCGAATCTCGAGATCGAACTGAGTGTCCAAATTTTGAAGTTGATTTGGCAAGGGTTTAGCTGCGATGGAACTAGCCACAGGGTTGACGAGGGAAAGATCAAGTGGCTGATCGAAGAAGCGCCTGCTGGCTTGTGCCTGGAAGTTCTTGAAAGCGCAGGGAATGAGCTTTCCTTAAGTGAAGAACAAAGAAAAAATTAGTGGCCGCCTTTCAGTATTTGTCATCCAGTCCCCGGTGGGAGTGCGGCTCATGTCGGCAGCGGGGACTTGAAGAGTCCAGGCGATGTGGATTTCTTGGTTACGAGGGTAACGCATTCCCTGTCTGGGCTGGGTCCAGCGAAGTGTTCTTTCAGTGCCCAGAAAGTGTAGTGGGTTCATCAGAGGTTTATTGGTTGGAGCTCGCCAAATATCTCACCAGAGTAGAACCAGAGAAATTATTGGACTACCCCGCCGTAGACTGCGATGCAGTTTGGGCACTCAATGAAATACGTAAGGACTAAAAAGATGAGTATGGAATACACGATTGACAAAGCTGCTCAGACGCCAAGCATATCGTCCATTGTGCGAGATATCGCGGAGAAACTGGAGTCTGCGGCTTCTGTTCCGCAAACTACAACAACCGGAAATCAATCCAATTTGGCCACTTCTTCGATTCCAGTTGCGGCAGTAAATCAAATCAGATCCAGCGTTGTGAGCCCTGGAAGCACTCCGGTAGAGATATTCAATTCGACTGGCTCGGACAATAGCAGTCTTGGTGCCAACGTTTTGAGTAGCTTGTTGCTTGGTCCAGTGTGGACAACAATTTTAGGACTATTCGGCGGCAGAGACAACGAGCAATCGAGAATCTTCCAGCGATTCGAGGCTCCCTCCGCTGTGTCGACATCTCGGTCAGCGCAGACTTCCGAGGATGGCCGAGGTCAAGACATTCGTCGGGATTCCTTTGGTATGAGTGCCAACAACGTGAACGCTACTCCACCAGTCAGTATTTCGATTCAGGCGCTAGACGCGCGATCTATCCTGGATCGGAGCGATGATATCGCCGCAGCTTTGAAACATGCACTGTTATCCAATCACAACGTCAATGACGGCCTGAGTGAGTTATAACAATGGAGTTCCCCAGACTCGTATCAGGGACGGTGGCACAATCGATGGCTTCCCGGGTCGTGCCTGCCAATCACAGAAGTGTATTGTTTGAAGGCTTCAAACGGCAGTCCCACCAGGTTAGTTCTGTAAAGGCACTGTGGTGGCGGCTCGAGTTTAGTGGCTTGAAGGCAGAAGAAGCAGCTATGTTCCGCAAATTTATTGAGGAGCTACCTGCCATTCATGAGTTCAGTTTTGAAGATCCATGGACGGGCCAGGAATATTCCGGATGTCGCCTTGCCAACCCCAAAATTCTGATTCGTTGTGACAAAAGCAACCGATTTCAATTGCAAGTGGAGGTTTCGTATGCCGGATGAGCTAGTTCAATTTCCAGCACTGGACACAGGGATGCTGGCACAGCTGCCAATGGAACTGGAAATCGAAAGATTGGTTCGCGAAACCAAGTTCCCAGATGGTAGCCAGGTCACATCGGGGGTTGACTCACGACTTCGCTACCGATGGCTTATCCGCTACGCAAACTTAAGTGATTTGGAGTGGGTTCGGTTTATGGAATTCTTCGAGAGTTCCGAGCGCGGGGCAAAGCCATTTTCTTTCCCGGATCCAATGGGGAACCTGGTCGCACAATCTCAAAATCTATTGGACCCTGTATGGGAAAGTTCTCCAGGATTGGTAGTGGACAGGTATGAGGATCCAGTGTTTTCCAGTGCTGCGATTCTTACTAACTCTACCCCCTTTGCTCTCTCGCTTGCTCAAGTGGCAGAAGTAGCAGGGCCGTTCGCCACCTGCTTCAGCGTATACGCCATGTGGCCTGGTGTCAGTTCATTCTCAATGATGTTGAGTTCGAGTTCGGAGAGCCAAACAAAGCCGTTTACCGCCTCAGAGTGGTCGAGGTATTCGGTCCGAATCGGCCTTCAAGCCTCTTCATCCGTTCGCACCGTCTCGATCATTGTTCCACCGTACTCACAGCTAGTTGTAGCGAACCCACAGTTGGAGATAGCTGCTCAACCAAATGCATATCGTGCCACTGGACTTCGGGCAGATCTATACAGTCCGGCCTGGATGTCCCAGGAATATCTCGCAGGACAACAGCCAGCGCCAGGTGCGCATTCATTGACACTCCAGATTGAGAGCATCCGACCATTATGAGTTTGCTTCAACAAAAAGAATTCAGTTCCGTTGCGCCAACTGCTTTGCTCGCGGAACTCTTCCTTGAGGATGGTTCCATCCGAAGATTCGCTTCAGCTAAATGCTCTGAAGGAGGCATCGACTACGAAGCCCGGATTCATCCCGAACTTGGCCACAACTGGAAGTTGACGAGTGACATCTCCAGTGAGACTTCCGGTTTGGTCTCAGTGATTCTGGCTGATGACGATGCAGTAGTTGCGCAGCTTTTTCAGACTGGAAAGCTGGCAGGAGCGAGGATTCGACTTTCGGCTGCGATTCTGGAAGGTCGTGAAGTGGTCAGCAAAACGGCGCTCCTTGCCGGTCTGCTCGACAATCTCAGTGAGATCAATGGCAAGACCGCAAGACTCAATGTGTTGAGCCGTTTGAGTGCGGTTCGATCCAGTTTTCCTCCCATGCGGATTCAAAAGCAATGCTCCTGGGCCTTCCCAAAAGATTTTGCGCAGCGTGAGCTAGCATCTAGCAGTGGCGAGGATGGTCGATACTCACCCATGTTTCGTTGTGGTTATTCGCCGGACATCCCTGGTGGTAGCGGCAACTTGATCAACGGAGAGCCGTATACAAGCTGCGATTTTACGCGTGTGAGCTGTGAGCAACGAGGCATGTTTGATCGAGATGAATCAGACAATCCTACGCATCGATTCAGCGGCATCGAATTCGTACCTCCATCCATTGTTGTCCGAGGGCATGGTGAAAGCTCTGGGCGGATCTCGAACCTTGTTAGCATTGAGACTCGATTTAACGACGTTGTTCCGGCTGTTTATGGGCAGGGATGGTTACAGGCTCCTGTGGTTTTCGCAAGAAACGATGGAAATCTAACCCGGTGTGAAGTGCTGCTTGGTCTGGGCGAAATTCATAAGGTAATCAAAGTTGTTGCTGACGGGTATGAGATACCGGAGGCTTCTGACCAGGAAAGTATGACCGGAACCGGCTGGTATAGCGTCGTCAGCGCCGGGAATCGAAATGGCAGCTTGAACGCCGGATTCGCAGACGGAAACGGAAAGCCGGTTGGTGATCCTTATGGCAGCATGGCATATCTCAACCTTGTTTTGCCGAACCGGATCAACGACGGCAAAAGATCTGCACGGGTGGAAGTGTTAATGCAAGGCCTGAAGCTGCCGGTTCTCGATGCAGAAGGGACGCTAACGGCCTACGAATGGTCTACTAATCCTGCCTGGATTCTTTGTGATATCTTGCGTCGAACTGGTTGGAAGCTTGATGAACTTGCGCTTGATACGTTTGTTCAAGCAGCAAGTTATTGCGCTGAGGAGATTGATGCCTACGACGCGAATGGCGTGCTGCGGCAGGTGCCTCGGTTCGAGTCAAATTTGATTCTTCGGCGCAAATATAGCGTGAGTGAACTGATCCGGTCATTTCGAATCGGAGCTATGCTCTTCGTTTATTTTCGGTCAGATGGCAAGCTTGCGTTACGCCCCGAGTCATCGATTGCCAACGAGCAAGCTGATTTGCCTGCTGGCAGCAACGCAATCAGTGCTATCTCTAACGGTTGGCCAAGCTACGAGTTTGGTGATGGATCTCTCAACCGGGACGGAATAGTTTTGAACAGCCGGATGGAAGCGGAATTTCGTGTCTACTCGAAAAGTAGCCAGGACAGTCCGAATCGAGTGTTTTTTGAGATTCAGGACTCGCTCAACGAGTTTCGGCAAGATAGTATCTCGATTGCCGACACGGAAGATATTCGCTTAAGACGACAGGAAATATCGCAGGCTGTGCCAGTTGTTGGAGTACCGAACTTCCCGCAGGCACAACGAATTTGTCAGACGTGGCTGAACAAGTCTATTGGCGGAAATGTTTATGTAGAATTTCGAACATCCATTCGCGGGATTCATTTGCGTCCTGGAGATTTGATTACCATCAGCCATTCTCGCTATGGTTTTGATCGAACCCTGTTTCGAATTCTGGAGTTTCAGATTTCTCCGCGGCTGGATTCAATGAAGGTGATTTGCCAGCTGCATCAGGACCACTGGTATTCGGACGATGCGCTTGTCCGCTATGACCGATCTCGAATTTATTCCTGGCGTTCTGCTTCGGCGCGTGCGGTTTGCGGAACTTTGCTGGAGGATGGCGAGATCAAATTTGACGCTGGCGAAAGTTTGGTGACAAATGACGCTGGACTCCAGCAGGTTCGGTTAAGAATTCCATTTCGTCGACCGAGTAAGGAAGTGGGGATGGGGGGAGGAGTTCCGCTAGTCAGCTTCCGTTATTCTGTCCAACAGGGTGCTGGATCGTTGGGTCCAGGTGTCTATTACTATGGCCTGACAACTAGCGATAGTGAGGGGAATGAGAGTGGATTGTCAAGCTTGATTCCAGTGAACGTAGCCGGTTCATTGGAAAATATTCAAGTGACTTTAGAAGGAGTCAGCGTGGCATCCGGGGCAGTTAGCATGAATTTGTACAGGGGCAAGTCGCCCTATCAACTGCACCGGATAGCTACGGCGATCGGCGTTTCAAGTACCGTCGTGGACTCTGGATTTCAGTCCTTACCAATCCTTGCTCCGGATCCAAATTACACAATGCTGCGCGCGTGGGTTCGCCAGAACTTTCTTGTAGATCAGACTCCTTCGGGTTGGTCCTCTACTTCTATCTCAAGGTCTGATGGCAACTTCAGCCCGGATAAATGGATTGGGAAGATCGTTGTTATTCGGCAGGGCACTGGTGCAGGCCAGGAGCGGCTTATTTCAGGGAATACGTCTGAAACGATATCGATTGACCGTCCATGGACAACTCTACCCGATGCGAGTAGCCGCTTAGCAATTGTCGACGCCAACTGGACAATGGGTGCCGAGTCTGAGGGTGATCTCGTAGATTTGCTGCTTCCCGTTTTGCCGGCTTCCAGCTTTGAGATTAGTCTTCGGTCTGTATCAAAGGATGGCAGTGAGCTGGATGTATTGGAGTCGCCGCTGCTGATTTGGCAGATTGGAGTGGGTGGAACTGGAAGCGTTGATTTTGATACGCCTCCGCAGCCGAATTTCTCGCTTGGCCTTCTTGAGAATGGAATCATTTCGCTAGGCGGGCTTAGTTTCGCGAGCTTGGAAAACGTGGCCAGCGTGTATATGGGGCAGCTTCGGTTGCTTTACTGGGATGAGTTGGACTCACCGACTCCTATTTCACTTGCGACGGCAGTTAATGAAGTTGAGTCTGATTGGCAGATTGCCGGTTTGCAGTCTCCGCTCGTAGCAGGCAGTTTTCTGCAAGTTGGCGAGGAGATCGTCGAGGTGCTTGGGTTTGATGCGCTCGGTGGAAGCTATCAGATGCGACGCGGAACTTATCAGAGTCCGCCATCCGTTCATGATGTAGGCCAACCACTGTTTCAGCTGCAACACCGTGATCTTGCGATCCCATTTGTCCCAGGCTATTTCCAGTCCAGTTCTGCTGTTGGATTTCGACACAATGTTGCTATTCCCAATATCCGGATTGCTGCTGCTGGCTTGGTTTTGTTCAACCGACTCGGAGCCTCACCCGATCGGGAGCTGAGTTTTACCGGACTGTTTGGCGGAGGGTTGCGAACGATGTCTGGAGGCCAGATCAGCTTGAATGTCAATGGCTATATTGCAATTGAAGCTGCGGCAGGAACTAGTCATGTTGTGGATCGAAGCACTGTTGTGCGGGAAATTCAGGCCTTCGTTCAACAGCCACCGCAGGGAGCCAATATTGTGGTGGTTCTTCGCGTGGATGATGTGCTCTATGCGGAGGTCACTATTGAGGATGGAAGCCACGCCTCTCAATCGATTACCGGTTTCAATCGCGGCCCATTGACAGCAGGAAGCGTGGTATCGCTTGATGTGGTTAGCGTTCCCTCCGGGGTTGACGGCATTCCGGGCAAGGACTTAACTGTTCAGATCCTGGTTTGATTTGATAGAACTCCAACTGGCTCATACTGAATGGTGTGATTGCAGTTCAGAATGTGTCCAAGCGATACAGGACTCAACCTGGGTTCTGGTTGGGTAGAAGTCCGGACGGCTCTGCAGCCCAGAATGAATTCTGGGCTTTGCGGGATGTTTCATTTGAAGTTGAAAGTGGTAAAGTGTTCGGCCTTATCGGCCCGAATGGTGCCGGAAAATCGACGCTCTTGCAAATCCTGGCCGGGTTGCTTCAACCGACGCACGGGCGGGTGTTGACACATGGCCGAATTAGCGCTTTGTTGGAATTGGGCGCAGGCTTTAATTTGGAATTTACAGGGCGGGAAAATGTGAGGCTGAATGCAGAACTGCTTGGGTTGTCGCGCTCGGAAGTTGAACGGGTTCTTCCAGAAGTTGAAGCCTTCGCGGAATTGGGGCAATTTTTTGACCGCCCGGTTCGCGAATACTCAACTGGAATGTACGTGAGGCTCGCATTCGCTGCGGCAATTCATCAGATGCCGGAGATTCTGATAGTTGATGAAGCACTGGCGGTTGGTGATGCTCGCTTTGCCAATAAGTGCATCAGGCGCCTGGATGAACTCAAGTCGCAGGGCATCACCATATTGTTGGTTTCCCATGATCTTGGAATTGTAAGGCGGCTTTGCGATCAGGCTGCGTTGCTTTGGGAGGGCCAGGTTGTTTGCCAGGGTGCGACTCGGGATGTGGCTGCGGAGTATGTGCGGAGGGCTCAAGACAGCATATTGCCGCAATTGATTTCTTCGCCTGCAAAATCACGATTGACCAAAATCCTTCACTCACATCTTGAAGATGCTGGCGGCCTCAAATGCACTCAGTTTGAGATCGGCGACACGATCCTGCTTGTTGCAGAAATCGAGGTGCCGGCTGACTGCCCGGAATTCCAGTTTGGATTGCTGATCAGAAATCGCCAGGGTATAGATGTTGCAGGAACGAATACCAGAATTGAGGCATTCGATTTGTCCGTAGTGGGTCCGACGAAAGGGCTTATCCGTTTCACGTTCTGCTGCCGATTGACTGCAGGAGACTACACGATTACTCTTGCCACCCAGGACCTTGCGGGGGCACCTCATGACTGGCGCGATGACTGTATTGAGTTTCGAGTCCTCGACCGTCGGGACTTTGCTGGCAATTTGTGGCTGGATGGTACTTTTGAATGGAGCAACTGATGAGCCCCTCAAACTTGATCGCTCGAATTCAGGAGACGCTTCGCGAGTTGGATCTGGACGCGTGGCTCTTCTTTGACCATCACTATCGTGACCCGATTGCGTATCAAATTCTTGATCTTGATCCCCACCAAACGGTAAGCCGGCGCTGGTACTTCCTTGTTCCACGCGACGGTGATCCTCAAGCATTGGTCCACCAAATTGAGCAGAAAGTTTTGGGGAAGTTGCCTGGGCACAGGCAGGTTTACTCAGGCTGGCGCAGCCACCAGCAGGGTTTGGCCTCCATGCTTTTTGGCCTACGCCGCATTGCCATGCAGTATTCACCGGGTTGCGCAATTCCATATGTTTCGATGGTGGATGCCGGTACGGTGGAACTGATCCGGTCGTTTAACGTTGAAGTTGTTTCTTCTGCTGACCTGGTTCAAATTTTTCACGCCACGCTGTCTCCTGCCCAGATCGAATCTCATCTTGTTGCAGGCGAAAAGATGGACGAAATCCGTCGCGATGCCTTCGCGCATGTTTCCCGGACGTTATCCCAAAATGAGTCGATAGATGAATGGCAACTCTTTGGCTGGCTCCGGAATGCGTTTGATCGGGCTGGGCTGATCACGGACCATGGTCCGATCGTCGCAGTGAATGCACATGCTGCGGATCCACACTACGAACCTTCCGCCGCGTCCGCTTTCCCAATACGATCTGGCGATTTACTCCTGATCGATATGTGGGCCAAATTCAGAGCACCCGGTTCCGTTTACTACGACATCACCTGGACCGGCTATTGTGGGCAGGATGTGCCCTCTGAAATGGACAATGTATTCCACATTGTTCGAGATGCCCGCGATGCAGCATTGTCTCGCATCCAAATGGCACGCGATGCTTCGACGCCGATTCACGGTTTTGAGGTGGATGATGCCGCACGTGGTCACATCATCTCCGCTGGTTTTGGCGACGCATTCGTCCACCGTACCGGCCATTCCATTACTTCCGATGTCCATGGCACCGGCGCGAACATGGATAACCTTGAGACGCACGATGACCGCTTAATTTTACCCAACACCATTTTCTCGATTGAGCCCGGCATCTATCTCGAGAACTTCGGTATCCGGTCTGAATTCAACGTGCTTGCCAAAGCCCAATCGGCTATTGTGACCGGCGAGGTGCAAAGATCCCTGCTGCGGCTTTAGCGGCCAGCCAGGAGTGCGGCCAGAAGCGCAGCCCACTGTGGACCGCGATGGGCGTCTTCTCCCTCTTCAAACCATTCATCAATCGAGTGGGCGTTCGGACTATGACCTCCGCCAGTTATAGTGATCGCTGGGATCCCCAGACTGATAGGTAGATTCGAATCCGTACTGCCGCTCCCCGTGGCAAACAAAGGGATACCCAGCGCCTTTGCCGCACTCGCTGCCTGCTTCACTATGGGTTGATCGTCACTTTGCTCTCCGGCAGGCCGCAACCCGATACTTTGAATATCCAGCTCGATTGGCGCCTTGCTCTGCGGCCAGCGTTTCTTTTCTTCCTCCAGGCCAAAAAGCAAAGCCGCCCGGATTCTTTCATCGAGTGCCGCCAATTCACGCGGAGACTCACTCCGTAAGTCCAATTCCATGCTGACTTCAATCGGAACGGAATTCACGCTTGTGCCTCCCTGAACTGTCCCCACATTGAAGGTGGTCCGTGGCGACTGCGGGACTTCAATATCCGCGAGCCTTGCGATGGCCCGTCCCATGGCATGCGCTGGATTGGGCATGCCAAACGCCCCATAGCTGTGACCACCACGCCCTTTGTAGGACACTTTATACCGGTTGCTTCCCACGCCACGTGTGGTCAGCTTCCATCCGGTTCCATCCACACTGATAAACGCGTCCACCTGACCCTTGAGTTCTTTGCCGAAAAGATGACGAACTCCACGGAGATCTCCCTGTCCTTCTTCTCCCACAGTGGCCACAAAGAGGATCGTCCCACTGGTTCGAACCTGAGCCTCCCGGAACGCCTTCGCTACCGCAAGCAGAACAGCCAGTCCACGGCAGTCATCACCAATTCCCAAACCGGTCAACCGGTTTCCATTCCGCTTTACCCGCACGTCCATGCCGGCAGGAAACACCGTGTCGAGGTGTGCGCTGAGTACAATCAGGGGCTTGGCTGATCGTGCGCCGGGAACTTTGCTGAGGACGTTCCCTTCTGCGTCCGTGCGGATCTCTTCCATCCCCAAACTCGCCATTCGCCGGGCGAACTCTTTTCCTCGCTCGGTCTCACCAAATGGTGGCGCAGGGATCTCACAGATGGAGATTTGTTGCTCCATCGTCCAAGCATTGTTGCTTTCCAAGGCTTGCAGCGCAGCCTTCATCGCTGGGTCCCCCAGCCACTCCTGCAATTGTTGACCAACCATGGTGGCGGCAAGGAACATCATCAGACAGGCAAGTCTCATAACTATCGAGTCTAATGCTCAGTTGGACCCCTGGCCGCCAATAGCCAAGTACATTCAACTCTGCTAAAATTAAGGTTTTGGTTGAGTCCCCCCCCCAATAAACCGGAAACGATTCGCGATTTTTCAATGTTCGACAGCTTAAGCGACAAGCTCCAACGAGTTTTCAAGAACCTCCGCGGAGAAGGTAAACTCACCGAGGCCAACATGGAAGTGGCCCTGAAGGAGATCCGCGTCGCCTTGCTTGAGGCGGATGTCCACTTCAAAGTTGTCAAGGAACTCATTGAAAACGTTAGGGAAAAGGCGAAGGGTCAGGAAGTGCTGGACTCCCTGAGTCCATCCCAACAGGTGGTCAAAATCGTCAAGGATGAGTTGATTCGGCTTCTGGGCACGCATCAATCCAAGCTCCGTTTTGCCAACGAGCCTCCCTCAGTGATCATGATCGTTGGTCTTCAGGGTTCTGGTAAGACAACGTCCACCAGCAAACTTGCCAAACTCCTGACAAAAGAAGGCAAACGGCCTCAACTGGTTTCAGTTGACGTTTACCGTCCTGCGGCACGCCAACAGTTGGCCGTACTAGCCAAGCAACTGAATATTCCTGCACATGAGGGTGAAGCGGGACAAGCCCCGCTTGACCTGGTCAAGGGTGCCAGAATGGCCGCCATCCGGGAAGGTCGCGACGTAATTCTCGTCGATACAGCAGGCCGTTTGCATATTGACGATGCCTTGATGCAGGAATTGCAGCAACTCAAGGAATACTTGAACCCACAGGAAATCCTCTTCGTGGCCGATGCGATGACTGGTCAGGACGCGGTGCGTTCGGCGGATGAATTTAACAAGCGCCTTGGCATTACAGGCATCATCCTCACCAAAATGGATGGCGACGCGCGCGGTGGCGCGGCTCTCAGCGTCAGGCAGATCACCGGGCAGCCTCTCAAGTTTGTTGGTGTTGGCGAAAAGCCGGATGCTTTTGAAGCCTTCCATCCGGATCGTGTTGCCCAACGCATCCTCGGTATGGGGGATGTCCTCAGTCTCATTGAGAAAGTCGAATCCGCCATTGACGTCAAAGAAGCCGAAAAGATGCAGCGTAAGCTCATCGACAACGACTTCACGCTCGAGGACTTTCGGGATCAGCTCAAGCAGCTTCGCAAGCTGGGTCCACTGGATTCCCTGATGGGCATGATTCCCGGCATGGACAAAATGTCCAAGCAAATGAAGGAAGCCAAGATGGATGAAGGGGAATTGACCAAGATCGTGGCGATCATCGATTCCATGACCCCCCATGAACGCGCAAACCATATGATCATTAATGGTGCGCGGCGGCGTCGCATTGCAAAAGGCAGCGGCACGCAACCCCACGATATTAATAATTTGCTCAAGCAATACACTCAGGCTCGCAAGATGATGAAGTCTTTGACGGACTCACTTGGCGGCATGGGTGGCGGCAAGTTCGGCGGCTCGATGGCCAAGCGCCTCGCCAAGCTCGGCTTGCCTGGCATGGAAGATCTGATGCGGCGCTGACCAGCGCCAAGTCTCAACCCCGCTCACGCAGGTATTTTGTAGAGGAGAATAGTTCCGATGTTGATGATTCGTTTAGCGCGTTTCGGCTCGAAGAAAAAGCCGACCTACCGCTTGGTTGTTATTGAGAAAGAAAGGGCGCGCGATGGCCGTGCGGTCGAAGTCGTGGGGCATTACAACCCCGTTGCACAACCGCAGATTGTCAGCCTGAAGCACGACCGGATTGAGCACTGGATGAAGAACGGAGCCCAGCCTTCTGATACGGTGGCCCGTTTGCTGAGAAATAACCCGGCTCCCCAGCCGACCGCTGCTTAATCCATTCCCTCAAGGAGCCTCGCGGCCATGAAAGATTTAGTGGAAGAGATCGCGAAGGCGCTCGTTGATGCGCCCGACTCCGTCACTGTCAAGGAAGTAGAAGGCGAGCGCGTAACTGTGCTCGAACTTCGTGTTGCTCCAGAAGACATTGGCAAAATCATAGGCAAACAAGGTCGAACCGCCCGTTGTATCCGTACTTTGCTCGGCGCAGCCGGTATGAAGCAGAATCGGCGCTTTGAGCTTTCGATCCTGGAATAGTTTGTTGTTCTCAAGATGATTCCGGAAGGTTGGATCACCCTGGCGACGGTCCTGAAGCCTCGTGGCAATAAGGGCGAAGTTGTCGTAGATCTGCATACTCCGGACATTGAGAGATTGCAGGAAGTCCGGCAAGTTTCTTGCTTCGATTCGGCTGCAAGTTCTCCGCAGGCTTTGGCTGTAGAAGAAGTATGGATGCATCAGGACAAAGCAATCGTCAAGCTGGTTGGGGTTGATTCCATCAACGATGCTCTGGCGCTGCGCGGGAAGGACCTGTGTATTCCAGAGGCTTGTCGTCGACAACCTGGTGCCGGAGAGGTCATTTTTGACGACCTGATCGGCTGCCGGGTCTTTGATACGGCAGATACCCTGCTTGGTAGTGTTCGGGAAGTTTTCGAAGAAGGTTCCCAAGTCTGGCTTCAACTGGACTATAAGGACGCGCTGGTTCCCTGGGTTCCGGCTTTCTTTCCAGTACAGGATCTTCCGAACAAACGGTTGGTGGCAGACCTTCCCGAGGGGCTCCTCGAGGTCAACCAACAGTGATCTTTCACATTCTGACAATTTTTCCCTCCTTCTTCGAGGGCCCACTCAAGTATGGAGTGGTAGCCAAGGCAGTCGAAGCAGGCAAGATCGATATTCGTGTTCACAATCTTAGGGATTGGGCCACGGACAAGCACTCAACCGTTGACGACCGCCCATTCGGCGGGGGCGAAGGCATGGTGCTTAAGGTTGAGCCCGTCTACCGGGCGATACAGTCGGTCCTGCCGCAGCGTTTCCTCGGCCACGAAGAAGGCAATATTGGCAATACCCGCGTAGTCTTGCTGTCAGCGCAGGGGCGTCCCTTTCATCAGGCGGCGGCCCGGCAACTGCTAGCCTACGATGAGGTGCTGCTTCTCTGCGGCCGATATGAAGGCGTAGATGAGCGGATAACCGGCCATCTGGTGGATGACGAGTTCTCAATCGGAGATTTTGTACTTTCCGGTGGTGAACTTCCTGCTGCCCTGGTGGTCGACGCGGTCGCGAGGCTTGTTCCCGGAGTATTGGGCAACGAGGCATCCTCGCAACAAGAGTCGTTCTCTGTCACTGACGAGAACGGCGACCCTTTGCTGGATTGTCCGCATTACACCAGACCGGCGGACTTCAACGGCTGGCGGGTGCCTCAAGTTCTACTTGAAGGCAACCACGCCGAAATCAAGCGCTGGCGCGCGGCCCAAGCCCTCGCCAAACGCGAAAAGAACCGTCCCGACCTTATCGCCGGGACCCACGAAAGAGGTTAATGAAATGAATCACCCTGCCCTCATGAAGGTCTACAACAAGTACAAGCGTACCGATCTTCCCGAATTTGAAATCGGCGACACGATCAAGGTGCACGTGAAAATCAAGGAAGGCGACAAAGAGCGCACCCAGGCTTTTGAAGGTGTCGTCATCGCCCGCAAGAATACTGGCCTCGGCGAGAACATCGTTGTGCGCAAGATGAGCTTCGGCACTGGCATCGAGCGTATCTTCCCGATCAACGCTCCGGTCATTGATCGCATTGAAGTCATCCGCACCGGTCGAGTCCGCCGTGCCAAGCTTTACTATCTGCGTGGCCTGAAAGGCAAAGCCGCTCGTCTCAAGGAGCGCGTCTAGCCCCGCGGACAGTTGCCAAGGACTCTTTCTTTGGTTTGTTCCTTCCAATTTGAGGCCCGCGTGCGGGCCGCCGGATTTTCAGCTCCGGCCGGCGTCGATGAGGTCGGCCGGGGTTGTTTATTTGGACCCGTTACTGCTGCTGCTGTCGTTCTTCCAGAAAATTGTCAGATCCGCGGTCTTCGGGATTCCAAGATGATTGCTCCTCTCAAGCGAGAACGGCTTGCCGCTCAGATCAAGGCTGAGTCCGTGGCCTGGGCCGTTGGCTTTGCCAGCGTTTCGGAAATCTCGCGCATCAATATCCTCGAAGCCAGCCGCCTTGCGATGCTTCGGGCTGTGGCCGCACTCCACCCCGCTCCGGATTACTTGCTCATTGATGCCATCAAGATCAATTCGCTGATTGTCCAACAACCGATCATCCGTGGCGATGCCATGAGCCGCTCGATCGCGGCCGCTTCCATTTTGGCCAAGACTGAACGGGACCGCGTCATGAACCGCTTTCATCTTCGCTACCCCCAATATGGTTTGGACTCCAACAAAGGTTATGGAACGGCGGCTCATCTTCTTGCGTTGAAAAAGTATGGGCCTACCGCCCAACACCGCGCAACCTTCGCCCCCGTCCGCGCGATAATCGAAGCTCGCAGGCCCACCGCATGAATGAATATCGCTGGTATCACAAACTCACGGGCGTACTGTACGTGATCCTTTGTTTTGAGATCGGCCTCTTCCTGATCTTCTTTCCCTGGAGCGATTTCTGGAAGCCAAATCGGTTTGCCAACCTGAGCCCTGAGTGGGGTATCTTTTGGATGAATCCCTACTTTCGCGGGGCCATCAGCGGCATCGGCCTCATCAATGTCTACATCAGCGTCATTGAGGCTTTCCGGCTTCGGCGCTTTTCGGAGCACCCAGTCACTTCCTCCAGCCAAACCGGCCCCACAATCCACGATAATAATTAGAGAGCAATGATTCAGTGAGCACTACTACTTCTCCACCATCCCCTCCCGCACCCCAAAAAAGTGCGTTTGAGCGCTGGAATTCGGCGCGTCTCCGCCTTGCCGAAACCCAGCGCGGCACGATCGCTGAATGGACCGTAACGATCCTATTGCTACTGTTTGCCACGACTTCGCTTGTTCAGGCTTTCGTGATTCCGACTGGTTCCATGGAAGATACTCTCCTGATCGGTGACCATCTCCTTGTTGATAAATTGACTTACTCCCCCAAGGGGCCAATATCTCAATACCTGCTGCCCTACCAGGACGTACAACGTGGCGATATTATTGTCTTCCGTTATCCTGAGGACATTCGCCAAACCTTCGTCAAGCGCGCTATTGGCGTGCCTGGAGACACCATCCGGATTGTCAACAAGCAATTGATCCTCAACGGTAAACCTGTCCAGGAACCATACAAGTACAATAAGACAGACTATTTTGACTCTTATCGTGATAACTTCCCGTCTGAGCCCAACATGCGCGTTTATCCTGGCGCGGAAGAAATGCTGAATAAGCACGTGCAGAAGCAAATGGTCAACGGCGATGAGGTCAGTGAAGTCGTCGTTCCGCCCAACTCGATCTTCGCCATGGGCGACAATCGGGATTCCTCGCTCGACAGCCGCTACTGGGGCTTCGTTCCCCGCGAAAACATTATTGGCAAACCACTGATCATCTATTGGTCCTACGAATCTTCAACGGACCGGCTTGCCGGCAGCCCCATCAATCCCGAGCACTTGCAGGACCTGGCACTGAACTTCTTCTCCAAGACGCGCTGGAGCCGCACCTTCCAGCTCATTCGCGGGTATCCTCTCAACTAGCACTTATGCTGATGGTGAGCACAACTCCACGTACCAATTACTATGGTTTGATTCTGGCCGGTGGCCGGGGCACCCGCTTCTGGCCTCGTAGCCGTAAGGCTCGCGCCAAGCAGGTGCTGAATTTCTTCGGTGAACGCAGCCTGATCCAGCAGACCGTCGATCGATTGCGTCCACTTCTGCCTCCGGAACGGATCTGGATTCTGACCAATGAAGCGCTCAAGGAAGAAATCTCCCGTCAACTCCCGGAAGTGCCGAAGCGCCAGATCATTGCCGAGCCAGCTCAACGCAATACGGGTCCGGCTATCGGTCTCGCGTGCCACATGCTGCACTCGCTCGATCCCAATGCCGTGCTCGGCATCTTTCCTGCCGATCATTTGATCTCGCGCCCGGCCATCTATTTGCGCGCGGTACGCCCTGCATTCCGGGCGGCGTCTCAGGGAGAAATGGTCGTACTCGGCATCAAGCCGCGCTATCCGGAGACCGGTTACGGTTATATCGAATTCCCGAAAGCGACCGCCTTTGGCAGCCTGGAGCCCGTCACGATTTCCCGCTTCCGCGAGAAGCCCGATCTCACCACCGCAAAGCGATTCTTCAAGGCAGGCAACTATTACTGGAACGCCGGAATGTTTTTCTGGCAGGCCTCCCGGCTTCTTGAAGCTCTGGACATTCACCTGCCCAAGACTTCCGCCCTGATACGCAGCCTCCCGCCATTCCTCAGCAACGACTTTCATCAAGAACTGCAACGAGTCTTCCCCCTTTGTGAAGATATTTCGATTGACTACGCCGTCCTCGAAAAGGAAAAAGGCATTCTCGGCGTCCCGGCTCCGGAATTTGGCTGGAATGACGTTGGCTCCTGGAGCGCTGTTTACGACCTGCACAAGCAGGATTCGGCTGGCAATGCCGCTCGCGGGGATGCCATCTTTACTGACAGCGCCGGCAACTACGTAGATGCCCCTGGCAAGCTCGTAGCCTTGCTGGGTGTCAAGAATCTTGTCGTGGTCGATACGCCGGACGCGCTGCTGGTCCTCGACCGCAGCCAGGCCCAAAACGTGGGCCAGATCGTCAAGCTGCTCGAAAAACAGCGTCGCGACCATCTTCTCTAGCCCCTTACAATTCGGGTTCCAGGCTTTACATTCGCTAACGAACCTCTTGTCATGTCAGACCGTCTATCCCATTAGAGAGCAGCAAAGACACCTGCTCCCAAGAATGGAGAATACAGACATGACAAGAACCCTCATTACCAACGCATTACTGGCTGCCGCGCTCTCGCTGCCGCTTGTGGCCCAAGGCCCTGGCCGCTTTGGCGGGCCAGGATCGGGTCCCGGTCACCAAGGTCACCAAGGCGGGCCCATGAACTTCATGGCCGGCTATTTGAACCTGACCGATAGCCAGAAAGAACAGGCCAAGGCCATTCACGCCGCTTCTGCCACCCAAATGCAGGAACTGCAAGGCAAGCAAGAGAGTGCCCGCGAGGCCTTGCAGGATGCCATCAAGCAGAATAAGGCCGATGGCGAAATCGATCAACTGGCTGCTGCGATTGGTGCACTGAATGGGCAATCCGCAGCGATTATGGCTAAACAGCAAAAGCAGTTTCGGGCGATCCTTACTGCCGAGCAGTTGGAGAAACTCGATTCACGCGAAGGTCGCCGCGGCGGTGGGCCGCGCGGCAAACGCTAACGACTCGCATCAAAGCCCTAGGACGCCGGAATCGGTTCCGGCGATCCTGGGGCCTTGAGAACAGGAACATTTTGCTTTGTCAATTTCGCCAGATAAGTGTACACCACTGGCGTCAGATAGAGAGTCACCAGCTGGGAGAAAAGCAATCCTCCCACGACAACCAAGCCAAGCGGCTGCCGCGCTTCTCCGCCGGCGCCATAGCCAATTGCGATGGGCACCGCACCCAGCAAGGCGCACATTGTCGTCATCATGATCGGACGGAAACGTACCAGACAACCCTGGTAGATGGCCTCATCGGCCGACATGCCTTCCCGCTCTGCATCGAGAGCAAAGTCAATCTGCATAATGGCATTCTTCTTCACGATGCCAATCAGCATGATCAAACCCACGAAAGCGTAGATGCTTAAATCCATGTTGAACAGATAGAGCGTCAGCAGCGCACCAAAACCGGCGCTAGGCAATCCGGAAAGAATCGTGATGGGGTGAATGAAGCTCTCATAGAGCATGCCCAAAACGATGTAGACCACCGCAATGGCTACTGCCAGCAGAACCCAAAGATTTCCAAGTGATCCAAAAAAGGCTGAGGCTGCACCCTGGAAGCTGGCGCTGACCGTGTCCGGCAATACTTCCTGTGCCACTTTGGCTACCTGGTCGAGTGCCGTTCCAAGCGATGCCCCCGGTGCCAGCCCAAAGGAAACAGTAACTGCAGTCAACTGCCCATAGTGGCTGATGGCCAGCGGCCCGCTATCCAGCTCTACTTTCGCCAGTGCGTCCAGCGGGATCAGGTTGTTGTTGCTGGCTTTGAAATACAGCATCGATAGCAGCTTCGGATCGGCCTGATATTCCGGCATCAGCTCCAGGAGCACCTTGTATTCGTTCACCGGCGAATAGATTGTCGAGGCCCAGCGCGGGCCATAAGCGTCAAACAGCGCGTTCTCGATCTGCGTCACATTCAACTGCATACTTGCAGCCTTGTCCCGATCCACCTCAATCTTCACTTGCGGTGAACGGATCATCAAGTCATTCGTAACGTCCACCAGGGTTGGGAGCTTATTCAACTCAGCCGTCAGTTGCGCAGCCGTCTCGTAAAGAGCTTCTTTATCCGGCGAATACAGCGTGTATTGATACTGACTCTTTGACACCAGCCCGCCGATCCGCACGACCGGCGGGTTTTGCGGATAGACCTTCATTCCCGGAAACTGGGAAATCTCCGGTCGAATGCGTTCAATGATCTTGTCTACCAGTTCAGTCCGTTCATGGCGCGGCTTCAGGTGCACGACCAACTGTCCGAAGTTGTTGCCCCCCAGTGAGGCTGCTGCCGTGCCCCCGATGTTGGAAACAAGCGAATCCACTGCCGGGTCCTGACGCAGGTATTCGGCAATCTGGTTCTGGTAAGTGACCATTTGCTGAAAGCTGGTACCCTCTTGTGCTTCGGTGATCACCGTCATCTGATCGGTGTCCTGATCGGGAATGAATCCCTTCGGAACCGCGACAAAAAGCCAGCCCGTCGCCGCAAGAATGGCAAAGGACAGCACCATGGTTGCCGGCCGATGCCTCAACACAAATTGCAGGCTGACGTCATAGGCCCTGAGCCAGGCTTCAAAGAATCGCTCTGTGACCCGGTAAAACCAGGATTCCTTTCCGTGATGGGCCTTGAGAAAGCGGCTGGAGAGCATGGGGGTGAGCGTGACGGAAACAACACCGGAAATCAGGATTGCGACGCAAATCGTGACGGCGAACTCCTGAAAGAGCCGCCCGAGAACTCCGCCCATGAAGAGAATCGGGATGAATACGGCGGCGAGCGAAATCGTCATCGACACAATCGTGAAGGCGATTTCTTTCGATCCGTCCAGCGCCGCCTGCATGGGGGGCTTGCCCATTTCCATGTGGCGCACAATGTTTTCCAGCATCACGATCGCATCGTCGACGACAAAGCCAATCGCCAGAATTAACGCCATCATGGAGAGATTGTCGAGCGAGTAGTCGTAGAGATACATCACGGCGAAGGTGCCGACAATAGAGAAGGGAAGGGCGAGACTGGGGATCAGGGTTGCCGAAAAATTCCGCAGAAACAGGAAGATCACCATTACGATCAGGCCCAGGGTGAGCACCATCGTGAACTGCACGTCCGCATAGCTTTCCCGGATGCTTTCAGACCGGTCGTAAAACACTTTCATCTCTACCGACGGCGGCAGGTCGTTCTGAAATTGCGGCATCAGCTTCATAATGCCGTCGGTCACCGCAATCGTGTTGGTGCCCGGCTGGCGCTGGATACCCAGTACAATGGCGCGGCGGCAGCCACCGTCATCGCAAAACCAGGATGCCGTCCGTTCATCTTCGACGCCATCCACAATGCGGCCCAACTCCTCCAGGCGCACGGGCGACCCGCCCCGATAGCTGACAATCACCGGCTTGAATGCTTCCGCGTTCATCAACTGTCCGCTGGCCTGTAACGTGAAGGCTCGCTGCGGGCCGCTGATCGTGCCAGTTGGCAGGTTCACGTTCCAGTTGCGCAGCGCCGTTTCCACTTCATTGATGCCAATTCCCTTTGCGGCCATGGCGTAAGGGTCCATCTGCGCGTGCACGGCATAGCGTTGTGAGCCCAAAATCGCCACCTGGGCAACGCCGGTTACCTGGGAGATGCGTTGCGCCACTCGCGTCTCCGCAAACTCATTCAGGGCGTAGAGGGGCATGGACGTTGAGGACAACGCCAAATAAAGAATGGGTTGGTCCGCCGGATTTACCTTGGTAAAGGTAGGCGGTGTAGGCATGCCCGGTGGCAGCATGCGCGAAGATTGTGTGATCGCTGCCTGAACGTCGACGGCGGCACCATCAAGGCTGCGGTTCAAGTCGAATTCGAGCGTTATCTGCGTCGAACCCAAGGTGCTGATGCTGGTCATCGAAGCCAGACCGGCAATCGTTGAAAATTGCGCTTCCAGCGGCGTTGCCACCGCCGAGGCCATCGTTTCCGGACTTGCCCCCGGCAACTGTGCCGTGACCAGCAAGGTCGGCAAATCCACGTTTGGCAAATCGCTAACCGGCAAATTCCGGTAGGCAATTACCCCAAAAAGACCAATCGCCACCATCAGGAGCGTCGTCGCAATCGGACGCTCGATAAATACTTTACTTACATTCATGAATGAGCTTCACCAAGTGTGGGCCGCGCCAGGGGAGCGGCGGATTTCCGGCGATTGAGCCAGAGGTTCTGGAGCTTGTCCAGATAGACATAGACGACCGGCGTCAGATAGAGCGTAATTGCTTGCGAAAAGAGCAGCCCGCCTACAACCACGAGTCCGAGCGGCTTGCGTGCTTCACCCCCCGCACCATAACCAATCGCGATGGGCACAGCACCCAGCAGTGCTGCTGCCGTTGTCATCATGATTGGCCGGAAGCGTACGATACAGCCGGTAAAGATCGCTTGTGAGGCAGACAGCCCTTCATTGCGTTGTGCCGACAATGCAAAATCGATCTGCATAATCGCGTTCTTCTTGACCAGGCCAATCAGCAGGATCAAGCCGACAAAGGCATACAAATTCAATTCCACGCCGGTAATCAGCAGCGTGAGCAATGCTCCAAAGGCCGCACTCGGCAGTCCCGAAAGAATGGTTAGCGGGTGGATAAAGCTCTCGTAAAGGACTCCCAGGGTGATATACACAACCAGGATCGCCACGATCAACAGCAGCGTCATGTTCGCAAGCGATTCTTCAAACACCTTCGCGGTGCCGGCAAAGGTCAGGTTGATTCCCGGCGGCAGTTTTTCGCGCGCCATCTCCCGCACTTCATTTACCGCATCCCCCAGTGATACCCCTGGCTTCACGTTAAACGCAATCATCACGCTCGGCAACTGTCCGGAATGGTTGATGCTCTGCGGGCCAACATCTTCCACCCGCTTCGTTACTGCATCCAGCGGAATCAGCCGCCCGTCGCCGGACTTCACATAGAGCTTCGAAAGCATGTCGGCAAAAGCCTGATGCTTGGGAGTTACTTCAAGCATCACGCGATATTGATTATTCGGTGCATAAATCGTGCTGGCGAAGTTACTGCCATACCCGTTATACAGTGCCTGCTCGATCATCTGCACGTCCAGATTGAAACTCGCCGCCTTGTCGCGGTCCACATCAATCCGAACGCGCGGGTTGCGCATTTCAATGTCGGTTGTAACGTCGAGAACGCTCGGCAACTTTGCGATTTCCTGCTGGAAGAACTGGCCTTCCCGGTAGAGAATTTCCGTATCCGGCGCCTGCAACGTTACCTGGTAGCTGGAACTGGATCCGCGCCCGCCCACCCGGATCGCCGGCGGCAAAGTCGGCACAGCCCGAACTCCAGGCACCTGAGCCAGTTTCGGACGCAAGCGATTCGCGATTTCGGCGGCCGAAGACTTGCGTTCCTTCAGCGGCTTGAGCGCCACAAACATGCGGCCTGTATTGCCACCACCCCGACCGCCAAACGAACCACCCCCAACGCTTGACAGGAAGCTCTCAATATCCGGATCCTGGGCCAGAATCAGGTTGATTTTCTCCTGGTATGCCCGCATCGCCAAATAACTGGTACCTTGCGCCATCTCCGTATTTACATAGATCTGGTCAGTATCTACTTCCGGAATGAATCCTTTGGGCACTCGCTCGAAGAGCCAGGCAGTTGCCCCGAACATGGCAAAAAAGACGGCCACCATCACAAAGTGATGCCTTACCACCCAACCGAGACTTACCTCATAGAGGTGCGTGGCCAAGCGCAGTGGCGCTTCTACGATTCGTGCCAGCAGGCTTGGTTTCTCTTCCTTGTGGGGTTGCATCAGCTTGCTCGCCAACATGGGAGTTAGTGAAATGGAAACAAATCCGGAAATCAGTACCGCTGCGGTAATCGTGACGGCAAATTCGTGGAAGAGCCGCCCCAGCACCCCACCCATAAATAGAATCGGAATGAATACGGCTGCCAGCGAGACGGTCATGGAAACGATCGTGAACCAGATTTCCTTCGATCCCCGCATCGCCGCGTCAATCGGAGATTCTCCTCGCTCAATATGCCGCACTATGTTTTCGAGCATTACAATCGCATCGTCAACGACAAAGCAGACCGACAGGATGATCGCCATCATCGACAGGTTGTTCATCGAGTAGTCGAGCATGTACATTACGGCAAAGGTGCCTACAATTGCTACCGGCAAAGCCAGCGTCGGAATCAGGGTTGCTGATGCCTTACGCAGGAACAGGAAGATGACTCCAATTACCAGCGCCAGCGTAAACAGAAGCGTCATTTGAATATCGGCAAAGGCTTCGCGAATATTCTTGGAACGGTCACTGCGGATCTTCAAATCCACCGTTGGCGGCAATTGCTTCTGGATCGAAGGCAACAGTTTCTTCACCGCATCATTCACTTCAATGATGTTGCTGCCCGGTTGCCGCATCACCATCAAATTGATGCCTTGCACAAACTTCTTATCGGCATAGTTCCACGCCGTAGTGCGCTCGTCTTCGCTGCCATCACGCACCACCCCAAGATCCCCCAACCTTACCGGCGCGTTGTTACGGTAAGTGACAATCATCCTGGCGTAGTCTTCCGCTGTCGGCAATTGTCCATTGGCCTGGATGGAATACGCACGGTCCGGGCCCCACAATGTTCCGGTAGGAATGTTGGCGTTCCAGTTCCGGATCGCCTCTGACACCTCGTTGATGCCAATCCCACGCGACGCCAGCTGCTCAGGATCCACTTCCACCCGGACCGCATATTTCTGCGACCCCATGATGTTCACCTGCGCCACTCCGTTGATCGAAGAGATGCGTTGGCCAATCACGTTCTGCGCGTAATCATCCAGCATCCACTTCGGCATGGATTCCGTTGTCAGCGCCATAAATAGAATCGGCGAATCCGAAGGGTTCACCTTGCGGAAGGACGGCGGATTCGGCATCCCCGGAGGGAGCAGCGGCATTGCCGCGCTGATGGCCGTTTGCACATCCACGGCTGCGCCATCGATCTTGCGCGAGATATCGAATTGCATCGTGATGCTCGTCGAGCCCATGGAACTCGAGCTCGTCATCGAGTCGATGCCGGCGATCGAGGTAAATTGCCGCTCCAGGGGTGTAGCGACGGCTGAGGCCATTGTCAGGGGATCCGCGCCAGGCAGGCTCGCCGAAACACTCAGTGTCGGAAAATCCACATTCGGCAGATCGCTAACCGGGAGTGAAAAATAGGACAGCACGCCGAACATCGTGATGCCCAACATCAGCAGAATCGTGGCTACGGGCCGCTTGATGAAGATCGCTGAAAAATTCATGATGCGCTACTCTGCTTTCTTGGCCCGGCCTTCTCCCTTGCCTGCGGCCTCGCTGATGCTGCCGGGGTTTTCCCCTTTGCCCGCCGGAGCCTTGCCTGCACCCTTCCTGCCGCCACCCGCGGGCCGCATCATGACCTTGATACCTGGTGCGATGCGTAGTTGCCCCTCGGTCACCACGGTCTCTCCCGGTGTCACCCCTTTGGAAATCACCATGTCGTTGCCGCTGCGCGGTCCCAGCGTCACCGGCCGGTTCTCTACCGTACGGTCCTCTTTGACGATATAGACAAAGGACCCATCCTGCCCGGTCTGTACTGCCTGATTTGGCAGCACCAGGGCGTTTTCCACCATTCCGAGCCGCATCCGCACTCTTACAAATTGTCCGGGCCACATCTTACGGTCCGTGTTCGGGAAGGTCGCCCGCAGGCGCAAAGTCCCTGTAGTGGAATCCACAGTGCTTTCAATAAAGCTGAGCACGCCTACGCTCGGCGATTCATCCCCTTCCTGCTGTGACGAAAACACCGGGATCTTTTCTTTGCCATAGCGGCTGGCAATCCGCTGAAACTGCGATTCCGGCACGGCGAAGCTCACGTTGATGGGTTGAATCTGGCTAATGGTCACCAGTTCTGAAGTGTTGCCGGAAACGATATTGCCAGGCTTCACCATCAAAGTGCCCGTCCGTCCGCTGATGGGGGCGCTGATGGTGGCAAAGCTCAACTGCACTTTTAGGTTGTCAATCGTGGCCTTGTTCGCTGCAATATCAGCCTTTGAGCTTTCGATTGCCGCCCGGTCTGCATCCGTCAATTCCCGTTGCGCCTGCGCCTGTGCTGCCGCCTGTGCGCCCTGTTCCTTGGAGGCAATGCCTTCCTTCATGAGCATTTCATTGCGGCGTGCCACCGAATCCAGATAATCGGCCTGGGCTACGTCCTTGGCCAGATTCGCGGTCGCCTGCCGCAATTGAGCTTCGCTCCGTGCAAGATTGGCCATGGCCTGATCGAGTTGCGCCACCACCATGCGCCGGTCAATTTCAAACAATTTGTCGCCAGCTTTGACGAAGTCACCTTCCTTGAAGAAGGCCGCTTTGAGCTCCCCGCTTACCTGCGGCTTGATGCTTACCGTGGAACTGGCCTCGACATTGCCAATTACGTCCAGATCGATCGGTACATTTTTTGTCGATGCTTTTACGGTCACCACCGGTACGTCGCCGCCCTTCTTGCCTCCCTTGCCGCCGCCCTTGGCGGCTGGTGCCCCTTGTGGGCTGCAAGAAATTGAAAACAAAGCGCTAACGCTTAGTGCCGCGATGAAAAGAAATATCCTGTTACGCATGAAATATATTGCCGGTTGGAAAAGCCCTAAGATAGCAGGACTGAAGCAAAGTGGCAAAAGGTTACTTTTGCGGCATTCAATTTGGCCGGTGCCGCAGCTTTGGCGCATGATGTAAAACATGGGAAACGAGCGCTGGGAACTCATCGCGCGGCTCTTCGAGGAAGCTTTGGCCCTCGATGCTGCGGGCCGGGAGGCTCGACTTGCCAGCGAAGAGCCTTCCATCGCCGCGGAACTGCGACGAATGCTCGCAGCCGATGCGGTTGCCGCCGGGGAACTTGCTGGAATTGTCCAGGCGGCTTATGAACAGGACGTGGACCTGGCCGAAAACGTCCCGCAACGACTGGGGCCCTTCGAACTGCGCAAGGAGATCGGCCGCGGCGGGATGGGCTCCGTCTGGCTTGGGGAGCGCGTCGAAGGTGGGTTCGAACAGCGGGTGGCGATCAAGTTCATCAAGGCCGGCATGGATTCGCGTGAAATTCTGCGGATGTTTGCCCAGGAAAGCCGAATCCTTTCTCTTTTGCAACATCCCCACATCGCGCGCTTGCTCGATGGCGGGGCAACTGACGATGGCCGCCCCTATCTCGTCATGGAATACATCGCCGGGCAGCCGATTCTGGACTGGTGCCGGGATCGTGCCCGCGAAGAAGTCCTGGAGCGCTTTCTGCAAATCTGCGCAGCTCTGCAATTCGCCCACGCCAACCTGGTGGTCCACCGGGATTTGAAGCCCGCCAACGTGCTCGTCGACGAACTCGGAAATGTAAAACTCCTGGACTTTGGCATTGCCAAGATTCTCGCCGCTGGAACTGCTGGCGCAACCCGCACAAAAGTGATGGCCTTCACGCCTGAGTTTTCCAGTCCTGAGCAGCAGATCGGCGCTGTCACCACCACCGCGACCGATATCTATTCGCTCGGCGTATTGCTGCGGGAAATCCTGCCAGCGCCACTGCCGCAGGATTTGGAAGCCATCATTCGTCTCGCTACCCGCGAGGAGCCCACCGCCCGGTACTCGACCGTTGAGAATCTCGCTCAGGATGTCCGCAACTACCTGTCCGGTCTGCCCGTGTCCGCCCGGCACGGCAACCTGCGCTATCTGGCGGTACGCTTTATCAGCCGTCACCGTTGGGGCGTCGCCGCCGCCGTGGCATTTGTACTGCTACTCTCCGGGTCCTTGTTCTGGTCCTTGTACCAGAGCCGGCAAATTGCCAGGGAGCGCGACCGTGCGGCTGTGGTCTCCAACTTTCTCACCAGCCTCTTTGCGGCTGCCGATCCCGAGCAGAACCAGGGGAGCCGCCTCACCATTCAGGAATTGCTGGACAACGGGTTGAGCCGCGCCCGCTTGCTTGATGAGGCTGATACCCGGCGTTCGTTGCTGGAAACCATTGGCACCGCTTACTTTCACCTCGGTTTGTTTGAAAAGTCGATTCGTGTTTATGAAGAGCTGGCTGACGAGTATGAAAAACAAGGGGCGCCGGGGCGGCCGCAGTTGGCACTGGCTCGTGGCTTTCTCGCCGAGGCCAAAGCTGCGCTCGGGCAGCGCCAACCCGCTGATGCCGATGGGGCACTCGCTGAGAAAGTTGCCCGCGATTTAGGTGTCAACGAGTCAGCGACGCTCGCCCGTGCACTGCAGCACCGCTGCGTTCAATTGCACCAGGCAGCGCTATTCGAGCGCGCTGCTGCGGCCTGCGCGGAAGCCAATGAGGCCGGCAAGCGCTCCACTCTTGAACCCGCGCAGCGCTCCGGCATCCTCACCACTTGGGCCAGAGTGCTGCAGGATCTCCACCAGTACGACAATGCGGAAGCAGTGCTCAAGCAGGCAATGCCTCTGGCTCGCGCCGCCGGCTTCAATATGAACTCTGCGATGGCACAAGCTCTTTCCGCCCAGGCTTCGCTGCTCTATCGCCAGGAGAAATTCGAGCCGGCTGAAAAAGTGTTGCGTGAGGCAATTGAATTCAAGCGGAAATTGTATCCAGGCGGGCATCTGGATCTGGCCCGTTCGCTCAATAACCTCGCCAACATCGTATCCAGTCAGGGGCGCCAGAACGACGCTCTTCCCATCTTTATGGAAGCCCAAAAGTACTACCGCAGCTCATTGGGAGAGCAAAGCTCAGAACTCGCCACTTCTCTTTCCAACCTTGCCATGTCACGCAGCTTCCTGAAACAGACCGCGGAGGCGGCAAGCCTGATGGAGACCGTAATGGCCATGCAGGCGGCCACCGCCGGACCAGGGCGATTGCCCCACATCAATAGCCAGATCAAGTACGCCGCTCTGCTCATCGAAGACATGAACCAATGCCAGCGCGCGCGCAACATCCTGCAGTCCACCACGCAAGCCCTCCAGCGCCTGGAGAATCCTGCGCCCCTACAAAGCAGCTACGCAATGTCCATGCTGGCTTACTGTTTGCTCGAAGCCGGACAGTTCACCGCGGCAGAAAGGATGGCGGCTGAAGCCCGCCGCGCAGCCGATGGGGTTCTGCCGGCGGGCCACCCGCTCTTTGATTACGCGGACTCGATGCGGGCCGGGGCCCTGTTGCGGCAGCAGCGCTTTGCGGAAGCTCAAACTGTCCTCGCGCAGATTCAGGCAGTGAAGGACTCGGGCCCGACTCGAAACTGGTGGGAACGCAAGGCTCGCG
>CAZECF010000001.1:7947-185827 GCA_964510335.1 uncultured Bryobacter sp. | reverse complement strand
TGGGACGGGACAGCTCCATTATCGGCCGCTCCAGCGATCCTCGGTCTTCACTTTGGCTACATAGGCCGCTTCAAGGAAAAAATCCTCGCTGATCTCGTCAGTCAATTTCTCAATGTAGGCTCGTTGCGGAAGCGGCGTCGGGGATTGATAAAGCATTGCACCGAGCACCAAAGCCAGCAATGCAGCAGCACCGGCAAAGGAATTCACCCAGCGGATGAGCCATTGGTCTGTCTTGCGCCGGGCTTCAATTTTTGCCCAAACCCCGGGCATGAAGTTCGCACCCGCTTCCGGTTCCGGACAAGCACTCCGGTAAGCCCGAAGCAATTCATTCAGTTCTTGATCCTGATTCGCCATCGTTTTCCTTCACTGCCTTTGACTTTTCAAAAGCTTTCAAAACCCGCTGCCGGGCCCGGAAAAGCCGTACTTTCAAGGCACTCTCGTTCGCTCCGTAAATCTCTTCGAGTTCCTTGATCGAAAGACCTTCTACTTCCTTTAACAGAAGCAAAATCCGGTCCTGCTCACTGACTCCATCCAGAAGCCAATGAACAAAATCCCTCAGCGTTGACTGACGCTCATCCGACTTGCCCTGCCGCTCGCCGGCCGATGCATCAGCCATAATCACCTGCGCTTCGCTTAAGTCAGCCATGCGGCTTTCCTTGCGTCGCTTCGTCTTGCGCATGTAATCGTATGCCGCATTCACCGTCAGCCGGTAAAGCCAACGATCAAACAACTCGGCATTCGACAACTGGTTCAACGAAAAATATAACCGCAGAAATACATCCTGCGCTACATCCTCGACATCCTCTGGTTTGCCGATCAATCTTGCGACTATCGACAGGACTCTCTTCCGACAGCCTGACACAAGTTCATTAAAAGCGGCTTCATCTCCCGATCGTGCACGCTCAACGAGTTGTGGGTCTGCGTTCATTGTTAAGGCGATGTAAAGCGGAAACGCGTTACCGTCAATAACTAAATTCGACCATCCCAACGAAGTCCGATCCGAATCAGCCGCGGACCGCCTGTTTGCGGGAAGGGGGTAAAGCCGGTCAGAATGCGACGGTCGGCCAGGTTTTCTATCGCCAGCGTGGCCTTCAGGCCTTTGTACAAATCGCGGCGAGCACTGAGTTGAAAAAGCGCAAAACCCGGCAAAAGCAACGAGTTACGGTCATCTTCCCACTGAAAAGCTGAGCTTCGCATACTGGCCGTAATCAGAGTTTTTTGACCATACCAGCTCACTTGAGCACTTCCCTGGTGCTTGGGCACCTGGGGCAACCTTTCCCGGGTGACAAAACGGGAGTCTGCCATGAGATAAGAAGATTCAAAGCGAAATTGACGATAGCGCTTCTCGATTTCGATTTCAATGCCACGCGTAACCGCCGCAGCCGCATTCTGGCGCTGCCGGATGATGGCGGTAGGGCTGGCGGATAGCGTGATATTCGTCACCAAGTCGCTGATTTCCTTGTAGAAACCATTGATGCGGGCATTGAAGAGCTCCCCGCGGTAATCAAATCCGGTTTCGGCTGCCCAAAGCTTTTCCGGTCGCAAATCGGCGTTGGCCTGCGTCACGGCGTTGCCCGCACGAAAATCCCGATAAAGCTCATTCAGCGTAGGCGCCCGGAAGCTGCGGTAGGCGCTCGCCCGCCAGCGAACAGCGCCCAAATCATAAGCCATGCCGCCAGAGGGCTGGTAGAAGTTCCCTGCCCTGCCGGCAAATTGTCCGCGCGAACCAGCAAAAACCTGCAACTTGCCAAACTTGGCGTCTCCCTGAGCAAAAACTCCGTTTTGAGTTTGCGAGCCACCCCCAACGCGATTGCCAACCGGCAGTACGGTTTCAAAACTGGTGCCGTTTACGTATTGGAGATCGGTGCCGGCCGTCCAATTCCATCGCCCCGGACGAGCTTTGAAGAAGGCACCGTAGCCGCTTGCCTCGGACGGAACACTCTGAAAGCTGGTGAGGCGTTCCGAGTTGCGATTTGCAGCGATGGCGGAGAAAGATTGGTGGTATTGCTGCCGGGAATGATAGCCAATCAGCCCGAGACTGGAACCTCCAAAATCCCGCGAATAATTGGCACCCAGCGTACCGAGGCTGGTGGAGTTTCGCTGGCCGGGGGTACCGTTAGCCCGTTCTTCCGCCAGAATGTCGACTTTAAGGCTGATGCGCTCGCGGGCGGTCGAATAATCCGTCTTGACCGCGCCAGAGATGAATCTGACGCCTGCCGGACTATCGATTGAGCCGGCCCGTTCTTGCGGCACGATCAGATAGCCGTCGGTATCGAAGGCCCGCACAAAACTGCTAATGCCCCAGGCACCTTTGGTGTGGGAAATGCCGGCACTGGGCAAGATCGTGCCGAGGTTTCCCCCCTCCATGCCGAGTGTCAATCGCCAGGGTTCGGCCGGACGAGTGAAGATTGCCACGCTGCCCGCCATCGTACGGTCACCAAAGAGGCTCGTCGTGGCTCCGCGCGTCACCTCCACACGATCCACTTCCTCAGCGGGAATTCGCGTCCAATAGATCCAGCCGCCAAAAGGGTCATTGAGAGGAACGCCATCCCAAAGCACCAAACTGCGGCTTGCGCCGGTTGAGCCGATGCCGCGCAAACTGACTCCTTGCGTTGTGGGGTTGGCAACCAGGCTCGAATTTCGCCGGAACAAGGTAAAGCCGGGGACAAGCCGCAAACGATCATCCAGATTCACGCCGGGAGCTTTGGCCACGTCGAGCTGATCGAGAGTGGTGATGGAGGCAGGGCTTTCCTGCTCAAGCCTTTCAAATACGGTCAGGGTGGTGCGCACTGGCGGCGGCTGCGCTGGGTTGGATTGGCCCAGGCAAATAGCCGCTGCGGTAGCTAAGGATAAAAAGATTCTGTTCATTGAGGGGAAGTTCCAAGGCGAGTGGCTCCAAAGAAGCCAGCATGCTTAAGATTGTATAAGCTTCATGTGTTCCGGTCACCGGAATTTCATCCCCGCCAATACAGAAGACAAATGGAGTCTGGGCAAACTGAAGCTGCCACACCAGATAGGCGGCCAGCGAAACCAGGCGTTCAAAGTCAGGGGACCCTCTATCAAACCAGAGTCGAAGCCTCCCCCGCCCGCCGCTTTGTTGTTCCCGGACGACCCAAAATGAACTCGCGGCGCTTTTTCCCCAGGCGATGCGCCGCCAGTCGTCCCCCTGCGCATACTCCCGTAAGTGGCTGAACTCGCTGTCTGCCGCGGCTCGCAGGCCATTCGCTCCCGCGAGGGCCAGAGCAAGACATTCCGCAAAGCCAGCCTGCTCGCGAATTGACGGATACAGTGCACGGTTGACATGGACCAGCACTCGCGTCCGGCGAACACTAAAGCCGAACGGAAAGCGGGTGGACAGGTCAACCGTAACCGGATCGGGAACGCCACGGCGGGCCCAGATTACGTCCACCTCGACGATTGCACTGCCCCTGCGCGTCACAATCGGGATTGAGAAGCGGCGGTTTACGGGTGCAACCAGTTCCAGGGCGAAACTGGCCAGAAAGTGTTTCCGGTTCTCGATGACCAGCCGGCACTTGACTCCTTCGCCGGCCATGGCGTGCTCCGGCACTTCCAGCTTTACCTCCAGCCCGGCGAGCATCAGCCGGTTGACAAAACTGGAAATCAGAATCGCGGTCACCAGCAGGCTGAAGAGCAGAAAAAAGACGTTCTGGGCAGTTGTGAAGGCCAGAATGCCACTGGCAAAAAGGAGCGCCAGCATCATCGCCCCCAATGGCGTAACACGGTGGCGGATCCCCTCGCGCCACCGCTCCAGGGCTCGCCGCCGCCAATCGTTAATGGCCCGCACCGCCATTTCTCCAAGATACCGTTGTACAATCCCTCCCAGTGTCTTCTGAACTCCGCCGAACCCTCACTTTGCCCGCCTTAATCTTCACGGGCATCATCATGATTCAGCCCACAGCGCCGATGCCACTCTTTGGTGTCGTGCACGAAACGGCCAAAGGTCACGTCGTAACCGCGATTCTCATTGCGATGTTTGGCATGATGCTGACCGCCTTTTCCTATGGCCGGATGGCTGCCCGCCACCCCAATTCCGGATCGGCCTATACCTATGTGGGCGAGGAGCTTCATCCCACCCTCGGATTCGTCGCGGGCTGGTGCATGTTGATGGATTACGTGCTCAATCCCGTAATCTGCACCATCTGGTGTGCCCGGGCGATGACCAACATCTTTGCCGGAGTACCCGAAGAATTGTGGCGAATTACCTTCGCAGGCCTCTTTACTTATTTCAATCTGCGGAATATCCAGGCAACGGCCAAAACGAACCGCTATCTCACCATTGCCATGGGCCTCGTCATTGCAGCGATGCTTTACAGCTCCACCCGCTACTTCCTGAATTTGCCGAATACCAGCATGGCGGATCTGACGCGGCCATTCTACGATCCCCAAACATTTTCGATCACTGCCGTTTCGGCGGGTACAAGTCTCGCGGTGCTCACCTATATCGGCTTTGACGGTATCTCCACACTTGGGGAAGAGGTGATCGATGCGCGCAAGAACATCCTGCGCGGCACCGTGCTGGTATGTCTGATTATTGGCATCCTCAGCTCGATTGAAGCCTATGCGGCCCAGATCGTTTGGCCTTATGGTGAGCCGCTGCCGGATGTGGATACGGCGTATGTCCACATTGCCGGCCGGGCTGGCGGCCCCTGGCTCTTTCAGATCATCAATTTGACGCTCATCCTGGCAACTGTCGGCTCGGGCTCCGGCGGCGTACTGGCCGGTGCCAGACTGATGTACGGTATGGGGCGCGGCGGCACTTTGCCGCGAGGCTTTTTCAGCTACATCCATCCGGGTAGCGGCATACCGGCCCACAATGTCATGTTAATCGGTTCGGCAGCACTGGTGGGCAGTTTTGTACTCAGCTACCAGAGCGGTGCGGAGTTGTTGAACTTCGGAGCCTTTATTGGCTTCATGGGTGTCAATCTAGCCGCACTCAGGCGCGCGGAATCCCTGCTGCAACGGCTGATGGCCGGGACGGGCTTTCTGATTTGCGGCTTTCTCTGGTGGAATCTTTCCACCTCGGCCAAGCTCTACGGGGCAGCCTGGCTGACAGTGGGCATCGTCTGGTATTTCTACCAGTCCCGCCGCCTGATCCGCGAAACTGCGGCATGATACCCTGCGGGCCATGCGTATAGCGTTGTTGGCGGCTTTCGCCATCGTGGGTGCGGCAGCACTTTATGTTCAGTTACCGGGGCGTCAGCCAGACGGAACTTATCTGATTCCGACGGGCCAGATTCTCAGTCCGGCCGGAACGGCCGTGGAAGTCAATGATCGGCCTTTGGGCTTAAGCCTGAGCCCCGATGGAAAATGGGCCGCTGTCGTAACCGGTTCAAACTTTGCCCCGCGCGCCCTGCATCTGCTGGACCTCCAGAAGCAGAGCGTAGCCCAAACCCTTCCCCTCGGCGACAGCTTCGTCGGAGTCGCCTTCAGCCAGGATGGCAGCCGGTTGGTGGTGGGTGGCGGACAGGACCACAACCTCAAGCGCTTTCGGGTCAGCGAAGGCATCTTGCGCGAGGAAAGTCCGGTCCGTTTGCAGGGTGCGCCGTCCGGCCTGGCGCTGGCAGGCAATGTCGCCCTCGTGGCGCTCAATCAGGCGCATGAACTGGCCTTTGTGGATCTCAGCACCGATCGCGTCGAGCGTATTGCCGTGGGCAGCTATCCTTACACGGTAGCCGTTGGCAATGGCAAAGCCTGGGTCTCAAACTGGGGCGGGCGGCGTCCGCAAGCCGGAGATACCACCGATGGAGTCTTTCCGGTTGTTGTCGATCCACGCACAGGGATTCCCAGTTCCGGCACCGTCATGCGAGTCGATATCGCAACGCGCAAAGTGGATCGGGAAATAGAAACCGGCCTGCATCCGAGTGCCCTCGCCATGACCGCGGACGGCAGCAAGCTTTATGTTGCCAATGCCAATAGTGATTCCATCTCGGTAATCGACACGAATCGTGGAATGGTGCTGGCCACGGTGGATGCCCGCATCACCCCCAAGGCGCCCATCGGCAGTGCGCCCAATGCCCTGGCTCTCAGCCCGGATGAAAAGACACTTTATGCGGCCAATGGGGCCGACAACGCAGTGGCGGTGATCGACACCACATCACTGAAGTTACGAGGCTTCATTCCGACAGGCTGGTATCCCACAGCGGTTGTGGCCCGCCGCGATCAGCCCGGGCTGCTGGTAGCCAGCGGCTATGGCCTGGGCTCGCTCGCACCGGCAGCAGCACCAGCAGGACGCTCCTACAAAGACCGCCGCGGCATCGTTTCCTTTGTTCCGCTACCCACGGCGGCCCAGTTGGCCCGCTACACCGGGACCGTGCGCCGCAATGACCGCGGACTGCTGGCACAAGGCTTGCGCGGCAAGATTGCACCGGTCAAACACATTTTCTACGTCATCAAAGAGAACCGCACTTATGACCAGATCTTCGGTGATCTGCCGCAAGCCAACGGCGATCCCAAGCTGGTTCATTTCGGCCGTGACGTCACCCCCAACCATCACAAGTTGGCCGAAGACTTTGTCCTGCTCGACAACTTCTACACCCCTGCGGACCAATCCGCCCTCGGCCATCGCTGGTGCACGCAAGGCTACGCCAGCGACTGGGTGCACAAGTACGGCAACGGTCGGAACGACCAGAATCCGATGTTATTTGCCCCGAACGATTTTCTCTGGGATGCTGCCAAACTGCATCGCGTGAGCGTAAGATCCTACGGAGAACGCGGGCTGAACACCATCGAGCCAGCCGGTGCGACCTGGACGGATATCTACAACGACTGGAGAAATGGCACAAACAAGGTGCGCATTCAGCCGCGCGCCCAAATTGTGGGTCTTCGTGATGTTTTTTCCTCCAATGTCCCAGCCTATGGTCTGCAAATTCCCGATCAGGTGCGGGTCGACCGTTTTCTTCAAGAGTTCCGTGACTTTGAAAAGCAGGGGGACTTGCCAAGGCTCAACGTGATTCTTCTCTCGCAAGACCACACCAGTGGAACTGCGCCCGGCTTCCCTACCCCGCGAGCCATGGTGGCCGACAATGACCTAGCATTAGGAAGGTTGGTAGAAGCCATTTCCAGGAGCCGGTACTGGAAAGACTCGTTGATCCTCGTCACCGAGGATGACGCCCAAAGCGGTCTTGATCACGTCGATGGGCACCGCACGATTGGCATGGCAATCGGTCCGTACATCCGCCGCAAGGCCGTCGATTCCACCTTCTACACGACAATTCACATGTACCGGACCATTCAGCATTTGTTGGGCCTGCCACCGCAGAATCAATTCGATCTGGCGGCCGAACCAATGTTTACCCTCTTTCAGTCCAAGCCGGATTTCACTCCCTATGTCGCCGAAATGAACCGCATCCCGCTCGATGAAATGAACCCCTCACTCAAGGCCTTGTCCGGTCCTGCCCTGGCCATGGCAAAGGCGTCCCTGGCCATGGATCTGATTGAGCCGGACGTGGCCCCAGCCGATGAATTAGACCGGATTGTCTGGCATTCTGTGAAGGGGATCCACACTCCCTATCCCAAGCGCTAGCGGAAGGCTATCGCAAATATGACAAAGATTGGATACGATTCACGCAACTGTAATGAATCTGTAATCTGATCCATACCTTCTTGGGCCAAAATTGACACAAAGGCAGTTCCATGAAAAAGATTGTTCTCATTGAAGATGACGCAGATTTGTTCTCACTGTTGAAGTACAACCTTGAGAAAGAAGGTTTTGCAATGGTTGGGTCGCAGACGGGAAAAGGTGCGATTGATCTGTGTCGACGCGAAAAACCGGACCTGATTCTACTGGACATTATGCTGCCGGATTCCGACGGTCTGGACATTTGTAAGGGGATCCGGAATCATTCGGAATTGGCTACGATCCCGGTCATTTTTCTCACGGCCCGCGCCAGTGAAACGGACCGGATTCTGGGCCTGGAACTGGGAGCAAACGACTACATCGTCAAGCCGTTCTTCGTACGGGAGTTGATTGCCCGGGTGAAGGTCCACTTTCGCGGACAGCAATCCGCCTCGAAAATGCTGAAGGCTGGTGAACTCGAACTTGACCGAACTGCCTGCCGGGTGAAGCTGCAGGGCGACGATTTGCAGTTGACCGCAACCGAATTCCGCCTCCTCGAATTTCTGATGACGCGGCCCGGCGTCGTGTTCAGCCGGGAACAATTGCTCGATGCCGTTTGGGGCCATGACCGCGCGGTCACAGATCGTACGGTGGATGTCTACATTCTTCGGTTGCGGCAGAAAATCGAGGCCGATGCCGCGGCACCCAATTTCATTCGCAGCGTCCGTGGCTTTGGCTATAGCTTCAACGAAAACGTCTTCAGCCCCATGGCCGCCAGCGCCTGAGTTCAGGATCGCAGCCAGATCCAGGTAAATCCAACGAGGGCGGCAACCATCAACCAGCCGCCCCAGAATCCTCTCCAGTCCACTCGATACTTGCTCAGCGGTTGCATGCCAGGGCCCAGGTCGGCTAGCAACAGCCGCGTCCCCGGGGCAGCCGTGCCCTCCACCGGATGAGCGAAGCGATCCATAAAGGAATTGACCGCTTCCCTCGGTTCAGGCGATGTCATCAGGCTCACCCCCACCAGGGCCGCAATACCGGTCAGCAAGGCGATGCCAAAAACGTTGGGGTCCCAATAATCAAGCCGCTGCCCCTGCGCCGCCAGGAGCGCAAAGTTTACGATCAGCGGAATGACCAGGCTCGCCAAAGCACCCCATCGGGTTGCCCGACGCCAGAAGATGCCGCCGAAAATGCTGATGCCCATGTAGGTGGCCATCGTCTCCGTCAGCAGGAACGAATACAACACACGGTCCACCAGAAAAAGCGCGTAGAGCACCCCCATCGCCGAAAGAGCCAGGCCACTGAACCGCCCCGCCCAGAGATAGTGCCGGTCAGACTCGTCACGACGGAAAAAGCGCTGATAAAGATTCTTGGTGAACAAGGCCCCGGAATCCACCATGAATGCCGAGCAGGTGCTCATATTGGCGGCCAGGATACTGGCCAGCATGAGGCCAAGTCCGCCAGGAAACAGCAGGTGCCGGCAGGCGAGCCCAAAGGCATCTTCCGGGTCCGCCAGCGGACCGAAACCCGATGCCGGGTTCGCGGCAAGTGCGGCGACAATCAGCCCGACCAGCGCCCAGCCAACCGTGCAGATCCGCTTGACGAAATTCCCGTAGAACATCCCGGTACGGCAAGTCAGTTCGTCCCGGCCGGTACCCACGGCCGCAAGCTGATGCGGTTGGGAAATAATTCCGATCAAGCCATTGATCGTCAGCAGGAAAATAAACCAGACCCCAATGCCGGAAGGCGTGGCGAGAGAAAAGAAGTGAGGGGCCAGCGTCTGTTTCATGCCTGTCAATCCGCCCACGAGTCCCCAACCCAGCGGGACGAGCAAAAAGGACAGCGCCAGAATCAGGAAGCCCTGAAAAAAGTCCGTCCAGGCCGTCGCCACCAGCCCCCCGATAAAGCTGTACAGCAGAAAAATTACCGTCATCGTCAGGACAATGGAATTGGGTGAGACCGTACCGCCCGTAGCCTGGCTGATCACCTTGCCAGCGCCCTTCAGCATCGAGGCCATGTTGATCGTGAAGAAACAAATCGCGAAGGCAGTGTAAACAACCCCCATCCAGGGGCCATAGCGGTCTTCCACAACTTCCCCGATTGTGGTGCGCCGCATCCTTCGGAAAAGCGGAGCAATCAGCCAGTAAAAGGGCGTTGCGAAGAGATTCTTCCACTGAAACCAGATGCCGGAAAATCCGCTGCTGTAAACGGCGCCGGCCAGCGAGACAGGCATTTCAGCGTGGGTGCCAATACCGAAGCTTTGGCCGATCATGAGCCAGCGATTGAAGCCGCGATCCCCCATGAAGTAGCTTTCCGTGCCACGAATCCGGCGTCCGGCCAGAATGCCAATAATTGCGACGATGACTAAATAGCCAATCAGGACAACCCAGTCGATAGTGTTGATTTGGAGATCCATGTGCTGTTGCAGCGCTCAGTCTATCGCAGGCGCGATACACTGCGGACATGAGATTTCTTCTTTGTCTGGCATTGATGCTGCCCCTTTTCGGAGCTGAGCCGTGGACGGCAAAAGAGTTGATGCCACCGGCAGAGCTCGCCGCGCGGATCACCAAAGGCGATCGTCCACTCATGCTCTACGTGGGCCCCGCCTATCTGTGGCGGGTCAAGCACATCTCGCACTCGCAGAATGCTGGCATGGCCTCAAAGGAAGAGGGCATCGAGGGATTGAAGAAAATTCTCGCCGGCAAGGCCAAGGATACGGAAGTAATTGTCTATTGTGGCTGTTGCCCAATGAATGTTTGTCCGAATATCCGGCCTGCCATCCAGGCCATCAAGGCCGCTGGTTTTACCAGGGTTCGCCTGCTCGAATTGCCCACGCGCATTGCCGACGATTGGGTAAACAAGGGCTACCCCTCAGAGTCAGTTCAATAAACCTCTATTGCAGTGGAATTCGCACGGAGATCGCGCCGCGCAATTGCCCGGCGTGATATCCGGTAGCAGTGTCAGCAGGATAAAGTACTTTCAACTTTTCGGGCACTCCCGGTGCCAGCGACTGGCGTTCGCCGTGGCAACCCAAACAAACCGCTTCAACCAGAATCGGCTTCAGGTAGCGCAATTCTTCGTGTCCATTGGACTTGACCGTTTCGTAAACCTCATTCGGAAGAGGAATGCCTTTTTGAGTCTGTTGTTCCAGATGCAACAACAAGCGGGATTCCCAATCGTCAGGCTTTGACGCGGCATTGCGGCTTCGCTTGCTGACCCGGCGAATGGCCAGTCCCTGCTGTTGGGCTACTGCCAGCGTTCGCTGCTGGGCGATTTGCGAGCAGGCCTGCACAGCGCCAGCATAGCCCTGGGCGGATAAGGCTTCGCTGAGCAATTTCTTCAATTCCATGCCGAGAGCTTGTGTGGCGTTGCGCGCCTGATCCAGCGCAGCAACCGGGGGTTGCGCCGCAAGCGCAAAGGCGCACATCAAAAGCAGAATCATGACAGGCATGGCCTGATCATATAACAACGCAAGAAAGTTCTTGACCAACGGACTCTTTTGGTCTTATATTGGTTTTGTTCCTTTTTGCAAGTCACCTGCAAAAAGAAATTCACGAAAATAGAGGGTTCCACAAGCCAATCTTGGCGGAGCAACTTGTGGAACCCCAACACGCGAACCACCGGAGTGGCCTACGCCCTTTTAGCGTATCGTTTTCAAGGCCGCTCCGCACAGGAGAAGAGTCATGAATGAATTCGGCCCGGGTCTGGAATGCAAGCCCGGTAACACCAAGCAGGCATTGGCAATTGATCCCCGCAGCGGCTACGTGGCGATCTGTAGCGGATGCCGCGAGATCACAATTGATTTGGGCGCGGTGCGCTTCGCCACCCGCCTCGAGGGCTTCCAGTCGCTCGTCTTGCTCCTCAACCGGGCGGCGGCAAACTATGAAGTCTGGCTCGAAGAACAGGAAAGCGCGGCATGAGGAAAACGATTTGCGCGCTTTCCCTTCTTGCCATGCCCTTGTTTGGCGAAGAAGTTAGCTTGAAAGCCATCGATAAGACGGGCCGTGCCGTTGAGGCGGCCCGGTTGGAACTTTCAAGACGCGGATCAACCGAAGTTTGGCGTTGTGAAGGGGAATGCCAACTGAATCTGTCCCCAGGGGAATATGAGGTTCGAGGTACGGCTCCCGACCTGGAAGGCGTGGCGCGCCTTGTGGTGGACAAACCAGCCATCACCTTCACTCTTTTACTGGAACCACTCGCACTGCGCAGCAGAATTACCGTCGTCAGCAGCTCCCGCTTCGAGGAACTGCAAGAAGAATCCACTACCAAGGTCGAAGCCATAACCCGGGAGCAGATGCTGACCACGGGCTACGAACGGGTATCGGACGTCCTGCAGGAGATCCCCGGTGTTCTGGTTCGCCGTGGCAACACCGCAACGGTAGGGGGCGAACAAGTTCAAGGGCTCGACTCGCGCCAGGTTCTCGTTTTGCAGGATGGTTTACCCGTGGTCGGGGCAAGAGGAATCAAGGCCGGCGCGATCAACTTGAACCGTCAGTCTTCTGACCGGATGGAACGGGTGGAGGTAGCCAAAGGCTCCGGTTCTTCTCACTACGGCAGTGATGCGGTGGGTGGAGTGATCAACATGATCACCCGCGAACCAGCAAATCCCTTCGAAGGCGGCTACACCCTCTCCGGAGGCTCGCTCGGAACCTTGGACCTGCGGGGAGATGTCGGCGGGAAATTTCAAAACGGCTTCTACTTCTTGAATCTGGGAGAAAGCCGGATGAACGCCTACCGGCTGATTCCCAACAGCGTCACGACCGTCGGCCCGGATGTCAGGCGCCAGGATATTCTCTTCAAAACCCGAGCTCAACTCAAACCATCCTTCGGTCTCGGATTCACGGTCAATGCTTACCGCAATCGTGACGAAGGTCAAAATCTCAGTGAAACCGGGCCGGTGCAAGGCCTCAGCAATGACTCAACCCAAACCTATGCACTCATCGCCGATTTCACCATCAATCCACTCACGACGCTACAGGCCCGCGCCTATTCCGCCCGCTATGACGAAAACAATTTGACCAGCCCGATCGGTCGATTGGTAGAGCCATCGCGCGCCAATCTCAATGAGCGGCTTTCCCGTGTCGACGCAACCATCTCGCGCCAGGCCGGAAACCAGCACCTGGTGCAGGGCGGATTCGAATGGAGCCATATCCTCTACCGTGGAGCCAATCGACTCGCGGGCGACAACGTCGGCCAGTCAGTTACGATGTCCGACGCCTGGCTTCAGGATCGCTGGACTCTGCACCGCAAGTGGACGCTGACCGCTGGCGGACGAATCACCTCCCACTCGCTCTTCGGCCAGGCTGCTGTTCCCAAAGCTGGACTCATCTACAAAATCAACGATTCCTGGATTGCCCGCGCGTCCTTCGGCATGGGCTTTCGAGCGCCGGATTTGGGGCAGCTCTACTTCCGCTTCGCCAATCCAGCCACCTTTTATCAGGTAATCGGAAACCCGAATCTTCGACCGGAACACAGCCAGAGTTATCAGGCCGGGCTTCTCTACCGGCAGCGAAGCTACCGGCTCGGTTTTAGCCTCTACCAGAACAATGTCCGGGATTTGATTGACGCCCGGCTGGTGGGAACTCCACGGTCCGCCAATGATCTCAACACGATCCTGACCAATTTTGGAATCCCGGCTTTTTTTGACCCCTTACTCAACCGGCAAACCTTTCTCTATGTCAACCAGTCGCGCATCTTCACCCGCGGCTTTGAAGTGGATGGCGAGTACTCCGTGAACAGAAACTTTCGGGCGAGCGGGGCCTATACCTTCCTGAATGCTCTCGACCGCAACAGCAGGCTTGGGCTGCCCCAGCGCCACCGCCACCAAGGGCAAGTCCGCTTCGATTGGAGCTCGCGCCGAACCGGCTTGAACGCGAACATCCGGGGCACCTTCCTGAGTCACTGGCTGCTCAACGCAGCCACTGGCACAAGAGGATTGCCTTATCAGATTTGGGATAGCTACGTCGGCAAGAACTGGAAGCGCGGGTTTCAGACCTATCTTGCCATCGACAACTTCAACAATTCCCGGGACGGAAAACTCCGCTTGCCCGTACCATCCTTCGACCGGCCGGATTTCGGCCGAACCTTCCGCGTTGGCCTCCGCCACCGCTTTGGTCAAACAGATTAAGACTCCAAAGGAGAAATAGAACCATGAAACTGAACAAATTGATCCTGCTGGCGGCAATACCGCTATGCCTCCATGCCCATTTCACGTTCATTGTGCCTCAGCCTGGAGCTAAGTCAGCCAGGCTGATCGTGAGCGAAACCTTAAGCCCCGATCCCATGGTGAGCCCCGCCATCGCGAAAACCGCCAAGCTGCACTTGCGCGACGAGTCGGGACATCTTCATCAGCTCGGCTTCGAGGCGAAGCCCGATTACCTGAAGATCGATTTGCCCGGCAAGGGAGACCGTCTGGTTTATGGGCAAATCAATCTTGGCATGTCACCCTCATTGAGGGCCCCCAAACCCTATTTGCTGATGTACTATCCAAAAACCATTATCGGCGGCCTGCGGGGTCAGGCAGCCGTAGCCGGCAAGGACCAGATCGTTGAAATCGTCCCCCACGGGCCCCCTGGAAGCCTGGAGCTTGAATTTCTTGTGCGCGGAGTGGCCAAACCGGATGCCGAAATCACCGTGGTGATGCCGGACGGAAAAGAACAGCGGGTGAAGACCAATAGCCAGGGCATTGCCGGGCCATTTCGCCAGCCGGGCCGCTACGCCGTGTGGGCTCGCCATTGGGAAGACGCCAGCGGCGAGGACGAAGGAGTAGCTTACGAGCAGGTCCGGCACTACGGGATGCTGGTGGTCGATTCCCTCGCAAACAGTAAAGAGATTTCCAAGCTTCCTGAGCCGGCCTCCAGCTTCGGAGCTGTCACGGCCGGAGACAATGTGTATGTTTACGGTGGTCACATTGCCAGGACTCACCAGTATTCCGTGAAATCGGTTTCCGGGCAATTCTCGGCGTGGAATGCCACAAGCCGGACCTGGAAGCAGTTGCCGGGCGGGCCAGGCTTGCAAGGGATGAATCTGGCAGCACACCAGGGCAAAATCTACCGCGTCGGCGGCATGGCCCCCAGGAACGAACTCGGCACCAAGGCTGAGATTTTCTCCTCATCGGAAGTGGCCCGCTTCGACCTGGCGCACCAGAAGTGGGAAGCTCTGCCCCCACTTCCTCAACCGCGGTCTTCCCATGAACCGGTCATTGTTGGAGACAAACTGGTAGTCACGGGTGGATGGAATCTGCGCGGCCAGCAAGAGGCGGTGTGGTCGAAATCCACCCTGGTGCTGGATTTGAACCAGCCTGCCTCCGGCTGGCGCGAAATCCCTCAACCCTTTTCTCGGCGAGCCCTGGCTGCAGTGGCCCTGGAGGGAAAGGTGTATGTTCTGGGAGGCATCACCGAAAAAGGCGATGTTACGGGAGCGGTAAATGTACTCGATCTCGCCACGGGTCAATGGACGGAGGGACCCTCACTGCCGGCCGGGCCGGGCTTCAGTTTCGCCCCGGCCGCGGCAGTGTGGCAAGGAGCAGTTTACGCAAGCCTGGGCGATGGCAGAATCTACCGGCTGACGGCAGATACCTGGCAGCCTGCAGCGGAAACAAAATCGAGGGTAGCCCACCGGATGCTTCCGTCGGAAAACGGATTCTTGGTCCTTGGGGGAGCACAAAAGGGTGAAAATCTCGACTTGATGGAGGAAGTTCGGCTTCGTCCCTAGTCCAAACCCGCATGACTCCGGCTCACTTGCTGCGATAGACTTTCCGCAGCAAGTGAGCCTTTTTCGATTTCGAGGAGCCCGATGAAGATTACCGCTATTGATATATTTCCGGTCCGCGAGCCGCGCTCCGGACGCACCTATACCCTTCTGAAGCTCGGAAGCGACCAGGGTGTCAGTGGCTGGGGCGAAGCGGTTTCCATCAGCCCACAAGCTTTGGCCCGTGCCAGAACCGTTGTAGTGGGCCAGGAAGAAACCCGCTATGACTATCTGACGCGGCAATTTGCCGGAGACCCCATCAGCGCAGCGCTGAACATGGCCCTGCTCGATTTGTGCGGCAAAGCAACCAAGGCTCCTGTGTTTCAGGTGCTCGGCGGGCCAACGCGAAGCAAAGTGCGAGCGATGACTGCTTTGAGCAACATCGCTTCCAGCCAAGCCTTACTGAGCCAGGGACATCGTGCCTTCATGGTGCCTGCCGCATTGCCGCAACGGATAACGTCCCGCCCGCAAATCGTAAGCGGCATCGTGGCGCAGTTTACCGGTCTGCGGAAAAGCTTGGGAGAAGGGGTGGATTTTGCCGTGGACGGACAACGCAAGTTGCCTGCCCTCGAAGCAACCGACGTGGCAATGGCGATTGAAACGCTACATCCGCTCTGGTTTGAACAGCCCTGCCGCGAGCCGAATACGGAAGTCTTGAGCCGGATCGCGAACGAGACCGCAACGCCAATCGGACTCGGTGAAGATCTGACGGAGATTGGCCCCGTGCAAAACTATCTGCGCGATGGCATCGTAGACGTGGTTCGCCTGCCCGTGGCGAAACTGGGAATTACCCCAATCCGGCGGGCCGCCGCGATTGCGGAAACTTACTACGTTGCCGTCGCACCCGCCCACGCCAGCGGCGGCCCGATCGCAACCGCGGCCGCCCTGCACCTGGCAGCCAGCCTTCCCAATTTCTTCATCCAACAGATTCCGGCAGTACTCGACGCCGAAGAACGGAAGCTACGGGATGAACTCGTGGGCGGAGCCATTGAATCCGTCCGCGATGGCTATTTGAGTTTGACCACCAAGCCCGGCTTGGGCATTGAGATAAACGAAGCGGTACTGCGGAGGATGGCGCAATGAGTGATTTTCTCGGAAGACCCAAGTTCAACCGCCGTGACTTTTTCGCGGCCAGCACCGTAGGCGGCTGCGCTTGCAGCTTTATGCCGCAAGCGGCCCAGAATGACCCGAGTCGTCCGGCAGCCCCGCTTGGCGCCGAAGCGCTTTACCCTTACGGATCGAAGGTCAGGATCACAAAGATCAAAACCTTCGGGGTGACCTTGCCCACGGCCGAACAAAGCGACCGCCCCTATGTCTTCGTCAAGATCGAAACCAATGAAGGCATTCATGGCTGGGGTGAAGGCACGCTCGAAGGCAAAGCCGCGGCAACCATTGCCTGCATTGAAGATTTCAAAGAGCTGCTGATCGGTGCCGACCCGATGCCGGTTGAGCATCACTGGCAATCGATGTACGTGCATAGCTTCTATCGTGCCGGTCCGGTGATGGGCTCAGCCATGGCCGCAATCGACCAGGCTCTCTGGGACTTGCGCGGCAAGATTCTCGGCCAGCCGGTTTACAAGCTTCTGGGCGGGCCCTACGATCCCGAAGGCGTCCGCGGCTACTACCACATACGCGCCAGCACTCCGGCCCAAATGCGCGAAGTGCGGGCGAAAGCCAAAGAGCTGGGCGTCACCGCCATCAAGGGCGGCATCCCCGGTTATTACGAATGGATTGAAACCCATGCGGCGATCACGCGTGCGGTCAAGCACGTGGAATCGATGCGGGCAAATCTGGGCGATGAATTGGACATTGGCATCGACTTTCATGCCAAGACTTCACCCAGCGTTGCGACGATCCTTTGCCGCGAAATGGAACCGCTCAAGCTGCTTTTCATTGAGGAACCCTGCCCTCCGGAAAACGTGAAAGCCATGCAACGGATTGCCAGACGCACCAAGGTGCCCATCGCCACCGGTGAGCGTCTGGTGGCAAGCTACAATTGCCGCGAGTTGGTGGAACTGGGTATTGTCGACATCATCCAGACCGACATCAACCACGTGGGCGGCATTACCGCGCTTTGGAAAGTCGGAGCGCTGGCCGATGCTTCCGGCGTCAAAATGGCGCCGCATGCCTGCGAAGGTCCAATCGGCGGCCTGGCTACCCTCCACGTCGATGCCGCGATGCCCAACTTTGTTGTGCAGGAAATTTGCAGCGGCGTCGAACCCGGCGTCAAAGAGAAGATCTGGCAGGAGTGGTTCGGCTTTCCAGCCATGCGTATGGTGAACGGCAAGTTCCCCTTGCCGCAAAAGCCCGGACTTGGTTTTGATCTCGACGAGCGGGATGTCGCCAAGTTTAAGTTCGAAGGCACGCGGGCCATGGCCCGAGTCTTCCACCCCGACGGCAGCGTAGCCGCCTGGTAGCAGCATTGCCGTTAGCGGCAACTTGGGTTAGCTTGGACAGATGATGTCCCGACGCCAATTTGCCGCCGCTTCCTCCGCCGCCTTTCTCCTCCAGCGGACCGCTGGGGCTTTTCCCTTCGCCGAGTTTGAGAAAAGGATCGCCAACAAAGACTTTCGCGGCATGACCAAGGCTGTGCTGCCGACTCCCGCCATGGTGGTCGATCTCGATCTCTTCGAGAAGAATCTGAACACGATGGCCGCTGCGGCAAAGGCAGCTCCCATCGCTTTGCGCCCCCATGTCAAGGTGCACAAGAGCGTCGATGTGGCCAAGCGTCAGATAGGATTGGGTGCCATCGGACTAACCACCGCCACGATTGCGGAATCAGAGCTGATGTCACGCGCGGGGATTCGCGGCGTACTGTGGACCAAGCAACCCGGAAGCGACAACAACCTGATCCGGGCAGTGGAATTGTCAAAACAGGACAGCAGCTTTATGTTTGTTGTCGATGAAGCCAGAGTCGTGGAGCGGGTAGAAGAAGCTGCGGCGGCGGCCAAAGTGAAGTGCCGGATTCTGGTGAGCGTCTATGCCGGCATGACGCGCCAAGGCATCGCCAATGGCAAGCCGGCGCTTGAACTGGCACAGCGGGTAGACCGCTCCAAGCAAATGAGCTTTGAGGGCTTTATGGCTTACTCGGGCGGTGCTTCGCATACAAAGACCTGGGCAGCCAGGAAGCAAAAGACCGCCCTCGATCTTACAGGAGTGAATGAAACCGTTCTGCTCGCCAAGAAGGCGGGACTCCAGGTTCCCATCATCTCTGGCGGTTCGACGGGCACCTACAACATGGATCACGAGAATGGCCTGACGGAACTCGAATGCGGCAGCTATGTCTTCATGGATACTCTTTACCGCGCCGTCGGCGGGAAAGCCAACGACACCGTCTATACCGATTTCGAGAATGCTCTCAGTGTGCTCGTGACCGTCGATAGCCAGCACCATGCCGGACAGGCGACTACGGATTACGGCAACAAGGCGATGGCCCAACTGACGGATCAGGTGAAGGGAAAATCCTGGTTGAAGGTGGACAAGCAGGGTGCCGAGTACGGCTTGCTCAAGTGGACAGATGGCGGCGGCGAAATCAAAGTAGGAGACCGTTTTGAGATCTATTGCAGCAATCTCGACATGAGCACCAACTGCTACGACCGTTACTATGTCACCCGCGGCGAGCAGGTGGTGGATGTATGGCCGATCATGGGTCGGGCCGGAGCGGCGCAGCGTTAATGGACCGGCGCTCCCTCTTTGGCTTGCCCTTCGCGTTGGGTTTGGACGCCGCCGAATCGGCACCACCAGCCCGCGATACCGACTGGGTCATGCTCCACATTGATACCGAAACCACGGGCCTCAAGGCGGGCTATCACGAGCTGATCGATATCGGCGTCATCTACACCGACATTCGCGGCAAGGAGTTGGGGCGCTGGTACTCGTTGCTCATGCCACAACACCCCGAAAGGCTGGACCCCGGGGCGCAGAAGGTGAACGGCTTCGACGCAGCGCTTTGGAAACAGCGGGGCGCCGCCGCTCCGGACAAAGCCTTGGCAGACTGGATCGCCTACGACGAGAAGCTTTGCGGAAAGCGGCCACGCCTGCGAGTGGCCTACAATTGCGCCTTCGACAAAGCCTTTCTCGATGCCCTCTATCTGAGTGCCGGCAAGGAGTGGAATGAGGCCTTCACCTACTTCTGGTTCGACATTCCCTCGATGGCCTGGGCGCTCGGTTACCGTCAAATTCGTGGGCCTTGGGTGGCTGAGGCCTTAGGCGTCAAGGATGAGCCTCATGGCGGAGTGCAACACACCGGAATAACAGGCGCCGAGGTCAATGCCAGAATCTATCGCGCCCTGGTAGCAAAGCTCAAACAATGAGGTGGCTTGGCTTCGTTCTGCTCGCCGGGCTTTGTCTTGCGCAGCCAAAGGAGGGCTTCATCACCGTCCCCGGCGGTCCCGTCTGGTACAAGATCCTCAAGGATGGCCCGGGAGTGCCGCTGCTGGTTTTGCATGGCGGCCCGGGTGGCACTTCCTGCGGAATGGGGCCACTGGCAGACCTGCCCGGCAGAAAAGTAATTGTCTATGACCAGTTGGGCAGCGGGCGATCGGGCCGGCCAGCAGACCCCAAGCTTTGGACAGTTGAAAGATTCGTTGAAGAATTGCATGCCGTACGAAATGCGTTGGGGCTCAAGCGGCTCCATCTGATGGGGCATTCCTGGGGAGCTACCCTTGCCGCGGCCTATGTGGTCGCCAAGGGAAGCAACGGAATCGAGTCGCTGATTCTGGCCAGTGGCTTGATCAGCACGCCAGACTGGATCCGCGATGCCCGGCACTTGAAGAAGCAACTCCCTGCCGCCATGCAGCAGGCCATGGCCAAACATGAAGCGGCTGGCACCACGGATGATCCGGAATACCGGGAAGCAGAAGCGGAATACAATCGCCGCTTCGTCCGGCGGAACGGCGCAGCCTCGCGAGCGACAGACTGCGAGAACTCGATCGGCAGCCAGACCATTTACCGGCAAATGTGGGGTCCCACCGAGTTTCATGCCACGGGCTCGTTGAAGAACTATGACCTGACGCCCCGGCTGAGCAGCTTACGCCTGCCGGTTCTCTTCGTGGTGGGCGAGTTTGACGAGGCCCGGCCTGAAACCGCAGCACGCTATCAAAAGCTGGTGCCTGGCTCAAAACTGGAAGTGATTCCCGGGGCGGCCCACGCTCTGTGGTCGGACAACCGGAAGGGGACATTGGGCGTGCTGGCGGAGTGGCTGCGGGGGAACTAAACAACAAAAGGTACTGAACCTGTTTGCACGAAAGCGCGGTACCTCTTCGACTCTTCTTCGATTGTTTGATTAAAACTCTGGCAATAGAGTTTGGAGCTATGAAGAATCATCCTTTTCGTTCATTACCCCTTCTTGCGCTTGGACTATCACTTCTTGCGTCAACCTCGGGAGCAGCAACTCTCACCTTCACGCAATTGACTGGGACGGTTGGTGGCACGCCCGCATTGACCGCCGTTTTCAAGGCTTCCCTGGCGGCCGCGACCTCGACAAACATCCTGAGCATCACAATCGAGGACGCCAGTTTTGGGCTTGGCGGCTCGGGGGGGAAGTTCAGTGGATTTGACCTCGACGCCATCAAAATATCGAGTGAAGACTGTGCGACGGCAGCCTGCGCCTCAACTGCGACAGCCCTTGCAGCTTTTAACTTCACAACTGGCGTTGTCTTTCAACCTGGCGTGCAACGTGCCCCGGCCGACCCGAAGTTGTTTGGAACCGGGCCGACAGGAAACACACTCGACAATGCTGTTGCAACATTGGGAAGCTTTGACGGAAATTCCACCATTGATGCAACTGCGTTCGGTTTCATTAGCCTCGGCGACGGTGGGACTATCAGCTTCAACCTGACTCAAGCAGTCAATCCCACTGGACTTTTCCTGTATATCGGGGAAGTAGGGAATAACGGGGAAGTTGCGGCATCTGGGATCACCGTGTCGGATCGTGAAATTCCTGCCATCCCGGAGCCATCCACTTTCGCGCTAATGGGCGGCGGTCTTGCCCTGGCTTGGTTTCGTTCGCGCCGTTAGAGTTCTGCTGACCACGCCTGAGCGATTTGCATCGCAGCCGAAGTTCCGCCGGGCCCCAGCCGGAAAAGCAACTTCCAAAAACTGGACTGCTTTTCGTAGGCCGGGTTTGCAAACACCACCCGGTTGTCCTTCGGCTGCGTAATCGCTTTGTGATCGACGGATTTTGCCAGAGCAACAAAAGCGGTGAGTTTGGCTTTGAGATTCGGACGCAGCGCGCGGCGGTCGTAATTGAGTTGCTGCTCGTTCTTCTTGGCATCGGCTTCACTGGAGCCTGCTGACTTGGGCTCCACAAAGACCGCCAGATAGGCACCCTCTCGAAACTTCTCACGCGCAACATTCAGATTGGAAGGAGAAAGCTTCGCCGCTTCATCGAGTGCAACGGCAGCCCGTTTGTGCATCGCCTTTTCACTGGCATTGGCCGGTTCGAGTGATGACATAAGACCCTTGATGGACTCTGCAAGAATCGGCAGCACTTGCGGCGTAGCTTGATCTGCCTGCTTTACCTGTTCAAAGACCATTTTGCGCATCTGATCCCGCATGGCATTGCCCAAGGCGGAGTAGTCACCAGCTTCTGCTGCCTTCTTGGCAACCGCCTGGGTATCAACAACTTTGATTCCATGGTTAATCGCGTTGTAGTCTTTCTGGAGCAAAGCATTGTAAGCGGTCTCAAAGGCTGGACTCATCACAATGGCCTTGGCAGCCAAACCCAATTCCTTCACCATGGCCGCACGACTGGTATCGTTCAGACCCTTCAGCAAGGCTCTTGAAGCCGGTTCGACATAAGGGATGGCCAATCGACGGTCTGACTCAGGAACTTCTCTCTGGGTGTAAGCCGTAATGGATGTTTCAAAAGACTGGCGGGTCAATTTCAGTTGGCTAAGTGATTCATCTATACCAGCCGCAAACGCTAATACAGAAACGAGCAACAAACAACGATTCATTGAAATGGATTTTAGCGAAATCCACATAGGAAGAAAAGGCCCGGATGCCACAAAGTAGACAACCGGCTCCTGACTGCAGAATTTCCTCTGAGAAGATTGGCTAAACCATGCTCTTGGCCAGATTCTCTGCTTGCGCCAAAACCTGCTTGCGGCTGGAATAGCCAGGCTGCTTGCGGACTGCCAAATCAGAGAGCCCATGCAAGGCTGCCCACAGCAAAGAGGCGCGTGCAGCAGGATCCGGCGCGGAAGCGCTCGCGAAAAGTTGCGTCAGTGCCTCGACTGCAAGATTCCCCTCCGGCGGCTGCACGGAACCAAGCTGTGTTAGCAAGCGGAATTCTTCCGGACGGTCCAGCGCAAAGCGGACAACGGCTGTAGCTCCCAGCACCACTTGCTCCGTGGGCAGGAGCCCCTTGAGCGAGTAATACTGGATCCGGTCCGCGATTCGCTTGTAAATGGAAGCCGCAATCGAGGCGATCAAATGATCTTTGCCTTGAAAGTGGCGATAGGCCGCTGTGTGGGAGACTCCTGTTTTGCCCGCCAATTGGCGCAGGCTGAATCGTTCAATGCCATGTTCCTGGATCAGGACAAAGGATGCGTCGAGCAGCGTCGACTTGAGGTTGCCATGGTGGTAAGGCTTGGTGGCTGGCATGCGTCGCCTTTTCACGTTAACGCATTACACTGAAAAGCATGTCTAACGAAACAGAGATCCAGGGTATTGATCTGCGGGGCCGCACCGCTGTTGTCATCGGCGGCACTTCCGGAATCGGCAAATCGCTGGCGCTGGGAATGGCACGGGCTGGCGCCAATGTCGTGCCCACCGGCCGCCGGGAAGCCAACATTGCAGAAGTTTGCGCCGAGATTTCCGCCATGGGCAGAAAGACCCTCGCCCAGACTTGTGATGCCGGCTCGCGCGAAAGCCTCGACAATTTACGCGACCGCGTCGTGGCAGAGTTGGGTGGAGTCGATATCCTGCTCAACGCCGCCGGCCAGACTTTCCGCAAGCCCACGCTCGATGTTCAGGAAGATGAATGGAACCGCGTGATGGATGTGAATGTAACCGGCATCCTGCGCGCCTGCCAAAGCTTCTACACACCACTCAAAGCAAGCGGGCGAGGGCGAATCGTGAACATCGCCAGCCTCAGCTCCTTCGTGGGTCTGGTTCAGGTAACGGCCTATTGCGCCTCCAAGGCAGCCGTACTGAGCCTCACACGCTCATTGGCCATTGAGTGGGCCCCGGACAACATCAACGTGAATTGCATCTCTCCCGGCGTCTTCCCTACGGAGCTGAATGCCGCCCTCTTGAATGGAACCGAACGCGGCCGCGAATTCCTGATGCGGACCCCCATGAAGCGCTTCGGCAAAACCGAAGAACTCGTGGGAGCATGCGTTCTCCTCGCTAGCGACGCTGCCAGTTTTATTACCGGTCAAAGTATTGCAGTGGATGGCGGTTTCCTTGCCTCGGGAGTGAACTCGATCTAGCCCGGTATCATAGTACGTATGGAGCTAAGAGCCAGTTGAGGCTGGGAATCGACTTCGGTACCACCCGCATCGTTGTTGCCTGCGTGGACCGGGGCAATTATCCTCTCGTCTCATTTGATTGTCCCGATGGTGCCAGCCGCGACTGGTTCCCTGCCCTTGCGGCTTTTCCTGTCGAAAGTACCGGCGAGCGGGCCTATGGCTGGGATGCCTGGGCCCGTCAGACCGAAGCCAGTTGGGCCTCGGTACGAAGTCTGAAGCGCTTGCTGAGCGAAGTCGGGCCCGAAACCCCCATCCGAGTGGGTCCCCACCGTTTCCCTGCCCTCAACCTCTATAGCGAGTTGGCCATGGCTTTGCACCGGGCCATGCGCGAGTCTTCCAATCTGACGCTCAAGCCGGATGAGCCGCTCGAAGTAATTCTGGGTGTGCCCGCGCATGCAAATTCAAACCAGCGCTTCCTCACCGCGGAAGCCTTTCGATTGGCTGGCTTCCAGGTCCTCGCCATGCTGAACGAACCTTCCGCAGCAGCAATTGAATTCGGCCACCGGAACAAACTCACCAAAGACCGCATTCTGGTTTACGACCTTGGCGGCGGCACCTTTGATGCCTCCATCGTCACCCTGACCGAAAGCGAACGCAGCGTGCTGGCCAGCGAAGGCATTTCTACGCTTGGCGGAGATGAGTTTGACCTGGTGCTGGCGGAAATGGCTTTAGAAAGCCTCAGTCTGGATGCCAGCGACTTGAGCCAGCAGCAGTGGTTTCTGCTCGTGGAGGCTTGCCGCGAGAAGAAAGAAGCGCTGCATCCGAATACGCGCAAAATTGAAATCGATCTGGACGGAATTCTGGATAGTCCCGGCAAGATACAGATTGCCGCTGCGGATTTTTATGAACGCTCCTGGCCACTGGTGGCCGAAACCTTGCACGCCACCACCGACCTGCTGGGTCTATGGGGTGGCCTCGAAGCGATCGAGGCCGTCTATGTCACCGGCGGCGGTAGCGAATTGCCCCTGGTGTCCCGGCAGTTGCGGGAGCAATTTGGCCGCAAGGTCAAACGCAGCGCCTACATGCGAGCGGCCACGGCCATCGGCTTGGCCATTCATTCCGACAACCAATCCGGATATACGCTGCGAGAACGCTTTCATCAATACTTCGGGGTCTGGCGCGAGGCCGATGAAGGCCGCCACATCGTCTTTGATCCGATCTTCAATAAAGGCGTCGAGTTGCCCGCGGCACGCAAATCAGCGCTCCTCGTCGAACGCCACTACCGCCCCGTCCACAACGTGGGCCATTTCCGCTTTCTGGAATCGACCCGAATCAGCGAGGACCTCCAACCAGCCGGAGAGATCACCTATTGGGATGAGATTCTGTTTCCCTTCGACCCCTCACTCGAAGCCGAGCAAGACTTGCGTCGAGTTGAGGTGCTTCACAACGAGGAAGCGCACCATTGTGAGGTGGTTGAGCGATACCGCTGCGATTCCAATGGCCGGGTTAGCGTTGAAATCGAGAATCTGACAACCGGACACAAGCGAGTCTACCCACTCGCGCGGTGGGGCCATAAAGAAGATGTGCCGGCAGAAGGAAGCGGGCGGAAGCGCAAGGCCCGCAAGTCGGCCAAGGACTAGCTCAACGCCCGCGCAGTTGATTGAGCAGTCGGCGCGCCTGGGGCTGGTCGGGGTCAAACTGGAGCGCAATTTCAATTTCTCGAGCTGCTTGCTCCCGCTTGCCCTGCCGGAACAAAGCCTGTGCGATGTTCATACGAATCCCGGTTTGCGCCGGATTCGCCGCGAGCGCAATGCGCCAAAGCGAAATGGCTTCGTCCATCCTTCCCGCCCGAATCCGCTGAACTCCCAGGTTGGCAGCTGCCGTGGCATGTGCCGGGTCCAGTTTCAGAATTGCCTCATAGAGCGGAGTTGCAGCCGCTTCCCTGTTCTGACGCTCGTGGATTTGCGCCATTTGGGAAAGCGCTGCAACGTCGCGTGGATTCTCACGAATTGCTACCTCGAGCAATGGACGGGCCGCGTCAAACCGGTTCAATATCGCATGGGCCATGCCCACATCGCGCGGTGCAACAGCACCGGGCCAAAAACTGGTTAACGCTTGCACCGTGTTGGGGCGCGTCGTCCCCGGCCGCCGCGGGATGGAATGATCCGTGTAAGAAGAGTGATCCACTCCCCGGCCAGCCGCCTTCGGCATGTGGCACTGAATGCAGTCTCCACCAGGGCTCTGCGGGCAAGCTTGCTGTGCATGGCAGCTCTGGCAGCGGGCATTAACGTGAGCAGCAGCATTGGTGGGCTCGGAATGCGGGTCATGACAGGTGGTGCAGGACATCTTGGGGCCGGAAGCACTCTGGCAGCGGCTGCTGGCAAGCTTCTCAAAGTGGCTGGTAACGCCCACCATGTTGTCAGTGGCAACATCGGCATCGAGGAAGATCGCGGAATAGTCTGACAACTTCAGGCCGGGCCGCCACGCCTCGCCATCAGCCCGGAACCGCGCCACCCGGGCCGCCCCGGTCAGATGGCAAGTTGCACAAACGCTATCGCGCGCCTCGGGCCCCAACTTTGCGGGATTTACGATGGCCGCCTTGCCTGCGGAACGAAGGTGCTCACGGGAGTCACCATGGCATCGCTCGCATTGAATGCCGGGGTCAAAGCTGAGCATGGCCGCGTTGAAGTTGGAAGTATGGCAATTGAGGCAGGCGGGCTCGATCGCCCGCGTCAGGTCCAGCAAGGGGCGTCGCTGGAAGCCAGGAGAAAGTTGCCAGTGAGCAGCTTCGGTGTAGAAAGAAACAGGTGCCTGAAAAAGCCGGTTCGCCTGACGGAAGAGAAAGCTGCGTCCCACCCGGCCGGAACCAATAAAGTACTCCAGTCGATGGCTGCCTTCGACCTCGTCACCCTTCCGAAACGTCATCTCTAGTGAGGGAGTGATGCTGAAGACCGTTTGCGTTACAGCGTCCGGGAACGGTTTTGAAGGCGAATGCTGGGCAGCCACAACCGGCCCGCTGGTCCGCGCCATCGCAGTTTGCAGATAGCTGGAGACGATCGCCGGATGACAAGGCTGACAGGGGTGTTGAGCTTGGGCAACCATCGCGGCAACAGAAAGCAAATACAACACTCGCACCAATATATCGAGGCTTGCGGTGATAATACGGAAGCGTGGGTGCAAAAACAAATGCGATGCGGTTGCTGGATCAAATGGAGATCCAATATGAAGTGCGGGATTACGAAGTCGACGAGTCCGATTTGAGTGCAGAATCCGTGGCCGCGAAAATCGGACTCCCCGAAGAGCAGGTCTTCAAGACGCTGGTCGTGCGCGGAGACACCAACGGCATTGCCATGGCCGTGATTCCGGCCAACGCCGAGTTGGACCTGAAGGCTCTGGCAAAAATCAGAGGAGATCGCAAGACCGATCCCGTTCCGCTCAAGGAAGTACAACCCTTAACCGGCTACATCCGTGGTGGCGTCTCAGCCTTGGGCGCAAAAAAGGACTATCCCGTGGTGATCGAAGAGCTAGCCCAATTGTTCGAGATCATCTCCGTCTCGCCCGGCCAACGCGGGATGCAAATCCTTCTGGCACCCGGCGATTTCTGCCGCGCTGTGCAGGGAAGCTTCGCTTCCATCTCGCGATTCAAATAGAATGACGGCATGAGATTTCCAATCTGCATGGGGCTGGCAACGATTCTTCTGGCCCAGGGGATTCCGGCGGGCTTTCAGCCGATGTTTGATGGCAAGACTTTTGCGGGCTGGCATATCAGCGAAGTCAATCACCATGGCAACACCAAGGCCTGGAAGATCGAAAACGGCCTCATTACGGTCACGCAGGACCGCCCCGGCAACGGCGGCATTCTCTTGACCGACAAGCAGTACGGAGACTTTGAATTGAGTCTCGAAATCAAGCCCGACTTTGGTTGCGATGGGGGAATTTTTCTGCGCGCAACCGAAAAGGGCGAAGCCTATCAGGTGATGCTCGATTACCTCGAAGGCGGCAACATGGGCGGCATCTACGGCGAACGTATTCCGGAAATCCAGGCCGAGGGCAACGGCACCGGCAAGCGGATGGATCGCGAATGGATGAAGCATTGGAAGAAGGAAGACTGGAATCATCTCCGAATCCGGATTGAAGGCGAAGTGCCGCACATTCAAGTCTGGATCAACGGCCAACAAACGGCAGACTGGAAAGATTCCGCCAACCACGCCCGCACGGGGACCGGCAAAGGCATGATTGCCTTGCAGTCTCACCGCACCGATCCGGCGGCAAAGACCGGGCGATGGATTCCCGGCGGCTACCACCGCTTCCGCAACGTTGCAATCCGCGAGTTGAAGTAACTGAATGGCCGCAAGCGCGTCTGTTAACATGAGGTTGCGGAGAACCCCTAAAGTATGAATCGCCGATTTCAATTTTTATTCGTGTCTTCATCGCTGGCTGCTGTACTGATGCTGCTGGTCGGTGTCAAACTCGGCACCAGCGCCAACAACGGCGACGATCCTTACAAGCACTTCGGCGTCTTCAGCGAAGTCATCACACGAATCAAGAGTGACTACGTGGAAGAGCCGGACATGAAGAATGTCACGCTGGGGGCTCTCAACGGGCTGCTTGAATCCATTGATCCCTTCGCCAGCTACCTCAGCGCCGATCAATACAAGCAGTATCAAACACTCAAGGGAACCGCCAAGGGCAATGTCGGCCTGGTGCTGAGCCGTCGTTTTGGTTACGTCAGTGTGGTCGGCTCCATACCCGCTTCTCCGGCCGATAAAGCGGGCTTGCGGACGGGCGACATGCTGGAAACCATCAAGGGAATCTCCACGCGCGACATGCCGCTGGCCTATGCCGAAATGTTGTTGATGGGCGATGAGAACTCCACGGTGGACATCCAGGTATTGCGTTCCCGCAAGCCGGAGCCCGAAAAACTCAGTCTGACTCGCGCCAAAATCACCTACCCGCAACCGGTACTGACCTTGGGGGCGGACGGTATTGCCACCTTTGCAATAACCTCTCTTGAAGGCGATCTCAAAGAGGCCGTGCGCAAGGGCCTTGAGAGTGCCAACGCCAGAAACGTAAAGAAGCTCATTGTAGATTTGCGCAATTGCTCCACCGGCAAGGCCGGCGACGGGATTGACATGGCTCAATGGTTCCTGGACAAAGGCTTGATCGCCTCCTCCAACGGACAACGCATCGACGAACAACGCTACAACGCGGACCCGGCCAAGCAGATCTGGAAGGGCCCCGTGGTGCTGCTCGTCAATCGTGGTACGGCAGGTGCCGCCGAAGTCTTTGCCGCTGCCCTGCTCGAGAACAAGCGGGCCGATGTCGTCGGCGAACGGACTTATGGCAACGCCTCCATCCAACGCGCTCTTTCCCTCGATGATGGCAGCGCCGTGATTCTCAGCGTCGCCAAGTATTACGCGCCCAATGGCAAAGCGATTCAGGATACGGGTGTGACCCCCAACCACCCGCTCAACGATTCCCCGGCCGGAGCCAATGAAGAAGATCCGGACGGATTGCCCAACGCCAATGAACCCAGTGATAAACCGCGCGAAGATATGTTGATGAAGAAGGGCTTTGAGTTGATTCGGGCCATCCAGTAGATCGCCTGAACTGCGAAAATAGAGCTATGCCAATTTACGAGTACCGCTGTCAGGAATGCGGGAAGATCTTTGAGTCGATTCAAAAGTTTAGTGACGAAGCCTTCACCGAGTGCGGTCAGTCGAGGGTAGAGTGCCCCAATACCGGACACGGTAAAGTGGAACGGCTGTTGAATACGCCCGCGCTGCAATTCAAGGGCAGTGGCTTTTACATTACAGACTATGCCAAGAGCGGCAGTGCCTCTTCCAAGAAAGACTCCGCGCCAGCCAAGTCTGAGTCGAAATCCGAAACCAAGTCGGAAACCAAGTCGGAATCCACCGCTCCCAAGAAAGACAGTTAGCGCTTCAGCAATCCTGCGCGCTTCAACAAGGCAGTCGGATCCGGGTCACGTCCCATAAAGGCCCGGAATAGCTCGGATGCCGGTTGGTTATTGCCTCGGGACAAAACCTTGCTCCGGAACTGGCTGCCAACTTCTCGGCTGACGACGCCAGCCTCCTTGAATTTTGAGAACGCATCCGCGTCGAGCACTTCCGCCCATTTGTAGGAGTAGTAGCCTGCGGCGTAACCGCCCGCAAAGATGTGAGTGAAGTTGCAGATCGGGCAAGCTTCCGGCTCGATCGGTGCCATATTGAAGCGCTGGGCAAGGTTGCGGGAATAGCTGACAGGGTCGCCGTAGTCCGCATTGGGACGAAAAGCAGTGTGAAGTTGAATGTCCATGGTGCCCAGGCTCAATTGCCTCATTTGAGCGGCCGCCGCGGCAAAGGTGCGAGCCCGCGTCATTTTCTGAAATAACTCCTCCGGCAGCGCCTCGCCTGTTTCGTGGTGCACGGCAAAGGTGTCCAACACCTTCTTTTCCCAGACGAAGTTCTCCATGATCTGGGAAGGCAATTCGACAAAGTCCCAGGCGACATTGGTGCCATTCAGAGGCCGCACCGGTCCTTCCGCAAGTGCCAGATGGAGCAGATGACCAAACTCGTGAAAGAGCGTGGTGACCTCGATGTGCGTCAGCAGTGAAACGCCTTTTTCATCCGGAGGAGTCAGGTTTCCGGCGATGAGCCCGATATGGGGATCACCTCCCGTGATGCTCGTATACAAGTTGTTCATCCAGGCACCGGAGCGCTTGGATTCACGCGGAAAGAAGTCTGCATAAAAGGTGGCCAGTTCCCTGCCATCTGCCTCGCGTATCCGGTAAGCGCGCACTTGCGGATGCCAGACAGGGATGTCCTTACGCTCCACAACTTCAATGCCGTACAGCTTTTGTGCCAGCTCAAAGAGGCCCTTGAGCGTGCGGTTCAGCTCGAAGTAGGGCCGCAGCACATCCTGATCAAAGGCATATTCCTGCTGGCGCAACTTCTGCGTGTAATAGGCGACATCCCAGGTGCGAAGCTCAGGGGCCTTCTCGCCTTCGAGTGATTTCCGAAATTCCTTGATTGCGGCTGTCTCCCTGGCGAATGCCTCATTCGTTTGACTTTCAAGTTTCGCCAGAAAAGCCTGAACCGCCCCGCCTGATTTTGCCATTCGCTGTTCCACTTGATAGTCAGCGAAGTTCGCATAGCCGAGCAAGCCGGCCAATTCCCGACGCAGCACCAGAATGCGCGCCAGCACCGGTCGATTGTCATGCGGTGCAGCCGTGGCGATGGTCGATTGTGCCCGCGAAAGCTTTTCCCGCAACGAAGCGTTGTCGGCATATTGCAGCACGGGAATCAAACTGGGCGCCTGTAGCGTGAAGCGGTAGCCGTCGCGACCTTTCGCTTTGGCACTGGCCTTGGCGGCAGCTTTCGCGGTTTCCGGCAGTCCGGCAACTTCAGCCTCAGACTCGACGAAGTGTTCAAAGGCATTCATGCTGTCCAGCGCATTCTGGGCGAACTGACTTTCGAGCTTGGAGAGTTCTTCCTTCAGATCCAGCACACGGGCGCGCTGCCTGGCCGGCAGCGCAACTCCCGAGCGACGATAGTCATCCAGCAGCAAATCCAGCAGCCGTCGTCGCGGGCCGCTCAACAACTTCGCCTCCGCAGTTGCTGCATAACGTTTGACGCGGGCAAAAATAGCGGGGTCGGCAGACAATTCGGAATTGAAGCGAACCACGCGCGGCTCCACTTCGTTAAACACCTTCCGCAGCTCGGGGCTATTGTTGACGGACTGCAAGTGGGAAATCAGTTCCCATGTCAGATTGAGGTCCCGTGTGATGAGTTCGAGGGCCTCGATCGTGTTGTCCCAACTGGGAGCTTGCCGCAATGCCCCGAGCTCAGCACGGCGCTTCGCTGCTGTTTTTAGATGCTGGTCAATGGCCGGGGCAATGTGCGTTGGCTGGATCTGATCCCAGGGAATCGGCACGGAAAATTGAAGCAGTGGATTGGCCGACAGGACGGCAAGGGAAAAAAAAAGGATGCAAGCAAAGCGCATTCCTTATATTGCAACAGTATGAATCGGGCGAGTCAAACTCTACAGGATGATAGAAGGGGAAGGGCTCAACGTCCTGCCCGATACCGCCTTGTGGGCGCATTCGGCATAAGCACGGTAAAGATCCTCGAAAACGTCATCCCAGGTTTTGACAAACTTGGATCGCAGTGCCCCTTCCCGCAGCCGGATCTGACACTCCCGATTCCTCGCCAGAGAAACTGCCGCCGCTACAAACTTGGAGTCAGAACTCGCCACGATTCCCGAAACTTCACTTTCAATCAGGTACTTGGGCCCCCCACCGGAGGTAACAATGCAAGGGGCTCCCGACGCAAGAGCTTCCAGAATTACGTTACCGAATGTGTCAGTCCAACTCGGGAAGAGAAACACGTCCATGTTGGCGTAGGCTTCAGCCAGGTTTTCACCGCGCAACACCCCGGGCAACTCGACGGCTTGCATGTTCTGCGCCAGCCATTCCCGCTCGCTCCCGTCACCAACCATCAGGAAGCGGTAATTCGTAACGCCTTCGGCCCGAAGCATCGCTTCAATCCGGGCCAAAAGGCGAACATTCTTTTCCGGTCGGAGTCGACCACAGAAACCGAAAACGAGCGTGTCATCGCGGCGCGTTCGGCGTCGCGGGTGAAACAAATCCCGGTCTACCCCGCGATGCATCAGATGGCAGGGGCGGTGCGTCTTCTCTTCGAGCATTTGCTTCAATTCGGGATTCGGTGCCAGCAAAATCTTCCCGGTGGAATAAAAGAGCCCCAGGAGATCGAGGGTCTTCGATTCCGCGAAGCCTTCCAGCTTGCGTCGAAACGAATCGCTCGTGCACCAGCCAACCATGCTGCCCAACCGCGTGCCAGCATATTCATGCAGATTGGTATGCCAGCTTGCCAACACAGGAATTCCCAACCGGTGTGCAGCAAATGCACCTAACAAACCCACATCACTCGGTCCGGTGAGATGAATAACATCGGGCCGGAAATCACGCAGAGCCTGAACAACACGCCGCCAGTGCCGAAAAAAGAACAGATCAAAGCTCATGTTGTTATCGAGCGGAATGCCTGCTACCGACCGCGACAAATTCAATTCAACATGATTGCCCTCTTGGACCAGACTTGTCTGGGGTCCGGCATGCACACTCAGAAACGGAAGCTTGCGGCGTTGCGCGAACTGATCCAGATTGCGGCTGGTATGAGCCACACCGTTGATCTCGTGGAAGGAATCAGTAAAAAACGCAACGCGCATGAATTGTTTCCATTGTGACCCGAAACAAGCTAAGTGGAAAGAGCCAATTTCAATACAGCCCGGATTTGTGGAAGATCAAACAGTCGCATGGCTGAAACAAATTGCCCCACAATGTCGGGACCGTTACCCTTCCAGACGTCTGATACCCGGCGCACGGTTGCATCGTCGCATAAAAAGAATATGCGATCTGACCATCGACGACGACTTGTATCGAAATTGTTATAAGTTCGCAATACATCCGACATAACCTGCAACACGCGCAAGCGAATCGGCTCATCGTACTGGTTCATGTACACCGTGTGAGTCGGAGCCCCAGAGCGGACTTCCGCAGCAAAGGCCCCAAAGCTTTCCGCGGAACTCAGGTTGAGGATCGCGTTCGGTTCGCAACCATGGCGATCTCCTCCCGCCAGAATGGGGTAACCGCGTTCGGCAGCGAGTCTTTCCACATCCCTGTTCTCACGGGGCGAGCGCAAGCCGTTCACTTCCAGTGCGTGGATGTACCGTCCATGTCGCTTGAGGAAACCGTCCAACATCACGCGATGCTTGGCTTCCCCGATTCGCGCTTCGTCCCACAAGGGATGATTGAGAATGATCAGCGTTTCCGGATCCCGCTGCAATTCATCCAGCATTTCATCGATGTTCGCGGCCGAGGGATTCGCTGTTGCATTGGCCATTGCGCGTTCGAGCATGCGTGCCCGCACCGGCTGCATGTTGTGAATGCCAAGGTGCAAAAAACTTTCCCCGATCGGTACCGTCCACTCCGAGGAAACGGCTGCGCCTTCGCAATCATGAAACATCTCCAGGGCAAGCCCGGCATCCACGCTGTCGTGATCACTCAAACTCACCAATGCCCGGCATTGGAGCTTCGATTCGATTTGATTGCGCTCCAGGTCATAAGCGGCTTTGGGTTCCAGCGGAGGCGTCCACCAAACCCTCGAATAGTCAAAAGCCCGACCATGATACTTCAGGTATTGCGCTTCAAGATGACGGATCCGGCCCGTCATGTAAGGGACCTTGTCCACATAGCGCGGAATAAAACTCATCGTCTCGCGCGACCGGCTCGTATGCGAATGAAGGGAAACTCCCGTCTGCAGGTAAGCCGGAAGCTTGTCCCGGCTGGCGCGATAGACGTGAGATTGAGTCATGAATTCTCCTTGGGAGGGGTTGGCCCGGATACAGCCACTAAGGTGAGCCGAAGCCAGGGCTTTGGTTGGTACTCGATCTGGGAGGGGACTTCCGGCTGGCCGGTAAAGGGGTAGACAAAGCGGAAGCAATGACGGCTATTGCCACTCACCGTCACCTCGACGGTGGCTTGATTGCCCTCAACGCGTCGGCGAGACTGGAAGTGCAGCAATCGGTCGCCGTAGTGGTAGTGCGTGTCTATCCGGTGAGCAGGGCTTTGGACAGCATGAGCCAATACCCCGAGAAAGCTGAACGGAGCCTTGGTTTCACTTGCCCCCGAAATGCAGGAACGGGCGCAGATCGCGTCAAGACTGCTCCGCAGGTCCTGGCGCAAGTCGGCCAGTTTTTCCAGACACGCGCCCACTGGCAGCGGCGCATCATAGGTCTTTGAATAACGACGATGCCTGCCTTCAATTCGCCCCTCCACCGCACAGCAGAATCTCGGCTTCAGCTCATCAGCGGTAGCGGAAACAAAGCTGCCCTTTTCAGGGTTCGCCTTCGGCGGGGCAGTGATAAAACCAAAATAACGGCTATCCGGAAGATCGGGTTGGCGCTGTTGAAGTTCTTCCTCAAAATACCCGATTTGATGCAGTCCACGGGCGCGCTCAGGGATGCTGGCCGCGGAAAACTCAAAATTCAGGGTGGGTGATTTTTGATTCGAGCTGATTGCCAGGCGTGCCGTCGCATGGCCAACGCCTTGGCGGGAAAAGACAGCAATACCGAAGGGCTGGATTACGGCATCAACGCGGTAATAAACAATCTTTTCGCTTTGAGCTCGGGACGGCGCCGGAGTCAAGCACGAAATGGTAGATCCGAGAAAAGAGCGGCGGCTCAGAAACGTGGCCACGTACTGAGTGTGCGGCCAGAGCTTTACATTGCCATTTGAAGTAGATGAAAAGCCTGTGAATTTCTAAAACAATACCGACTTGAAATGTTTTAAGGCTGCGGATCGACTTCGTCTTCGCTGCTGGTAAAGAAGACCGGCTCTTTGCCAACGCTTTCAAGACGCATGTCCAGGGCAATGCCCACCGACGTCGCTTCATCGTGATTCAGGCCGCCGGCATCCTTTTCGATGCGAGTATAGAGACTGCGCATACGGCTCGGCGAGATATCAACCGGCAGAGCCAGCGCATAGGCAAAGATGGCATCAGAGCGAAGCTCTTCATCCATGAGAAGATCCCGCAATTTCCCCACGGCTGTGACATCACCGCACACCCCAGCCCCACGAATCGCCTGCCGCCGCACGGCTAAATCAGGATCGTCCAAAAATGTTCCGAACTGATTCGCATAGACAGCTTCGCGGGACCGCCACATCGCATGAATGGCGTCCGGACGCGCCGCCGGGTCGACCACCAGTTGGTCAATGAGACTTCTCACTCGTGCAGCAGCAAGGCCATCCGGAAGAAGCGTAATCAGGGCAGCAGCCTGCAGCGCAGGAGCAGCCTCGGAATCACCCAACACAGCCTCTGCCTGCACCCGGACTTCTTCAATCTGATTCAGACGCGCCAGGGCGCGAAACGCAGCACTGCGCACCGTGAGGGAATCCATGCTGCGAGCGAGCTCCAACAACGGCAATGCCGCGGATTGCGGCAGTTCCAGGTCTTCCAGAACATCCAGCGCTGCCAGTCGCACCGCTTCGTCTTCATGTTTCGTCGCGAACTCAACGATTTCATCATCATCGAGAACTTCAAACTCAGGCCCGGCCAATTCCGGATAGTCCGCGACATGGTCAATCTCAGGACTGAAGAATTCCCCACTGCTCACACGAAGCTGTTCCAGTGCGAACTCGAGCTCCCGGTTCTTGCCTACTTCCCGCAAGAGCTTCTCGAGCGGAGCAATACCGGCAGGATCCCCATACAGCCCAAGCAGCATCGCCCCGTCTTCCATATCGAATTCAAGGCGTTCCAGAATGATGTCAAAGATCCGGGCATCCCGAATCCCCAGTCCGGCCACCAGAAAGGCAACCTCTCCGGCCGAATCTTCTTCCATCTCCCGATATAGAGCGAGCAAGGCGTCAACGGCTCCCTGCCCTCCGCGGTGTGCGATCTCAATCATGCTCTCGGGAATTTCCGTAAAGCCCTGCCGGAGGAGGTCGACAACATAATCCATCGCCTTCGGCTCGCGAAGGGTTGCCAGCAGGTTCAAAAGATCAACATCCAGCTCAACCCGGGCCGACTCAGGCGGATTGAGCCCATAGGCGATCAGTGCAGGGCCAGCTTCTTCAGGCCGTGCCAGAATTGCGGCGACGAAGCGCTGATCGATCCCAACTTTTCCTTCGCCTGCTACCCGGATCAGTTCAGCAACGGGTGAAGATGAATACTGCGAAGGCTGAATGAGCATTAGTAGGTGGCCCGGCCACCGCTCGCATCATAAGTTTGCGCAGTGACAAAAGACGAATCAGGGCTGGCCAGGAAATGTACCACCGCCGCAATCTCTTCCGGCTCGCCCGTGCGCCGCATCGGAATCCGCTGCGTCATATAATCCACCTGTTCCGGCGTTAACTGCTCCAGAATCTTCGTACGAACCACAGCGGGAGTCACACAGTTTGCCGTGATTCCCTCCTGAGCGATTTCCTTACCCAACGACTTCGTAAAGCCAATCAGACCGGACTTGGTCGCTGAATAGGCACTCATGTTCGGATTGCCTTCCTTACCGGCAATCGAGGCAATATTTACAATGCGCCCGTACTTGCGCTCACGCATGTGGGGTACGGCAGCGCGACACAGGTAGAAGGGGCCATTCAGGTTCACCGCTACGCACCAGGCCCAATCCTCATTGGATTGCTCCCAAACCGGTGCAGCCTTTCCAGCCACTCCTGCATTGTTGACCAGGATGTCGATGCGGCCCGTGCGGGCAATCACTTCCGCCACCAACTTCTCGCAACTTTCGCTCGATGTGACATCCAGCGAAAGTGCGAAAGAGGAATTGGGAAGCGAGGCGGCTGTAATCTCACCGGCCTGCAGATTCAAGTCGGCAATGACGACGGTAGCTCCGGAAGCGGCAAGGCGGCGGGCGATCACTTCGCCAATCCCCCCTGCGGCTCCCGTAACAATTGCGGTCTGACCGGTGAGATCAAAATAAGCCATGGTTCTTCCTAGCTTTCCTTGACGATGTTGACAGTGACTTCAGCCATCACGCCCTTGTAGAGCTGAATAGCAACTTTGTGTTCGCCCAGAACTTTCAACGGTTCTTCAAGATGAATCTTCTTCTTGTCGATGTTGAAGCTCTTGGCTGTCAGCGCGCCTTCAATGTCGAGCGAAGTCACAGAACCAAAAAGATGGTCCTCATCCCCTGCCTTGCGGGAAAACTCCAGCACAACACCATTCAGCAGCTTGCCCAGTTCTTCGGCATCGGCCACAACTTTGGCTTCTTTACGAAGCCAGCTCTGGCGCTCCTGCTCAACAATCTTCTTGTTGGCTTCCGTCGCGCCTACGGCAAGACGCCGTGGCAGCAGGTAATTGCGGGCAAACCCGTCTTTTACCTTTACCAATTGACCACGCGAGCCAAGTTTATCGATATCCTCGCGGAGAATTACTTCCATTTACTTCTCTCCTTCCCGCGTCGCAAAAGGAAGCAACGCGATGTTGCGGGCACGCTTGATGGCAACAGCCAGACGGCGTTGAAACTGCGTGCTGGTGCCGGTTAAGCGCCGGGGCACAATCTTGCCGCGCTCGGAAATATACTGCTTCAGCAGGTTAATGTCTTTGTAATCGATGTAATCGATCTTTTCCACCGAAAAGCGGCAAACTTTCTTGCGGCGGAAATATTGCTTCTTGTTGACGATGTTTGCCTTGTCCCCACCAGTGGGGCGCATCGAGGCCGCAATCGGGCGGCCGCCTCTTCCTTCAGCCATGACTTTCGTTCTCCTTTATCGCTTCCACTGACGTTATTCCGAGGCCGGTGCCGGCGTTTCGGCCGCAACTGCTTCGGGGGCTGCTTCTACTGCCGGTTCATCCGGCTTGCCCGGGGCAGGAATCGCCGGTTCAGCCGGCAGTGCCGGTGAAGCCGGAATCGGGGCCGGGGCAGCGGGGGCAACAATCTGGGGTTTGCGGGCAGCGCGGGCTTCCCGTTTCTTCCGACGCTTATCCACCCACTTCATCTCTTCATCGAGACGAACCGTCAGGTACTTGATCACCAGGTCATTGACGCGCAAACGTCGTTCGATTTCCTTGATCGTGATTCCGTTGGCTTCAAACTTGAGCAGGATGTAATACCCCTCAAGATAGCGACCCACCTGATAGGCCAGCTTGCGCGTGCCCCATTTTTCAGTGAGCTGCACGTTGCCGCCATCATTCGCAATCAACTGCGTAAGTTGTTCGACGAGCGGATCGATCTGTTCGTCCGTTGCGTCTGGTTTTACGATAAACAATTCTTCGTAAAGTCTGAGACTCATTGTTCCTCTTCTTTTAAGCCTGGGGCGCGACGGTTGAACTTCGTCATGGCCTTTTCGGCGCCTTCGGCAATTATGGTCTCCAGGCATTCCGATGCCTCGTTCAGCCAGAGATCCAGATCGGCACGCATGCCCTTGGGTATAGTTGCCAACACATAGTGTTTTGCCTTGTCGCCCAAGCGTTGCGGCCCGCTGCCTTGCGGGGAGCCCGGATTGATACCAAGCCGGACTCGAATAAAATCTTCCGTACGCACTGCGGCAATGATGGATTTCATGCCGTTATGTCCGCCGGCCGAACCGCGCTCGCGTACTCGCAGGTTGCCCCACCCGAGCGCCAGTTCATCAAATACAACAATCAAATCTGCCGCCGTTAACTCGTACTTGTCGAGTAACTGCCGCACGGCCGACCCACTCAAATTCATGTAAGTCAGCGGCTTGGCGGCGATGACGCGGCCACCTTTCACGTCTCCCACCCCTGCCAGAGACTGGCATTCGGGTCGGGAGATCCGCAGACCGTTGCGTTCAGCAAAACGATCTACAGTCAAAAAACCAACATTATGCGGGGTCCACTCATATTCAGGGCCAGGATTGCCCAATCCAACAATGAGCCAGGATCGCACAGACACAAAAACTACTTCTTCTTCGGAGCAGCAGCCTTCGGCGCAGCAGCTTTCGGAGCAGCAGCCTTCGCCGCGGTCTCGTCCTTCTTGCCCTTCTTGGCAACTTCAGGCTCGGCCGCACCCGGTTCACCAGCATCCGGGTCGGAGTCGCGAAGTGCGACGACGTGGGCTACAACCAGCTCCGGATCCGAAACCAGCTTCATCGATCCGCTCATTTCAATGTCCTTGCTCCGGACACTTTCGGAAAGGCGCAAATGAGCCACATTGATCGTGAAGTGTTCCGGAATCTCGTCCGGCAGCACTTCAATCAGAACTTCGCGGTTGACCATTTCAAAATGGCCGCCCTGAACCTTGGATCCATAAGCTTCACCAATCGTGTGCACCGGGATCTTGGCCACCATCTTCTGCGTCAGGTCAATGCGCTTCAAATCGATATGAAGCAACTCACCCTTCACCGGATGTGTTTGCCAGTCCACAATAATTACGGGCGTAACCTGACCCTGGACGTCGAGGTTGAAGATCGTGTTGTAGCTGCTGGAGCTGTTCAGGATCTTGGCAATTTCCTTCGGGCTAATGGTCAGAGCAACCGGATCGGTGCCCGATCCGTAAAGTACGGCCGGACTCTTGTGTTGTACCCGCAGGCGCCGGGCGGCGTTCTTGCCGCGAGTTTCACGGGCCTCAGCTACGAGAGTAATATCTTTGCGCATAATTTCTGCCTTTGCTGTTCTATCTTTCGCTTACTCGAAAAGTACGCTGATTGATGTTTCACCATGGATGGAGTCAATGGCCCGAGCCAGAAGCTTGGCCACGGATAAGACGCGGATCTTTTCACACCGCGCCGCCTCCGGACTCAGAGGAATACTGTTTGTAATCGTTACGCTCTGCAAATACGGCGATTGCGTAATGCGTTCCACCGCCGGTCCGCTAAGCACACCGTGCGTTGCACACGCCTGCACGGAATTTGCTCCCCGCCGCGCCAATGCCTCAGCCGCTTTCACCAGCGTTCCCGCCGTATCGATCAAATCGTCTACCAGCAGGCAATTGCGCCCTTCTACTTCACCGATGATATTCATCACTTCGGCAACGTTGGGCTGGTCGCGCCGTTTGTCGATGATGGCCAACGGGGCCTGCAGTCGTTTGGCGAATGCACGCGCCCGTTCCACCCCACCAGCGTCCGGAGAAACTACGGTGAGCTTCTCGATCGGAGCTTCCTTGAAGTGGTCCAGCATCACCGGCGTAACAAAGAGATGATCGACTTGAATATCAAAAAATCCCTGAATCTGGGCGGCGTGCAGGTCTAAGGCGAGTACCCGGTCAGCGCCGGCCCGCTCCACCAGATTCGCCACCAGGCGGGCGGAGATGGGAACTCGCGGCTGATCTTTGCGGTCCTGCCGGGCATAGCCAAAATAGGGAAATACGGCGGTAATTCGGTCAGCCGAGGCGCGCTTGAGCGCGTCGATGATCAGCAGCAGTTCCATCAGATGATGATTCACCGGGGAGCACGTCGGTTGAATCACAAACACATCAGATCCCCGAACATTCTCATGAACCTGTATCCAGGTTTCGCCGTCGGCAAAGGTCTTCACCGAGGTACGCGCTACTTCGACATCCAGGTGCGCGCAGATCTCCTGTGCAAGCGCAGGGTTTGCGTTTCCAGTCAGTATTTTGATGCGGTCAAATCGCATGGCGTCGAATTTTCAGGTCGCTTCTTCCGTTCACACCAACAGAGACCGGGGCGGCCAACTCGCGCCATCCGTAAAGGATGATAAAGCTGTATGCCAGGCACGCTCGTAATGGCGGCGGTCAATCGTCTGGAATAACTCCACTCGAATTCCCGTCGCGTGCCCCGATATATCAACTTTGAGCTCTTCTGCAGCCGCATGGGCCGCATCTTCTCCACTGTAGAGTGCAAACAGCGTGGAACCGCTGCCTGACATTCTTGCCAGCAAAGGCTCTGTAGCTCGAATCCGGTCCAGCCAGAAGGCCAGCAGTGGATGTTGAGTAAAAACTACAGGCTCAAAGTCGTTTTCGCACAAGTCCCGCCAGGCATTGGCAGGCCTTTGCTCCTCAAGACAACTGAGAAGCTCACGAAACCTTCTTATTATCTCTTCTTGTTCCAATCCTGTCAAATCGAGCCGATGAGGACGACCCAGCGCAGCATAGGCAGCCGGAGTGCTCACGGAGATGCCCGGCGACACCAGAATGCCGTGGAGCCGGGCCGGATCCGGCAATCGCTCCAACACTTCCCCACGCCCGCTTGCCCGCGCACAGCCTCCCAGCAGGAAATACGGCAAATCGGAGCCGAGGCGCGATGCAAGCCCAAGCGATTGTTCCTCGCTCAGGCAGCGGCCCAGCAAGGCCGGCAAGGCCAGAATGACCGAAGCCGCGTCACTGGACCCGCCACCCAATCCCCCGCCAAGCGGTATCTTCTTGTCGATCCGGATTCGGACATGAGCCTTCTGATTTAACTCCGCCAGTACCAGCTCAGCGGCTGTCGCGGCCAGATTCGGGCCATCAAAGTGCACGCTGCAGTCGCATTCAACCAGCGTTGAAGCGGCTTCCTCCGCTTCGATTTCAAGGGAATCGGCCAGGGAAATGGACTGAAAAACAGTCGAAATTTCGTGGTAGCCGTCCTCCCGGCGGTAAAGAACTTTCAGCGCCAGGTTCAATTTGGCGAAGGCAGGGACGACGACCATCAGTAGTGCAGCAAACTGAAAATATCGTGGCCAGCGAGCCGGTCCCGGCCTTTGAGGAAGTCCAGTTCGATGACAAAGCTCAAGCCCTGCAACAACCCGCCTGAGTCCGCCACCAGTTCAGCCACCGCTCTCGCCGTACCACCCGTTGCCAGAACATCGTCAACAATCAACACGCGCTGTCCGGGATGGATGGCATCCTCATGGATTTCCAATTTGTCGGTGCCGTATTCAAGTGCATACTCTTTCTGGCGCGTGCGATAAGGCAGCTTGCCCGGTTTCCGCACTGGCACAAAACCGGCTCCGAGCGCGTAAGCAACAGCGGGGGCAAAAAAGAAACCCCTCGCTTCAATGCCCACCACCGTATCGATTTGAGAGCCTTTGTAGCGATCCTTCAAAGCATCCAGCGTGCGCTTGAGCCCCGAAGGATCCTTCAGCAGGGTCGTGATGTCGTAAAAGTTGATTCCCGCTTTGGGGAAATCCGGGACTTCCCGGATCAGGTTCTTGAGTTCGTTCATCGGATGTAAAACCCATCGTAGCGAACGATCTCGGCTACTTGCTCGTCAACCGTACGGACATCAGCCAACATTGGGCCGCGGCGCACGTAACCGGAAAGCATTCTCAGGCCGTCCGGATCTCCCACCGCATGCACTTCCACACTGCCATCTGCCAGGTTCCGGGCATAGCCGGTCAGCTTCTGACGCAGAGCATGTTTTTGCACATAGTTGCGGTAGCCCACCCCTTGTACGCGCCCAGTCACCAGCCAGCGCCGGGCCTGATCACTCAAGCAGCGGCCCCGCTTGTGAATGCTTTGCTGTAAAGAGTTCTAAACATTTAAACGATAGATTCAGTTGAGGAAACTTTGTCGGCTTGACTTGAGTCTGATCTACGGTCACACTGGCAAAATAAAAAGCTACATGCCGAAAGCTGAGCTGACCCGAGCCATATGAACTTAAAATACCTTATATTTTGCCTGCTTTCGCCCTGTGCTTTGCTGGCCCAGATGGGCGGCTTTGGTGGCCCGGCTGTGTTGGGGCGAGGCGCAGGCTCTGGTACCGGCCAGCGAGGCGGCTCCGATATGGGCATCGGGGTATTCGCCGGGGTGATGGGGACCGTTGACTCAGGTTTGACGGGCTTTCAACTGGATGCAGACGGGAATATCTCCAATGCGACCATACAAGGCGTGGATGGCTATGCCGGAGTATACGGAAGTAAAAGCATTCGGCGCGGTAGCTTTGGCATCAACTATGTAGGCCATTACCGCCACTACACCGGTCCACAAAACGAATTATTCAACGGCATCGATCAAACCGTCTCCGTTTTCCTTTCACGGCAAGTCAGCAGGCGCTCCAATTTTTCCGTAAATGCTAGCGGCACCACCACCAACCGGCCATTTGGCATGCCGATGATGGCAGGCGGGGCAAATCCCTTTCTCAACAACCTGTTCGCTCCAGCAGGCGAAATCTTTGACAACCGCATCTACTTTGCTTCCCTCGGCGGTGAATATGTCTTGCAGAAGTCTGCGCGCTTATCCTTTTCACTGAGTGGAAGTGGTTTTATTACCCGGCGAATGGGTGGTGTTCTATTCGGTGTCAACGGCGCTCACACTTCTGCCAACGCCGCGTACCGGTTAAGCCGGAGGCAAACGCTGAGCGTTGGCTACCAGTTCCTCACTTTCAATTTCACGCGAAATTTCGGTAATACGTACGGGCACGGAGCCTTTGGGGGCTATTCCCTCCAGGTTGGAAGGAAATTGCAGATTTCTACACAGGTTGGAGCTATGCGTCTTGAAACTCTGGGAGTGACGCAGAGAAGCATCGATCCGGTTCTCGCGGCCCTCCTCGGTTTCAACTCTGTGAGCGAAGTTTTTTATTCCAAAACCTGGATGCCCACAATCCAGGGGGTCGTCAGCTACAAGGTCAACCGGCTTCATGACTTATCGTTCAATGCCAGTATGATGGCCGTTCCCGGCAACGGCATCATCAACACCGCCAGAATGTCTTCTGTGGGGGGCGCCTACTCCTACAGTGGTATTCGGAATTGGGGCTTGTCCTTCAACACTTCTTATATGACGATGTCGAGCATGATTGGACCAAATCAGAAATTTTCCATGCTCCTCAATTCACTGAATGCCAGCCGTCGCCTGTCGGGAAGCTTGTTTTTTTCCGTCTCCGCTGGTCAGAGAAACTTTCTCAGTTCAACAACAAATTCATTCCAGCGCAATGCCTACTTCGGCACTGCCGGCGTGACCTGGAGCCCGCGCGAAGTTCCCGTTTCAATTCGCTAGCGCCTTCCCCTAAAATAACCGCCAACCCTTGTGGCAAACAGTCTTGCAGACAGGCAAACAGGGACAGCCGATCTGTCCCTTGGTACCTCATTGAGAAACTAACCTGACCCAGGCAAAGAGGAGCCCGTCGCGCCAAACGTTGTCGGCACTCGACACCCCCGGACACAATCTCCGCCTGCTCCAACTTACAAGTCCCCACTGTCCTGCAAGGGACGGTGATTGGCGTTATCGCGACTGCTGGCAACAAGCGATCGCAACTCCTCCCGCAATGCGCCTAGTTCTTCACTCAGCGCGATCAACTGTGCCGACCCGGCTACCTCGGCTGTTTCATTTTCAGCGTCGCGGCCAATAAAATACGAGGCAAGGATCGCTGTCACATAGCCGAACACTGCAGCGGCGTATAGAGCAAGGAAGACGCACAATACTCGCCCCTCGCCTGTTTGCGGCCAATACTGCGATCCCATAGTGGTCATAATCATGGCCGTCCACCATACAGCCTCTCCGTAGCTATGGAGTCCCTGAGGAGCTTTGTTCTCGAAAGCATACATGCCGGCAGCGCCAGCAAAGATTACCAGGATTGTCAAACCGACAACGTAGCCAAAGCCCCGGCGGCTCAGGCTCGCCCCCAATGCGTGCATGCCTCGATTGAGGGAACTGACCACCCGCAGCAAACGCAGGCCTTGCCCGGCGCGAGCGAGCCGAAGGACTCGGAATACCCGGAAGATTCGCAACGCCGGTACAACCAGCGAGATAGCCGTCAGCCAGTTGCGTTTAAGGTAGTCCACCTTTAGGGGAGCCAAAGTAAATTCCAAAACAAAATTGACAATAAAGACTATGTAGATGCTCGCCCCAATCATCTCGAACAACGAGCTCTCTCCCCAGACAATCTCCACGATCAACAGCGCAAGCCACACAAAGGCAAGAACCAACATCGGCGTTTCCAGCCAACGTTCTAACTGCTCCAAAACTTCAAAGCGCTCTTTCTGTAGCTCGGCCTTTTGTTCGGGCGTGGGACCTGAAGTTTTCCTTATATTCATTTTTTCACCTTTTCCTGATACTTGGAGCCACCGGTGAAGCCGGTACGTTTCAATGACAAAAGTAAAAATCTGCGTTGGCCAAATTCCAAACTTTTTTCCCTCCGCCGAATCAACAACTTCACGCCACACCACCCATTCTTCCGCTTAGTTCCATGCTCCCCTATACCCGGGCGAGCATCGCCCGCCAAATACTTCCCCACAAGGAGAACAAATTATGTCTACGCAAGCACAAATCAATGCCAACCGCGCCAACGCGCAAAAGTCCACCGGCCCCCAAACAACCGAAGGTAAAGCCAAATCCTCATCCAACGCCGTCCGGCACGGACTCCTCTGCGAGCCCACCACCCTCTTCGCCAGCGATCCGCACGAACAAACCCAATTCAACATCCTCCGCCAAAACCTCTTCCAGCAATGCCTCCCCGAAGGCGAAATGGAAGTCCAAACCTTCGAGCGCTACGCCTTCTCGATGTTCCAAATGGAACGCGCCCGCGAATTCGAAATCGACGCCCAGCAGCGGTGGGTAAACGAACCCAACGAGGACAAATGGTTCCGCCAAATGGAGCGCATGATCAAGCTCACCGCTCTCCTCGAACGCCGCGCCGACAAAGCCTTAGCCGAACTCGGCAAACTCCAGCGTGACCGTTTCAACGCCACTGACGTCCAGAATGAACTTTATCTGATGAAAGCCATTTCCCCCATCCCAGCCTCGCTTCCCGTCTCACAAATGCGAGCCACCAAACACGCCAACACCCCAACAATCAACATGGCAATGATGGTCGGCTCCGCGCAGCCCGACATCCAGGCCATCTTGAAGGGCGAAGCCCCCCCACCCGAAATGAAGCCAATCAGCCAACAGGAGAAGGAAGAATTCTTCCGCTCCATCGGCCGCTCATCGATCTAACGATAAAAAGGTTGCCAGGTCAGCCAGCGCGGCCCATACTTCGGAGCCGGCTTGCCCACCTCGATCGCGCCCAAGTCCGGTGCCTTCCCGGCAAAATCTTCGTTCACCGTGGCAATCCGCACACCTGCGTCCACAGCCTTGCTGCCCGGCTTCAGTTTGAAGTTGAGGTCCATCGAGTGATACACCGCATGCCGCTTCGACGGGTCCGGTGGGGTCATCTGCTCGAAAATGTCGAAATCCACTTCAATGCCGTTCTTCTCCTGCCCCGTCGCAGCCCGAAAATCAGCCAGTGTAGCGAAGCTCTTCCAGTCGCTCGCCGAAGCCGAATACAGTGTCTTCCCCGCCGCCGGTGCCAGCCAGGAATACTGTGACGTCACACCCCGGTTGGGACGAAAGCCATTGTGGTCGGAGCTATATGTCCCCGTGGCATTGGCCCAGGTCATGATCCCGCGCTCAGGCGTATCGCGGCCAAGAAACAGGTTATTGCGCCAATGAACTCCAGAATAAGGATCTCTTACCGTTTGCTCTCCAATAATCGTGTTGTGCCACACAAACAAATTGGTCGGCTTAGCCGAAAACTTGAAGGCCACCCCACTCGGCACGTGATAAGAAATATTCCGGTAAAAATACACCGGCCCGCCGAAAACAGGCTGCGAACTATAGCCCCCGTGCGCCGCATTCACACCCCGGTTTTCAAAGACCCGGACATTATGCACGCCCCCATCGGTCTCCACATAGTCGTCATTCGACATATGCATGTCATTGCCGTAAATATCAATCGACGATGCCCGCCGGTCCGGATCACTTTCCGGCGGCCCATAAGTCGAAATGCCGATCGCATCATGAAAGTAAGCAATCGCATTGCGCGCAATCACATGCCCCGGCCCGTAAAGCTTGATCGCGTAGTAACTCACCATCTGGTGCGAACCATAGGGTCCGGCGCTCGCCCACAGCGGGCCCGTCCAACCCACCAGCCGGAAGCGGTCGTCCCGTCCCAAAAAGAGGTTGTCCGCAATATAGAAATCGCTCGACCCCGCATACTCGGTCCAAACCCCAAAACCGATATTCTCAAACCGGCAATTCTTCACCGTCAGCCCGATCGCCCCCATGCCTTCCTTGGTGCCCGCAAACAAAGCCACTCCCGTGTTGCGAAAGGTCAACCCTTCAAAGATATGGTGCTCGGAGAACATCACGTCAAAGAGCCTGCCATTGTTGTCACCATCAAAAACCGGCTCCCCGTCTCCCGCCGCCTTGATCGTAATCGGCTTCTCTTTCGTGCCCTTCAGCGTCAGCGACATGGTTCCGTCAAACGGAGCCATCATCGGGTCCACGTAATTGAGCCGCTCCGGCTTATACAAACCCACGTGCACCAGAATCGTGTCGCCCGGCTTGGCCTTGCGCTCCCACATCACGCTCCAGTCGCCCAGACCGGCCCCGTAGTAGGCCTGCAGAACGCCAGTGAAACTTGGTTCGATTTTGGGGCCCTGATGATCCGGAGGATAGACGTGCAGAACCCTGCCCTCCGTCGACGGCATCGGCTCGGTCCTGGTCTTCACCTTGACCGTGTGGCTCGCCTGCCCCTTCACGCCTTCGGGATCCGACATCACAAAGTTGCATTCATACTCGGTGCCCGGCTCCAGGTTCAGAATACTGCCCGCGAAACCATGCGGCACCGTGTAATCAAAATTCTCCCGCTGCCGGAAGATCCGCTCCCCGCCAATCCGCACCAGTGGCAAACCTTCCCGCCAGGCCGCCTCGCCTGCCTTCCGGAACTTCACAGCCACCGTCGCGTTCCGGTTTGCATCGCCATCAATCGACCATTCAAAGCCAAGATTCAGCAGCGTCGGATGCTCGACATGAAAGCGTCCAGGCTCAACTGCATCCTGCGCGAACAAACCCAAAGTCAGGAACAGAAAGGCAGGCAGGCTTCTCATGGCTAAATTACCGTCGGCCAGATTTCCAGTTCGGGCACTGCTGCCCGCGGGTGCAGCTTCGCGACGGCGTAGATCATTTCCGCCACATCATCCGGCTGCAAGGCCTTGCTCAAAGTATCGGCGTCCGGCTTTACGGGCCGCTTCTCCATCAGTTCGGTATCCACCAAACCGGGGCAAACCACACAAGTCCGGATGCCATGCTGGCGCTCTTCCTGCCGGATGGCCAGGGCCAGTCCGAACATGCCGCGCTTCGAAGCCTGGTAGGCAGCGCCCGACACATCGCCATACTTGCCTGAGATGGAGGACACATAAATCAGGTGACCTTTCCCGGCGCTCCGCATCGCCGGCAGCAGGGCCGCCGTCAGCGAAAATGCACCATTCAGGTTCACCTCGATCAATTCATTCCAGATCGGCCGCGTCAGCCGGGTCATCGCCCGGTCCGGGGTGTTCGTGCCGGTTACGTAGACCATTACATCCACGCCTCCCAGCTTCGCTACCGCATCTGCGGCGAGGGCTTCCATCGACTCATGGCTCCCCGCATCGCTGACGCCATAAACCAGGCTGTGGCCTTCGGCGGCCATCTCTTCAGCCAGTTGCGCCAGCCGCTCGCCGCGCCTCGCGCTGGCATAAACTTTTGCACCATCGCGTGCAAACATCTTCGCTGCTTCGCGGCCAATGCCGCTTGAAGCGCCCACTACCAATACTCGTTCGTCTTTTAGTGAAACAGGCACCATCAACGTATATCATCGAAAGGATCAAATGTCTCAGCCTTCTCTCATTTTCGACGCCCATCTCGACCTCTCCATGAACGCCATGGAATGGAACCGCGACATCCGTCTCCCGCTTGTCGAAATCCGCCGGCGTGAGCTGGGAATGAAGGATCTTCCCGATCGCGGCAACAACACGGTTTGCCTGCCGGAAATGCGCCGCGGCCGCATCGGCCTATGCGTTGCCACCCAGATCGCCCGCTATTCCTCGCGCTTCAGCCGCCTGCCTGGCTGGCAAAGCCCGGAGCAAGCCTGGGCGCAAACCCGCGCTCAACTCGCCTGGTACCGGGCGATGGAAGACGCCGGCGAGATCGTGCAACTCCGCACCTGGCAGGAAGTCAGCGCCCACGCCCAACTCTGGCGCAATGCGCCCAGCACGGCCAAGCTGCCCATCGGCTATCTGCTCAGCCTCGAAGGAGCAGACTCGATTCTCTCCCCTCGCCACCTTGAACAGTCGCGCTCGGAGGGCCTCATCGCTCTGGGCCCGGTTCATTACGGCCCCGGAATATACGGACACGGCACCGACGACGAAGGCCCGCTCACCGCTCGCGGTATTGAGCTTCTCCGGCAGATGGAAGAACTCAACCTGATCCTCGATGTCACCCACCTTTGCGACGAAAGCTTCCGTGACGCCCTCAATCGCTTCCGCGGTCCGGTCTGGGCCAGCCATCACAATTGCCGCGCCCTCGCCGATTGGAACCGCCAACTAACCGATGACCAGATCCGCGCCCTGGTTGCCCGCGGCGCAGTCATCGGCATGGCCTTTGATGCCATCATGATGGCCCACAACTGGGTCCACCACAAATCAAAGCCCAAAGAATTTGGCCTCTACCTCGAAAAGATCATCGACCACATCGACCATATCTGCCAGATCGCGGGCAACGCCCGTCACGTCGGCATCGGCACGGATCTCGATGGCGGCTTCGGCACCGAACAAACGCCCGCCGACCTCAACTCCATCGCTGACATCGCCACCCTGTCGGGTCCGCTGACCGCCCGAGGCTATAAGCCTGCCGACATCGACAATATCTTTGCGGGCAACTTCCTGCGCTTCCTCAAAGACAATCTCAAGTGACGAACCCCACTCACGTCCGCTACGCGATCCTCGCCATCGCGACGGCCAACGCATTCCTGCTTTACCTTGACCGCGTCTGCATGGGCGCGGTCGTTCAGTCCACCAGCTTCCAAACCGAACTCGGCCTCGACAAACAAGCTGCTGGGGACATCCTCGCCAGCTTCTTTCTCGCCTACGCTCTTGGCCAACTGCCGGCTGGATACCTCGCCGATCGCTTCGGCCCGCGCCGCATGCTGGTTGTCTATATCCTCCTCTGGAGTCTCGCGACAGCCTTGACTGGCTTTACTTCCACCGTCGTCGCCCTGGTCGCCGTCCGTGCTGCCTGCGGCTTGGCCGAGGCTGGCGCCTATCCGGCCAGCGGACTTCTAATCTCCCGCTGGTTCCCCTTTCACCAACGCGCCCGCGCCAACAGCATCGTTGCCTTTGGCGGCCGCATCGGCAACTCGCTGGCCCTCTGGCTTACCGCCCTCGCCATTTCCGCCTTTGCTTCCTGGCGGCCGGTTCTCTGGACTTACGGCGCGATCGGGATTCTGCTGGCCCTTTTGACTCATGTCGTCTTCCGCAACCATCCCAACCATCACCCTTGGGCAAATGACGCCGAACGAGCCTTGATCGATGCCGCGCCACCGAGAAGCGCACCGCCAACCTTTCCCTTCCGCGCTCTCATCCAACACCCGGGCCTCTGGCTGCTCAACCTCGGCAGCATGGGTATCAACTTCGGCTGGGCCTTCCTCATTACGTGGCTGCCCACCTACCTCAATGAAGTTCACACCCTCGACAAGGTTGCCGCCAGCCGCTACGTCTCACTGGCACTCCTTGCGAGCATGGCAGGCATGCTCTTCGGAGGCTGGTGGTGCGATTGGCTCACCCGCCGTTACGGCCAACTTTGGGGAAGGCGGCTGCCGCTCATACTGGGTGGCGCAACTGCCGCTTCCGCCTATGTGATCTGCCCGATGCTGCCCGGCCCCATTTCGGTCGTGGCTGCTTGCGGTCTGGTGGCCTTCGCCACCGATAGCTTCAATCCCACCATCTGGGCCATCGGCCAGGACATCGGCGGAGCCAACGTAGCATCCACCATTGCGTGGTCCAACATGTGGGGCAACTTTGGTGCATCCGCCGTGGCCAAGCTCATTCCCTTCCTGCTGACGACGGCAATCCATCGACCCGATTGGAGCGAGATCTTTTATTTCTGTGCCGCCGGCTTTGTCATCGTCAGCCTCTGCGCCCTCGGCATCGACACCACCAAAACCCTGGAGCGAACCGCATGACCCGCCGCACACTCCTGATGGCCTTCGCACAAGCGGGGCCACGTGAAATTCGCCTGGTCTCGGTTGCCCCCAGCCCCTACACCAAACGCCGCGACTCCTACCGGGCAGGCAAAGGTATCTTGGCTTGCCTCCAGCGCCTCATTAGCGAACACAAGCTGCCAGTCACGGCTACCTATTTCGATGCCGCCCCCTTGCTCGGCAACTTGAGCGAACTCAAGAAGCTGGTCAATGGCGCGCCAGTTCTCCTAGTCGGTACTTCGGTCTGGGCGCAGGGTCCTTCGTCTGTGTCCCGTACCTTCTTTGAGGCCATCAACACCGAGTCGCTCGCAGGCATTGCCGCCAGCACCTGGATTACCAGCGGCGGTGCTCATACTGGCGCCGCGATGGCCTACGACTCGAACCTGGCCACGCTCCGCTCCATGGGTGCTGCCGTTTTCAGTTTCGGCCAGAAGCAAATGGTCTTCACCACCGACGAGCGGGTCACCGGCGAGAAGCCGGGCGAGTTTAGCCTCCTCGATGCGTGGTTCATGGAGGGCCTTGCGAAAGCGGCAATTGTGCAGGCACTCGCCCCCGGAAACCCACAGGAAGCCCGAAAAGTCTGGCAGACCCTCGACAGCGATCCGGCCTACTACCTCCGCCATTTCCCCCGTGACCCGGCCAAACTGGAAGAACGATTCCGCCCCATCCTGAAACAGATAAACCAGCTCCCATGAACCCGACTCGACGTACCATACTGACCGCCGCCTTCGCCGCCGCTTCCAGCCCTGCCTGGGAAGATCTTGCCCAGCTATACCCGGTTGACCGGTCGATCCGGAACTTCAACCACGCCGGAGTTGGAACCACTCCTCAAGTAGTGCTCGATGCCATGTTGGGACATACCCGCCGTGGTGAAGCCTGCGCCCCCAATACGATCTTCAGCTACGGGCCGGAACTCGAACCGATTCGGGCCGACCTGGCGCAATTGCTGGGCGCGGATCCAGAAGAAGTCGCCATTACCCGCAACGCAACCGAAAGCCTGCATGCCATTCTGCTGGGGCTCCCGCTTCAGAAAGGTGATGAAGTCCTCACGACGACCCTCGACTATTGGGCGATGATCGATGCGCTCGAACAGCGCCGGGACCGCGATGGGATTGCCATCCGCAAAATTCAGATTCCGGTGCCCTGCTCGGACTTAAGCCAGATCACCAGGCTCTTCGAACAAGCCATTAGCCGTCGCACCCGGCTGATTCTGATCTCGCATCCGATCAACCTGAATGGCCAGCTCTTGCCTGTCCGTGAGATCTGCCGGATGGCCCACGCCCGCAATATCGAAGTCGTCGTAGATGCCGCGCAAAGCTTTGCGCTCAAGCAATTCAAGATCAGTGATCTTGAGTGTGACTATCTCGGCACCAGTCTCCACAAATGGCTTCATGCACCGAAGGGAAGCGGGTTGCTCTATGTGCGGCGCAGCCACATCCCGAAGCTTTGGCCACTTTTTGCTTCGGGCTCGACCCGAAAGAAGGAGGACATCCGCAAGTTCGAGCTTTACGGAACGTGGCCGGAGACCTTGCTCGCCATCGGCGAAGCCATCCGTTTTCACAACTCCATTGGACCCGCCGCAAAGGAAGCGCGGCATCGGGAAATGACGCGTTACTGGCTCGACGGCGTGCGGGACCTTTCCCGCCTTCGTCTGTATACGCCGACCGGCAATGAACTCAGTTGCGGCATCACCTGCATGGGCCTTGACGGCATACCCGCGGGCACGCTCCGGAAGCGGCTCTTGGACCAGCACCGGATTCTGACGATGGACGTCAGCCGGCGGACCAAAGAGTTTGACGGCGTGCGAGTCTCACCGAGCCTCGCTACCACTCGGGCTGAATTGGACGCTTTGATTCACGCGATTCGCAAGGAGGCCGCTTGACTCCCCTGATTGATCTCCACTGGATTGACTACGCCATCCTGTTGACTTACTTTGGCTTCGTTTTGAGCATTGGCTATCAGCTTCGCCGCAGCATGCGCTCGGCGGAGGATTATCTCCTTTCTGGCCGTTCGATCCCGGCCTGGATTGCGGGGCTGGCCTTTCTTTCGGCCAATCTGGGCGCTCAGGAAGTCATGGGCATGGCCGCCTCGGGTGCCAAGTATGGCATCGCTACCAGCCACTTTTACTGGATGGGGGCAGTGCCGGCGATGCTCTTTGTGGGCGTTTTCATGATGCCCTTCTACTACGGCTCGCGGGCCCGCTCGGTACCCGAGTACCTGAAGCTTCGATTCGATGAGAAGACCCGCGGCTTCAATGCCATCACTTTCGCGGGCATGACGATCATGTCGTCGGGCATTTCGCTCTACGCGATGGGCCTGCTGCTGGCGAGCCTGCTCGGTTGGAACTTTGATGCCTCTATTGCGCTGGCCGCCATCATTGTTCTGCTCTACATCTTCTTTGGCGGCCTGACTTCGGCCATCTACAACGAAGTGCTGCAATTCTTTCTGATCTGTGCCGGCTTCCTGCCTTTGGTCCTGGTTGGACTTGAAAACGTTGGCGGCTGGTCAGGACTGGTCACGCGCCTGGAGGCAGTTGCAGTCAGCAAAGGTTATTCTGCCGGTGCCTACACACACGCCTGGGCTAATCTTTCCGAGCCCAGTGCCAACCCGATGGGAGTGGAGTGGTTCGGCATGGCCATGGGGCTTGGCTTCGTTCTGAGCTTCGGCTACTGGTGCACCGACTTTCTGGTGGTTCAACGGGCCATGGCCGCCGACTCGATGCTAGCGGCACGCCGGACCCCACTGATTGCGGCTATTCCGAAAATGCTCTTCCCTGCCCTGGTCATTCTGCCGGGCATGATTGCGATTGCGATCTCCAGCAGTGCAGACGGCGCGTTTACGTTGCCCGCGAAGCCGGATGGCAGTCTGAACTACGACATGACGATTCCGCTGATGTTGCAGAACTTCTTTCCTTCGGGCATGCTCGGGCTCGGCTTGACCGCGCTGATGGCCAGCTTCATGTCCGGTATGGCGGGCAATGTCACAGCCTTTAATACCGTTTGGACTTACGACATTTATCAGGCCTACCTCAAGCCCGGTCAATCGAGCCAACACTATCTTCGCGTTGGCCGGCTGACCACCGTCTTCGGCATTCTGGCTTCTTGGGGTGCAGCCTATGCCGCGGTGAAATTCAACAACATCATGGACCTGTTGCAGTTGATCTTTGCCTTTGTCAATGCTCCTCTGTTTGCAACATTTCTGCTGGGAATGTTTTGGGCCCGCACGACTGCCGCGGGGGCATTTTATGGTCTGATTTCGGGCACCCTTGCGGCTGCCCTGCATCATGGTCTTTCTCTGCCGGCAGCTTCAGTTGCCGGGATCAAGGGCGGCTGGCTTCAAACGCTCACGACTTACCCGAGCGAGATGGCGCAGAATTTCTGGACCGCCATCTGGGCCTTCTCCGCCTGTTTTGCCGTAACAGTTTTGCTTAGCCTCTTTACCCGGCCCAAGGCGCCAGCCGATCTTGAAGGCCTGGTTTACGCCTACACGACAATGCCGAAGGACCCTCCCGGCCTGAGCTGGTTTCAACGGCCGGGAACTCTGGCGCTGGTCATCCTGGCGGCCGTAATACTTCTCAATGTGATCTTCTGGTAGAACTCATGGATTTGCGACTCACCATCGGACGTCTTCTCTTTGTGATCGGCATGTTGCTGATCGCCGCAACAACGCTGGCCCCGGAGACAATCCGGAATCAACTGTATGGGGCGAATCTGAATCTTGTCTGGGGACTGCTACTGCTGGGATGCGGCGCATTGTTCATGATTACGGCCCGCAAGGCGAAATAGGAAGCCATGACGATCCGCTTTCGCGCTCCCGGCCGAGTCAACCTGATCGGCGAACATACTGACTATAACGACGGCTTTGTACTGCCCGCTGCCATTCATCTGGAAACGACCGCCACGGCCGTACCCTCATCCTCCTTTGAGTATTCCTCCGACGACGCAGGGCCAGGCTGGGAGCGCTACGTCGAAGGAGTGCTTCAACAGATCCGGCGGCTTGGCATAGAGCCACCGCCAGTCTCGATCCACTTCCAATCGACATTGCCCCTCGGCGCGGGGCTCAGCAGCTCTGCGGCGCTGGAAGTCTCGGCGGCGCTGACGTTGCTGGCCGCGGCAGAAGTGGATCTGGATCGCATGGACATAGCTCGACTTTGCCAGCAGACTGAAGTCGAAACAATTGGGCTTGAGTGTGGCCTGATGGACCCCTTCATCTCCCTGTTTGGGGAGGCGGGCCACGCGATGCTGCTCGACTGCCGCAGCCTCGAATATCGCAAGGTGCCGATCCCGGCCGGGATCTCCCTGGTCATTGCCGATACAGGGGTGAAGCACTCGCTCGCTGGCAGCGAGTACAACCAGCGCCGGGCGGAATGCCAGCAGGCGGCGCAAGAACTTGGAGTCAGTTCCCTTCGCGATGCAACTCGCGATGGCGGGAGCCGACGGGCGCGCCATGTCATCAGCGAGAACGCCCGCACGCTGGCTTTTGCCGATGCCCTGGAGCGGGATGACCGCCAGGCAATGGGGGAACTCATGGCCGCTTCCCACCGCAGCCTGCGCGATGACTACGAAGTGAGTTGCCAGGAGCTGGACCGCATGGTGGAAGTTGCGGCGATGTGCCCCGGCTTCATTGGTGCCCGGATGACTGGAGGTGGCTTTGGCGGCTCAACCATCAATCTGGTAGAAGAGGGCCAGGCAAGTGACTTTGTGGCCCGGCTCAAGGAGCTTTACGGGCCGGCGGAAATCCGGATCACTCGCGCCAGCGATGGTGCTCGGCGAAGTCAATAAAGCCTTCCCAATCCCATTTGGTGATGTCGTGCTTGCCTTCGCGCAGGTGGTAAGCAAAACGGCCATCGAAGTAGCGTTCACCCGGTTTGGGCATCACGCGAGGGCGCATACCGGCATCGAGTAAAGCTTCAAACTCTCCTTCAGGGTCGGCCCAAAGATCTTCGCTCGCGCTGGCGACATAAAGAAGCCGGGGCGCGGTGGCGATCAGAACCCAATGCGAGTCAAAGGGGAGTTCTTCCTCCTTGTTGTTGTACTTGAGGAAATTGCCCGCAAACCAATGGGGGAAATTCCGGTTGAGATCGGCGATGCGTTCGCCCGTCTTGCGGCGATTGAGGGCTGCGCCCCCGGCACCGCTGTCGTTTGAAATGACCATGGCGAAGCGCTCGTCGGTTGCGCCCGCCCAAAGGGCAGCCTTTCCGATCCTTGAATGTCCATTGACGGCGACGTGTTTGGCGTCTACCTGAGGATCCTGCTCAAGGTAATCCATGGCACGGCTCAAACCCCAGGCCCAAGCCGCGATAGCACGCCATTCATCGGCTTTCGGTTTTCCAAAAATCTTGTGAACGCCATTTTCGAAGCCGTCATCAAAGTCCGGATCGAGGTCACCGTAGTAGACGATGGCGGTGCCATAGCCGCGGGAGATCACGTACTCAGCTTCCCAGCGGCTGGCGCAGCCGCCACGGGTTTGGGGAGTGCGCTGCCAGCGAGTGGATTCGAAGATGGCGGGGTCGGAGTTGGCGCACTGGTTGCCGCCGAAGCTCATGCCGAGGAAGACGGGTACTTTCTTTGTGGACTTGGGGAGATAGAGGAGGAGTTCAAGGGAGTCACGGGCACCGTTGGGTCCCTCATACCAGATGGTGACTTGCTTGCGGATGGCCTTGCCGCCGAGGGCATCTTCACTTTTTTCGCGCAACTCGAAGCCCTGACGAGCCGGTTTGGCGGGTGCTTTGCCGTACATCTCGCGTTCCAGAACGGCGAGGATTTCAGCGCGGGAGGCGGGGGCGCGGGGGAGTTCGACGTTGGGGGGGATGTCGCGCAACTCCAGACCCTTGGTGCCTTGCCAGGCAAGGAGAGTGCCGCCCCAGGGCCGGGCGATGGTGGAAACTTCACTGGCACCGGCGGCGGCGCGGACAAGTTGATTGGCGCAGGAGCCGCAGAAGGCAGACAAGCGGCTGGCGTCGATGGATTCGGTGGGTCCCCAGGTCTTGCCCTGGTCGAGCGATGCGCGGCCGGTGAGCTTGAGTGCCTTGGGATCGCCGGAATACCAGGCTACGGCGAGGCGGTTGTTGGCCGAGCCGATGAGGACTCCTGCGATGGCTTCGCCCGGTTCAGCCACAAGAACGGGCTTGGAGAGGCGGGCGGCACCGTGGACCGTGCTGAGCACTTGAACCTTTCCTTGATCGAGATAGGCCAACCAGATCGTGTTGTCCAGCACTGTCATCTGGGGCTGACGGGCGGCGAGCGACGCCGCGAGGGTAAAAAGTAAAAGCCATCTCATTGGGGGTTTCTCCGCTTCCATTCCATCATGACTTTGTCGAGCGGCAGAGCTTCGACCCGGACGCCATTGCCTTCAATTGTTTGGGCCATGAATAGCGAGTTCAAGATCGCTTCTTCCGTAGCTTCAATGACGGCTTCAAAAAGAGGGCTGAGCCGGTCGCCTCGCCAGGCAGAGCCAGTCTTCGCGGTGCTGAAGGCGATGGCATAATCGCCGCTGCCATTGCTGCCGCTGGAGCCAGTACGACCGAGGCCCCACATGGCGCGGGCCGCGAGGCGTTCGAGTTCGCGATGCTCGACAGGGGCGTCTGTCGCGATGACGATCATGATGCTGCCATCCCCGCGAGCGGCAGCCACTTTGCCGTTGGGAAAGGGCATGCCGGCGATGCGGAGAGCGCCGCCGTAGTTGCTCTGGACGAGAACGCCAACAGTTGCTCCGGCGACGGTGCGGGAGCTGGTGCCGATGCCGCCCTTCCAGCCGAAACAAATGGTGCCGGTGCCCGCTCCGACAGCGCCTTCCGCTACCGGGCCAGAGGCGGCAGATTCGATCGCGCGGAAGACCTCAGCCTGGCCAACGCGGCGGGCGCGGATGTCGTTGAGTTGGCCGTCGTTGGTTTCGCCGACGACGACGTTGAGGCTGCGGACTGTCTCATTGCCGGGGAGGGCGAGCATGTAGTCGAGAAGCGCATCAGCGACACGGGGCACATTGAGCGTGCTGGTAAGCGCGATGGGGCTTTCGATCTCGCCGAGCTCGTTGACCTGGGTGCTGCCCATCAACTTGCCGAAGCCGTTGCCGACGTGGATGGCGGCGCGGACTTTCTCGCGAAAGAGATTTCCGCTGTGCGGCAGGATGACCGTGACACCGGTGCGGATGTTTGCCCCTTCGATGAGGGTGGTGTGGCCGACCTTGACGCCGACCACGTCGGTAATGGCATTGAGCGGACCGGGGTTGAGCCGGCCGGGAACAATGCCCAAAGCGCGAGGCCGCTGGCGGGAATTCTGCGAGAAAAAGGCCATGAGGAGAGACCGGCGGTTGAGCATTGCCCTTTAGAATAACGAGATGCGGCCAATTTCGCGACGAAGCCTGATCCAGGGCCTGATGCAGATGCAGCAGCGGCCCAACATTGTGTTCATCATGTCGGATGACCATGCGGCACAGGCAATTTCGGCCTATGGCAGCCGGATCAACAAAACACCGAATATCGACCGGCTGGCCAAGGAGGGAGTGCGGGCGGACAACTGCTTCTGTACGAATTCGATTTGTACGCCTTCGCGGGCTTCGATTCTGACGGGGCAGTATAGCCACAAGAACGGGGTGCTGACGCTGAACGAAAAGCTCGACACCAAGAGCCGGAGCGTGGCGAAGTACCTGCAGGGGAACAACTATCAGACGGCAATGATTGGCAAGTGGCATCTGGGCACTGAGCCCCAGGGCTTTGACTACTGGAAGATTCTACCCGGGCAGGGGGCCTATTATGACCCTGAGTTTCTGGAGGCCGGCGGACGGCGCAAGTACCAGGGCTATTGCACGGATCTGATTACCGACTTTACACTGGACTGGTTGCAGCAGCGCGACCAGACGAGACCATTCTTTCTGATGTCGCACCACAAGGCACCGCATCGGGCATGGGACCCGGGCCCCAAGTACAAGGACTTTCTGAAGGACAAGACGGTGCCGGAGCCGGCCAATCTCTATGAGAATCTGGCCTCACGGCCGGAGGGGATTCAGAAGCTCAAGATGCGCATTGGCGAGGACACCACGAAGCGGGATTTGAAGCAGGACCCGCCGCCGGGGCTGAGCGGGGATGCTTTGCGCAAGTGGGCTTATCAGCTTTACATCAAGGATTATTTGCGGTGCGTGCAGTCGGTGGACGACTCGGTGGGGCGGGTGCTGGATTATCTGGACAACAATAATCTGCGGGAGAATACGCTGGTGATTTACACCTCAGACCAGGGCTTCTTTCTGGGGGAGCATGGGCTGTATGACAAGCGGCTGATGTATGAAGAATCTTTGCGCATGCCCTTTTTGGCGCGCTATCCGCGGGAGATCAAGGCGGGGAGCGTGAACAGCGACATTTTGCTGAATATCGACTTTGCCCATACGTTTATGGACTTCGCGGGGCTGGGCCGGGACCAGTATATGGATGGCGAGAGCTTCCGCACGAACCTGCAAGGGCGGACGGCGGACAACTGGCGCAAGTCCATGTATTACCGCTACTGGATGCACGAGGATAGCGACCACAATGTCCCGGCGCATTATGGAGTGCGGACGAAAGAGCACAAGCTGATTTGTTATCCGACCGGCAAGGTGGAGTGGGAGTTCTTTGATCTGAAGCGGGACCCAAGCGAGATGCGAAATGAGATCGGCAACCCGCGCTATGCCGCGGTGATCGGGCGGCTAAAAAAAGAATTGACCCGCTTGCAGCATAAGTACGAGGACCAGCCCGCTCATTTCGCGTAGAAGCTTGAAGAAGGCCTTCTTGCGGTCGGTATCGAGGCCCCAATTGACGGGCGGACTCTGGTAGCCTTCCGGGTCAAAGTAGCCCCAACTGGCGCGCTCGCTGATGGCGGCGAGCATGTTGTTGTCGGGCTTGTCGAAGTCGAAGTGATCGTCTTCGTTGAAGAGGATGGGCATGGGGCGGTAGCCTTCGACGGCACGCGTCTGGCGGACCATTTCGCGAATCCGGGAAGGTACTTTGACTCCGTTGCCGTGGAGGAGCAGGAAGTCGGAAGTCTTGACGACATTGGGCAGCGGTACGGCACCGCCGCCGTAGGATGTGCCCACAAGAAGACGTCGGCCTTTGACCTGAATCGCTTTGGCTTGCTCAATCAATTCGTGGATGCGGGGCGGCATGAGGATGTCGTGGTCGTACTTCTTGACGTTGCACTCATTGTTCACTTCAAGCAGGACATGGCGGTATTCCTTATTGAGGACCCAGCGCACGGTGTTGTCGACGGCGCGCTTGACGGCTGCTTCGTCCTTGACACGTTCATCCTGGCCGAAGTAGAAGATGCCCAGAATGACTACCATGCCGAGAGAATCCGCTTTGTCGAGGATACGGGTGAGCCGGTTCATGTAGGCCGGTTTGAGGGAGCCGTCGGGGGCGACGGCAGTGTTCTCCCAAGGCTGATCTTTGGAATAGCCTTCCGGGCTGCCACCTTGCAGGTTGATGGTGATGGCAAGCAAGCCGTGCTCGCGCCAGATCGGCATGGCGGCGAGGAATTCGCGGGTATTGCGTTCGGCATCCCACTTGCTGGTGTCTTTGTAGGCCCAGCGCTTGGCTGTGGCGGGGTTGGTGTCGTCGTAGATGCCCTGCACCATGCGGGAGTTCATGAGCAAGCCTTCGAGCCTGGTGCCGGGGTAAGTGAGCTTGCCGTTGATGCGGAAGCGCTCGCCGTCGATCGTGACTTCGGTACGCGAAGGAGCGGCCAGGAGGGCAGCGGGAGCCAGGAGGAGTTCGCGTCGTTTCATTCCGACAACTGGTTTATCACAAACGGCGGACCTCGATGGCCTTGATGTCGCAAGAGGGCCCGGTGAGAGTGAGTTCGAGGGAGGAGGCACCGGCTGGAAGACGGAGGCGGCCCAATTTGAGGCGGGTCCAATGGACGACGGGAGCCTCGGCACCATTGTGGGCGCGGTGAGGGAGGTGGATCTCTTCGGGGTTGGTGGTGAGGGTGGAGGAGGCGTTGAGCTGGTTCAGTTGGAATCGGGTGCCACGGGGGCCGCGATAGAGGACGGTAAATTCGTAGCGGCCGGCGGCGGAAGCATCAATGGTCCAGGTGAGCGAGTCGTTGGGTGTTGACCAGCCAGTGATGAAATCGTGGGCGTAGCCGAACTTCATGTGAAAGCGGAGATCGCCTTTGAGGTCAGCTTGAGTTGCGGTGAGGGTGGCGGGGTTTTCTTCTTTGTGGCCGACCGGGATGGGGGGCGCGCCGGGCGTAAAGCCTTCAATCGTAGATTGGAACCACTTTTCGTAAGTCTGGACCATCGCGCGCAGTCGCTCGGGTTGGGCATTGGCCAGGTTCGTTTTTTCGCCGGGATCAGATTCGAGGTCGTAAAGCTCGGTGCCGTTGACCATCTTGTAGCGGCCTTCCCGGACGCAGCCGGGATAGGGGTTGAGGGGGTTGGCCTGCTGGTCGGCGTGAGTGAAGATGGGGCGCGGGGGGAGCGAATCCTGGCGGCCGTCGAGGATGGGGGTGAGGCTGATGCCATCGAGCTTTGGCCCGGCGGGGCGCTGGATACCGGCCAGATCGACTAGCGTGGGCAGGATGTCGATGTGAGAAGCGGGCACGGCAGTTTTGCGACCGGCAGCGATGCGAGCGGGAAAGCGGACGTAAAGAGGGCTGCGGGTGCCGCCTTCGTAGACGTTGCCCTTGCGGCCCCGCAGGCCGGCATTGAAGCGGTTGGTCTGCGGGCCGTTGTCGCACAGAAACATGACGATGGTGTTGTCGTCGACCTGGTTGAGCAAGCGGCCGATGTTGTCGTCGAGGTTGGAGACCATGCCGTAGATGGTCTGGTCTTCAATGCTGAGACCGCAATTGGCGAAGCGGTCGAAGTAGGAGTCGGGCACCTGATAAGGAGCGTGAGGAGTGTTGTAGGCGAGGTAGAGGAAGTAGGGATCGCGAGTGGGTCGTTTGATGAAGCTGATTGCTTCGTCGGTGAGGGAATCCGCGATGTAACCTTTGAGCTGGGCGGGGCGGCCGTTGCGTTCAACGGGGGAATCAAAGTACCAGTTCCAATGACCGGTACGGAAGCCGGTGAACTCGGCGAAGCCGCGGGAATGCGGGACGTAGGGGTAATTTTCACCAAGATGCCATTTGCCGATGAGCGAAGTGCGGTAGCCGGCTTTGGAGAAGCAGTCTCCGAGTGTCACTTCGTTCCGGCGCAGAGTTTCACGGCCCTTGGTGACACCGTGAACGCCAGTGCGCAAGGGATAGCGGCCGGTGAGGAGGGCAGCGCGAGTGGGAGCACAGACGGGAGAAACCGAGAAGTTAGTGAACTCGATGCTGTTGGAGGCCAAGCGGTCGAGATGGGGAGTTTTGAGAATCGGGTTGCCATGAGAGCTGAAATCTCCGTAGCCCTGGTCGTCGGTCATGATGAGGAGGACGTTGGGGCGGGGGGTGGCGGGGGCGAGAGAGGCGGCGATAAAGTGGCGGCGGCTGAGCATGGTTAACGCAAAGCCAGTATAGTTCCTTGGTCGAGGGCGAAGGGCTTGCGGTTGGAAGCCACGGCGAAGCCGGTGAAGCAGTTTAGTTTCAGGCTGGAGAAAGAAGTAACTGCGCGCCTAGCGAATCTGTTACGCCAGAAGGGGTGCTGGCAGGGCAAGCGCAAGGCGGCGGGGTGCCTGATACCCTCGCCTTCGTCATTTCACGTGCGCAAGGCTCAGAATCCAAGCATAAGCCAAAGCATCGGAGACTGCGCCATGAAATTAAAAGACAAAATCACTAAATTACAAATAAGACCATATCTCAAGAACTCTATTGACAAGTTGATATTGATTTCGTAAGATGCTGCCAAGAGAGGTGAAAAAGCAACGGAGACATTCAATGCTCATCATTGTAGGGCTAGCTCTGGCTACTCTGTCGATTTTCGTCCAACACCGAAAGGCCGCAACTGAATTTGACGTAAGTTCCTCTTCGGCTTTGCATCAGTTCATCATTCATGATGCTTCGGGAAAACACCTGAAGACATTCTTCGATGAGATCGATAAGAATTCTAAAGTTGCGGCCAGATTGGCAGAGGTTCCGACCCGTCAATTAGCCTGCCAGTCTTCAGCCAATTTCATAGACGGCTTCCTGAATAAGCTTGGAATCCTCACAACTGTTTCAGTAAGTTATTGTTCGTGCACGGGAGGCTGCTTGTGTCTTGGTTGTAACCAAATGCAGGCCGTGAACGATTGCGGTGTCGCCTGCGATCATGGACCCGACTGGTCGACGTACTACGATTCCGAATCTTCTTGCTCAGGTGGCCAGAACAATGGAATGACGAATTGAAACGGCCAATGGTGTGGCTGTGCTGTTTTTGTTTGTAGAAACAGTGAACATTGTTTATGTTAGGAGGCAATATGTGCAAGAATTCTTTGACTCAGGGCTCACTATTTTTGGTGTTGGCCACGATGCCGGTGCTGCAGGCTGATACGGCTTTGCTTGAAACGGCCAAGATCCCGGTGGATTACGACTTTACCGGAAAACCACTCCCCAAGTGGGAGGCAGGAAGCTTGATCGCTACTGACGCTTCCGCCGGCCCGGCGGTCCGCTTCACTGTCTTTGACAAATCCGGAAGCAAAATTCAAGAGCATCTCTTTCAGGTAGAAGGTGCAAAGTACCTGACGGTGAGAGACTACACGCGCAGCGCCGACGGAACGCTGGGGCTCTGTGGAAGCATGGTTGATTTTGAAGGAAGAAGCGGTAGCTACCTCGCGTTTGTCCACGCCACCGACCATTCAACCCACCTGGTTCGCATGAACCCCTATCAGCCGATGAGAATTACCGCGTCAGCGAATGGCACCTTTTGGGTGGCGGGCTATGAAATGACGACTCGCGAGCCGGGCAGCAAGCCGCGGACCTCACTAGCCGAAGCGGTGAATCGAGATGCGGCGCTGTTCCGCAACTTTGACAAAACGGGCAAGCTGCTGCGTTCTTCCGTGCCGCAGTCCGCGATCAAGGACCCTATCTCACTGGCTCAACCGGGCCCTCTGTTCACCGAAATCGGCAACGAAATGATCTGGTACACGGGCCACTCCAGCCAACTCATCGCCATTGCGCCAGATGGTTCCTTTACTGAGGTCAAGGAGCTGAAGCTGCCCGAGAATCATCAACAAACCGGATTCGGCATTTCCGCAAAAGGTGAAATCATCGTCAGCACCTTGGGCAATTCCTCCTGGTCTGTCTTGAAGCTCATGCCTTCCCGACGGGAGTGGCAAAGCATAGCTCAAGGCAAGAAAGGGGATCGAAGCAATCTGCCCATTCTGGTCATCGGTGCGGAAGGCAACAGTATTACCGCCCATGGAGGCGGTAATCGGGGCATCCGTACTTTTTCGCTTGTCGATTGATTAACGCAAAGCCAGTATCGTTCCTTGATCGAGCGCGGCGAAGACCTGCCCTGAGGGCGTTGGCAGAAGAGTGATGCGGGAGGCGACGGCGCGGTAATCGACGGCAATGTCGCTCCAATTGACCATGTCGCGGGAGTATTTGACGCGGACCTTGGTGGGGACGGGGAGAGCACCGAGGCGCTCCGTGCAGGCGAGGTAGACACCGTCACCCGGGATGTAGCAGACGTCCTGGAATTCGAGATCTTTGAGGCGGAGGAGGAGACCGGATTTCTTTTCGCCGGCAACGGCGAAGCGATAGAGTTCGCCGCCGAATGGAAAGCCCTTACGGAATTTGAGAAGGGTGAAGCCCTGGCCGTCGGAGCCGATGATGGAGCGGTGGACGTAGCCGAAACCGGACACTTCCTGCTTCTTCCAGGTTGTGCCGGCATCGGTGGATTCGAGCGTGACCAGCACGCGAGGCCTGTCGTTGAGAATGCCCCGTTCGGGAGTCATCCAATCGGGCAGATCGGGACCGCGGCGGCGGTTGGCGGGTTCCAGTTCGACGTTGCCGTTGACGAGGCCGATCTTGCCGTTCCAGAACTCGACAGAGCGATAGACGAAGTTGTCGGGGTTACCGGTGACTTGGGCGGCTTCGGGGACGTGACGCCATTTGCGGCCGCCATCGTCGGTGCGCATGAGGGTCTTTTTGGCGCCGACGAGGAAGCCGGTCTGGTTGTTGAGAAAATGAACTTTCAGGGCGTTTTTCTCGCGGGAGAGCTTTTTCCAGTCGCGGCCGGATTCGGCGCTGTACCAGACTTCGCCTTTGTCGCTCACGGCCCAGAGGGAAGAGTCGTTCAGCGCGAACAGAGAGTTTGGAAGGAAGCGAAGGGGGGCGAGTTGCCAGGATTGGCCGCCGTCGTCTGTCGAGACGAGCGCACCTTTGGGGCGGCTTCGATCCGAGACCGTAGCGCCGACGGCCCAGAGTTTGCGGTCGGAACCCACGGCGAGGTCGCTGAGGATGAGCTTGGTTTCCGGCTCGATAAAGAAGTAACTGCGTACGAAGCGCCGCTGTTGGGCGAGAAGGGTTGCAGGAAGAGTGGCGAGCAAAGCGCGGCGGGACCACATGCCGTTAGGTCAACGAGCTGACAAGCGCGCCGACTTCCTCCTCTTTGGCGTTGCTTTCGAGGCGGGCGAGCGTGAGCAGGACGCCGACCTGTTCGCCAACGGTGGTCAGAGTTTCGAGCTCTTCTCCCGTGAAGAGATGGGGACGGCGGTGCTGGACGTTGATGACGCCGACGACTTTATTGCGGGCAATGATGGGAGCCGACAGGAAGGCTTCGTACTGGTCTTCCGGCAGTTCGGCGAAAGTCTTGAAGCGGGGGTCGAGATAGGCTTCCTTGGAGATGGCGACGAGGCGGCGTTCGCGGGCCACCCAGCCGGTGAGGCCTTCGTCGAGGCGGAGGCGAACCTGGCCGAGGGTGCCGGGGGAAGGATTGTTGGAAGAACAAAGCAACAGGTCGCCTTTGTCCAGAAGATAGAGGAGACAAGAGTCACCGTGCATAAATTCAACGATGAGTCCGTTGATGGCACCCAAGACTTCCTTGAGACTCAGTTCTTTCACCATGAGGCGGCTAATCTTCTGGAACAGGCGCAACTGTTGTTGAGCCCGTTCAAGTTGACCCTCTAGCTCTTTTAGCTTCGACACAGCTTCATTATGGCAGGTGGATTTCGATAGAATCCGGGCATGCTGCGATCTGTTGTGTTAAGCCTGCTGACGCTGAATCTGGGGGCGCAATTCCGGATGGTTGAGATTGGTTCGGGATTGGGCGTGGTGTACGCGGTGAGGGTGGCCGACGTGAATGGGGACAAGCGACCGGACGTGGTGGCAATCACCGGAAACAAAGTGATCTGGTATGAAAATCCGACCTGGCAGGCGCATGTGATCAGCGAGGGAATTGCACCCGCTGACCATGTTTCGATTGCAGCGCATGACATCAACGGCGATGGCTTGCTTGATTTCGCGCTGGCGGCAGAATGGCAGCCCCGAGACCGGGTGGTGAAGGGGTCGATGCACTGGCTGGAGCAGATGCCGGGCGGGAAGTGGAAGCTGCATGACATCGGTAAGGTGCCGGGGGCGCACCGGATTCGCTGGGGTGATGTTACCGGGGATGGCAAGCCGAACTTAGTGGTGATGCCGCTTGAAGGCAAGGCGCTGGTGTATCAGTTGCCGGACTGGAAGGTGGAAGTGGCGGCGGAGAATCTGGAGCTGGCGCATAACCTGTTTTTGGAGGACATGAACGATGACGGAGTGCTGGATATCGTGATGGCATCGAAGCGCGGTGTCGAGACGCTGGTGAGGAAGAAGGAGGGGGGATGGGAGCGGCACCTGACGGGCGAGGGGCAGCCGGGAGAAGTTGTGATCGGGCGGGTGAACCGATATCGCGTAGCCGCGACGATTGAAGCTTTTCACGGGGATACTTTGACTGTTTATGAGGAGCCGCGTCCGAAGCTGAACCCGCAGGGAGCGCCGCCGCCGGAGAAGTGGCACACGGCGTTGGGGACACTCTGGCCGAAGGCGCTGCGGGATTCGACCGTGTATGGCGGGCATGCGCTGGGATGGGCTGATTTTGATGGCGATGGAAGCGATGAGCTGGCATTTGGCTTCCGGGGGAAGGAGACGGGATTGGGGATTTTGAAGCGCGATGCGGCGGGGGAATGGAAGCGGGTGCTAAGGGTGGATGAGGCGGCGATGTCACCGGAGGATCTGACGATTGCGGATCTGGACGGTGATGGCCGGCCGGACTTGATTGCGTGCGGGCGGGCGACGCAGAATGTGCGGATTTACTTCAATGAGTGGAAGCAGAAGTGGGTGCGACATGTTTTGAGTGAAGGCGAGCGGGCCTTTGCCGCAGTGGGGATGAAGCTGAATGGGGGAGGCCGAGCGGTGGTGACCAATCTGGGTGAGAAGACGATTCTGCTGGGGGCGAACCGGGTTCTGCATGACGGCGCGTCACTGATCCATGCCGCGGTGATGGATGTGGACGGTGATGGCGATGAGGACTTTGTGGGGGCGCGATATTCGCCGGGGCTGGTGTTCTGGCTGGAGCAGCCGGCTGATCCGTTGAAGGAGCCTTGGAAGTATCACCTGATTGATGATGAGATTGATGGCGTGCATGGGCTGCATGTTCAAGACATTGACGGCGATGGGAAGCCGGACCTGGTGGCGAATAGCGGGCAGCCGAAGGGCAAGTTTGCCAATTCGATTGTGTGGCTGAAGGCGCTTGACGGTGGGCGGCGGTGGCAGCGGAATGTGTTTGCGAAAGGGGATGCGCCGGGCTTGAGCCACTATCACGGGGCCGGAGATTTGAATGGGGATGGGCGCGTGGATATTGTGAGTGCGGCGAAGGTGGGCAAGGACGGGGAGTGGTTTGCGTGGTGGGAGCAGCCGGCCAAAGCGGGGCCGTGGAAGAAACATGTATTGGCGACGGGGGAAGATGGGGCGACGAATCCGCTGGTGGCGGATTTGAATGGGGACGGCAAGATGGATGTGATTGCGTCGCGGGGGCACGGGGTGGGGCTGTTGTGGTTTGAGGGGCCGGGCTTTGCGAAGCATGAGATCGACCGCGAGTTATTCGGGCCGCATTCGCTGGCGATTGGCGATATCGACGGGGATGGGGATATCGATGCGGTGACTTGCGCGAAGGATTCCTATGTGGTGGCGTGGTTTGAAAATGACAGCAAGGGAGGCTTTACGAAGCACCTGATCTATACGGATCAGGCGGCTTATGACATCCGTCTTTTTGACATGGACGGGGATGGAGACCTGGATGTCGTGGTGGCCGGGCAGAACTCACGGAATGTGACCTGGTATGAGAATCGGCTAAGATTTCCAGAGCGGTAGAGCGCGGCGGGGTTCTTTGGTGAGGGCGGCGACAGCAGAGGCGATGGCCGGGGCGACGGCGATGATGGGCGTTTCACCGGCACCGACGGGGGGCAAGTCCTTGCGGTCGAGCAGGTGAATGGAGATGGGAGGAAGGTCGCGGAAGCGGGGGGTGCGGTATTGGGCGAAGCTGCCGTTGGTGAGGCGGCCGTTTTCAAAGTGGATGGCTTCCGTGAGTGCGCCGCCGAGGCCCTGAATGAGGGAGCCCTCGACCTGGGCGCGGAGGTTGGAGGGGTTGAGGATGGCACCGCATTCGTAGGACATGTGGAAATCACGAATGGCAAATCCTGTTTTGGGGTCGGGGGCGACTTCAACGCAAGCGGCGACGTAGGAGCCTTTTTCAAAGCCGGCGGCGAGGCCAACGGCGGTACCGGATTTGGCGGCGCGCCGCTTGCGCCAGCCGAATTCCTTGGTGACGGAGAGGATGACGTCGCGGAGGCGGGCGTTGTCGAGATGGGCGAGTCGGAAGTCGAGGGGGTCCTGGCCAGCGAGGGCGGCGAGTTCGTCCATAAAACATTCGCGGGCAAAATTGTTTGTGGTGGCGGCGATGCCGCGGTAGGAGCCTTCGCGCAAAGGCGAGTCACAGAAGAAGAAGCGGGTGCGGGAGTTGGGGATGCGGTAGGGGGATTCGAGGCCAGCGGCACCGGCGTTATAAGTGGTGAAATCCCAAGCGGTGATGAGGCCGGAGGCGTCGAGGGAAGCTTCGATTTCAAAGAGGCCGGCGGGGCGGCAATAGGCCCAGGCGAATTCTTCGGCGCGGGTCCAGCGAAGTTGGACGGGTTTGCCGGATTCCTTGGCGAGGCGGGCGGCTTCAATGGCGACTTCGCCGGTGTGTTTGCCGCCGAAGCCACCGCCGGAACCGGGTTCGATAACGCGAACCTTTTCGGCGGGGATGCGGAAAGCCTGCTGGAGTTGTTGCTGGACGCCAAAGGGATTTTGGGTGCCGGTCCAGACGGTGAGCTTGCCGTCGACCCATTCGGCGACGGCGGCGCGAGGTTCCATGGGGGCGTGCTGGATGTAGGCGGTCTGGTAGGTGGCCGAGAGTTTCTTGTCGGAGGACTTCAGGGCGGCAGCGATGTCGCCACGAGAGTTTTCCCGGGGACGCTGGGCGGTTTGCTTGAGGACTTCGAAGAGTTTGGTGCTGGAGGGATGAGGCGGGGTTTCCCAGCGGGCCGTGGCAGCGAGCTGGGCGATGGCCTGGCGGGCGGCGTAGGACGTGGGGGCGGCACAGGCGACGAAACCATTGTCGTTGACGATGGTGATGGACTTGTCCTTGATGACAGACGTGTCGATTGCAGTGAGCTTGGCACCGAAGCTGGGCTGGCGGAGGACGGCGGCGTAGAGCATGCCGGGGCGGCGGATGTCGGAGGGATATTGGTGTTCGCCAACAACGATGGCGCGGGCATTGTGCGCGGGGTGGGACTTGCCCAGAACCTTCCAATCCTTAGCTGGGGTGAGTTCCCCGCCCCGGTGCTCAGCGGCAGCTTTGCGGACTTCAGGCAGGGTGGAGGGCGTGGTGCGGCTACCGGCCGTGATGCCGTCATTGGGGCAGAGATCCGTGTCGCCGAGGACGGCTTTGACTTTGGAGAGCGGCAGGCGGAGCTCTTCGGCAACGGCCATGGCGATCTCGGTGGTGGCACCCTGGCCGAGGTCCGCTTTGCCGGAATAGACCGTGACGGAGCCGTCGGGGGCGAAGGCGAGGCGGGCGCGGGGCTTGGCGGCGGTCTGCGCGTCGAGCAAGGGAGTGGCGGTGAGGCAGATGACGAAGCCGGCGACTTCAATGAAGTCGCGACGGTTGAGTTCGAAGCGGTAGGGCGGAGCTTCAGTGAGTTCGTAGCGATCGGGTTCAATTGCCATTGGAGGAGGCTCCTTCTCTGGTAGCGGCGAGGCGGACGGCGGCCAGGATGCGAATATACCCGCAGCAGCGGCAGAGATTGCCGTTGAGGGCATCGGTGATCTGGCTATCGGTGGGGTTGGGGGTCGATTCGAGAAGCGACACGGTGCGGAGGATCATGCCGGGGACACAGTAACCGCACTGCATGGCTTCGGCGTCGAGGAAGGCTTGCTGGACGCGGTGGAGGCGTCCGGAGGGGGCGAGGCCCTCAATGGTGGTGACCTGTTTGCCGTCGGCGAGGCGGGCGGGCGTGAGGCAGGAAGTGACGGGCTTGCCGTCGAGCAGGACGGTGCAAGCGCGGCATTGGCCTTCGCCACAGCCGTACTTGGTGCCCGTCAGGCCGAGGTCTTCGCGAAGGACATCGAGGAGCGGGCGGTCCGGGGCGGTATCGAATTGGTGGGACTTGCCATTGATGGTCGCCTTCATGCCCCGAGTCTATCAATGCGAGAAAAAAATTGTCCGGGGCGATTGCGGTTGCTATTCGTTAGCCCGGCACGGCCCCAGTATGGCCATAGTTACAATGGCCTTCCGCAGCGCAGAAGAGCGGGGACGGAAGCTGACCTTTTGCTTTACCGGTTGATTTGGACTCACCGGCCGAACGGGATTGAGCACTGCTTCTGGCGCAATCACGGGCTGCTTTCGATCCTGGCGCGGCGGCAATGTCGCTGGCACCGGTGCCCGGCGCTTCAAATAGTCAGTCAGGAACTGCAGTAAAGGCAGCACCAGAAAGAGTGCCAGAAAGATCAGTTGTTCGAGGCTCATGACTTCTCTTTGCCCTCGATGCCGCCCTCAGCGATGGACTCACGCATCATCGAATCAGCCTGAACATTCTTCATCCGGTAGTAGTCCATAATGCCGAGATTGCCTTGCCGGAAGGCTTCAGCCATGGCGCGGGGGACTTCTGCTTCCGCTTCGACGACGCGGGCGCGCATTTCCTGTTCGAGTGCCACGGCCATCGCCCGTCGCTCTTCTGCTTTGGCCTGCGCGATCTGCTTGTCTGCATTGGCCTGATCAATCTGCAACTTGGCGCCGATGTTTTCGCCTACGTCAATGTCGGCGATATCAATCGAGAGGATCTCGTAAGCAGTGCCTGCATCCAGACCGCGGCTGAGGATGTTCTTTGAAATGTGATCCGGGTTTTCGAGCACATCCTTGTGCGTCAGGGCGGAACCGATCGTGCTGACCATCCCTTCCCCAACGCGGGCAATGATCGTTTCTTCTCCCGCACCGCCAACGAGCCGGTCGATATTGGTGCGCACGGTCACCCGGGACACAGCGATCAACTGAATGCCGTCTTTGGCTACGGCCGCAATCCGTGCCGTTTCGATGACCTTTGGAATGACCGACATCTTGACGGCTTCGAGCACATCGCGACCAGCGAGGTCAATGGCGGCAGCACGCTTGAAGGGCATTTCGATGTTGGCCTTGTCGGCCGAGATGAGTGCGTTTACCACTCGCACCACATTGCCACCGGCGAGATAGTGCGCTTCGAGATCATCGATGCTCACGTGCAGGCCAGCCTTGGCGGCGCTGATGCGCGCGTTGACCACCGTAGTTGGTGGAACCCGACGCAACCGCATACCCACGAGCGTTGGCAGGCTGACATAAGCGCCAGAGGACCAGGCTGCGATCCAAAGCGGGATCGGGATCATGTAGATGAAAACGATGACCAGCGCAAAGGCGATGATCAAAAGGCCGAAAGCCCCGATCGACGAAAAATCAATACTATCCATTCCGGTTCTCCTGTTTGGCCGCAAGCGGCCGAATCACGATACGATTGCCTTCCACGCGGACAACCCGGATGGGAGTTCCTGCGTCGATGAATTCCCCGTCAGCGACAACGTCCACGCGGGTGCCATCTATATCGGCGATGCCGGCGGGCCGCATGGGGGAGTGAGCTGTACCAGTGCGCCCGAGCCACTGGTGGTCGCTTTGCGGTGCCGAGACATAACCCTGCTCTGCGTCCATTCCCGTTGTCAAAATCATATGGCGGCCGAAGGGGATATGCGGCAGCAGCCGCATGAACACAAATGCGCCCACCATGGCCAGCAAAAGCGAAATGGAAATACGGCCCAGCGCCCCTATAAAGTCAGCAACGTTAGCGCCAGCACCGATCAGCGACATCCCGAGCCCAGCCGCCAGCGCAACTACCCCTCCTATGCCAGCAATGGTAGTGCCGGGCAGGACAAAGACCTCCAGGCCGATGAGAAGGATGCCCAGGGAGATGAGCAGTAATTCCTCCCATCCGGCAAGGCGTACCAGCCAGTGTCCGTAAAAGAAGAGGCCAATCGCCATGAGGCCGAGAATGCCGGGAACGCCGAAGCCGGGCGTACGAATTTCCACCAGCAAGCCGAGCAGGCCAATGGAGAGAAGAAATGAACTCAATACCGGATTTGTCAGAAATCGAACCAGCCCTTCCGCCCAGGTTTGTTCCACCCGTCGGATTTCTGCGTTGGGAAAGCCTGCGACGAAGAGAGCTTCGGTGAGGTTTGGCGCGCTATGGTTGGCGAACTTATTCTTTAAAGCTTCGGCTGTGGTGAGTGTCAGCAACTTGCCCTTCTCGGTGATGTTGGGGATCACCACGTCGGCGTCCACCATGGCTTCTGCGATTTCAAGCGGTCGTTTGCGAACTTCGGCAGTGGCACGGAATTCTTTGCGCAAGTAAGAGACGGATTTTTCGCCCGCCGGTTTGGCTTCGCCATCCCCAGCCGTAACCGGAGCTGCAGCCCCAATCGTGCCGCCCTCCACCATCACGATCGTATTGCAGGCCATGGCAATCAACGCGCCGGCCGATATCGCCCGCTGGTTCACGAATGCAACCGTTGGCACTGGCGAGTTGAGCAACTCATCCCGCATGGCAACGGCGGCATCCACACGTCCGCCAAAAGTATTGATCTCCAGCACCACGGCGGCAGCGCGCGCCTGAGATGCTTCGCGCAGCGTGCGGGCCAGAAAAGGAGCCAGGCCGAGATCGATGACGCCATCGATGGGGATCACATAGACGAGCGGGCCCGGTGCCGGCAGGACGAGCGTGGCGGACAAAAACAGGAGCAGGAGTTTGGCAGTACGACTCAACATAGCCACTAATTCTTTCTTCCACCACTAGATCATGGATTGGAGGCCTAGGTTACGCTATAACTTGATGACACCGGTACGAATTGGAATTGTTGGCTCAGGAAATGTAGGGTCAGGCACCCTGGACATTCTGACGAAAAATGCGGCGGAAATTCAGTCGAAGTTGGGTTTTCCGTTGGTCGTCACGATGATTTCGAGCCAAAACATTCTTTCAAAAGATGTTTCAAAGTTTCCCGAGGGCGTGCGGCTGACGGACCGCTGGACAGACCTTGTGCATGCCGATGACGTTGACATTGTTTGTGAACTCATCGGCGGCACGACGACGGCGAAAGAAATTATCGAGACGGCCGTCACGCAGGGAAAACCAGTTGTCACAGCCAACAAGGAATTGCTTGCACTCGAAGGCCCAGCCCTGCTTGCACTGGCAACCGCCCATGGGGCGACCATCCACATGGAGGCAAGCGTCGCAGGAGGCATTCCCATCCATGCGGTTCTCCGCGAAGGGATCTCGGCCGATTCCATAGAAGCCTTTTTCGGAATTCTCAATGGCACGTCGAATTACATCCTGACGGAAATTGAAGCCAAGGGAAGTGCTTTTGACGAAGTCTTGAAGGAAGCGCAACAGTTGGGCTATGCCGAAACCGACCCGACGGCAGATGTGGATGGCTATGACGCCCGTTCCAAGCTCGCACTGCTGGCCAAGCTTGCCTTCGGGCAACGGGTAAATCCACTCGACATCTTTTGCGAAGGAATTCGCCGCATTACGCCTTTCGATTTTCAGTACGCGCACACCCTCGGCCATACGATCCGGCTGATTTGTGCGGCCAGGCGAACTGCTTCCGGACTGGCGCTTTCGGTGCGACCCACCCTGATTCCAAAATCCACAATTCTGGCCAGTGTGCTCGGTGCCTACAACGCCATTTGGGTGCGCGGCTCCGCTGGCCAGGACACTTTCTACTATGGCCGTGGCGCCGGCCCGCTACCTACCGGCGTCGCGGTTGCCTCCGATCTGATGCGCGCTGCTCGCGACTTCAAAGCGGGCAATCATTGCCGTGTCTCTCCTTTCAGCTTCCAGAATCTCGACGTTGCGAAACTCGCTCCCATTGAGGAATTCACCTCCGGCTTTTACCTGCGTTTCCGCGTCAAGGATGCTACCGGTATCATTGCCAGTCTCGGAAAGATTCTGGCCGATCATGGAATTTCCATTGATGCCGTCCTGCAACTTCCATCCGACGACAAGTCAAATCTTCCCTTTGTCATTACGGTGGAAGCCGCGCGGGAAGCGGCGATCCGGGCTGCACTTTCCGATATGCAGGCGCTGGACTTTCTGGTGGAAGAGCCACTCGCGCTCCCTCTCGAAAAGGGAGTTTGATGCTCGCGCTCTTACTCGCGCTTGCCCTTGCTCCGCAGCCTGCTTCGCCGGAACTGGCGAAGGGTTTCGACCATTTTTTCAATGTTGAATACGAAGAAGCTCTGGCAATTTTCCGCAAGGTGGCGGTCGCAAAACCAGACGACGCCCAGCACCACAACCACGTAGCCAATGCGATACTTTACCGCGCCATGCTCAAGGCCGGCGCGCTTGAGTCAGAACTGGTTTCCGGGTCAAACCCCTTTCTGCGGCGCGAGAAAATGAACCCCACCCCGAGCGAAGAAGCCGACTTTCATGCCGCCATCGCCAAGGCTTTGGAAAAGGCGGAGGCCCGTCTCCGCCAATCCCCTCGCGACGCGAATGCGCTTTACGCTCTAGGCGTAACTCATGCATTGCGGGCCAACTACAACTTTCTGGTGCGGAAGGCTTGGTATGACGCGTTAAAGGATTCCACGCAGGCACGCAAGCAGGCGCAGTTGGCCCTGGAGGCAGACCCTGATTACATGGACGCACGCATCATTATTGGCTTGCATGACTACGTTGTCGGGAGTCTGTCGTGGGGTTACAAGTTTCTTGGACTTCTGGCCGGGATCCGGGGAGATCGCGAAGCTGGTATTCAGACACTTCAGCAGGTAGCGGCTCGCGGCGTAAATAACCGGTCCGACGCCCAAGTGCTGCTGGCAGCGATCTACCGGCGAGAGAGTCAGGCCGGGCGGGCGGTGCCGCTACTTGAAGAGCTGATCCGGAAGTACCCCAGGAATTATCTGTTCCGGCTGGAACTTGCGCAGATGCAAGCCGACCTCGGTGAGCGCGAGAAGGCCATTGAGATCATGAATGAGGTAGTGAATTTGCAACGAAGTCAGTCGGCGGGGTTTGCCCGCATAATGCCAGAGAAACTGGCGTATTTGCGAGGAAACCTGCATTTTTGGTTCGATGAGTATGACCGGGCAGTTTCTGATTTGACCCGGGCGGTGAATGCCCGCCAGGAATTGGATTTGAATACGGGGTTGCTGGCCTGCCTCCGACTCGGACAAACTTATGATCTGCTCGGCAAGCGATCCTCCGCTCAGCAAGCCTACCAGTCCTGCCGCCAACTGGCACCCGAAAGTGAAATTGGCCGGGAATGTCAGCGTTATCTGAATCGCAGTTACAAGAGGAGCCGTATCGAATGAATCGTAGAGAGTTTCTGGCCAGCACAGCAGCCCCGCTATTGGCCCAAACACAAAAGGCCAAGAATGTTGTATTGATCGTCGCCGACGATCTTGGCTACAAGGACGTCAACTGCTACTCCACCCCTGGGCATCCTGTTCCGTACCCGACAGAAAACCTTGCGGCCATGGCTCGGGAATCGAGTGTATTCACGCGCTTTTACGCGGCCTGTCCGGTGTGCTCCCCGACGAGAGCCAGCATTCTGACAGGTAAGTATCCGGTCCGCACCGGTATCACTGACTGGATTCCCGGATTGCAGCCGCCCGCGGAAGCCAAGCTCGACACACCTCAAACCAAAACCGAGCTCGACCTCAACGAGAAAACAATCGCTGAGTATCTGAAGCCCCTGGGTTATGCCACGGCTTCTTATGGCAAGTGGCATCTTGGGGGGGATGGTTTTTCTCCCACCCGTCAAGGCTTTGACGTCAATATCGGCGGGAACGAAATGGGCCAGCCCAACCGCTACATGTCACCTTTTTCGATGCCCGGCTTGACCGATGCTCCGGCCAATACGGAGTTGACCTGGTATCTCACAAGGCTCGCCAACCAGTGGGTAGCCAAACAGGCCGAAGCCCAAAAGCCATTCTTTCTCTACCTGCCTCACTTCGGCGTTCACACGCCACTGGGGGCAAACCCGGAGAAAGTGAGCCAATACCGCGACCGTAAGGTGATCAACCCAACTTATGCCGCGATGGTGGAAGCGATCGACGATTCCGTGGGGGCGGTGCGCGCGCAGTTGAAGAGGTCTGGGGTTGCCGATGATACCCTGATCATCTTCACGTCTGACAACGGTGCCTTGCTCACCGTGGGAGGGAAAGGCAGCACTTCGCTGGATCCCCTTCGAGCTCAGAAAGGCTACCTCTACGAAGGCGGTATCCGCGTACCTTGTCTGATCCACGACCCGCTGCGAAAGCAGGCAGAGGTTCTTGACGACCCGGCTTGCTCAATCGATTTGCTGCCCACGATCATGCAGTGGCTTGGCCAGCGCAGCCCAACCGGAATCGATGGCACACCGGTTTTTGGCCGCAAGGAAAAGCCCATATACTACTGGCACTACCCGCACTATCATGGCGCGGGAGGCAAGCCGGGTGGCGCAGTGATTGATGGCGATTACAAGCTGATTGAGGATTTTGAAAGCGGCCGCACGGAACTCTTCAACCTCAGTACTGACAGCGGCGAAACCAAGGATCTCAGCACGGCCGACCCGGCCCGAAAGTCGAATCTTTACCTGCGGCTCAAACGGTGGCGAGAGCAAAACAAGGCCATCATGCCAAAGGTCAAAACAGAAGAGGCTTCTTTGCCAGCGCTTGCAGGAATGTAAGCAGAAATGCGCCGTAGTGAAAGAAGGCCAGGATAAAGATCCCGGCACTAGCCCCAATTTCGCTCAGGAAAAATCCACCGAGCGGCAGTATCTGCAATCCGTGTAAGCCAATAAAGTGGGCGATCCGCAAGTCTCCCGCCTCCGTGCTCCAATTGAGTACCGGCACGCCTGGGCCTCCGTCTGGAAGCCCTACGGTGTGAGAGCCAAAGGCTGCCATGTAGCCACCTTGAACGCTCGCCAAAACGGCGAGTAAGACCCCAAGCCGGCAACCCCACAAGGCACCCGCAGGAAGTGGCCCGGCCTTGGTAAAGAACCACCACAGCAGGACAACCAGCAGGATCGTGTTGAGCAAAATCATGATTCCCATCAGGCTGAATACGGCTCCATTGAAGGCAGAGCTGAAATTGAAGTGACTGCGCTCGCCACGCAAGGCCTGCCCGCCAATGGCGGCATTTTCGAGCAACATAATCAAACTTGCCAGCGTGCCGATGCTGGAGCGGGCAACGATGGGCGCCTCCACAAAATTCAGGAGCCAGCCGAGGGTCCATAAGTAAATGGCTCCGGAGGCAAGAAACTTGGCTGGCTTCAGCCAGATACTGACGCCCAGAATTTCGCGGTGATCAAAGATCATGGCCACAAGAACAAGACCCAGCAAGATAAAGTGCAAGGCTCCAGCCAGGCCGCAAGCCTGGCTTCCATCGCGGGCCCGCTCAAACCAGACGATCGGGTTCAGACTCCAGGTTCCCATTTGTTCCTTATGAATCCTCTTAGCAGTAAATAGGCCAGCAGGCCTATCGGCCCGAGCATGAAGGTGGCAATCAGGCAAGGGGCTACAAGCCAGCGGGAAATTCGCAGTTGAAGGGCGTCCCGCGTCTGCCAGGCGCCGATAAAGAGATCAAAAGCGAGGTAGTGGACCCAGCCAGCGAAGACGGTGCGTGGATTGCGGAAAAGCTGCATGACCTCAGGAAGGCTGCCAAATCCGCCCTCGCCCATACCCGCTGAGAGCAGCCAGATATACAGACTTCCCAGGGCAAGCGGCATGAAGAGGGCACAGACCCACTGGGTCCAGCGCCATTGCGGAGCAACCAGCAGCAAGAGCCAACAGGGAAGGACACTGCTGTTGGCAAGGGTGAAGAGAGATTCCACGAAAGCCTAGTTTCGCTCAAAAACCAGCCGGCCGGAGACCCAGGTTCGCAAGACTTGGAGGTCGTGGCTCTGCGGGTCGAAACGAAACTCAACCAGGTCGCCCCGCTCTCCCGGATTCAAGCCACGCATCCGGCCGCCCACTCGTCCGGCACGCGCCGCATTGATGGTGGCCAGTGTAATTGCATCGCGCAGATTCAGACCCGCCAAGCGCATCAGGTTAGAAACTCCAACATTCATTTCGAGCGCACTGCCCGCCAGTTGATTGCCCCCCCGCAGCGTGACCTTCTTGCCGGGATGCAGCGTAACTTCCATTTCGCCCAGTTTGAAATCCCCCGGCTCGCACCCGGCCGGCATCACCGCATCGGTAACGAGAACACTGCGTTCCACTCCCTTGGCGCGGATTGCGGCTTTGACAAAACAGGCAGGCAGGTGGATGCCATCGACGATAAAGCTGGCTGCCAGCCGGTCTTCCGACAATTGGTCCCAGATGTAGTTCGGATGCCGGGGCAGGATCGCATGCGACCCATTGCCCAGGTGTGTTGACATGGTTGCCCCGGCCGACACCGCATCGGCAATCTGAGCCGCACTTGCCTGCGTATGGCCAATGCTGACAACTACGCCTTCGCCAACCACCTTTTCAATGAACTGGGCAGAACCTTCATACTCCGGGGAAAGCGTCAGAATCCGGATCTCGCCTTCGGCGGCGTCCTGCATGCGCCTCCACTCCGCTAATGAGGGTGGGCGGCATTGATCCACCGGATGCGCTCCACGCGGGCCCGTCTCGGCACAGATAAAGGGGCCTTCGGCATGGATCGCCTCCAGGGCGCCGCCTTGAGGAAGCTGCCGCTTTGCCTTCACCAGATTCCGGAAAGCTCCCTGCATCATGGCCTCAGAACCCGTGATGACGGTGGGGAATAAACGCGTTACGCCGGTGGCAAATTGAGCGTCAATCGAACGAGCCATCTGCTCAAGCGAGGCAGTCGGAGCACAATAATCGACGCCGACAAAACCATTCACCTGGAGATCAATGAAGCCCGGTGCAAGCCAGGTCTCAATCCCTTCAGCAGAGCCTACCCAATCATCCACTGCTTCAATGGCCTGGCCAAAGCGAAGTTCAACCGGTTGGCCGGTGCGGTAATCGAGGCCGATACATTTATTGCTCATATTGTTTTATTCACACCTTGTCCACAGACAGCCTTGGCTAAGTCAATCAAAACACTTGAAATAAAAGTCGTGCAAAAACGATTTTGCCGCACCTTTTCTCCTTGCCAGAGACTGAGTGCGGCTGTTACAACTGAGCAAGATCATCGCTGCTCCCCGCAAGCAGGCTGGAGAATCTCGGGGGAGGTGGCCAGCCCGTCCAAGGGAGCAGCGGATCGATCTTCAACTCATCAGGCTGCTACGGTTTGGGGAACTGCAGTGAGCCAGCCAAACTCATCCGGCAAGCTTCCGTCAACAATCCCAAAAAACTTCTTCTGGATTGCCTCCGTAATCGGGCCGCGATGTCCTGCGCCCACCGTGATCCGGTCAATGCTGCGAATGGGGGTTACTTCCGCCGCCGTGCCGGTGAAGAAGACTTCGTCGGCGACATAAAGCAACTCACGCGGAATTCCCTGCTCAACAACGGTGTAGCCGAGTCCTCTGGCAATCTTGACGATGCTGTCGCGCGTGATACCCGGCAGCACGCTGGTTGCCATGGCCGGCGTATAGATCACACCATCGCGAATCACAAAAATGTTCTCACCGGAACCCTCGCTCACATAGCCGTTCACATCGAGCGCGATGCCCTCAGAGTAGCCATTGGTTTTGGCTTCCATATTGATCAACTGGGAATTGTTGTAGTTTCCGGCACTCTTGGCCAGAGCGGGCAAAGTGTTGGGGGCCATGCGGTTCCAACTGGAAACACAAACATCCACGCCCTGCTCAATCGCTTCCGTACCCAGGTACTTGCCCCATTCCCAGCAGGCGATGTAACATTCTGTCGGGTTGCCCATACCGTTCACGCCAATTACCCCATAGCCGCGAAGGACGATCGGCCGGAAATAGCAACTTTTCATCTTGTTTACCTGGACGAGTTCAATCATGGCGTCCGCAATCTGTTGCTGTGTGAACTGACTCATGTCGATGCGGTAGATCTTGGCCGAGTCAAACATACGCCGCACATGCTCATGTAAACGAAACACAGCGGGCCCCTGTTTCGTCTCATAGCAGCGAACGCCCTCGAATACAGCACTACCGTAGCTGACCACATGGCTAAGGACGTGAATGGTTGCGTCCTGCCAGTTGATCAGTCTTCCGTTATGCCAAATTTTTTCGGTGGGCTTCATGGGATTATTATACTGTCAAGCCATATGAATACTCGAATTCTGATCGCCACCCTGATCAGCAGCGTGCTCCTTTTGGGGCAAGCTGCCAAGCTCAAGGAAATCAAGCCCGGGATGAACTTCTTCAAAAAGGAGCAGGATGTCCAGATGGGCCGCGAGTATGCCCAGCAAATCGAGCAGCAATTTGAAGTTGTCAATGGCGGTCCGCTTACCGAGTACATCAATTCCCTGGGTCAGAAAATCGCTGCCCGCCCGGAGGCTGGCGGTTTCCCTTACACCTTTAAGGTGGTGAACGACCCGACGATCAATGCATTCGCTCTCCCCGGTGGCCCGGTCTATATCAATACCGGCATTATTTTGAATGCCGAAAATGAAGCCCAATTGATGGGAGTTGTGGCGCATGAAATTTCGCATATTGCTTTGCGGCATTCCACCAACCAAGTCAGCAAAAGCTATTTGATTCAAATTCCCGCCATCCTGGCCGGCATGTACGGCCAGCAAAAGGGTGGCATCACTGGAATGCTGGCTCAGTTGGGTGTTGGCCTGGGTGCCAATGGACTCCTCATGAAGTTTTCCCGCGGAGCCGAACAACAAGCCGATTTGCTGGGCGCTCGCATGATGGCCCACGTGGGATACAACCCGATTGAAATGGCCCGCTTCTTTGAGACGCTGGAAGCGCAGAGCGGCGGAAAGGGTGGCGGTCCGAGTTTCTTCTCCTCTCACCCCAACCCTGGAAACCGAGTCAAGTATGTCAGCGAAGAAGTGACTAAGTTGCCGCAAAGAAATTTCAATACGGACACAGGCAAATTTACCCGTATGAAGCAGATGGCCAAGTCACTTCCCACTCCGAAGAAGAAGCCAGGCCAAGCCGCAGGACAGGCTCCCAATCAGCCCGCTCAGAACCCGGACGGCTCCCGCACCTGGCAAGGAGATGGCTTCCGCATCAACTTTCCAGGCCAATGGACCGGCTATGGGGAAGCGAACTCGCCCACTGTCACCATGGCACCCCAAGAGGGTTTGAAACAGGATTCCAATGGCCAGGTTCAGATTGGGCTGGGTGTGATCGTCGCTCATTTTGAAGAAGCCAATGATCGCGCAAACTTGCGCGACAACACCCTGAGCCTCATCAAGCAAGTGCAGGAACAGAATCCTTCGATGTCAAAAAATCAACCCCAATTGAGTCAGCACCAGATCAATGGACGGAACGCATTTGTTGCCAGGCTCATTTCCAAGTCCCCTCTCGACGGCGGCAATGAAATCGACACCCTCGTCACTTTGGAACATCGCGGAGAAGTTCTTTATCTTGTCTTCATCGCTCCGGAAAAGCAGATGCAGAACGTCCAGAAGGACTTCGACGCCATGCTTTCTTCGCTGGTGCTGCAACAATAGAGTCTTGCAGTTCGACTCGATTTTATTTGACTTCGATGGCACGCTGGTAGACAGCGAGCCTCTTCACTATGAGTGCTGGCAGCAGGTTTTGCAGCCCTTCGGCGTAATCCTTTCCTGGCATGACTACAGCCGCAATTGCATCGGGGTTTCCGACAAGGCCATGATCCGCCAGCTAGCGGACGCACTCGCCCTGGACTTCGAACAACTATACGCTCAGTACCCGCGCAAGAAAGAACTGCTTCGCGACCGCATGCTGGCCTCCCCTCCCATGCCTGCAACCGTACGCGAGTTCCTGAGCCAGCCCCAGCATCTCCCAATTGGCCTTGTTACATCCAGCTACCGGATTGAAGTGGAGCCAGTACTTGAGGCTCTAGGTGTATCAAGCCGGTTTCAGGCAGCCGTTTTTGGCGATGAGGTAGACAATCTCAAACCTCATCCGGAGCCTTATCTCCTGGCGGCCAAACGAATGCGAGTTTCAAAGCCGCTGGTTTTTGAAGACTCCGATGCCGGCTTGGCTAGTGCCAGCGCGGCCGGCTTCACGGCCATTCACGTCGATCATCCGGATTCGCTCCCACAACTGCTAAAACAAGCCTTCAGGCGCTAAACTGAAGATTCCCATGGAATTTGAAAAAGTGTATGAGCCTCAGCGCTTTGAACCGCGCTGGGCGGAGTGGTGGGTCGAATCGCGTCTTTACGCTGCTGACGCAAGCCAACCCGGTGAAGCGTTCAGTTTGTGTATCCCGCCCCCAAACGTAACCGGCAATCTTCACATGGGTCACATGCTCGAACACACCATGATCGATATGGTGGTCCGCTGGCGGCGCATGTCGGGCTTCAACACCCTCTGGCTGCCGGGCACTGACCATGCCGGAATCGCCACTCAGATGGTAGTGGAACGGCAGATGGCCAAGGAAGGCCTGACGAAACACGATTTGGGCCGCGAGGCTTTTGAAGAGCGGGTCTGGAAGTGGAAGGCTGAATCCGGCGGCGCAATCGTGCGCCAGATGAAGACGGTTGGCGTAAGCTGCGACTGGACTCGCGAGCGCTTTACGCTTGACCCTGGCTTATCCCGCGCGGTGCGCGAAGTCTTCTGCAGCCTCCATGAACGCGGCCTCGTCTATCGCGGCGAGCGCATGGTGAACTGGTGCCCGCGCTGCGGCACTGCCCTGTCTGACCTTGAAGTCAAGCATGAAGAAACCGAAGGCAGCCTTTGGCATATCAAGTACCCGGTCACCGGAACTGACGAGTTCCTGATCGTCGCTACAACACGGCCGGAAACCATGCTCGGCGATACAGCCGTTGCCATCAACCCCAGCGATGAGCGCTACCTGCACCTCCACGGCAAGACCGTAAAGCTGCCTTTGATGGATCGCGAGATCCCGATCATTCTCGACGAGCTGGCTGATCCGGAATTCGGCACCGGCGTTGTGAAGGTAACGCCCTCCCACGATCCCAATGACTTTGAAGCCGGCCAGCGGCATTCCCTGCCACAGATACAGGTCATTGGCGAAGACGCCCGCATCAATGCGAACGGAGGCTCGTACAGTGGCCTGGATCGCTTTGAGGCTCGTAAGAAGATCGTTGAGGATTTGCGCGACCTGGGCTTGCTGGCCACCATCGCGCCTCACCATCTGAGCGTGGGCAAGTGCGAGCGCTGCCAGACGGTGGTGGAACCGCTGGTGTCCAAACAGTGGTTCGTCAACATGAAGCCTTTAGCCGAAAAGGCTATTGCCGCCGTTGAAGACGGCCGCACCACGATTGAACCGGAACAAAGCCGCACGGTGTTTTTCCACTGGATGCGCAACATTCGTGACTGGTGCGTCAGCCGGCAGCTCTGGTGGGGCCATCGAATCCCGGCCTGGCATTGTGGCGATTGCGGCGAGGCAACTGTTGCCCGCGATACCCCGTCGGTTTGCGCGCATTGCGGCAGCGCCAAGCTGACACAAGACAAAGACGTACTCGACACCTGGTTCAGCTCGGGACTCTGGCCGTTCTCGACGCTCGGCTGGCCGGACAAGACTGACGATCTGGCGCGCTACTACCCCACGACGCTCATGATCATGGGCTACGAGATTCTCTTCTTCTGGTGTGCTCGCATGATGATGCTCGGCATTGAATTCATGGGAGAAGTGCCCTTCCGGCATGTCCACATTCACGGCATCGTGCGCGACGCGCAAGGCAAGAAGATGTCGAAAACGCGCGGCAACACCATTGACCCGCTTGAAATCACCAGCAAATACGGCACTGATGCCGTCCGCATGGCGTTGCTTACTGCCTGTACTCCCGGCTCTGACATTCTCTGGACGGAAGACAAACTCCCCAGCTCCCGTGGCTTTGCCAACAAGATCTGGAACGCATCGCGCTTCCTCTTCCTGAACATGGAACGGGCAGAGATCCAGCCACACGTGCCGGCCACAGCAAAGCCGGTTTTTCTTGAAGAACGCTGGATTCAGTCGCGCCTGAACGGCGCCGCCAGGGCTTGCAATGAAGCCATCGCCGCCAACCGCTACCACGAAGCCGCCCAGACCATGTGGCACTTCTTCTGGGATGACTTCTGCGACTGGTACATCGAAATGATCAAGCTGCGGTTTCACGACGAAGTGAACCGCGAATCCATCTGGGCCAATCTTTTGGCTACTTACGAAAGAGCCTTGCGGCTCTTGCATCCGGCCATGCCCTTCCTGACGGAAGAGTTATGGCAGCGGCTCAGAACCGAAGGCATGCCGTCGAGCGTATCGGTGACGGCCTATCCCCAATTTGACCCGGCGCTGGAAGATCTGGCCGCCGAACGCGAAATCGGGATTCTGCAGGAAGAAATCCGTCGCGCCCGCAATGAAAAGGCCGCCAAGCAACTTGATCCAAAGCAGGAGATCAACGGCGTCCTCAGTGGTGCTGGCCCGGAATACTCCGTGCTCGAAGCCAACGCGGAGGTCTTTCGGAAACTGGCCGGCGTGAACCTGACCTTTACACCGGAGCCGTCGGCGAAGGGCACCAAGCTCACGCTCGAGGCCCCAGCCGGACAGGCCGATGCGCTGCGCAAGCGCCTTGAAAAGGACATCGAGCAGTTGCAAAAGGTAATCACCAACACGCAACGCCAGTTGGGCGATGAGAAGTTTCTTGGCAAAGCACCGGCGCACATCGTTGACGGAATGAAGGCCAAACTCGGCGAATACGAAGTTCAACTGGCCAAGAACCAGGAGTCGCTTCGTGAACTCTGAGTGGACTCACCCGGAAATCTATGATGCCGTCGAGCGGGCACTTGCGGAAGACATCGGCAGTGGTGACATCACGACGAAGCTCACCGTTGCCCCGGAGCGCAAAGCACGCGGCCGCTTTCATGCGCGGGACGCAATGGTCCTGGCCGGCATCGAACTTTTGCCGCTCCTGTTCGAGTGCCGTGGAGGCGTAGACCGGTTGGAACTGCATGCAGAATCCGGAACACGCTGCACCGATGGTCAAGTGATTGCCGAAGTGGAAGGTCTGGCTGCGACGCTGCTCGAATGCGAGCGGACAGCGCTCAACTTCATGCAACGCCTCAGCGGAGTGGCCAGCCTGGCCGCGCAATTTGCCGCCGAAGTGGCGCATACGAAGTGCAAGGTTCTTGATACGCGCAAGACGACGCCGGGCTTGCGGCGGCTGGAAAAGCTGGCTGCCAAGGCGGGCGGCGTAACCAATCACCGCATGGGTTTGTTTGACGCTGTGCTCATCAAGAACAACCACATTGCGGCGGCTGGCGGTGTACGCGAAGCACTAGCGGCTTCCCTGCCCCACGGGCTGCCCGTCGAGATTGAAGTTCGCACCCGGGCCGAACTCGATGAAGCCCTGGCCAACGGGGCCACTCGATTGCTTCTCGACAACCTCACGCCCGCTGAAGCCAAAGAGTGGATCGACTTCATCGGCGGCCGCGCGTCCTGCGAAATCTCCGGTGGCGTCACGCTGGCCACCGTCCGCGCCTACGCCGAAGCAGGAGCTGACTTTGTCTCCAGCGGCGCAATCACCCACTCCGCCATTTCAAAGGACCTCAATTTCCGGCTTGAACTGGTATGAGCGAGGTCTTCTGGCATGAGGAATTGCCTTCGACCATGATCGAGGCGGCGCGGCTGGCTGCGGAAAATGCTCCTCACGGTACCGTGGTGGCAGCGCGGAAGCAGACCGCCGGACAGGGCCGTCAGGGTCGTGAATGGATCAGTGCGGCGAGTGAAGGCCTTTACTGCACCTTCATTTTGCGGCAAGCCCAACCTCCGGTCGTCACTCTGGCCCTGGGCCTTGCCGTGGTGGAAGCGCTAACGCCAATCGTGGGTGCCGGTCTCGATATTCGCTGGCCCAACGACGTGCTCTGGCACGGCAAGAAACTTTGCGGCATCCTCGCCCGCCTCGAACATGGGGCAGTGCTGGCCGGCATCGGCATCAACCTGAACCAGACTCAATTTCCTGCCGGACTGAGAACCCCGGCAACCTCACTGAAGCTGGCTACCGGCCGCGACTTCTCTCCCGGCGACGTGCTTGAATCGCTTCGCGCTCCTGTTGAACAATTGACCTGCCTCGACCGGGAAATGATCCTTCAGCTTTTTGCCCAGGCCTCCAGCTATGTGAGTGGGCGGCGAGTCCGGGTGGACCTCGATGGACCTATGCTGGAGGGAACCACCGATGGGCTTGACGAGTTTGGATTCCTGCGAATCCGGAAGGAGGACGGGTCGCGCGAAACGGTTTATGCCGGTAGCGTGAGACCCGTTGATTAACCATGCTTTTGGCAATGGATGCTGGCAACACCAACGTAACGGCGGCCGTTTTTGATGGCCCCAATCTGATCGCCAGTTGGCGGCTCCGTACGATTCGGGAACAAACCGCTGACGAATGGGGAATCAGTTTACGCAGCCTCTTCCGGGTGGGTGAACTCGATGCACGAATCATCACCGGCGTCGCGATCTCTAGCGTAGTGCCCCCCCTCGACCGCCAATTGGCGGAGATGTCTCAACGTTACTTCCGCTGCGAGCCCCTCTTCGTCAACATGGATGTGGACTTGGGCCTGAAGGTGGCGATTGACAACCCCCGGGAGGCCGGCGCAGACCGGCTGGCCAACGCCGCTGCTGCCTTCCATCTCTACGGCGGCCCCTGCGTGGTGGTGGATCTCGGCACCGCCATCAACTTCGATGTTGTCAGCAAGGACGGCGACTTTCTCGGTGGCATCATTTGCCCCGGCATTGGGATCGCCATCAGCGGCTTGTTTGAGAAAGCGGCTCGCTTGCCGCTCGTCGACTTCCGCGAGCCCAGACAATTGATCGGCAAGAACACTGTTGATTGCATCCAAAGCGGACTTTACTACTCCACCCTCGGCTCGATTGACGGAATCCTCCAGCGGCTGCTTGCTGAATTGGGTCCGGATACGAAAATCGTCGGCACCGGCGGCCAGGCCAAGCTGTTAGTGAGCGGATCCAGGTACCTCAAGGTGGTCAATGAAGAATTGACTCTGGAAGGCGTCAGGATGATCTGGGAACGCAATGCAGGATGAGCCTTTCAATTACTTCAATTACTACACCGAAATTGAAGAACGCTTTCAGGCTGCTCGCGGCACCGGACTCTTTCTGCTTTCTCCCCTCGACTGGGCCTTGATTGAAACCTGGAAGGATTCCGGCATTCCGCTGGAAGCTGTCCTGAAGGGCATCGACCGCGCCTTTGAAAAGTGGCACGCCAAGAAGTCCAAAACCAGCCAGGTAAATTCCATCGCTTATTGTTCACAGGCAGTCATGGAAGAAGCCCGGCGACTGGAAACACCGCGGGAAGAAAGAGTTGTCGAGGCACCATTTGCTGACAGTGAATTGGAATCCCACCTGCGCGCCGCAGCAGCGAAGCTTCCCTCCGGCTTTGAAGAGGTGCAAAGCGGTTTAATCAAGCTTGCGGAAAGTACCGTGGAATGGCTCGACAAGTTGGAAGAGCTGGAGCAACGGCTCACTTCTCTCGAAGAGAAAATGGTGGCGCTCGCCCGCAGCCGTCAGACCGAAGAACAGATCCTCGGGGTACGCAAGCAACTGGATTCGCAACTCAAAGCCTACCGGGGCAAGATGAGCGCGGCAGAGCTGATGATGATTGAGAAGAAGTTTCTGGATCAACGGCTGATCGAAGACGCGGGACTCCCCCGGCTGAGCCTCTTTTATTTGGGCTGATTGGAATCGTTGTCAAGAAACCGCGCCCGCAGCTCGGGCGTGGGCAACAGACACGATTCTTGCCGCCCAAACCACCGGTAGCGGTGGCGCGCAATCAGTTTGTAGAAGAAATCCCTGACAAAGCGTGGCACCGCCAGGCCCACAACAGCCAAGGACCACGGGAAGCCCAACTTTGAGGCGATCCGTAACGCTGCGGTGGACTGCGTATGAACGCCTTTACCATCCACCAGCACCACACTATCGGGCAGAGGTCCATAACCAGCCAGGAGTCGACTGCCCTCGGGCGACTGCAAGGCCGCAAAACGAAAGAGTGCGTGAGGGTCTCTGGCGATGATCCACTTGACGCTGGCATTGCACAGATTGCAAACCCCATCAAAGAGAATCACCGGTTGCATCAATTTCATTACAACAAAGTTGTAAGGTGGGGTTATGAGAGCATTGCCGCTGTTCGTTTTGACGATCGCTTGTGGTTGGGCACAAACGAATCGCGACTTCACCATCCCGGCGGAAGGCAAATGGCTCGATACCGGTCTCAAGCTGGAGCAAGGAGATACCTACTCACTCGAAGCCAGTGGCGAAATCATCCTGCGCGGTTCACGCAGTGAGGCTCAGCGCACAGGCCCCGGCGGTTTGCCGCGTGGCTTTCGCGACCTGCTGCGCGCTCTGCCTGTCAATGGTGCAGGACGCGGTGCGCTGATCGCCAGAATCGGTGACCGCCCCAGTACGCAGCCCATTCTGGTGGGGCCTGGCCGAAGCGGCGAAGTCGCCCTAGGCGGCAATCTCTTCTTCAGCTTGAACTTGTCCAACAATGAACGCGGCGAAGGCGACTTCAAGGTGAGAGTCAGCGTCCAGAAGGCCCCGGTCCGCCAAACCAGTTTGCGAACGGAACCCATCATCGAGCTCACCCAGGACGAACTCGACAGCCTGCCTACCAGGGTGGAAGACATGGATGGCACTCTCGGCGACCGGGTCAACTTCATCATCGTCGGCGACGAGAAGACCGTCACGAATGCCCTCAAGTCCGTTGGCTGGGTCGCTGTCGACAAGAGCGTCAAGTCTTCCATCATTAACGCCATTCTAGTTAGCATGTCCAAGCAGGCCTATCTCACCCTGCCGATGAGCGAACTGCTGCTTTTTGGCCGCAGCCAGGACTACGGCTTCGCGCACGCCGTCCCGCTCAAAGTTGTCGCCGAACGCCACCACTTCCGAATCTGGCGTGCTCCCTTCTCGGTCAACGGAACCGACGTCTGGGTGGGTGCCGGCACACACGACATCGGCTTTGAAAAGGACCAGCGCAACGGCAAGGTCACCCATAAAATTGACCCCGATACGGACAAGGAACGCGATTACATCGGAGAGACGCTCGAGGAAAGCGGCCTTGTGCTGAAGAAGACCTACAAGACCCACAAGACCCCCGTGCAAGAGGCAACGACCGCCCACGGAGCCAGCTTCCACTCCGACGGCCGCACCCTCATCGTGTACATGGAGCAGCGCCGCAATGAAGATGCAGTCCGATTCGCCAACCTTTTCTGTAGTGTGCTGCAAGCCAACCCCGATGGCGGCGAATGGGCCCCTTGTGACGAATACCTCGAAACCCAGGCTGAAGAGGATGTCGAGCTCCCGCTCATGTCCCGCGATTACCGCGTCGTGGTGGTGCCCGGGATCTTTTCCAGTTGCGCCTCGGACGCTCCGGCTTTTGAGCGCGGCAGGGCATATCTCAAAGACGTCCACGGCGTCGATAGCTTCCTGGTCAGCATCCCCAATAATTCGAGTGAGGACAACGGCAAGCTCATCGCGCAGTTTCTACGCGAGCGCTGGCGTGAAGACAAACGCAAGTTCATTCTGGTCGGCTATTCCAAAGGAACACCGGACATCCAGACCGCCTTGGCCACCGAACCGGATATACGCTCCATGGTCGCCGCCTTCGTTAGCATTGCCGGTGCCAGTGGCGGCTCGCCCGTGGCCGACGCGCTACCCGGTCGCCTGAGCAACATGCTGGGCAAGGTTGACGGCAAGGGTGGCTGCGAAGGTCAGTTGAGCGACGGCTTCAAGAGCCTGTCTGTCGAGGTGCGCCGGCAGTTTCTCGCCAAATATCCCCAACCCTTCGTGCCCACCTTCTCGATCCCGGCCGTTGCCACTGAGGATCGCGTCTCAAAAGCGATGATGCAGAGCTGGTCGATCATGAACAGCTTCTCCCCTCGGAACGACGCGCAGTTGGCTGAGCGTGACGCGATTATTCCTGGCTCGATGTATCTGGGGGCAGCTTCAAGCGACCATTTCGCCCTGGCTCTTCCCCTGGAGAACATGCAAGGCGGCATGCTCAAGATGATGCTGGACAAGAACAATTACCCGCGCGCTGCCCTTCTGGAGGCCGCTGTAAGATTTGTGCTTCAGGAACTGAAAACGCCGCCTGCCAAGCCTATGGAGGCCAAGCCGGCGGCGCCAGTTAAAAAGAACAAGTCGATTTTTCAGCCCTAGGCCGTAATCAGTGAAGCGGCTCCGGCCCGCGCCTGGTGCTTGCCCATTCTTTCGCGCAGTTCAAGGCGCGCGCGCAACAAGCGGCTCTTCGCTGCTGCCACACTAATGTCCAGTTGCTGGGCAACTTCTTCCATGGAAAGTTGCTGAACATCCCGCAGGACGAAAACTGTGCGAAGGAGGGTGGGAAGGCGCTCGATCTCCTGCTTTACTACTTCTGCTACTTCCAGCCGGCCCAGTTCTTCTTCCGGATTCAAGTTGTCGTCCCGCAGTTCGAGCGTTACGATATCGTCGCCAACCTGCGTGTCGTCCATATAAAACAGCTTGGCGCGCTGGGCTTGGCGCAAACGCATCAGGCATTGATTCACCACAATGCGTGTTAGCCAGGTTGAAAATTTTGCTTCACGGTTAAATTGGCCGAGATGCTCAAAGGCCTTCCAGCAAGCATTCTGTACTTCATCTTCTGCGTCAGACTTGTCGCGCAGAATCGACAGTGCCAGCTTCAGGCAGGAATTGTAATGCCTTTCGACCAATTCGGCGAAGGCTTGGTCATTCCCACTTTGGGCGAGATCAACCAGTGACTCATCTGTGACACTTTGGTATGCTTGCCGACGATTTTGATTCATGTTAAAATCCTAACCAGTTAAACTATCTGACTACATGAACGAGTATAACAGCAACCCACGTGATTTTCCAGAGGAAACTGAAACTGGTTTAAGTGACCCGGAAAAAGAGGCCCCTGATCTGAACAACGATAAAGATCTTTTGAAGGTTGCTGAAAATTCAGAGACCACAATCCGTAGAGTGCTTTCATCCTACGACTTGGGCAACAAGCTCAGACAGTTAAGGCTGAAGAAAAAAATTGCCCTCGTCGACCTCGGCAAGCACACGGGCCTTTCGGCTTCCATGATCTCTCAACTGGAGAACGGGAAACTGGTCCCAACGTTACCTACCCTGGCTCGAATTGCCATGGTCTTTGACGTCGGCCTCGACTACTTCTTTACCGACAAGCGCCGCAAACGACTTTTCAGCGTCGTCAAAGCCAACGAACGCATGCGTTTCCCGGAACGCAGCGATTCCCCTACTCCGGGCTACTTTTTTGAATGCCTGGCTTTTAGCGCGCAGGACAAAAGCCTGCAAGCCTACCTGGCGGAATTCCCGGTTCGGTCAGCCAAAGACACGACCGAACACATGCACGAAGGGGCTGAGTTCTTTCATGTCATTACTGGCGATGTCATTATTCGCTACCAGGACGATGAACATCTGCTCGAAACGGGCGATAGCGTTTACTTTGATTCCTCTGCGCCCCACTCTTACCGCGCCGCCGGAGAAATTACCGCGAAAGCGCTAGTGATCACCACGCCACCCCGCGTTTGACCGTAGCTCAGCCTAAGGCTTGCGCATTTCCGATTGCCGCATTGGCATCGCATCAATCTTCCGGAACAGCTCCTCCGGCTTTGGAGGCTTGGTCCACCGCGCCTTCTCGCCACCATCCTTACCAATCAGGATCCAAACGGGCGTCTTTGTAATGCGGAATCGCTTGCGAAGCGCTTCTTCCTTCGCTTCCAACCACACTAAATCCCGCTCGACAAAACCCTCCGGCAAAGCAAGAGGCGGCGGACTGCCCCCAAATTGCAGCAAGATGCGGTTCTTCCACCGATAAGGCTCCAGGTCCAGCAGGAGAGTCAATAGAAGAACCGCTGTCATCACACCTTCACGCGCAGTTGAATCCCCAACTCCCGTAGATTCTTATCCGGAACGGGGCTGGGCGCTTCACACATCAGGTCAGTACCCTTGCTCGTTTTGGGGAACGGAATCACGTCGCGGATCGAGGTCTCCCCGGCGAGCATCATCACCAAGCGGTCAAAGCCCAGTGCGATCCCACCGTGGGGTGGCGCTCCATATTCGAGCGCATCCAGCAGGAATCCAAACCGTGCCTTGGCTTCTTCCATTGAAAACCCGATGGCGGAGAAAATCTTCGACTGAACGTCCCGCCGGTGAATCCGGATCGATCCGGAGGCAATCTCGACGCCGCTAATCACCAGGTCATAAGCCTTGGATCGAACCCGTGCCGGATCTGTCTCAAGCAATGGAATGTCTTCTTCAAAAGGCGAAGTAAAGGGGTGATGCGCCGCCTGCCAGCGCTCTTCTTCCGCGTCCCATTCAAACATCGGGAAGTCGGTCACCCACAGCAAGCGCAAGTCCTTCGGATCCAGCAACTGATGACGGTCATTGAACTTCTGCGCCAAATGCAGACGAAGCTGGCCCGCGGCCAGATAAACCGTCTCTTCCGGGCGATGCCCCGTGGGTTCGCCCGGCCAGGCGGCAATCATCAACGTATCGGCTTCAGTCGCGCCCGTGCGCTCCCGCACCGCTGCCATCGCTTCCGGCATGTCACGATCCAGCCGCTTCAGATCGTCAAGAACGCGCAAGCCCTTTTCCACGCCAAAGGCCTTTACGTCATCCCGTTCCTTGCGCGAAAGCTGCAGCTTGGGAATCGTAATTGCCACCATCGGCAAACCATCCGTACCCAGCCCCTGGCCTGCAAACAGATCGGTCACGTTCACCAGTGGCGGAATGCGGAGGTCGGGCTTATCGATACCGTATTGTTCAATTGCCTGTTTGTGAGTCAGCCGCAGAAACGGCGCCGTGATGTTGAAACCCGCCTCGGCAAAGATCGCCAACACCAGCTTCTCTACCGTGGCAAAGATGGTCTCCTGCTGGGGAAAGCTCATCTCGATATCGATCTGCGTAAACTCCGGCTGGCGGTCAGCTCGCAAGTCTTCATCGCGGAAACAGCGCACCACCTGAAAGTACTTGTCAAAGCCGGAAACCATGAGCAATTGCTTGAAGATTTGCGGACTCTGCGGCAAAGCATAGAAGCTTCCTGGCGACATCCGCGACGGCACCAGGAAGTCTCGCGAACCCTCTGGAGTCGACTTGGTCATGAAGGGAGTCTCGATCTCCAAAAAACCTTCGCTGTACATCGCCTGACGTGCGGCCAAAGCAATCTTGGACCGCAGCATGATGTTGTGCTGCATGCGCGGCCGGCGCAAGTCCACAAAGCGGTACTTCAGCCGGGCTTCCTCGCTGATATTGCCTTCCTCATCCATCGGGAAGGGGGCTGGCTTGGATTCATTCAGAATCCAAAGCTTGTCCACCACCACTTCCACTTCCCCGGTGGGAATGGCCGGGTTGATCGTGTCCGCGCTGCGCTTCTCAATCACCCCTTCGACGGCGACAACATATTCGGGGCGAATTTCTTCGGCCCGGCCATGCACGACGTCATTCTCTTCCTGACGGAAGACGCACTGGGTCACTCCGGCCCGGTCACGCAAGTGGATAAAGATGAGCGCGCCCAAATCACGGCGCCGGTGCACCCAGCCCATCAGCAGCACGCGCTGCCCTTCATGCGCCAAACGAATCGCGCCGCAATCATGCGTACGCTGGAGGTCACCGAGAAAATCGAGCTTTACGGCTTCTGACATATATGTTTCTTCAAGTCTTCCTTGGGGACGGAGATCTGCTCTCCGCTAGCCATATTCTTCAGGCTGTAGATCCGGTTGGCCACTTCCTGCTCGCCAACCAAAAGCGCATACCGGGCACCCAGCTTGCTGGCCAGTTCCATGGCCCGCTTCAGCTTGCCTGCCGGGTTCAATTCCACAACAATTCCATCGGCGCGCAATTCTCTGGCAATCAAGCTAACATGCCGAAAACTGGCTTCGTCCATCGGGGCAATGAACAGATCGAGGCGATGCACAAAGCGCCCGGGTTGTCCTTCTTCCACGGTCATTACCAGGCGGTCTTCTCCAATGGAAAAGCCAATTCCCGGGGCGGGTACTCTGCTCCCGAGACTCTCGGCTAAACCATCGTAGCGGCCGCCACCCAGCACGGAATTCTGCGAACCCAGCGCCCCTTCGTGCACAATCTCAAAGGTCGTACGCGTGTAGTAATCGAGCCCCCGCACCATCCGCGGATTCACCGTGTACGCGATGCCCCGATCTTGCAGATAGTCCAGCACCCGCGCAAAATGCGTGCGCGATTCTTCGTCGAGGTAATCGTGAATCGAAGGCAGCGCGTCGATATGAACCTGATCTTCAGGCGCCTTGGAATCCAGAATTCGGAGCGGGTTCGTTTCCAGCCGGCGCTGCGAATCCACGCTCAACTGATCCTGCACGGGCAGCAACTGTTCCCGGATCGCCGCCACAAAGCGCGGCCGGGATTCCGGCGTCCCTACACTGTTCAGCATCAGCCGGTAACCCGTGACACCACAGGCATCGATCAAGCCGCACACCATCTCAATCACTTCCGCATCAACGGCTGGCGATTCGCTTCCGATCACCTCAGCCCCGATCTGCGAAAACTGCCGGTAGCGCCCCTTTTGTGGCCGCTCCCGCCGGAACATCGGCCCGATGTAGAAGAGCTTCTGCAAACCCGGAATCTGGTCCAGACGGTGTTCAATATAGGCCCGGATCACGCTCGCCGTATTCTCCGGTCGCAGCGTCAAGCTGGAATCATCGCGATCCTTGAAGGTATACATCTCCTTCGTCACGATGTCGGTCTCTTCGCCTACGCCGCGCGAAAATAGCGCTGTTTCTTCAAAGATCGGCGTCCGGATTTCCTGATAGTTGTAGGCACGAAAGGTGTTCCGCGCTACCTCCTCAACATGGTTCCAGACCGTAATCGCGGGGGGCAGAATGTCCCGGGTACCCTTTACCGCCTTGATCATACGGGCTCCTCGCGATAGATGGCGCGCGTCTGGACGTAGTGTTGACAGTTGACGCGAAAGCGCTCGGCTTCCTCCGGGCTGACTTCCCGCCGCACCTTGGCCGGCACGCCCATGGCCAGCATTCCTGCCTGGATTTCCATGCCTTCCGGCACCAGACTGCCCGCGGCCACAATGGCTCCTTTGCCTACGCGAGCGCCATTCAACACAATTGCCCCGATCCCGATGAGAGCGTCATCTTCTACCGTGCAGCCATGCAGACAAACCTGATGGCCCACCGTCACCCGGTTGCCAATGATCAGCGGAAAATCCGGACCGTCAACGTGCAGAACGGTGTTGTCCTGGACATTTGATTCCTCACCGATCTCTATGTTTTGCACGTCGCCACGAATCGTAACCAGCGGCCAGACGCTCGAGCGTTCGCCGATGACGACGTTTCCGATCACTTGTGCGCTGGGGTCGATGTAGCAGGACGAGGCAATCTTCGGCACAATGCCGCGAAAGGGCCTGATCATTGCGTAATTCCTCACTTTAGCATGGGCTTAGAATGGTAACGATGCGAAGTTTTGTAGCTTTGGTAGTGCTTGCACTGAGCCCTTCCCTGTTTGCCCAGAAGAAGATGCTTGATGCCGGGTCGATTTGGTCTCTGCAGCGTATCGGTGAACCTGCTCTCTCGCCCGACGGCCTCACGGTCGCCTTCACCGTACGCAAGTATGATGTCGACAAGAACACGTCCACTCGCCACCTCTATACCGTTGATCTCGAAGGCGGCAGCCCCAAGCAGATCACCACCGAAGGCACCGTCAACGAAAGGCCCCGCTGGACTCCCGATTCTTCCCGCCTCGTCTTTCTCTCCAACCGCGGCGGATCGAGCCAGGTCTGGTCCATGAAGCCTGACGGTTCTGACGCCACCCAGTTGACCCGCATCTCCACCGAAGCAGCCGGAGTTCTTGTCAGCCCCGACGGCAAGAACATCGTCTTCCAGAGCAGCGTCTACCCCGACTGCGAAGATGACGCCTGCAACAAGGAGAAGCTCGACGCCGAAGCCTCGGCCAAAACAAAAGCCCGCATTTATACCGGCCTCCTTTACCGCCATTGGACCGAATACCAGGGCAAACGCCGCAACCATCTCTTTGTCGCCCCCATCGGAGGCGGCACCGCCAAGGACCTCACCCCCGGGCCCCACGATGTTCCGCCCTTCTCCCTCGGCGGGCCGGACGATTACGCCATCTCTCCCGACGGCGGCGAGCTTTGTTATGTCATCAACACCGACGACAACCCGGCTCTCTCAACCAACAGTGAACTCTTTGTTGTGCCCATGACCGGCGGGGAAGCCAAGCGCATCACCGTCAATCTGGCTGCTGATCTTTCCCCTGTCTATTCCCCCGATGGCAGATTTCTCGCCTACCGCGCCCAGTCCAAGCCTGGATTCGAGAGCGACAAATGGCGCCTGGTTGTCATGGAACGCGCCACCGGCGTTGCCACCATCCTCACTGAGGCGCTTGACCGCTCGGTACAATCCATCTCCTGGTCTGGCGATTCCAAACGCATCTTCTACACCATTGAAGATCGTGGCCGCCAAACCCTGCAAATGACCTCGGTTTCCGGAGGTGCCTCGCAGACAGTCGTCAGCGGTGCTTCTCACATTGACGATGTCCAATTTACTCCGGACGGTAAAGTGATGGTCTACAGCGAACACTCGGCCACCCGGCCGGTCGAATTCTTCAAGACCACCTCCCGCTCTACGCCCGTCCCGCTTACCCGCCTCAATGATGCCCTGTTGCAGCAATACGAAATCCCGGGTTTTGAAGAGGTTTATGTGGACGGTGCCGAGCGCGCCAAAGTCCATAGCTTCATCCTCAAACCGGCCGGCTTTGACCCCACCAAGAAGTATCCCGTCCTCTTCCTGATTCACGGCGGCCCGCAAGGCGCTTGGGGCCATGGCTGGAGCTACCGTTGGAATCCCCAAATCTTCGCGAATGCAGGCTTTGTAGTTGTTCTGCCAAACCCCCGCGGATCAACGGGTTACGGGCAAAAGTTCACAGATGAGGTGAGCGACGATTGGGGCGGCAAAGTTGTTGACGACATACTTGCCGTTGTTGACCGCATCGAGATGGAAGCCTGGGCGGATAAAGACCGCTTCGCCGCTGCCGGTGGAAGCTTTGGCGGCTACATGGTGAACTGGCTGATGGGGCACACCAACCGCTTCAAGGCCTTTGTGAGCCACGCCGGAGTTTATGACCTCCGCTCCATGGCCGGCGAAACGGAAGAACTGTGGTTCGTCAATTGGGAATTCAAGGGCATGCCCTGGGATCAACCCGAAACTTACGCCCGCTGGAGCCCGAGCTACTTTGCCCAGGACTTCCGCACGCCCACCCTGGTCATCCACGGGGAACTGGACTACCGCGTGCCTGTGGGCCAGGGCATGCAACTCTTCACGGCTCTTCAAATGAAGAAGGTGCCCTCCAAATTGCTGCTCTTCCCCGATGAAGGCCATTGGATTCTCAAACCGCAAAACAGCCTGCTCTGGTACAAGACTTTCCTCGACTGGATCACCGAGTTCACCGCCAAAAAAGAGAGTCAGCCCTAGCTTCGCTGCACGGTTTGCCAGTTGCGTTCGCGCGCACTCTTGAGCACCGCATCGGTCACATAGTCCGTCTGTAGCGCTTCCCGGAAGGTCGGGCTGGGAGTCGTTCCCTGCTCCAGGCCTTGGACAAAATCGGCCACCTGATGCACAAAGCTGTGCTCGTAGCCGATTTGCAGGCCCGGCACCCACCAGTTCTTCATATAAGGTTGGTCGCCATCGGTCACGTGGATGCTCTTCCAGCCGCGCAAGCGTCCTTCATCGGCATAATCGAAATACTGCAAGCGATGCAGGTCATGCAAATCCCAGAACAGCGATGCCTTCTCGCCGTTCATCTCCAGCGTATAGAGCGCCTTGTGGCCGCGAGCATAGCGCGTCGCTTCAAAAGTCGCGAGCGACCCATTCGCAAAACGGGCCAAAAAGAGGCTGGCGTCGTCAATCCCTACCGCTTCCACTTTCCCGGTCAGATTGTGCAGGCGCTCTTTCACAAAGGTCTCCGTCACGGCTGAGACTTCCACAATCGGCCCATTCAGCCAGATGGCCGTATCGATGCAGTGCGCCAACAGGTCACCGGTTACGCCAGATCCTGCCACATTCACGTCCAGCCGCCACAGCGCCGCCCCGCCCTGCGGAAGATCTGCATTGATCGTCCAGTCCTGCAAAAACTTTGCGCGATAGTGGAAAATGCGCCCCAGCCGCCCTTCATCAATCAATTGCCGCGCCATCGAGACAGCCGGCACGCGGCGGTAGTTGTACCAAACCATATTGGCGACATTGGCCTTTTCCACGGCCTCAACCATCGCTTCACTCTCTGCCGCATTCCGGCCCAGGGGCTTCTCGCAAAGGATCATCTTGCCAGCGGCGGCCGCTGCCAGGGCAATCTCCCGGTGCGTGTCGTTCGGGCTCGCGATGTCAATTACATCAATGTCCTTGCGCTCGATCAGCTTGCGCCAGTCCGTTTCAATCGACTCATAGCCCCAGTTGTCGGCAAATTCCTTTGCCTTTTCTTCGCTGCGCGCACAGGCCGCCTTCAGCACAATTTCGTGCTCCAACGGAAAGAAGTTTCCCGCCTTGCGAAACGCGTTCGAGTGGGCCCGGCCCATAAAGCCGTAGCCAACAATACCTACATTCAGTTTCTTCTTCGCCATGATTGTTTACTCAGACCAGCCGTGTGCTTCGCGCACCGCAATCATGGTGGCAAGAATGCTGTTCCAGGTCTCCTGCTTCATCAACGTCTCATTGGTGAACATGCAGCCATCCCAACAGATATGCCGGAAGGCCTTGGTCAAATTCCCCGCCCCGTCCCGCAGCCAGTAGCCCGCGTCGTGAGCTACCTGCAACTTGCCATTGGGGTCATTCGGCAAACAATGTCGCCCCGTCTTGTCGTGCGAGCCGGAGCCCTTCACGGTCGCGTCATTCTGAGCCACATGGAAGTCAAAGGTCCACGGCCGCAGCACGTCGGTCATTGTCTTGAGTGCCGCATCGAGCGGGGCGCGATCCGCCCAGTCATAGCCCTCCGGCAGAATCCGGTGCTCTGGCGCGTTGAAGCCCATCGTGTAGAGCAAGGTATGCGCCATGTCGGCCTGGAAACCAACCGTCTCCGGCTCGTCCGTCAATTCCAGCAATTCCTGCATGTACTTCCAGGAATGCATCCCGCCCCAGCAGATCTCGCCTTCCGCCGCCAGCCGTTCGCCGTGATCCTTCGCAATCCGCGCCGCCTCTTTGAACGTAGCAGCAATCTTCTTCTGGCTACCAGCCGGGTCCTGCGCCCAGTCATGCGGCGAAGCGGCGGAATCAATGCGCACCACGCCATAGGGCCGCACTCCAATTTGCCGCAGCCGCGCGGCAATCGCGCAAGCCTTGCGCACGCTCGTCAGAAACGCTGCCCGTTCCTCCTCTGACCCCATCGCCGAGCCACCGCCCGTCGGCGGCCATACGGGAGCGACGACACTGCCGGCGACGAATCCCTTCGCGGTCAACTTGTCGGCCAGCGCCTGAATCGCCGCTTCATCGGAATCAATCGACGTGTGGGGATCACACAAAAACAGGTCTACGCCGTCAAAGCGAACACCGTTCACTTCGGCCTTGGCTGTCAAGTCCAGCATCGTGTCAAGATCAATCGGTGGCTCAGAGTCAGGACCCTTGCCAACCAGGCCTGGCCACATCGCATTGTGGAGCTTTGGGAATACATTCGACATTGCTAAATCAGCATATCAATGAGTCTCCCCGAGAGGGAACACAGTCTGTCCGGAATGATTTAGCATTGATTCTGGAGGTGCTGCGATGCGTTGGGATCAAAGCCATGAAAGTGACGATGTTGAAGACCGCCGCGATTCTGGCGGACGGCCTTCCGGCTTCGGAGGTGGCTTCGGCGGCAGCATCGGCATTGGTGGACTCATCATCCTCGGCATCCTCAGCTTCGTCTTCAAAATCGACCTGATCAGCCCCTTCCTCGGGGGAGGAGGATCATCAGCGCCCGTAGCACCCCGCAGTGCCGCCAAATTCTCCAAGGGCGAAGAAGAAACCCTCAAGCGCTTTGTCGGCTTTGTCCTTGACGACGCCCAAAACACCTGGACCAAGATTCTTCCCGAACAACAGGGTGTCGCCTACCGCAAAGCCAAACTCGTCCTCTTCCGCGACTACGTCCGCAGCGGTTGTGGCGACGCCGAAGGCGCCATGGGGCCCTTCTACTGCCCTGCTGATGAAAAGGTTTACATCGATCTTAATTTCTACGATGAGCTTCGCCGTAAATTCGGCGCACCCGGCGACTTCGCCCAGGCTTACGTCATCGCTCACGAGTTAGGCCATCACCTTCAGACCATCCTCGGCATCGAGCGCAAAGTAAGAATGTCCCAACAACGCAACCCACGCGCCCAAAAGCAATTGAGCGTCGCCATGGAATTGCAGGCAGATTGCCTCGCGGGCATCTGGGCGCATGAAACCGAACAGCGCGGCCTGCTCGAAGCGGGGGATATCGACGAGGCTCTCCGCGCCGCGAGCGCCGTCGGGGACGACAGCATCCAACAAATGACCACGGGCCGCGTGCGGCCGGAAAGTTTCACCCATGGCTCCGCGGCGCAGCGCAAAGAATGGTTCGCCCGCGGCTTTGAGACAGGCAAAGTTTCAGCTTGCAACACCTTCGCGGAAAACTAAAACAGCCCGGGCACAACCAGTGCCTGCGCCTCACCATTGAATACGACGGCAGCAAGTACAGCGGTTGGGCCGAGCAACGCAACGCCCGCACCGTCATGGGGGAACTCCGAGCCGCCATCGAGCCTGCCCTCCAGTGCCAGATTGAGCTCGTCGGCGCCGGACGCACCGATGCCGGTGTACATGCCCGCGGCCAGGTCGCGCATGTCAAATACAACTCTTCCAAGCCCGCCACTCCGGAATTTGTCGTTGCTCAGGCCAATCAGAAGCTGCCCGCCGAAGTCGCCATCCTCGCCGCCGCCAAAACTCCCCTCAGCTTCCACGCCCGCCATGACGCCACCGAGCGCGAGTACGTCTACCAAATTGCTACCCGCAAGCTCGCCTTCGAAAAGAAGTACGTCTGGTGGGTGAAGGAAGCTCTTGACGCCAGTGTCATGCAGACCGCAGCAGAAAAGCTGATTGGCCGTCACGACTTCCGCTGCTTCCAGGCCCAGGACCCCGGCCGCCCCAATGAATCTTCCATCGTCGTCGTCAACCGGGCCCAAATCGAAGTCCATGACGATCGCATCCTCTTTCGCATCGCCGCCTCCCACTTCGTCTGGCGCATGGTGAGAAGGCTTACCGGGACTCTTGTCAAACTGGGCTCCGGTGCCATCAGCCCTGCAGATTTCGACCGGCTCCTGGCCGCCAGATCGGATCCGCGATTAGACGTCGCCGCCTGGACGGCCCCTGCAGCGGGCCTGTTTTTTGAGCGCGTCGGCTACCGCTAATTGTCTTTGTCGTGACAGAAGGTGCAATCATTCGACACCTTCTTTACCCGGTGGCAATCCATGCACGCACCCATTGACACTTCCTTCACCTGGGCCATCACTTCCATACCCTTCACGTCGCCATGGCACGACTCACAAGTCTGCTCGGCATCAATGTGCGACTTGTGGCTCCAGTAAACAAAGGTCGGCACCTGATAGACCCTCACCCACGGCACCCGCTTTTTCTCGGCAAAGAACTTCGCCAGCTTCTGAATCTCTTCGGATTCCTTCTTGATCACCTGATGACAACCCATGCACTTGGCCTCTGCCGGAAAGGTCATCATCTCGCCCGGTGGCGGATTGACATGGCAGGATTCACACTTCAAATTCAAGGTCCCTGCGTGATGCTTGTGGCTAAAGGCAATCGGCTGCTTGGGGGGAGGATCTGCCGCCAGCAGCAGGAGCGCTATCACCGGGATCAACGATAAATACTTCATAGGTTGCCCTTCTTGGACTCCTCCACCAGATACTCACTGGCGCGGAGGGTCAGTGCCAAAATTGTCAGGGTCGGGTTCTGCGCCCCACCACTCACAAAGGCACTACCGTCAATCACAAACAGATTCTTGATGTCGTGCGTCTGGTTCCAGCCATTCAGCACGCTTGACTTCGGGTTCGATCCCATGCGGCAAGTGCCCAATTCGTGGATACTTTCCCCGGGCGGCACCATCTGCCAGTGCTTGGTCAAAATCTCAAAACCGGCGTTGCGGCAAAGCTGCTCGGCCGTGTTCATCGAATCCTTCGCCATGTTGAACTCGTTATCGGTGTACTTCTGCTGAATGTGCAGCACCGGAATCCCCCAGACGTCCTTCCTCAGATTATTGATGCGCACAAAGCTCTCATAGCGCGGTAAAACTTCGCCCATCGTCGTCAGCGAGAATCCCGCACCCTGATGCTCGGCAAGCTCTTTCCAGAGCTTGTCTCCATAACCGGGAAAGTACTGTGGACCCGGCGTTCCGCCACTGCCAAAGTCATAGGCATAACCGCGAAGGAAGTCCTTGGACTTTTCCTTCAGGTTCCGGAAGCGGGGAATGTACCCGCCACCGCCCATCAGGTTCCGCGTCGCCTTCCCGCCCTTGGCATCGGGCACGATCGCCTGCACCACATTCTTCACATAGAACTGATCGAAAAGGTAATGCCCCAGCGTGCCGCTGGAATTCGCCATGTTGCTGTTTAACAAAATGCGGGTGGATTCCAGACACGACGCCCCCAGCATCACCGCCTTCGCCTTCACCTGAAATTCACGCTTTGAAACCCGGTCCACAAAGTAGGCACCGTCTACCCGGCCCGTCACCTTGTTCATACTCAAGCGCCGCACCACCGCATTCGGCACCAGCGTCAGATTTCCCGTCGCCATCGCGTCCGGCAGCAACAGGTTGTAGCTGCTGGCGAGTGTTCCTGTACTGCGCCGCTGCTTCGTCGTCGGCACATTGTGCTTTCTGCAACTGTCAAGAAAGCGCTGCACGCACACACTATCGCGCGACTCATCCGGCAGGAACACGCCGTCCGGAATCTGCGCAAACCCTTCCTTGCGCCCGCTTACCCGAAAGAGCGGCTCAACGCGGTCGTAGAAAGGAGCCAGATCCTTATACTCAATCGGCCAATTCTCGCCAAAGCCATCGTGATCCTTACACTTGAACTCGTAATCGCTCAAGCGCCAGGAGGCTCGCCCCCAGGCCAATGTCTTGCCGCCCACCAGCCGGATCCGCACCCAGTAATACGGATTACCTGGATCATAGCTGTAAGGGTTCTCCTTCTCGTCCGCCCACATGTTCGCCGTAAATTCGTTGGCCTGCGTAACATGCGGAAAGCGCCCCGGCTTTCCAAAGCCGCGATAGGGCAATTGCGATACCGGCTTCAGCACCCGCTGCTTATCCGGGTCGACAAGCGGCCCCGCGTCCAGCATCAGACACTTTACGCCCAAGCGCGTCAAGGTGTGGGCGGCCATACCGCCACTGGCACCACTGCCGATGATCAATACATCGTATTCAGTCTTCATGTGTCTGCCTATTCAATCGGAAGCCAGTAATTGCCGATGCCGGCCGCGGCCCGGCTACGTGATGACATTGCCTCGGCCCACTGCCGGGAATTGAGCGTCGCCTGGTAGAAAGCCAGCTTGGCCGCCTGCAAAAACTTCGCGTAAGGAGTCCGGGGTCCGGCATAAGCCCAAGTCTCATTCAGTTCCTTCAGCGCCACATCCACCCCAGCCCTGCGCCGCACCCGGTACGTCGCGATGCCTTGCCGGTAAAGTGACTGAATCTCCGCCGGGCTTTGCCCCAGAAGAAAGTCGAGAAACTCAGGGGCCTCGGCCAGCTTTGCTCCCGGACGCTCATCAAAGGCGGGCACCAGCGTTTCCCCCAACTCCGCAAAAGCCGCAAAATCGGCTTCCGGGAAAAATCGCGGTAAACCCATCGAAACCGCCTCGGCAGCGGTTGTGGGGATCTTCTGTGCGCTTTCCTGCCAGGCTTGCGCAGCGGGGGCTAGCCCCAACATCGCGTAAAGTACGGATCGGCGTTCCATGCGTTCCTTAAGTTTATTTCACAAACCGTATGCAGACCGGGCTACCGACTTTTGCCGGGTTACCGACTGGCAAAAGCTTGCCCGCCTTCTCATCCACCCGGAACGAAAAGACCTGATCTGAATTCTGCGCACCCGCAATCAGGAAGTCCGCCTTGGGCGACAACACAAAGCCACGCGGAACTTTGCCGCCCAATGGCTGCTGCCCCAACAAACGGATTGCATCAGAGAGGGGAGACAAGCGGTAAAGCGAGATGCTGTCATGGCCGCGGTTTGAGCTGAAAAGCAAGCTGCCTTTGGGATGCAAAACCACCTCCGCCCCCGACGTCTCCCCCTTGAAATCGGCCGGGATTGCCGAAACCGTGCTGGACGGCTCGACCCGCGGCTCACCGCGCCACCGGAATACACTCACGCTCGACCCCATCTCGTTCAGCACATAAGCCAACCCGCCACTGCCCAACGCCACATGCCTCGGTCCGCCTCCCTTCGGAGTCGCGAGCACCGCCTTCTCGGCAATCGCCCCCGTCCTGGCATTGAAGCTATAGATCTTCACTTCATCCAGCCCCAAATCGGCTACGTACAGAAACTTGTTATCTGCCGAAAAGTTCACCGAATGCGCATGCGGGCCCTCCTGGCGGCGCGGATTCACGCTCTTGCCCTGATGCTGTACCGTTGCCACCGCATCCCCCAGACTTCCATCTGCCTTTACAGGCAATATCGCTGCGGTACCGCTCGAATAATTCGCCACCGCCATCCACTTACCAGTGCCGTCCAGATTCAAATGACAGGGCGCATCGCCTTTGGATTTCACCTTGCTGAGCAAGCGGAGCTTCCCGTCGGCTTCCACGGCAAAGGCACTTACATCGCCATTCCGGATTTCATTCACGGCATAGAGGAACTTGTTGCCCTTCGATAATGCCAGGAAAGAAGGATTCTCCGATTCAGCCGCCAATTCTGGCGTCGAAAGCTGACCCGACTTTGCATCCATACTCACCCGGTAAATGCCTTTACTGCCCTCCGGCTTCGTGTAAGTACCGATGTAGGCCACCGGGTCTGCGGCAAGAATTACATTTGCCATAAGAAAACTGAAAACTTTCATCTACGAGAACTCTCCGATTCAGAACTTTGAACAGCGCTGGAGTACTCCCGCAAGAGCTTCGCAACCGCTATAGCCATAGAAATTACCAGCGGGCCAGCAAACAAGCCGATCAGACCGAATGCCTGCATCCCACCCAGCAACGCAAAAAACATCACGCCTGCATTCATTTTTGCGCTTTCGCTCAATATGATAGGCCGGATCACATTGTCCGAGTTGCTAATGATCAAAAAACCATAAACCAGCAGAATCATTGCCGAAGTCGTAGCGCCTGTACTGAACAAATAAAGCACGGCCGGTCCCCAGACGAAGGCTGCCCCAATAAAGGGAAGTACGCTCAGCAACCCCGCCACGAATCCCCACAACACTGGCGAGGTCAGTCCGCTAAACCAGATACCAATGCCCGTCAGTGCTCCCTGCACAACAGCCACTGCCAGCACACCGTATACATTGGCGAACATCAAGACGCGAATCTCTGAAAAGAGTTCATCCAACATCCGTGGTGGCAGCGGCACCCACGACTTACTCTGTTCCACTACGTCCGCGCCGCCACGAAACAGAAAGAAAAGAGTTACCAGCGCAATCACGCTTGAAAAGATCCACGACCCCAAGCCTTGTAAACTCCTTACCACATTGGAAAGTAAAGTCGAGCCAATCCCCCCGAGTCTGTCCCGCAGGAATTCCTTCGTTTGGGCGCTGTCCAAACCCAGTTTGCCGCTGACAAAGGTGATTGCATTCTCAAACCACTCCAAGCTTCCAGTGGACCCAATGGCAATGTTGAAAGCATCAATCGCCGCCCGAATCTCCTGACTGATAATGACTCCCATAATGCTCACCGGAAGCAGAAAAAGTAGTCCCGTCGCCAATGTAGTTACCGAGGCTGCCAGAGTGGGCCGCTTGGTTTTGCGCTCCAGCCAGGAATAGGCCGGATAAATCACAATCGCCAGCACCAATGCCAGGAAGAGCTCACCGAGGAATGGTTGCAGAATCAGGTAGCAGCCATAGCCCAGCAGGAGGCACAAAACCGCGAGAACTACCCAGGTCAACATTCGCGAATTCAAGCACTAACTCCTAATTACCCGCGCTTGACTTAAATAGTCGGGGTCAAAGTCCACTCCCAGCCCATGTCCTGTTGGCACGGGCAGCTTTCCATCGCGGATCACCAGATTGGGCGTGTACCAGGACACCGGCCTGGGCTTGGACCGGTGCGGGAATTCCATGTATGGCCCGATATTCGGGATCGCCGCCGCAAAGTTCAACATCTTCACGCCCCCACCGTCAATCTGCGTATTGTGAGGCGTAATCGGAATCTTGGCCTTTGCCGCCATCCGCGCCACCCGGGCGGCCCGAATCAAGCCACCGCAATAGTTCAGGTCCGGCTGTACGATATCGATTACTTTCCGCTCAATCATGTCGTTGAACTTCCAAAGCGAACTGTCGCATTCGCCACCAGCCACCGGCATCTCCAGCGCATCCGCAACCCGCTTGGTATCGCCCACCTCTTCCCAGGGGCAGGGCTCTTCAAAGAAGGCGATATTCAAGTCGGCCATCCACTTGCCAACTTCAATCGCCGCCGCGGCATCATAGCCACCGTTGGCGTCCACATAGATGATGGTCTGATCGCCCATCAACTTGCGCGCCAGTTCCAGCATCTTCCGCGTCCGGTTCGGGTACTCGTCAATGTTGCGCCCCATCCGGCCGCCAATCTTGAACTTCACTGCTTTGGCGCCTGTCTCAGCGAGGCCCCGAACATACAGCGCCGCTTCTTCTTCCGCCGTCAACTCCCGCCCCGACCCCGACAGATACACCGGAATCTCGCTGCGCACCGCGCCCCCCATCAGCGCCGCCACCGGCTTCCTGGCAATCCGGCCCAGCAAGTCCCAGGTTGCCTGTTCCACTGCCGCCACCGGCGACCAGAAGGGTTGTCCTGCCCACTTGTAATTCCTGATGTAAACATCGTCAACAATCGTTTCCAGGTCCCGGGCATCGCGGCCCACAAAAGCCGGAATCACTTTGTTGATCAGAATTGGAAAGAAGTCATCGATATCCTTGGTCCGAACAATCCCCGTCGCCCCATCCGTGCTTCGCATGCGAACAAAGGTAGCCTTATCGCGCTCAAGCAATTCCGCCCTGGCAATTTTTATCGGAGAAGAAAACTGGCGGTACAGGTGAAAAAGTGGTGCTTCCCAGGCCGGAACACGGCGGGGAAATTCCTGCGCCCACGTGGCCGTCGCCGCCGTCGACAGCGCACCGAGAAATGTTCTACGTTGCATAGCTGACCCTCCGTATTCTTTCACGTTGCCTGCTCTAAATGCCGCCGCTCGTGGGCCAACCAGAGATCCAGTGAAAAATCAAAGGGATAAGCCATCCACTTTGCAAAAGGAGACGCGATCCTGATTCCGCCACAATCCCGGGCCGCCATCTCGCGCGCAATCGCCTCCACTTCTTTGCGCTGACGCAGGTAATCCTCGAGCACTTGATCCATCCGGATCGATACCCCGGGCACAAAAGCTGACGGTGTCTTCGTGCGCATTTTGGCCGGGTTCTCGATGCCGTTGAGAAACCAGCGCCACCAGATTGCGTACCCGCCCCCGGGCGTGCTCTTGCCGCTGCTGAGCGCTTGTCGCCAAAGCGGAAGAAAGGCCTCGCCCGTCATGTGCAAGTGAGCCACGCACTCGGCTGCGCTCCAGCCGCCACTCGCGGGGCGATCCGCGAAACCGTCCACCCGGGCAAGCGCCTCAAATCGTGACTGATTCGCTGCGGAAGCCTCCAGCCAGCTTTCCAGATTGAAGCCCCTCGGTGCCATATCGTCAAGCCCCAGCCTAGCAGACCTGAGCGATCGAATGGGATACGATAAGGGTCCAAATGGCCCAGGAACTTTTTGACGTCATTGTGGTTGGCTCTGGCGCTTGCGGCGGTACGCTCGCCGCGCATCTGGCGCGCGCCGGTGTGTCCGTTTGCGTCGTTGAAGGCGGACCCAAAATTGAAACGCGCACCGACTTCAACACCCACGCCATGCCCTTTGAATTTCCCAACCGCGCCATCCCCAAAATGCGCAACAACAAGCCCGGTTTCGACACCGAACGATCCCGCGGACTTGGGGGCAAATCCATGTTGTGGAATGCCGTCGCCTGGCGCTTCGGCCCCCGCGACTTTGAAGGCTACACGCGCGACGGCCTCGGCTATGACTGGCCCATCAAATACCAGGACCTCGCGCCCTACTACGACCGTATCGAGCGCGAAGTCGGCGTCTGCGGCAACCTGGATGGCCTGGAAGATTTGCCTGACGGCATCTTCCTGCCTCCCGCACCCATGAAGTGTTCCGACATCCTGATCCAGCGTGGTGCCGCCAAACTCGGCCGCAAAGTGATCCACGTCCGCAAGTCCACCCTCACCCGGCCTAAGTTCGGCCGTCCCGCCTGCCACTATTGCGGCAATTGCATGGCCGGCTGCGATGTCGCCGCCAAATACAACTCCTGGGACGGTCACATGCGTCCCCTCATGAAAACCGGCAAGATCACCTTGCAACTCGACAGCGTTGTCTATGACCTGCCGGTCAACTCGGAAAATCAGGTCACCGGTGTCAAGTTCGTCAATCGCACCACGCTGGCCCAGGGCGAAGTCAAAGGCAAAGTCGTGGTACTGGCTGCGGCTTGTGTTCAGAACGTAGCGTTGTTGCTCCAAGCCAAATCCAGCCGCTACCCCACCGGCCTTGCCAACTCCTCGGGCCGCGTCGGCAAAGACTTCATGCCTCACTTCACCGGCGGCGTCGAAGCCTTCCTGAAGCCCCTGATCGGCAAGCCCAACACCAACGACGAAGGCTTTCTCGATCACGCCTACCTGCCCAGCTTCATGCACTCGCAAAAGCGCAATTACGCTCGTAGCTGGGGCGCGCAGTTCAACTATCAAAACCGCCGCAGTGTCGGCTGGGCCCGTTCCCTGCCCGGCATGGGGCAGGCCTTGAAGCAGTCTGTGAAGGACCGCTACCCGGCTTACTTCGTCTTCTCGCCGTACGGAGAAAAGACGCCCGACGATCGCAGCTACGTCGATCTTGACCCCGTCAAGAAAGACAAGTTCGGGCTACCGGAAGTCCGTCGTTTCCTTTTCTGGAACGACAACGATATGAAGATTTTCCGCGACATGCAGCAGAAATCTCGCGAGATCCTCGAAGCCGCCGGAGCCGAAATTCACGCCATCTACAGTGAGCCCAGGCCCAATCACGAAATCGGTGGCTCCATCATGGGCAAAGACCCGCGTAACTCCGTTACCGACAGCTACGGCCGCACGCATGACGTCGCCAACCTCTACACGCTCGGCGGCAACATTCTGCCCTCCGGTTCGGAGAAAAACCCCACCCATACCTTCATGGCCCTTTCCGCCCGCACGGCGGAAGATCTGGTAGAACGGCTGAAGAGGAAGGAAGTCTAGATGAGCGATCAACCCTACGACGATGGCCGCCGCGAAACCATCAAGATCATCGGCGCCATCGGCATCCAGTGCGCCTTCCCCTTTGCGGGCGACGAACTCTACGGCCAGCACCAGCATCCGCCCCCTTCACGTGGAGCCGATCCGGGCCCGCCCAAATTCTTCAACCAGAACCAGTTCGCCATCCTGTCGCGCGTCACCGAATTGATCCTTCCCGGTGCCACTGCGGCGAAGGTGCCCAACTACATTGATCTGGTGGTGCGCAACAACGTTGCCTACCAGCCGCCTTTGGTCGAAGGGCTCCTCTGGCTGAGCGGGAAGAATTTTCTGTCCTTGAGCGAGTCAGACCAACTCGCCCTCCTTGAGCCCATTTGCGAACAAGTGGACCGTGGAGAACTCAAAACCCCTGAGCAGCGCTTCTTCCGCGTTGCCAAGAACATGACCGCCGACGGCTACTACACCTCGCGCGAAGGCCTGATGGAGGACCTGGGCTACCAGGGCAATCAGGTACTGGCCGAATTTCCGGAGTGCAAACTTGATGAACATTAAATGGCTTGCCCTGCTCGCCCTGACCACCCTCCTGCTTCAGGGAGGTCGGCGTCCCCCTGAGCTTCACTTTGCCAAGACCATGCTCGACAACGGCGCCGCCGAAACCGCTGCCTTTGCCGACATCAATGGCGACGGCAAGCTCGATATCGTTTGCGGGGAGTATTGGTACGCCAACCCCACCTGGAAGCGAACCCAGTTTCGCGAACTCAACTTTGACAACAACTACGTTGACGCCTTCTCCGATCTCCCCCTCGACGTAGACGGCGATGGCCACCTGGACATCATCACCGCCACTTACTTTCAAAAGAAACTCAGTTGGTACAAGAACCCCGGCAAGGGCCAGGGCAAGTGGGTCGAACAAGTGATCGACACCGCCGGGCCGATCGAGTTCGCTTTCCTCGTTGACCTCGACAATGACGGCAAGGCGAACGAAATCCTGCCTCAATACGGTGGCAAAACCGAAACGGCCTGGTACCGCTTTACCAATGGCAAATGGGAGAAGGTCACCGTCAGTCCACAGAACTTCGGCCACGGCATCGGTGCCGGAGACATCAACAAAGACGGTCGCACGGACATCCTCACGCCTGAAGGTTGGCTCGAAGCTCCGGCCGATCCCGTCAAGGGCGCCTGGCGTCTGCACCGCGACTTCCCGACGCTTAAGAGCGTCAGCTTCATGCACGTTCTCGACGTCAACGGCGACGGCCGCAACGACATTGTCACGGGTTATGCCCACGACTACGGCGTCTTCTGGCTCGAACAAACCGCGGGCGGAACTTTTCAGATGCGCATGATTGACGACTCCTGGTCACAGCCCCACGCCATCACCATGGTTGATCTCAACAAGGATGGCCGCATGGATTTCCTCACCGGAAAACGCTACATGGCCCACAACGGCCGCGACCCTGGCGAGCGCGAGCCCCTCGGCATCTACTGGTACGAATTTGCCAAAGACGCCGCCGGCAAGCTGCAATGGACGAAGCACGTCATCGACTACTCCACCCGCACCGGCGGCGGCATGCAACTCCCCGTTGCCGACATCAACAACGACGGCTTGCTCGACTTCGCCGCGCCCGGCAAGAGCGGGCTCTTTCTCTTCCTCGGCTCGCCTACTTTGTAACCCCGTGCCGCACCAGCCAGCGGGCTAGCAAATCGGGCCAGGCGTTCAGCACCCAGTCACCCGGGGCCAGGCCCACGCCATGCCTGCCATGCTCGAAAATATGCATTTCCGCCTCAACATTGTGGCGGCGCAGCGCTGCATAGTAAGCCAGCGCGTTCTCAACCGGCACGGATTGGTCGTCCGTCGTATGGAAGATGAAGGTCGGCGGCGTCTGGGCGGTCACCTGCTTTTCATTGCTCAAAAGTTCCACCAGCTTCGGGTCCGGGTTCTCGCTGCCCAGCAGGTTCCGGCAGCTTCCCTTATGTCGCCACTCCTCTGAACACGTAATCACCGGGTAAGAGAGAATCGCAAAATCCGGGCGCGTCTCCGCCGTAAAGTGCGTCGAGATGGTGGCCGCCAAATGCCCTCCCGCGCTAAAGCCCCATACGCCGACGCGCTTGGGATCGACGTTCCATTCCCCTGCCCGCTGCCGCACCATCCGGAAGGCAGCGCTCACGTCGTCCAGCATCGCCGGGTGCTTGTGCCGTGGCCCCAATCGGTACTTCAGCACAAAGGCATGTACGCCGAGCGAGTTCAGCCAACGTGCAATCTGCACGCCCTCATGATCCATGGCCAGGTTCTGATAGCCGCCACCGGGGCAGACCACCACGGAAGCCCCCGTTGCCTTGCCCTTCTCCACCAGATAGGGCGTTAGCTCCGGGCGGTCCCTTTCATCCTGAAAAACACCCTGGGGCGGGTAGAGCGGAACCGGGCTTTGGGCCAGAGTCAGAAGGAGTGCAAGGCTTGAGATCACCACCCCAAGCTAGACGATTCGATAAGCTGATGGCAAGTTTCATGACACGACGCAACTGGATTCAGCTCAGTCTGGCGGCCGCGCTACGCGGCCAAAGTGTGGAAGTAAAGCGCATCACGGAGCCGCCCGGCTTCCATTGGTTCGGCTACTACGACAAGCTGCAATTTGACCCCACTGGCCGCTTTGTTCTCGGTCAGCGCGTCGATTTTGAACACCGCTCGCCGCGCGCTGATGACGTCATTCGCATCGGCATCATCGACACCGCCGAGCAGAACAAATGGCGCGAGATCGGCACCACCCGCGCCTGGAACTGGCAACAGGGTTCCATGCTCCAATGGCTGCCCCAGTCCAAGTCCAAACTGATGTGGAATGATCGCGTCGGCAACCAGTTTGTCTGCCGCTTGCATGACATCGCCTCGGGCAAAACGGAAACCATTCCCTCCCCTGTCTACACTTTGAGCCCCGACGGCCGCACTGGCATCTCCCCTGATTTCCGCCGCCTCAATGACTGCCGCCCCGGCTATGGCTACGCCGGCATCCCGGACCCCAATGCCGCCAAATTGATCCCCGCCAACGCTGGCATCTGGCGTATCGACATGCGCAACGGCAAGCAGAAGCTCATCATCCCCATCGAGCAGGCCGCGGCGATTCCGAATCGAGAGCCTTATTCCAATGGTGCCAAGCACTGGTTCAATCACCTGCTCTTCGCGCCCGACGGCAACCGCTTCATCTTCCTGCACCGCTGGCGCGGCGACAAGGAAGGCACCAGCTTCTCCACCCGCATGTTCACGGCCGACAGCGAGGGCAGGAATCTCTACATCCTTGACCCCCACGGCAAGACTTCGCACTTCATCTGGCGCGACCCGCAACATGTGCTCGCCTGGGCTTATCACCCGATGCGTCCGCAAGAGAAGTTTTATCTCTACCGTGACCGGACAGATCAAGTGGAAGTCGTAGGCGAAGGTGTGATGACCGTCAATGGCCACTGCGGCTATCTGCCTGGCAACCGCTGGATCCTCAACGACACCTACCCGGACAAAGACCGTCTCCAGCACCTCTACCTTTATGAAGTTGCTAGCGGCAAACGCGTCCCTGTGGCGGACCTGCTCTCACCGCGCGAATACGTTGGGGAATGGCGTTGTGACCTGCATCCCCGCTTCTCTCCTGACGGCAAGACCCTGTGTATCGATTCCACCCATGAGGGCCTGGGACGCCAGCTCTACCTCATCCATCTGGAGTCTCTGCTGAGTTGAGCAAGCGGGCCGGGTCCAGCCGCAAAGTCCGGATGTAGGCAGGCAGCAGGCTGGCGAGCACGGCAAGGGCAACCAGGCCGAGCGGGAGCAGATGTTCCGCCGCCCAGTCGAATCGCAGATTGGGAAGACAGATTTTCCGATGCTTGCAAAACTCATGCCGGAATCTTCACTCAGGCCCTTCAAAATGTCGCGGGGGAACGATACGTGGTGCATAGAATCCATTCCTTTCGCCCATCCGGGAATGCCTTCGAGCAAAGCTTAAGGCTGCCCGGAGAGCCGGGGCGATGGCCGCCTCTCGATGGTCGGCCCCGAGCCCAGGCCATCGCAAGAACAGCTGTTTCAGGCGCGCAGAAGAGAGACTATACTTAGGCGCATGGTAACGAGCTGCAGATCGACGAGGCGCGAGTTATTTGGCATGACGGCGGCGGCGGCGTGGGGACAGTCGAAGCGGCCAAATTTTCTGTTTGTGGTAGCGGATGATCTCGGGTATGCGGATTTGTCGTGTTATGGGAGGAGAGACTACCGGACGCCGCATTTGGACCGGTTGGCGCGGGAGGGGGTGAGGTTCACCGATTCGTACGCCAATGCGTGCGTTTGCTCTCCGACGCGGGTGGCGCTAATGACGGGGCGATATCAGCAGCGGCTGCCGGTGGGGCTGGAAGAACCGCTTGCAACGCGGCCGAAGGTGAATCTGGGGTTGCCGCCGGAGCATCCGACGCTGCCCTCGGTACTTAGGGACGCGGGTTACCGGACCTCGCTGGTGGGGAAGTGGCATCTGGGTTTGCTACCCGGGTACAGCCCGCTCAAGAGCGGTTATGAGACTTTTTACGGGTTTCGGACGGGAGGGATTGATTACTATACGCACCGGGCAGGAGTGACTGAAGAAGCGCCGATGGACCTTTGGGAGGGAGACCGGCCGGTGGAGCAACAGGGGTATCTGACGGATCTGTTGGCGGACCGGGCGGTGGCGCATTTGCGGGGGTTTGCCCGGGAGAAGAAGCCGTTTCTTTTAAGATTGCACTTTAGCGCGCCACACTGGCCGTGGCAAACGCCGGAGGATGGACGATCGGATGGGCGGATGAGATCTCTGTTCCACTTTGAGGGGGGATCGGCGGCACGGTATGCGCGGATGGTGGGAAGGATGGATGAACAGGTGGGGCGACTCATGGCGGTGCTTTCGGAGACAGGGCTCGATCGGGATACGGTGGTGGTGTTCACCAGTGACAACGGGGGCGAGCGGTATTCTGACACCTGGCCTCATACCGGACGGAAATCGGAGTTGCTGGAGGGGGGATTGCGCGTGCCGACTATCGTGCGCTGGCCGGGGCGGGTGAAGCGGGGGAGGACGGTGCGACAGGTGGCGATGACCATGGACTGGATGCCGACGTTGCTGAGTCTGGCGGGTAAGGAGGTGCAGAAGGAGTATGCACCGGATGGGATAGACTTATCGCCCTGGTTGCTTGGAGAAGCCTCGGTACGGGAGAGACAAGTTTTCTGGCGACACCGCTTTGCAGATCAGCGGGCAATGCGTGACGGAAAGTGGAAGTGGCTGTCGATCCGGGGTAATACGTTTCTGTTTGATCTCGAGGCGGACCCACAGGAAAAGGCAAACTTGAAAACGATTGAAACGGAGCGGGAGAGTCGGATGGCGGAGGCGTTTGCGCAATGGAATGCCAGGATGCTGCCGGAGAATCCAGAGGGCTTCACGCATGGACTTGCGCCCGGACAGGTGGCCGACCGATATGCGAATCCGCTGCCCTGAGACTGCGCGGCGTTGCCTCCTATCCTGCGGTGGCGTCAATGCGCGCAGCCGTTTGCAACGGATGCGAAGGCAGCAGGGGCGCGGTTTCGTCGCTGGGGTTTCGGCTGCGTAGCGACTAAAGGCTGCACTGATTAATTGGCCCCCTTTAAGTCTATTTATTCAAACTCAGTGCCAGATTCTTATACTCAATCCAACTGCCCTTCTGGTGCGCCTGAATCAGAATCGTTCCGGGTTCCAGCCGGTCGAGTTTCTCGCAATTGACTACGGTTTCGCCGTTGATGCGAACTACGCATTGTTTGCCTTTGACGAAGAGTTGAAAGAGGAACCACTTTTCCGGCTCAATGCGAGGGTAGGGTTGCGCCCGCTCGAGGCCGTATAGGGAACCGGTTGGATAAACGGCACCTTCTACGTCGTGAATCTGGATCTCGTAACGGGGCGCGTTGTTGTCGTTGCCCCCTCGAAACAATACGCCGCCATTGGAGTGCTTACTCGCCCGGACATAACATTCAAAGGCGAAATCCTGATAGCGCTGCTTCGAAATCAGATAACCCAACCCGTCGGCCCGCAGGACCGGGCCCAGCGTCTCCCAGCTTGCCTGCTCGGTAGCATTCCACTTGGCCATATCAGCGGGCTTGCCGTAGAGCGTCTCCCACTTCTGCCGGTCGGGCAGGCGCGCGATCTTGAAATTCCGGTAGCGCAAGGGATAGCTCAGGCTTTCGATGCCCAGATAGCCTCGGCGCAAGCGGTACTTGAGCTCCTCGTGTTCATCAAGGTTCAAATCCTGCACAACCTCGCCGTTCCACATCACCAGCAGGCGTGGCCATTCGAGGCGGATGCGGAACTGGTTCCACTCGCCCTTGCCGCGGACGTTCACCTTGCGCGGCGCCACCACCGGGAAGATCGCCCCCGCGCTTTCCCGCAAGGGCGGGTCGTCCTGCTTGTGGAAGATATTCACCTTAAAGCCGCATTGCATCGGAGGACCGTGCTCCGGCGCACTGAAATAGAGGCCGCCATTGGCCCATCCCTTCAGGAAAACTTCGCCCGTCCAATCGAAATTCTCATAGGTCTCGGGGCTGCGGAGCCAGGTGGGGTAGTTCGCCCCCGGGTGCACCACCACCTCGCCTTTGTCGGCGTAAAAAGCGGTTTCCGGCCCGTCGATGACCTTCCAGCCCGTATCGAGCAATGATTTTTCCTGTGCGCTGCCTATTGCTGCGCTGAGGCTTGCCATTACAATAAACTGACGGCGCGACTTCCGATTGGAAGCAAGAGTCGATCCCATGACAAGCGATTGTACAAGACACGAAACCTGTGGAACCGGTAATCCAGCACCTGCACACTTATTTTCTGTTCTCCTTTGCGGTGGACCGGAGCGAAGTGTTGAAAAATCATGGAGATGTCTGGCAGGGCCGCTACTGGATTGACGGCCTCGACGATTGGATCAACACCCATCCGGTTCAGGATTCACAGGTAGCAACGCACATTGGCCGCTGGGAGCGGGCCTCCTATACGCAGTTCGACCTTGAGTCGGCCGCCTATCAGGACATGATCTTCTTCCACCCCTTTGTGCGGCGAATCTTCTTTGACACCGCTGGCATCGGGGCTTCTGACAACGAAGTGGAAGCGCTCCTGCGCTGCTACTCGATTCCGCTCTCGCCCGAGAACAAGCTCTTCTTCATGGCCGAGGACAACCGCGACCGGGAGGCCGAACTTGAAGTGACCGACCTGCGGCTCTTCCTTTTCGCCAACGGCATCGGCATCCTGACCATTGGCGTGGAAGCCTTCGATGTTCCGGCTTCAAAGGCACTCTGGATCAACGAGATGATGCGCAAGGTCTACCCCAGCTCGGGCCGGCAGTTGCGTGAAGGCCGCTCGCCGTCGCGGGTTTCGTTGTCGGTGGAAACGCCCTATGGGCGCACCGAAGTGCTCGAGGCGACCTTTGAAAACAGCGCCATGATTGGATTTCTGCCGCCGGTTTCAGGCCTTGTCACTTCCCTGCTCTACTTTGCCGATTACCGCCGTGGCGAATATGAGCCGGTGCTCGATGAGCGGACTATTGTCTACTCTTACCTGGCGATTGATCCGGCGAGCGTGCCGGAGAACTTTCACAAGAGCGAGGAATACGACATCCTCTTTTCCCGTGCGCTTTATGTGGACCATGCCGGGTCGGATTACCGCTATGCGCGCGGCTTTACCAAGCGCCTGATGGAGCAGCAGGTTTACCGCCGCTGGTCGCACCAGGGAACGCTTTATGGCTTCACCAGCTATTCGAACGTGACGATGTGCTTTGGCACCTTCGATTGCGACGACCACCAGTTGAGCGAGGGTTTTCTCATCCACCGGATGTATGATTCCCGCTACTACCTGATGGCGATCATCGCGCTGTTTTACCGCTCGACTCTGCTCGACTTCGCAGAACGGGTCGCGCTCGTTTCGAGGCGCCTTTACGTCGATTTTCAGGACGCCCGGCTTTCCGAACAGAACATTGAACGCACGAACCTCTTGCGCTACGAGTTTCTGGTCTTCTCCAACTACTGGCACTTTGAAGAACTGGCCAACAAGGACGAGGAATCCGAGCACTTCCGCATGTTGAGCACGGTCTACGACATCACTCCGATGAAGATTGAGCTGGAGCGGGAAGTCGACAAGCTCAACAGCAGCTTGCAGGAATACTACACCTCCCGCAATACCCAGGCCGTGAACCGCTTGGCGATCATCTCGACGATTCTCGGCGCGGGAGCCATGGTGACGGGCTTCTTCGGCATGAATTTTGCGGCCGACTTCCAGTACACCTTCTTTGAGCCGGGCGCGGATACAATCTGGGTGCACTGGCTGGCCATTCTCGGCGTAGTAGGCTTCTGCCTCTTCGCCCTCGGAGCAACGGTTTATCTGATCACGCGCAACTGGCAGGATTATCGTAGCGTTTTGCGCGGCGGCGGCTCCTCCACCGGCCCGATAAAGAGCCCGGGGCAACGCGAAAGCGAACGGATCGGCTAATATAGGAAGTTATGGCAACTGACAAACTGTACAGCGCTGAATACTTGGGCAGCGGCACTTTTATCATCTCCAAGCCCGCCCGCAAGAAGAAGAAACTCCGGCAGAGCCGCGTGAAGAGCCCGCAACGCGGCGCCCGCAAGTAGACTCAGCCGCACATGAAAATCAAAGAACTGCGACTGCATCCGCAGGCAATTGCCGACGGTCCGTTACGCAGTTCTTATGGCCTTCACGCTCCCTACGCCCTCAGAACCATCGTCGAAGTCGTTACGACCGACGGCATCACCGGAATCAGCGAAACTTATGGCGGCGACCGCCCGCTGGCGGCACTTGAAGCAGTGCGTGACCGGGTCGTTGGAATGGACCCCTTCGCCCTGACCCGCTTCTGGCAGGATCTGCATGGCGAGCGCGAGGCCAAGGCGGACCCTTTGGGTGCCCGGTCGCATACGATGCTCCTGCCAGGCGAGAATCCGCTGGATGAAGCCGCCCGCACCTTTGCCGCTATTGAAGTGGCTTGCCTGGATGCCATCGGCCAGGCCGTGAATCAGCCTTTGTGCGATCTGGTGGGCGGCCGCGCCCGCGATGCTGCTCCCTTTTCGGCTTATCTGTTTTACAAGCACGCTGGCGGTGGCGGCACAGGGGATGACGCGCGGGAGGACAAGTACGGCGAATGCCTGAGCCCGGAAACGATCGTTGAGCAATGCCAGCGTTTCGTTGCCGAATATGGCTTTGGCGAAATCAAGCTCAAGGGCGGCGTGCTCGATCCGGAAATTGAGATCGAGACGATTCGCCAGTTGCGGGCTGAATTCGGGCCGGCTTACCCGCTAAGGATCGATCCAAATTGCGCCTGGAGCGTGGACACAAGCGTCAAAGTTGGTCTTGCGCTGCGGGACGAGCTATCCGGCGGCGGTTACCTCGAAGACCCTTGCGCCGCGCTCGAAGGCATGGCCGAAGTACGGAAACGGCTGCAGGCGGAAGGGGTTGAGACCTTGTTTGCCTCCAATGTTGCGACCACCTGTTTTGCTCACGTGCCGCAGGCTCGTGACCTCGATGCGGTGCAGATTATTCTGAGTGACCCTCATTACTGGGGCGGCATCCGGAAGCAAAAGCAACTCAGCGAAGTTTGCGAAGTTCTGGGGATGGGCCTGTCGATGCACTCGAACAATCATCTTGGCGTAAGCATGATGACGATGGCGCATGCCGCGTGCGCCTCTCCTCACCTCACACACGCTTGCGACACGCATTATCCCTGGCAAACCGAGGTGGATGAAGTAATTGCAGGGGGGCGCGTAAAGTTTGTGAACGGTACGGTGCCGATCCCTGAAAAACCGGGTTTGGGCGTAACGCTCGACTACGATCAGGTGGCCCGTGGCGTGGAACGGTATCAGAGACTTCCCTTCCGCAAGCGGGACGATGAGGCCGAAATGCGGCAGCATGTGGACCCCAACTGGAAGCGCATTCTCCCACGCTGGTAGGTTCTGATGAGGATCTCGATCTGTTACCCGGAATCGCGGGAAGACTTTGCCTCAGCGTTGCGCACAAGGCTGGGTTTCCTTCGGCAAGCCGAGTTAGTGTGGGTAGCGCTCACTCCGGCAGACTTCACCGCTGAAGTCGAAGCGGCGTTAGAAGACGGAGACCCCACGGTGCTTTGCCTCGATTCCGGCCTGATCACCAAGCCGACGCGTGAGACCTGGCAACCTGTGCTCGAACGAATTGAAGCCGGAGGCGCTGCACAACTGGCCGTCGTGCGGCTGGACGGAATCAAGCTGCCCGCATTGCTCGACAGGGTGCGTCAGGCGGCAGGTGAGAGCCGCGAATTGACGCGCTGGGTGATGGGATGGATTGGTGTGGATGTTGAGCCGGTTGCGTGCAGTGTGAGCGCGGAAATGCAAGAGCGCCTGCTGGGCGAATTGGTGGACCAGCCAGGAAGGCTGCAACTCGATGAGGCCTTCGACTTTGCGTTCTTAGGGCCTTATTTTGAGTACACCGCAGAGATTGAACTGGGGCATGAAAGCGAAGCGTTGCGGCTGGCGGCACTGGCGGAGGTGAAGCCCATGGGGCGGGCGCTTTACATCCTACGGGGTGGCGAAGCAGAAGCCCCTGCGGGAGCTTCGTTGCTGATTTTGCCGAAGGTTGAGCGGCATTGGACGAATGAGGAAGTCATCCGACGGGCGGCGGAAGTGCTGTCGCGAATTCCTACCCAGGAAGGGTTGGCTTTTCCAGTGAGCACGAGGGAATTGGAGGCGCTGCTGGTGAGGCTGTTTGCGACGAACTGGGCACTGGCCGAAAGGCTGGCCCGCAAAGCAGGGGCGTTTTTCCGGCTGAATGACCGGGTGCCGGAAGCCGTCTGGGCTTTTGAAACGCTGGCGGGGGAAGCAACGCAGCAAGGGGCGGCGGCTTGCGTGAGGGATTGCGAAGAGGAGCTTTACTGGCTGCGGGCAGGCGGGGAACGCAAACGGCAGTTTTTGACGGCCAGGCAGACCGGATTTGAGTTTTAAGCGATACACTCTCGATTGGTGCGTAAACTACGATCTCTCGACTGGTTTGATGCCAGAGAATACTATTCCTTTGCGCGGCGCTCGACGCTGCGGGCCCAGGGCTTGACGCGGGCGGCAACCGAAGGCAAGCCGGTGATTGGCATTTGCAACACGGCGTCTGATCTGAACCCCTGCAACCGTCATTTGACGCAGGTAGCGGAAGCCGTCAAGCGGGGCGTGTGGGCAGCGGGAGGCTTTCCTTGCGAGTTTCCGGTGATCAGCCTGGGTGAGATGTTTCTCAAGCCCAGCGCGATGATGTACCGCAACCTGATGAGCATGGACGTGGAAGAGATGATCCGCGCCAATCCGATTGATGCCGTCGTGCTGCTGGGAGGTTGCGACAAGACCATTCCGGCGCTGCTGATGGGGGCGGCGAGCGCGAACGTTCCGGCGCTGGTGGTGCCGGGCGGGCCGATGTTGTCGGGGACATTTCGTGGCCAGACGCTGGGGAGCGGCACCGATGGCCGGAAGCATTTTGACCTCTACCGCAGCGGGCAGTTGAAGGACGAAGATATGGCGGAGCTGGAGTGTTCGATCGCGCGCTCGCCCGGCCATTGCATGGTGATGGGCACGGCCAGTTCGATGGCGCTGGTGGCTGAGTCACTTGGCATGACGCTGCCGGGGGCGGCGGCCTGGCCAGCGGTGGATAGCCGCCGTATGGCGGTGGCCGAACTGAGCGGCACTCGCGCCGTGGCGATGGCAACCGAAGGCCCGGCTCCGGCTGAGGTGATGACGCAAGCGGCATTCCACAATGCCATCACGGCACTAATGGCGGCGGGCGCGTCGACAAACGGAGTGATCCACCTGCTGGCGATTGCCGGGCGGTTGGGAGTGCCTCTCACGCTTGATGACTTTGAGCGGATCTCGGCGGCAACTCCCTTGCTGGTTGATCTCAAGCCGCACGGCAAGTATCTGATGGAAGACTTTGCCTATGCCGGTGGAGCGCAGACCCTGTTGCGGAATCTGGAAGCGCTGCTTGAGAAGGAAGCGCTGACGGTGAGTGGAAGATCGCTCGGTGAGCAGATGGCAGGCCACCGGCTGCATGAGCAGGATGTGATCCGGCGGCGCGATCAGGCGCTGGCGCCGAACGGCGGAATTCAGGTGCTGCGGGGCAATCTGGCTCCCGATGGAGCACTGATCAAGACGAGTGCAGCTTCCGCGCATTTGCTCCAGAGCCGGGGCCGGGCGATCGTCTTTGAGACCAAGGACGAAATGCTGGCCAAGGTGAACGATGAATCGTTTCTGGTGGAGCCGGACAATGTGCTGGTACTGCGCAATGCCGGGCCGCTCGGCGGGCCGGGCTTTCCGGAATGGGGTCAGATTCCGATGCCCAAGTCGCTGATGGCGCGGGGGGTGAGCGATGTCGTCAGGATCTCGGACGCCCGGATGTCGGGGACCAGCTATGGGACCGTCGTGCTGCACATCAGCCCGGAAGCAGCCGTTGGTGGTCCGCTGGGGGCGGTCGAAGACGGGGACTGGATCCGGCTTGATGTCGAGCGGCGAGAGCTGGCGCTGGAAGTGGCGGCTGACGAGATCGCGGCCCGCATTGCCCGGAAGCCTTCGCAGCGGGAAGTCTTTGAGCGGGGATACCGCAAGCTCTTTACCGAGCATGTGGAGCAGTCGCACCTGGGGTGCGACTTCGACTTTCTAAAATATAAGGCGTGATGAAACGAGTCCTCGCTGTGGTGGCAGTCCTGGCGGCCTTCCTGATTGCGAACCGGGCTGCGTTTGAGGGCTACTTCTCGGACGACGATCTGGACAACCTGAGTTGGGCGATGGCGGCGGGGGCGGATTCTTTTGTGAAAGAACTGGTGACGCCGGTCTTTTCGCAGACCAATACGCGGCCGACGGGGGGACTCTTTTATCGCTGGGCGGGGATGGCGCAGGGGCTCAATTTTGAAGGCTACCTTCCTTTGCTTTTCGGGATTCACTGGCTGAATGCGGGATTGCTCTACTGGTTGCTGCGGCGCAAGGAGTATGGAGAAGTGGAGGCCGCGGCGGCGACGGTCTTCTTTCTCTTTCATGCGGCGCTACTCGAGGCCTGGTGGAAACCGATGTATATCTTTGACCTGTTGGCCGCCACTTTTTGTCTGGTGACGTGGCTGGCCTTCGGGTCGCGGTGGTGGTGGCTGGGATTGGCTTCGTTCTGGCTGGCGTACAAGTCGAAGGAGGTTTCGCTTTTCTTTCCCGTGGTGCTGGCGCTGGAGGACTGGAAGCGGGCGCTGCCTTTTTTGGCCATCAGCGGGAATTTCGGTTTGCAAGCGTTGACGGCGAACCGGCAACGGGAGTCGGCTTATACGCTGCGATTTGAATTGGCTTCGCTCGTTACGACGCTGCCGTTTTACGCCAAGCAGCTTGTTTTGAACAAGTTCGGCTTGCTGGTGGTGTCGCCATTGGCTTTGTTCGGCTGGCGGCGGGAAGTCCTGCTGGCCGGGTTGGGAATGGTGGTGCTGATGACGCCGCTGCTGTTTTTGCCCGGGCGGCTCTTCAGTGTCTATCTCTACGTGCCGCTGCTCGTGCTGATGCCGGGGCTGGCGGCTTGTTTTGGACGCATGCCCCGGTGGGCGCTGGCGACGGGGCTCGCGATCTTTCTGGTGCTCGACTACAACGCACTGCGGGAGAAGCGGAAGACGGAGTTGGCGCTAGGCCATGAAGCTCGCGCCTACGTGACGCAGCTTCGAGCGGCCCATGCTGAGCGTCCGCTGGGGAAATTGGCTTTCTTTGAGAATTCACCGGCCGGGTATCAGTTGCATGGCCTCCGGGGGGCGTTGCGGCTGGTGAGTGGACATTACGAGGCGAAGGTTTTGAGCCCGGAATCCGCGGCGGCACGGGCTGAGGCTGGCCAAGAAGAAGCTCCGACATTGGCCTGGTTTGCGCCCAAGCAAGAATTGACGGTGCGCTACCACCGGGTGGGGGAAGCGAAATTGTCGCAACTGGATTTCGGGCAACCGGCTAGCGCCTGGCAGTTGCTGGATGGCTGGCACGACCGGGAGGGCCATTTCCGCTGGACGGGGGCGGTGGCGCGGCTGCGGTTGCTGGCGGCAGAAGAATTTTCGAAATTGCGGGTGCGGTTTAACAACGGCAATCGAGTGGTGAAGGTGGAGGTCAGCGTGGAGGGAGACGTGGTGGGGCGATCGGAATTTCAGGAGGCGGGTACTCCGACGATTGACTATGTTTTGCCGCGACGGTTCGTGGGACCGGTGGAGGTGGAAATCCGGGCCAGCCCCGTGCTGACCGTCGAGGGGGATGACCGGGAATTGGGCGTTGCTCTGTTTGGCATCGGCTTTGTTCGTTAAGCTCAAGTTCATGCGCATGTATCTTGCCTTGCTGGTTGGTGTCGGTTTTCTTCAGGCTGAGACTACCCTACTCGACGGCAAGAAAGTCTTTTATGAGTCGCGTGGTCAGGGTGCGGAAACCCTGCTGCTGATTCATGGATGGGCGGCGGACCACAGTTTCTTCCAGGGGCAATTGGACGGATTGAGTAAGCAAATGCGGGTGGTCGTGCTGGATTTGCCGGGCCACGGGCAATCGGAAGCGCCGGCCGCCATGGAAATGGCTTCGTTTGTTCGAGCGGTGGAGAGTGTCCGTAAAACTTTGAATCTAAGCCGTTTGATCCTGGGTGGCCATGCCTTGGGGGCGGTCGTGGCGCGGCAATATACGCGGCAGTATGGCAACCGGGTGGCCGGGTTGATCTTTCTGGACGGTTCCATTTACCAACTCCCGCCGGGGGAGCAGGATCGGATTCGTTGGGCGGAAGCAATTCGGCGGATGGCGGCGAGCTTTGGCCCGGAAATCGAGAAAGAAAGTCGTGAACGGGGAATCAGCGTATTCCTTTCCAACCTCTACACGGATGCAACTCCGAGGGAGTTACGCATGCAGATTTTGCGTAAAGCGCTGGAAACTTCGCCAGTGACAGCGCAGGCGGCGATGGCAAGCATGGCAGATTTGAAGCTATGGGCCGAAGACAAGATTGAGTTGCCAGTACTTTTTCTTCGGGCCGGGCGGCACGAACCGCCAGGAGAGGCAACTTACTTGCGTACAATATTGCCGCGAATCGACTATCGGTACATACAAGGCGTGAGCCATTACCTTATGCTGGAACAGGCAGAAACAACCAACCAAGAAATGTTATCGTTTCTAAAAGGAAAGAAAAAACTGTGAGTCTATTGATTCGATGGGCAGCGAGCGCCATAGCGCTCTATCTGGTGACGAAGTTTGTGCCAGGGATAAACGTAAACAGCTTCGGAAGCGCGATATTTGCGGCGTTGGTGATCGGTTTGGTGAATGCAAGCCTGGGGGGACTGCTCAAGTTGCTTACCCTGCCAATCGGGTGTTTGACACTGGGCCTGTCGAGCCTGGTGATCAATGCGCTGATGTTCTGGCTGGCTGGAAACCTGTTAAGCGGATTTTCCGTAAGCGGCTTCTGGGCGGCGTTCTTTGGATCGCTGGCGATGATGCTCGTGGGCGGCGCGGTAGACCAGATCCTGAGCAAAGTGTTCAAGCAGGGCGACGCGAACTAGAGTTCGCGGACGCGGATATTGCGGAACTCGACGCGGGTGCCGTGACCGAGGAAGCCGATATGGCCGGCCTTGCGAGCGAGGCCCGGGTGCTTCTTGAGGACTTCCGGATCTTTGACGGAATCGAGGTCGACGTCAGAGATGACGACATCATTGAGGGTGACTTTGATGCGGCGGCCCTTGGCCTCAATCTCGTACTTGTTCCAGACCCCATCGCGCTTGACGTGGCCGGGTTTGGCGGCGAAAACGTCGTAGACGGAGCCAGTCATCTGGGTCGGCTTGAGCCCGGCGCCCTTCTTGTATTTGTCGCTGGTTTCGTCGAGGATCTGAATCTCCATGCCGACATAGGCGGCGTCGCCTTCGAGTGGGGAGCGGATGCCAACGCCATTGTTGCCACCATCCCAGAGCCGCCAATCGAGACGGAGGACGAAATCGGAATATTCCTTTTCGGTGAAGAGATTGCCGCCACCGTCTTCCGGACACACGATTACGCCATTCTCGACGATGTAGCCAGTACCGCGACCCCGGACGAGTTTCCAGCCAGCGAGGTCCTTACCGTTAAAAAGGGGAACAAAGCCCGGTTCGGCAGCAGAAAGGAGCGGGGCGAGGCCCAACATTACAGAAAATTCACGTCGACGCATATATGAAGACTAACAGATACGCGAGTGATAAGATTCGAGCATGCTGAGCCGTTGTTTTCTTTCATTTGTAGTGGGTGCTCTGGTCCTGGGTGCGCAAGAGGACGGTGAGGCATTTTTTGAAAAGAACGTACGGCCGCTCCTGGCGGCCAAGTGTCTTGGTTGTCATTCGGCAGCCAGCAAACCGGTGATGGGCGGATTGCGGCTTGATGACCGGGCGGCGATGCTGAGCGGGGGGAGCCGAGGGGCTTCCGTTGTGCCGGGCAATCCGGCAGAGAGTTTGCTGCTGAAGGTAATGCTGCATACGGCTGGTCCGCTGAAGATGCCGCCGGGGCCGAAGATGAGCGACGCGGAAACCGCGCTTATGGCGCAATGGATTGCGATGGGTGCACCGTGGGGACGGAGCGAGGCAATTGAGTCGAGTGCGGCCAAGAAGCAGCATTGGTCGCTGGTGCCGCCGAGTTTGCCAAAAGTGCCGTCAGTCAAGATGCAGGGCTGGACAAAGTCGCCGTTGGATGCTTTTGTACTCGCAGGACTGGAGGCGAAAGGATTGCACCCGGCCAAACAAGCGGACCGCCGGACGCTGATTCGCCGGGTGACCTTTGACTTGACAGGCTTGCCGCCGACGCCGGAACAAGTGGCAGCGTTCTTGCAGGATGAGAAACCGGATGCGTATGCGCGCCTGGTGGAGCGATTGCTGGCCTCAACGCAATACGGCGAACGATGGGCGCGGCACTGGCTGGATGTGGCCCGCTATGCCGATTCTAATGGTCTGGATGAGAACCTGGTCTACAAGAACGCCTTTCGCTATCGGGATTACGTGATCGCTGCATTCAACCAGGACAAACCTTATAACGAGTTTGTGCGGGAACAACTGGCGGGAGATCTGCTGCCGGAAACGTCGGACCTGTCCAAGCAGTTTGAGCGCTGGTCGGCGACGGGCTTTTTGAGCCTGGGGGCAAAGATGCTGGCCGAGGATGACCCGGTGAAGATGCAGATGGACATTGTGGATGAACAGGTGGACACGACTGCGCGGGCTTTTCTGGGAATGACGGTGGGCTGTGCGCGGTGCCACGATCACAAATTTGATCCGATCCCGACGAAGGATTATTATGCGCTGGCGGGCATCTTCAAGAGCTCGCACACAATGGACAACTTCAAAGTCGTTGCCAAATGGCACGAGCATGTTTTGGCACCGGCGGAAGATCGGGCGAAGCTGGCCGCGCACGAGGCAAAGATCGAGAGCAAGCGCAAAGAGATTCTGGATCTGAAGAAGGTGGAGAACGAGAAACTGGCTGCGCCGGCGATGCGGCAGATGGGGCGTTACCTGCGGGCAGCGCGCAGTTATGAGGAAAGCCTGAAACGAGTAGTCGCACCGGTGGAAGTGGAAAGGGGAGCCGTGGTCCGGCTGGCGGGGAGTTTTGAAAAGGGGAATGTGCCGAAAGAACTGGTGCCGAAGAAGCCCAATGTGCCGGAAGGCCAGAAGGGCCCTTTCTTTGCGGAATATGTTGTTCAAGCGCCGGCGGCAGGGCTTTATCAACTGGACGTCCTGAATCAGGAAAAAGGAGCTGGCACGGCAGACTTGTGGGTGAACGGGACGTGGGTACGCGAGGGCGACGGACCGGTGCAAAATCGTGCAGCTTCGCCCGAAGCCGGCGGGTGGGGTGTATTGGCGGTGATGCCTCTCAGGAAAGGCGCGAATACGATCCGCCTCGAACATGCCAGCCGCTTTCCTTACTTTGAGAAGTTGCTGCTGGTGGCGTATCGCGAGAAGGATTATCCGAAGACGGTGGTGCAGGCGGCCAGTGAGTTTGGTGTGAATGCGGGTTTTCTGGCGCAATTGCTGGATTACTTTGACCGGTCTCGGGGGGCGGGCGCTTCGGTGCTCTATGCATGGGAAACGCTGGGACAGGCTGGCGATTGGAAGCAATGGTCTTCGCCGGTAGCGCAGCTCTTTGCGGGAATTCCCAACGGGAATCCCGAGGCGATTGCGAACCATTATGAGAAGCAGTTTCAAGCCGCCCTGGATAGCAGCGCGGATGGCCGTAGCCCAGGCCTGAAGGCTCTCCATGACTTTCTGCACGAGAAGTACGGTCCTTTTCGGGCACCGGACAATGTGCGGCGCGATTACAGCGTGGCCGGCCGGCAGGCGTTGGAGCGGCTGGAAGACGAGGCCAAGCAACTGGCGGAAAGTGTTCCCGTTTATCCGCGAGCGATGGGGGTGAAGGAAGCAGCACAGGTCGGCGATATTCCGGTGCATCTGCGCGGCAGCCACTGGAGCCTGGGCGAGAAAGTGCCCCGCGGATTTCTGAGCGCAGTGGAGACCAAAGTGAGGCCGGCGATCCCGGAAGGAAGCAGCGGCCGTTTGGCGCTGGCGGACTGGATCACGCAGCCGGACAATCCGCTGACGAGCCGCGTGATGGTGAACCGGCTTTGGCGCTGGCACTTTGGGCGGGGCATTGTTGCGAGTGTGGACAACTTTGGCCGTCTGGGAGAAGCACCCTCGAATCCGGAATTGCTGGACTGGCTGGCGGTGAAGTTTGTTCAAGAGGGGTGGTCCGTGAAGGCGATGCACCGGCTGATGGTCCTTTCGAGTACCTATCAGATGAGCAGCGAACTCAATGAGAGCGCGGCAGCGGTGGACCCCGAAAACATCCTGCTGTGGAGGATGCCGAGGCGGCGGTTGGAGGCCGAGGCGATCCGGGACGGCATCATGAGTGTGTCGGGAGGATTGGAGTTGACCGCAGGGGGCAGTCTGCTGACTTATAAGGACCGCCAGTATGTCGCCAATACCGCCAAGGGCAGCAATGTGGATTATGACCGCGCGATCCGTTCCGTGTATGTTCCGGTCTTGCGAAGCTCGCTCTATGACGTTTTTGCCGCCTTTGACTTGCCGGACCCGACGATGCTGAATGGGGATCGCGACTCAACCGTAGTGGCGCCACAGGCATTGTTTATGATGAACAGCTCTGTCATGCTGAAGCACAGCCTGAAGCTGGCACAGTTTCTGCTGGGGCAACCGGGCATGGAGAATTCTGACCGGGTGAGGCTGGCTTATGAGCGAGCGCTGGCAAGGCCGCCCAGCGCGGCTGAAATTGATGATGCCCTGAGTTTTGTGGCCCGCATGAAGAAGGAGTGGAAGGAGGATGAACTCAAAGCCTGGCAGAGCTTTGCCAAGGGTTTGCTGAGCGCCAACGAGTTTGTCTATCTGAACTAAGCATATGAACCCACACTGGAATTCCTATTTGAACCGGGCGCTGTCGCGCCGCGAATTGCTGGCGAGCGCCAGCACGGGCTTTGGGTCAGTGGCCCTGGCAGCGATGTTGAACCAGGAGGTGGCGCAGGCGTCGGAGAAGGACCCCCTCGCGGTGCGTTCGCCGCACTTCCCTGCCCGCGCCAAGCGAGTGATCTTTCTGTTCATGCACGGGGGGCCGTCACAGGTGGACACCTTTGACTACAAGCCTCTGCTCAAGCGGGACCACGGCAAGCCTCTGCCCTTCAAACGGCCCAAGGTGGTGTCGGGCGAGACCTTCAATCTGCTGCAATCGCCATGGGCCTTCAAGCAGCATGGCCAGAGCGGAGCGTGGGTGAGCGAGTTGTTTCCGGAGTTGGCCAAGTGCGTCGACGATATGTGTTTTGTGAAGTCGATGCATGCGTCCAACTCACGGCACGGTGGGGCGTTGCTCGAATTGCATACGGGTTCTGATACCTTCATTCGGCCGAGCATGGGTTCGTGGGTGACTTATGGGCTGGGCACGGAGAATGCGTCGATGCCGGGCTTTTTGACGATTTGCCCGACGCAATCGCATGGCGGGGCGAACAATTTCGGGTCTGCCTTCTTGCCGGCGCCCTATGCGGGCACGGCCATTGGTTCGGTGGGAGTGCCGGCGCGAGATGCCAGGATTCCCTTCATCAGCAACGCAGAGACACCGCGCGAGATTCAGCGCAAAGAGATCGATTATAGCCAGCAGTTGAACCGGCGGCAGCTTGAGATGACCGGGCCTGACCGGGCGCTGGAAGGGCGAATCGAGAGCTTTGAGTTGGCTTTCCGGATGCAGGCCGAAGCGCCGGCCTTGCAGGATCTGGAACAGGAATCGGACGCCACCAAGAAGCTTTACGGACTCGACAATCCCGTGACGGAGGACTTTGGCCGGCAGTGTTTGATGGCGCGGCGCTTCTCGGAAAAGGGAGTGCGCTTTGTGCAGGTGAGCCATACCTATAAGTGGGACCAACACGAGAATTTGAAGCGGGACCATTCGCAGAATGCGGCTGAAGTAGACCGACCGATTGCGGGCTTGCTGCGGGATTTGAAGTCACGCGGATTGCTGGAAGACACGCTTGTATTGTGGGCCGGAGAATTCGGGCGGACGCCAACGGCGGAAGGGTCTGACGGGCGTGACCATAACCCCGAAGCCTTTACGATCTGGATGGCAGGCGGTGGCGTGAAGCCGGGGCTGTCTTATGGTGCAACGGACGACTATGGTTACTATTCGGTGGAGAAGAAGGTGCATGTACATGACCTGCATGCCACGATTCTGCATCTGCTGGGGCTTGACCATTTGAAGTTGACCTATCGCTATGCGGGACGGGACTTCCGGCTGACGGACGTGCATGGGAATGTGGTGCACGATATTTTGAGCTAGCCGGGAACGATTTGCCGCTACATACGTAAGAGGAGAGTGATGCTGCGGCGTTCTTTTTTTTTGACCCCTTTGGTACTGGCGCAGGAGCCGGAACCGATTCGAGTGGAAGTGAATCTGGTGAACCTGCCCTTTTCGGCTCAGGATGAAGAGGGGCGTTGGGTGACGGACTTGAAGGCAGAGGAGCTGGAGGTGCTGGAAGATGGGATTGCACAAAAGCTATCGTTCTTCTCCCGCGCGTCGGATTCAGCGCTTTCGATTGGGGTGGTGGCGGACGCGTCCGGGTCACAAGAAGAATTCCTGAAGGAGCATCGGCGCGACTTGAGGAGTTTCCTACAGACGGTGCTGCGTCCAACGGACAGCGCCTTGCTGGTATGTTTTGGAAATTACATCCGCATGGTTTCCGGGCCGGAGAAAGAAGCCAAGCGGTTGGATGAAGCCTTGCAAGCTTATCAGCGCGGCAAGAAGCTGGACCAGTTTCCGAGTCTGGGAGCGCCGGAACGGCGTAGCGGGGGAACGGCCTTTTATGACGCCATCATTTTGACGGCGCAGGAATTGCGAAGACTGGAAGGACGAAGGGCCATCCTGCTTTTTTCCGACGGCGAAGACAATGCGAGCGCCATGAATCTGATGGATGCGGTGGAAGAAGTGCAGGCGCTGGGGGTGACGGTGTTTTCCATGCGCTATACGGAAACGCGTAAAGGCGTGTGGTCGGCGCGGAACAAGTATGGATTGTCCGTGATGCGGCGGCTGGCGGATGAATCCGGCGGGCTGGACTTTGATGCGGGATCCGATCGAAGCCTGGAGCAGGCATTCGCACGAATTGGGGAAATGTTGCGAACCAGTTATGACCTGGCCTACACGAGCAGCCAGCCGGAGCGGGATGGGACCTTTCGCAAGATCCGCCTGCGGGCAAAGCGGCCAGGGGTGAAGCTGCGGCACAAGACGGGCTACTATGCGCGGCCCAGCTAGGGCGTGCAGGATTTGTCGGGAGCCAGGCTGTAGGCGGGTTTGAAGGCCTTGCCTTGCGGGCGCAGCGTGAGGGCGGCGGCACCGGTGGGACATTGGAGTTCAAAGGCGGTGGCGTCATCCGGAGCCGGCAACGTGCGGCCCAGAGTGCAGGCACCGTAGGGGCTGCGTTTGGCGAGGTTTTGAGCGGCGTTGCGTTGGGCGCGAGTGGGGTTGGCGATTCCGGTGACGTCGAGATATTGCACCAGCGGAGGCATCGTGGGGGCGAGAGTAAAGCTGATCTCGACGCGACCCTGCTGGCAGGCAAGGGTGAAGGTGCCACGCAGCCAGTTCTCCGGGATCAGGTCTCCTTCGGGCTGGCAGGCAGTGAATTGAGTTTTCAGTTGGGAGAAGCGGGCGCGGATGAGTTCGCGCGGGAGGTCCTGATAGAGATTGTCGGCGGCGATGGAATCGAGGCGGCTATCCTGCCAATCGTTCCAGAGATTCGTGAGGGCGGTGCGGGTGGTGGTGAGGCTTTCTGACACGGGCAATTGCCGGGGAGTGAGGGCACCGCGGGTGTTCATGAGTTTGAGCGCCTGTCGAATGGGCCGGGAAGGACCGGAATAGGTGAGGTTGGCCATTGCGAAGAAGCCGACGCCGTATTCGGGCAGCCAGGTCATGTAGGAGCCGAAACCGGGAAGGCCTCCGCCGTGCGCCACGATGCGGGGGAACTCACAATCGCGGGTAACGCTGAGGCCATAGCCATAGGCGCTGGTGGCGGCGCGAAGTTCCGCGTCTGACTTGGAGGCCATGAAGTTGGAGGACCGCCAGGCTTGCTGCATCTCTCGTATCGAGGAGCGGCGGACGGGACCGGGGTCTGCTGCATCGCGGGCGGGTTCCGCGGAAAGATGGAAGGCCACGTAGCGGCCGAGATCGCGGGCATTGATCAGCAAGCCGCCCATGGCGCCGAAGGCTCCGTGCGCGAGGGAGGGAATTTCAAAGAACTTGCCGTCGCGGCGGCCATAGCCGATGGCGCGGTGGGCAGCGGGGACCTGGGCGGATTCGAGGGTGGCGGAGCTGAGCCCGAGAGGGTTGAGGATTTCTGATTGCAGATAGTCATCGTAGGTTTTGCCGGAGGCGTTGGCGACGATGCGGCCGAGGAGGGCGAAGCCGTAGTTGGCGTATTCGAAGGCAGTTCCGGGCGGAGTGGAGAAAGGCTGACCGGCCTTGAGCCACTGGCTGAACTGGCTATCTGAAATGTGAAGCTGGCGATCGCCCCAGGGGTTGTCCTCAGGAAAGCCACCGCTATGGGTAAGCAGGTGACGGACGGTGATGGGGGTCGAGTCCGCAGTGGGGAGTTTGACGGCGGAGAGTTCGGGAATCCATTTGGTGGCGGGGTCGTCGAGAGAGAGCTTGCCCTGGTCGCGCAGCTTGAGAATGGCAAGTGCGGTGAAGCTCTTGGTCATGGAGGCGATGCGGAAGACGGTCTCCGGGGTCACAGGGGCTTTGCTCTCGTTGTCGCGGATGCCAAAGGCGCGGAGGTGGACGATTTCGTCGTCGACGACGTAGCCATAGATGAGGCCGGGAGCATTGGTATCGCGGAGGTAGCGCTCAAAGAGGGTGTCGATTTCGGGGGCAAGGGCGGCGAGTTTGGCACGGCGGGAAGAGTCGGTGAATTGGGGAGTTTGGGCGGAAGCAACGATGGCGAGGCAAAGCAGTGCGGAGAAGAATCTCATGGGAATGCAGTATAGCGGAGGTGGTGTGAGATTCTGTTGGGGAGCAATGACCGAATTCAACCTGACGCCGCTAGCTGGAGCGGTATCCTTTGCGGCAGCCTTTGCGGCGGGGGCCATCAACTCCGTGGCCGGAGGCGGGACGCTGGTGAGCTTTCCTGCGCTGGTCTGGTTGGGAGTTCCGTCGGTAGTGTCCAATGCAACGAACACGGTGGCGATGTGGCCGGGATCGATGGGGAGCATGTGGGGGTACCGGGAGGAGATGCGGGGCTTGAGCTCGCGGATGCTGCTGCTGGTGGTGCCGAGCCTGATTGGCGGCATTCTGGGGGCAGTGCTGTTGCGAGTGACGCCACCGGGAGTCTTTGACCGGCTGGTGCCCTTCCTGATTCTGTTTGCGACGCTGCTGTTTTTGGCGCAAGAGCCGGTGCAGCGGAGATTGCGCTCAGCGGATGCGGCGGCATCGGCCTCGAACCAGTGGCTGGGCTGGTCGATCGGATTTCAGTTTCTGGTGTCTGTGTATGGGGGTTACTTTGGAGCGGGGATCGGCATTCTGATGCTGGCGGCGTTGAGCATTATGGGGCTGACGGACATCCACCAGATGAATGGGCTGAAGAATTTGTTTGCGACGTGCATTAACGGTATAGCAGCCATGTACTTCATCTATGGCGGCATCGTGTCGTGGCCGCATGCGGTGGTGATGATTGTGGGCGCGGCAGCGGGCGGCTATCTGGGAGCGGGCCTGGCGCGGCGACTGGGGCGCAAGGCGGTGAAGAATATCGTGATCGCGATCGGGTTGGCGATGACGGTGTCGTTGTTTGTGAAAGCCTGGCTTTAGCTGGAGGCCAGGCGCAGGTCGTCTTCGATCTCGTAGATACGGTCTTCAATGGGCTTGGTGGGCTTGCCGGCGGCCAGGGCTTCGGTGAGCTTCTTGCGTTGGGCGTCGAGCTTTTTTTGTAGCGCGACGATTTCGGGGTTGGCCTTGGGGGCGGGTTCCTTGGCGGGTTCCGGAGCAAGTTTTTTCGCTGCCGCTTTTTTCGGCTTGGTGGCAATCGTGACTTTTTCGCCGAAGTCTTCGAGCAGTTCGCGCTGGATCTGGACGAGTTCGGCTGAGACTTCATGGAAACGGGCGATGAGTTCTTTCTTCGCCTGGTTGCGAAGCTTCATCCAGCTTTGGCGGGCTTCGCGGTATTGGGAAAGTGTGTTGGACATGGGAGACAAACTGTAATTATAGGGCGAGCGCCAGGGGGCGTTCTGCGGCGGTCCGCAATTGAAGCAGGTTGGCGGGAGTGACGAGGACGAAAAGCGGGGCGCGACCAGTGAAGCGGCGGACTTGTTCGAGTAGCGCGTCGTCGGGGATTTCCGCGGCAGCAATCAGGAGCGAGTCGCCGGAGCAGCGCACGGGTTGCAGGCTGGCTTCCTGCATGAGGCTGCGGGGAAGGCAGCGAGCGAGTTCGGGGACAAGTTCGCTGGCGTCAACTTCGGTGAAGGCGTAGCCCGTGAGAAGCGACAGGGCTTCATAGAGCTGCTGCCAGGTGATGAGGGCTTCCGCGATGAGGAATTCTCCGATACGCTGGCCGTCGGGACGGCGAGTGAGGGCGGCTTCCAGACGCTCTGCGTCGAGGAATTGCAGATCGCTGAGGACTTCTCCGAGGCGGCGGCGGTAAGCGTTGAGGGCCTGGCGGTTGGGGTAGGCGTGCTCGGTCTTGAGCCACACCAGCGGTTGCTTGCGCCAGCGGGCGAGGGCGAAGCGTTGGAGGGCGGACAGGGTGGCGAGAGTGTTGATCAGATTCGACCAGGGGATGCGCACGGGGACGAGTAAAGCATAGGGAATGCCATAGACGCGGGCGCAAAAGTAGATGCGCCAACCCATGCGGAGGATTTGCAGAACGAAGCCAATGGAGGTGACGGAAAGGAGGGCCCCCGTGGGGATTGGAATGATCCCCAGGAGAGCAAGTATCAGCAGGAGGTTTGCGACAAGGCTCAGGGGATTGCCGAGCAGGCCTTTGCGGTCACGCCAGAGCCAGTAATTCTCGGCCCAATTCGCGCTCCAGCCGACTTTTTGCCAAGTCTGGAGGGCGATGCCGGTGACCCAGCGGGTGCGCTGCCGGACGGCGCTATAGAAGCGGCGGGGAAAGTACTCGCGGGTGGCAACGGGTTGGGAGTGGACCCAGGCGACCGGCAGGTAGATTTGCCGCATGCCGAGGCGGTGCATGCGGAGGCCGTTGAGGTAATCCTCTGTGAGGCTGTCGGGTTCAAAGAGGCGATTGGATTCTGCTTCGGCCAGGCGGGCGAGTGCATCGCGTCGATACCCGGTACCGACTCCGCAAGAGGGCGAGAAGCCACCGAGGCGGTTGCGGGTGGGCAGGTCTTTTTGTTGGGTTTCGGCGAATTCATCGCAGTAGATGCCGTGGGTGAGTTCCCAGGCGGGAGTGGGGAGGGCGAGGACGGGAATCTGGACGAAATCAAAATCGCGGCAGTAGTGATTGAGCCAGCGGAATTCATCGGGGTGGATGAGATCTTCACTGTCGTGAATGACGACGATGTCGAATTTTTCGCCGAGGCGCTCTTCTACCAGGCAGAGGTTCTGGTAGATCCAGTTGAGGTTGTCGGCCTTGGAGGTAGGGCCGTCGTGCGGGGTGAGCGAGACGTGGAGGTTGGGGTATTGTTCTTCAAGATCGCGGAGGACATCGAGGGTGGCTTCGTCATTGGGATAGGTGCCGGCGAAGATGTGATAGCGGCGGTAACGGATGGAAGCGGCATTGTGGGCCAACATGCGGGCGATGACGCCGTCTTCTTTCCAGGCGGGGATCCAGAGAGCGATGAGCGATTCTTCGGTGGGCAGGCGCTGGGGTGGGAAGTCCGGACGGCGGCGACGAAACAGATAGCAGAAATCGAGCCAGAGATCGTCGAGCCCACTGACGATCATCCAGCAAGCGAGCAGCAGATAGACCGATTCCAGCAATACTGGAGAGTCGGTTTAGGAATCGAAAAATCTCAGGAAAGTTTGCGCAGCAGTCGAGTGGCGGCTTCGTCGACAAACCATTCGACCGGGAAAGGGGGCCTTGCGGCAATCTGGCAGGGATGCGCCAGGATGTCGGGCTTACCTTCAAGGACGTCCCAAAGAGCCTCGGCTTTGTCGGCCCCGGGAGCCAGGATGAGTGTGTGGCGGGCGGCTTTGAGTACACCGGGGAGCAGCGTCACGCGATGGGAATCAAATTTTTCGACGTAGGTATTGGAGGCAATTTCGTAGTCGTCTTCAACGAGGGGATCGCCGGGAAAGAGGCTGGCGGTGTGCGAGTCCGCGCCCATGCCGCGGTGGATGAGATCGAAGACAGGGATCTCGTTCTCTTTCAGTTTGAAGTCCACGCGAATTTCAGAAATGTAGTGAGCGGCAGCTTCCTCCGGGTAGCGCTCGCCCGCGATGCGATTGAGGTGTTCGATCGGAATGCCGGCAGGGAGGATCAGATGTTCCATGGCCATGCGGTAGTTGGAATCGGGGTGATCTGGCGGAACAACGCGTTCGTCGACCCAATAGAGCCAGACATGCTCCCAGTCCACTTGGTGATGGGCCAGCTTGCCAAACATCAACTTGGGACTGGACCCGCCGGACAGAGCGACGCGGGCTTCTCCGCGCAGCTCAACGGCTTCCTTGATGATTTCAACGATGCGCAAGGCGCATGCTTCAGCGGCGGCTTCCGGATTCGAAAAGATTTGGAGGAAAGATGTCATTTTGAAGATTGAGAGACGATTTCAACAACGCGGGCGAAGATCGGATCACGCCCGAGGATAGCTAACTCTTCCCGCACGAGAAGGGCTTCATCGAGTAGCTCGAAAACACTGCGGGAATGGAAGTGGTGGAGTTGGACTTCCACGATGCCTTTTTCCGTACGGTCAATGGAGATGTCCGTTTGGGTGGAAGCCAGACGAATAGCGCGAATCTGCCAGGACATGTCTCCAGCGAGGAGTTTGTGGCGGATGGGGAATTGTTCGCCGAGCGCGGAACGAAGCCAGGCGCCAAGGTAGGTGACGGCAGTGGGCAGGGGCTCATGCGTATAGGCGATTTCGGCTTCCGTCAGGCTATGCAGCAGGTTCTGGCAATCGGCGCGTTCAAATACGCTGGAAACGGTTTGACGCCAGCGAGTGAGGCGAGTCCAGGTGAGGTCGCCATAGAGCCGTCCGGCTTGAATTTGCTGGTGGATGAAGTGGATGGTAGCGAGCGGGTTCTGGTGGGTACGGGAATCGAGAATCACCTTGTGAGACAGCTCCGCAATAACGCGAAAGGATTCAAGCTCAAACAGGCGCGGGCTGCGCGACCAGAAAACTACGGGCAAGTCCGGAGCAAGGAGACCGTGCAAGAGAGACACGGCGTCTTCAAAATGATCGGCTCCCGCACTGATTTCAATTTGCTCGCAGCAGATCTGGTGGCGACGGCCAAAGGGCATCCAGCATTGGGCGAATGCGCGGCCTTCAAGAGCAGCATCGTGGTGTTTGCGTAAACGCAGGACGATGGCGCGGCTGGGGTGCTCGTGCATGAGTTGGGCTAGCGCTTCTCCGGCGGCCGACTCATCATCGCCTTCTTCAACGGCCAGGATGAAAGTCATGGTGACGGCGCGGAGCACGCCAGCAGAACGGTCCGAGCCAGCCAGTTCTTCCTTGCCCATCTCGGTCCAGAGAGAGCTTAGTTCCTTGAGAAGTTTTTCCGGCTTGACCAGCGTGTCGCTCATGGAATTCTCCACTGGTGGCCGCGGCGGGCCAACATCTCATCGCTGGCCGCGGGCCCCCAGGAGCCGGCTTCGTAGTTGGGAAAGTCGAATTTGGTTGAGTCCCAATGGTTGAGGATGGGCTCAACGGCGCGCCAACTGGCGTCGACCATGTCCTGGCGGGTGTAGAGGGTGCTGTCGCCGACAAGGGCGTCGAGCAAGAGGGTTTCGTAAGCCGAGGGAGTCCGCGTGCCAAAGCTGGAGCCGTAATTGAAATCCATTGAAACGGGGCGCAGCTTCATGCCGCCGCCGGCCGGGTCTTTGGATTGAAAGCGAAGCGAGATGCCTTCATCGGGCTGGATGCGCAGTATGAGCAGGTTGGGTGCGGCGAGGGGAGAATCGGCGGCGTCGCCGTTGGTAGAGAAGAGCGAGAGAGGCGCGGAGTGAAAGCGGATGGCGATATCGGTGACGCGCTTGGGCATGCGCTTGCCCGTGCGGACGTAGAAAGGTACGCCGGCCCAGCGCCAGTTGTCGACAAAGAAAGTGACAGCGGCGTAAGTGTCGGTTTGGGCGTCCGGTTTGACGCCCGGCTCCTGGCGGAAGCCGAGGACGTCTTCATTGCCGACGCGGGCGGGGCCGTACTGGCCTTTGACTGCATGAGAATCCACTTCTTCCGGCTTGAGAATGCGGATGGACCGCAAGAGCTTGGCGCGTTCGTCGCGGACGGCGTCGGAATCGAAGTAGGGTGGCGCTTCCATGGCGACGGTGGCCATCACCTGCAGGAGGTGATTCTGAATCATGTCGCGGAGTGCGCCGGCTTCCTGATAGTAGGCGCCGCGGCCTTCGACGCCGATGCTTTCAGCGGCCGTGACCTGGATGTGGCTGATGTATTGACGATTCCAAAGCGGCTCAAAGATGGTGTTTCCAAAGCGGAAGGCCAGGACATTCTGTACGGTTTCTTTGCCGAGATAGTGATCGATGCGGTAGACGTCGCGCTCGGGCAGGACAGCGCTGATGCGGCGATTGAGTTCTTCGGCACTCGACAGATCGTGGCCGAAAGGCTTTTCGATGACGACGCGACGCCAGCCGCCCCCTTCGTGCACGGCGAGTCCGGAAGAGCCGAGGTGTTCGACGACGCTAGCGTAAAAGCTCGGCTGCGTGGACAGGTAGAAGAGCACGTTGCCACCGGTGCCGCGTTCCTTTTCGATCTCATCCAGTTGAGCCTTCAAAGCCTGGTAGCACTTGGGGTCGCCAAGGTCGCCGGGAACATAGAAGATGCCACGGGCGAAGTCTTCCCAGAGGGCGGCGTCGAAGGGAGAGTTCTCGATGAACTTTTCGACACTGGCGCGCATCTTCTCGCGAAACTCGTCATGAGTCATCGTTGTGCGCGAGTTGCCCACGATGGAGAAACCGGCAGGAAGTTTGCGCTCATAGGCGAGGCGATAGAGGGCAGGCAGGAGCTTTCTCATTGTGAGATCGCCATTGGCGCCGAAGATCAATACGCTACAAGGTAGAATGCGCCGCTCAAAACGCAGAGCATCATGAAACGGATTTGCGGAAACCGCGGTCTGCTGCATGAAACATTGAGCATAGCAAGACATGCGGCAGCTCAAGTATGGCGCGATACACTAGGATGGTCCAAATTATGAGCAATCGGAATTCTTTTGACGCCGCCTCAACCTTGAGCGTCGGCGGACGCAATTATCAGATCTATCAACTGGCAGCGTTGTCGCGGGCTGGTTATGACATGAAACGGATTCCGGTCTCCATCCGCATTCTGATCGAAAACCTGTTGCGCTTTGAAGACGACCTGACAGTCAAAAAGAGTGATATCGAATACGTTTCCCGATGGGACCTGAACGCCGCTCCGCAGGAAATCAACTACCGTCCTTCGCGCGTGCTGCTGCAGGATTTTACGGGTGTGCCTTGTGTGGTGGATCTGGCGGCCATGCGGGATGCGCTGGCCAAGATGGGCGCGGACCCGACACTGGCGAATCCGCTGATCCCGGTGGATCTGGTGATTGATCACTCGGTGCAAGTGGATAACTTTGGCACCAAAGATTCCTTCGACCTGAACGTGTTGCTGGAATTCCAGCGCAACAGTGAGCGATATGCACTGCTGCGTTGGGCGCAAAAGGCATTCCGCAACTTCCGGGCGGTGCCGCCGGGAACGGGCATTGTGCACCAGGTGAACCTTGAGTATCTGGCGCCGGTGGTGTTTGCAAACGAAGAAACGGGGCAGGTCTACCCGGACACGCTGGTGGGTACGGATTCCCACACGACGATGATCAATGGTCTGGGTGTAGTGGGCTGGGGCGTGGGCGGAATTGAAGCCGAAGCTTGTATGCTGGGCCAGCCGATGTCCATGCTGTTGCCACAGGTGGTTGGCTTCAAGCTGCACGGGAAGCTGGCAGCGGGCGCCACGGCGACCGACCTGGTGCTGACGGTGACCCAGATCCTGCGCAAGCGCGGTGTGGTGGGCAAGTTTGTGGAGTTCTTCGGGCCGGGCATGCCGGCGTTGAGTCTGGCGGACCGGGCCACGATTGCCAACATGGCCCCCGAGTACGGAGCAACGATCGGCTTCTTCCCGATTGATGTGAAGAGCCTTGACTACATGCGGCTTTCGGGCCGTCCGAAGCATCTGGTGGAGCTGGCGGAGGCTTACTACAAGGAACAGGGTTTGTTCTTTGAAGCAGGTACACCGGAGCCGGAATTCAACGATGTGCTGGAACTCGATCTGGGCAGCGTCGAGCCTTCGCTGGCCGGGCCGAAGCGTCCGCAGGATCGCATTTCGCTGTCTGGCGTGAAGGACAATTTCCTGTCCACGCTCACCGCGGAAGCAAAGACCGTCGACGTCACTGTGAACGGAGAAACGATTGGCATGCCGGAAGGTGCGGTAGTGATTGCCGCCATCACGAGCTGCACCAACACGTCAAACCCGAGCGTGATGATTGGCGCGGGATTGCTGGCCAAGAAGGCCGTGGAAAAGGGTTTGATGACGAAGCCGTGGGTGAAGACCTCACTGGCACCGGGTTCCAAAGTGGTTACGGAATACCTGAATGAGAGCGGCCTGACGCCGTATCTGGAATCGCTGAAGTTCAATCTGGTTGGTTATGGCTGCACTACCTGCATCGGCAATAGCGGCCCCCTGCCGGAACCGGTGAGCCAAGCGGTGGCCGATCACAATATGGTGGTTGCAGCGGTGCTGAGTGGCAACCGTAATTTTGAAGGGCGCGTGAATGCGCAGGTGCGGGCGAATTATCTGGCTTCGCCGCCGCTGGTGGTTGCTTATGCGATTGCCGGCCGCGTTGATATGGATCTGACCGTTGAGCCTCTGGGCAAGGGCAGTGACGGACAGGATGTCTTCCTGAAAGACATCTGGCCCAGCCAGGAAGAAGTGAATGAGGCCGTGGCCGCGTTTGTGACCAAGGAACAGTTTGAACGCGAGTACGCGAGCGTGTTTGAAGGCACGGACCAATGGAAGAGCATGAAGACTCCCACCGGCGACCGCTTTGCCTGGGACCCGGATTCCACTTACGTGAAGCACCCTCCGTACTTTGAGGACATGAAGGATCCGAACTCGCCGATTGAAGATTTCGCGGGTCTGCATGCACTTTGTGTTCTGGGTGATTCCATCACCACCGACCACATCTCCCCGGCTGGTTCCTTCAAGAAAGACACTCCAGCGGGGAAGTATCTGATGAGCCTGGGCGTGGCGCCGGCGGACTTCAACAGCTATGGTGCGAGACGAGGCCATGACGAGGTGATGACGCGAGGCACCTTTGCCAATGTGCGTCTGCGCAACGAGATGCTGAGCGGCGTGGAAGGTGGCTTTACCAAGCATGTGCCGAGCGGTGAGCAGATGAGCATTTATGAGGCTTCCGTGAAGTACAAAGCGGAAGGGCGGTCGCTGATCGTCATTGCAGGCAAGGAGTATGGTTCCGGATCTTCGCGGGACTGGGCGGCCAAGGGCACGAATCTGTTGGGCGTCAAGGCAGTGATCGCGGAGAGCTATGAACGGATTCACCGCTCGAACCTGGTTGGCATGGGCGTATTGCCTTGCGAATTTCAGCCGGGTGAATCGCGCCAGACGCTGGGCCTGACGGGGGATGAAACATTTTCGATCGAAGGTGTTTCCGAAGCCGTGCAAGGATCGAAGCAAGCCAGGGTGACTGCCACCTCGGTTGATGGCACGGAGAAGTCGTTCACGGTGAAGATTCGCATCGATACGCCGGTGGAGGCGATTTACTATCGCAACGGCGGAATTATGCCTTACGTGTTGCGGCAAATTGCCAAAACACCCGTGAAGACAGCTTAGTAGAATCGAAGATTAAAAAAGCGATAGAGTTGCATTGTGCGTGCAACTCTATTTCTTTTTTTGGCCTCTCTCTTCTCCAGCGGGGCTGAAGATTTTGGCAAGGACATCAAGCCAGTCCTCGATGCCAATTGCCGGGCTTGCCATAATCCTGCCAACACGCGCAACCGGATCGATTTCCTGAAGGCCGAAAAAGCGGCTGACCTGGAAACGAACCGTCTGATGTGGCGAGATGTTGCAACGCAACTGCGCAACCGGACCATGCCCCCGGCGGCATCCAGGCTGAAAGAGGATGAGCGTTTCCGGGTTTCGGAGTGGATCGACAAACAGCTCAAGGCAACGGCGTGCAGCGCGGGCGAAAGTGCTTATGCAGTGGCTCCACGCAGGCTGAATCGACGGGAGTACCGCAATACGATTCGCGACCTGTTTGGCCTCGACTTTGTGGCGGCGGATCTCTTTCCTGCTGACGAGTCTGGCGGCAATGGTTTTGATACGAATGGCGACACTTTGTATATGCCGCCGATCTTGCTGGAACGATATCTGGAAGCGGCACAAAAGATTCTTGACCGCGTGATCATCACCCCGGCCATGAGCCAGATCATTGCCTCGGCCGACATGAAGCCGGCGGTGAAACTGGCTAAGCCGGGCCGGATGCTGGCACCGGGTGAAAAAGTAGAGGCTGAGGCGATCGTCTTTGTCGAGGGCCGCTACACGGTGCGGGTCTCGATTGAACGGCCTCGCAACAAGCCGGTGAAAGTGCGGGCCCAGATTGACGACGGCCCGTTGACGGAATTGAATTACCGGCGGGACTCGGGCGGAGGCCCCACGGCGCAGAATATCGTCACTCCGCTGACCCGCGGCGTACACAAGATCCGGATTGAAGCTGACGAAGATCCGATTGAGTTCTACCGGCTGATCATCGAGCAGCAGAAAGATCCGGTGCCGCTCGAACGGCACGCCTTGCACCACCGTTTGTTCGGGCTGGAAGTCGGGGAATCCCCCATGGACGCAGACGTGGCGGCCCGGCGACTCTTGGAGCGTTTGTTGCCGCGGGCCTATCGCCAGCCGGTAAAAAAAGAAGATATCGAGCCTTTCTACCGTATCTACAAGCGGGCGGCGGAGCGCGGAGATCCTTATGAAGAATCTGTGAAGATGGCGCTGCGAGCGGTACTGGTATCCCCCAAATTCCTCTTCCGGGCAGAAGAGATTCAGGGCATGCAGCAACAGCCGGTGGCGCATTACGACATGGCGTCGCGGCTATCGTACTTTCTCTGGTCGACCATGCCGGATGACGAGTTACTGAGCCTGGCGGCAGCCGGGAAGTTGCAGGACCCCAAAGTGTTGCGGGCGCAAGTAGATCGTATGCTCGAAGACCCTCGCTCACGCGCCTTCGCCAACAGCTTTGTGGGGCAGTGGCTGGGAACGCAGGAAGTGGGGGGCCGGGTGGTGCCGCTACTGACTGAGTTGCAGCATTACTACACACCGGAGATCGCCGCCGAATTGCGCGAGGAACCGGTGCTTTATTTCCAGAACCTGCTTGCGGGCGGGCGGAGTCTGCTAGAGTTGATCGACTCCAATTACAGCTTTCTCACGGCACGGCTGGCCCGGTTTTATCAGGTGGAAGACCAGCTCATGACTCCACTGGGCGATCGCTTTCAAAAGACAGAGTGGCCGGATCGCCGGCGGGGCGGCGTGCTGGGAATGGCTTCTGTCTTGGCCATGACCTCTCACTACAAGATGGCGAGCCCGGTGTTGCGCGGAGCCTGGGTGCTGGAGACGTTGCTGGGTACGCCGGTGCCTCCGCCACCACCGGATGTGCCACCGCTGGAAGTAGCCGCCAAATCTGAGAAGGGTTTGGCGATGAAAGAGATTCTGGAACGGCACCGGGCCAATTCTGCTTGCGCCAGTTGCCATAACCTGATGGACCCGATCGGACTCGGTCTTGAGCCCTTCGACTGGATGGGCCGCTGGCGGGAAGCAGACCAGCACGGCAACGCCATCTTCAGCAAGGGTGCGCTGCCTTCTGGCGAAAGCTTTGATGGACCGGTGGAGTTGCGCCAGGTTCTATTGAGCCGCAAGGAGGAGTTTCTGCGGCATGTATCGGGCAAGATGATGGGCTATGCACTCGGGCGCGTCGTGGGCGATGCCGACCAGTGCACGCTGCAGCGGATTGTCGAGAAGCTGGAACAGAATCAGTACAGTGCGCGCGTTTTGGTGCACGAGATTGTGCAGAGCAGTGCCTTCCGCAACCACTTCCCGGCGAATCTGCCTCCGGGATCTGAGCACAGTGCCACGAAAACGCTTCGTACACGACTGCTGGGCGATAAGTAGTTTTGATAGATTTGAGGACAAAAATGATCAGCCGAAAACTTTCCCGCCGAATGATCCTGCGTGGCGCAGGTGCTTGCCTGGCGCTTCCGTGGATGGAATCGCTACAGGCCGTACCCAACGGCGAAGAGCGGCTGAAGGAGCCACCCTTGCGCGTGGCCTTTCTCTTTATGCCGAATGGCGTCAGGCCCGATCACTGGACACCAGCCGGCGATGGCGAGCAATACGAGATCACAGAGCATCTGAAACCGCTGGAGCGCCACCGGAGCGAGTTTCTGCTGCTGGAAAATCTCTGGCATAAGAATACGATTGGCCGCAATGGCCATTGGCCCAAAGTACCGGCCTGGTTGAGCGGTGGATTTGTAGAGCGGACGGTCGGCAGCGACCTCGACTCTGGCGGCACATCGGTCGATCAGTTGGCGGCACAAAGGATTGGCCTCAACACCCCGCTGCCGAGTTTGGAATTGGGATGTGATTCGCCTCGCACGGGCATCGACACAGCGGGCGGTGGATTTCCTCGTGCTCTGGGGTCTTTCCTTTCGTGGGCGGACCCGAAGTCGCCGGTTCCAAAAGAAATCGTTCCGCAGTTGGCCTTTGACCGGCTTTTCCGCAATCCCAAAGCAAAGGTCATTTCTGGCGTGGATAGCCAGCACCGTTCGCTGGTTGAGTCGCTACAGCGGGATGATACGAGCATTCTCGACATCGTTCGCGATCAGGCTCAAGCCTTGCGCGGCAAAGGGAGCCGCGGGGACCAGGCGCGTCTGGATGAATACTTTGAAAGTGTAAGGTCCGTGGAAAGGCGACTGGAAGCTTCGTTGCGGCCACAGAAACGCTGGATCAACGAAGGCAAGCTACCGCTCGACCGCCCGCGGCCGGGAATCCCTGATGATCATCTGGAGCATGTACGCCTGATGCTCGACATCATGGTGCTTGCCTTCTGGACGGACACGACGCGGATTGCCACCTTCATGATGGGCGACGCGCAAAGTTCCCACGATTATTCTTTCCTGAGCGGCGTCAAGGGCAACTTCCATAGCCTTTCTCATCACCGCGACATCCCGGAAACCCGGCAACAGTATGAGGCCATCGTCAACTGGCATACAACGCAATTTGCCTATTTGCTCGATCGGATGCGCAGTTTGAAGGAAGGCGGCAGCACGCTGCTTGACAACTCCATGGTGCTCTTTGGTTCCTCGCTCAAGTGCGGCAATCGCCATGATGTAGTAGACCTGCCCCTGATTCTGGCAGGACGCGGCAAGGGTACGTTGAAGCCGGGCCGCCGTTTGCGGGCTGCCGAAAAGACACCGTTTTGCAACCTTCACCTCTCGCTGCTACACCGCATGGGCATTGAAGAAAAGAGCTTTGGGGACAGCACGGGCCTGCTAAGTGGTTTGAGCTAAATCCAATTTTGTATTTCCTTCGCTTTCTTATTGCATAGAAACAAAACTGTGAAAGAATACTTTTCACAACGCTTATGCAACGTCGTGTGATGGCATTCGTTCTTGCAGGTGGCAAGGGGACCCGCCTGTATCCGCTAACCAAGGAGCGGGCTAAGCCCGCCGTCCCCTTTGGTGGCCGGTATCGCATCTGCGATTTCGTGCTTTCCAACCTGATCAATTCCGGGGTTTACTCCATTTACGTGCTGATTCAGTTCAAGAGCCAGTCCCTCTTGCAGCACTTGCGGGATGGCTGGGAATTCTCCGGGCTTTTGAAGAATCACTTCTGCATCCCTGTGCCTGCGCAGATGCGCTCACCGGGCGAAAGCTGGTACCGAGGCACTGCTGACGCGATTTACCAGAATGTGAATTTGATTGAACAGGCAGAGCCGGATGTGATTGCCATCTTTGGCGCTGATCACATTTACCGGATGAATATCCGCGAGATGATCGAATTCCACATCGACAAAGGCTCGGATGCAACGATCGCGGCGATTCCGGTTGAGAAGAAGTATGCCAGTGAATTTGGCGTGATTGAAGCCGCACCCGGCGGATCGATAATCGGTTTTCACGAAAAGAATCCTGACGCGCCGACCATGCCCGGCGATACGAGCCGCGTTTATGCCTCGATGGGCAACTACGTTTTTTCAACCGGTTTATTGCTCAAAGAACTCTATGCTGATGCCGAGGATGAGAACTCTTCGCACGATTTCGGGCGCGATATTTTGCCCAAACTCGTTGGCAAAGTTCCGATGTATGCTTACGACTTCCAGCGGAATCACATTCCTGGCGACCCGGTTGACCAGGAACCTTACTGGCGCGACGTGGGGACCATCGACAGCTACTACGAAGCATCAATGGACTTGCGGAGTGTGCACCCGCAGTTGAACCTCTACAACCGCAACTGGCCGTTGCGCACGGCAGGCTATGAAGACCCGCCGGCGAAGTTTACTTTCGACGAAAACCAGGTTCGCGGGTCGGCAATAGATTCGATTGTTTCGGGCGGCAGCATCATTTCAGGCGGTTCGGTTCGGAACTGCATCATCGGCCGTGGAGTGAAGGTTTACGGCGGGGCTGAGATTGACAATTCCGTAATCTTTGACAACTGCGAGATCGGGCGGGGAGCGAAGATCCGTCGCGCTATCCTCGACAAGAATGTCCGGGTGCCCGATGGGGCGCGAATCGGCTACGACCTCGAATCGGACCGTAAGCTTTATAGTGTTACGGAGTCTGGTTTGGTGGTGGTTGAGGGCCGCCGTTCGCGGGTGGAAGTGAGCTCGATGCAGATCGCCAGAAGGTACTGATCAGAACGCCAACGGCGATTACGACCAGACAACCAATCACGTTGTACCAAAGGAAGCTTACCTTCCCGGTGAAGTGCGTATAGAATATGGCGGCCTCTCCGGCCAGTACCCCCAGGAAGGCTGCCGTGCCGCCAACGCGCGGGAAGAAGAAGGCCAACAGGAAAACACCCAGCAGGCCCCCGTAGAAGAGACTGCCAAGCATGTTCACTGCTTCCACCAGGCTGCCCAATCCTTTTGCCATTTGGGCACTGATGACAGCGTAGACGCCCCAAAAAATTGTGGCCCCGCGAGAGAACCAGAGATAGTGCCGGTCACTGGCCTCTTTGCGAACAAAACGCTGATAGAAATCCACCATGGTGACGGTAGCCAGGGAATTGATCTCCCCAGAGCTGGTGGACATCGCGGCAGCAAAGATGGCCGCAATGACGAGGCCGACAAAGCCGGCGGGCAAGTGCTGCGTGACAAAGTTCAGGAAAACATAGTTGGTGTCATTGGCTTCGGCGGTTGCTTCCTTATGGACCGCGTCGAAGTTTTGCTGTGCAGCGATGAAGGCTTGCTCATGAGCGGCATCCCGATTGGCTACAAGGTCCAGGGCGGCGGCGCGGCGTTGATCGACGGCCTGGTTGTGACGGGCTTCGAGAGCCGTGCCCTGGAACTTCTGTACGTGGCTGGAATGGAAAGTGACCGGCGGCGCACTGAAGATGTAGAAGACGAAAACCAGCGCACCCGTTAGCAGGATAAAGAACTGCATGGGGATCTTGGCAACCGCATTGAAAAGCAGGCTGATGCGGCTTTGGCGGATATCGCGGCCGGTGAGATAGCGCTGCACCTGACTTTGGTCGCAACCGAAGTAGGCCAGGGCGAGGAAGGTACCGCCGAGGATGCCGCTCAAGAGGTTGTAGCGGTCGTCCCAATCAAAGGTAGTGGTCACGGCGTTCAGCTTGCCGGCAGTTGCGGCCAGCATCAACGCGTCGCCAAATCCAACGCCATCCGGTAAGAGCACGACTGCCAGAATCATGGCCGCAAAAAGGCCCACCAACATGATGAGCATTTGCTGAAAGTCCGTCCAGGTAACGGCGCGGATGCCACCCATCACAGTGTAAATAACCACAATCGTGCCCATCATCAAAGTGGTTGCACGGTCATCCCAGCCGAGGATCACGGTGAGCACGACGGCTGGAGCATAGAGAACCAGACCGGTGGCGAGACCGCGTTGAACCAGAAAGATGAGGCTGACGAGGGCGCGGGTTTTGCCATCGAAGCGCTTTTCCAGATACTCGTAAGCCGTATAGACATTGGCATTGCGGAAGCGTGGAACAAAGTAGGCACTCACGAGGATCATCGCAATCGGCAAACCAAAGTAGAACTGGATGAAGCGCATGCCGTCGGCATAGGCTTGGCCGGTGGTGGAAATAAAGGTAATGGCACTGGCCTGGGTGGCCATGATCGAGAGCGCCACGGCATACCAGGGCAGGCTGCGGTCAGCGAGCAGGTAACCGGCAACGGTGGAAGTCTTTCGGCTCTTCCAGAGACCATAGAGAACGATGAAGCCGATGGTGGCCGCCAGCACGAACCAGTCGAGGGTTCTCATATGTGGAAGGCCCTTGCAAAGGCTGCCAGCGCGGCGATCGTCACGATGAGATAAAAGATGATGGCCCAGTAGACCCGGCCCCAAGTGCCGAGCAGCGGCGGGCGTTCTGGATCCACCGCGGGCACTAGTTCTTGCCCACGCTCAGGAAATTGGAGAAGAGGCGATAGGCACCGGGTACGCCGGCGGGCAATTGCCGGAACCAGGCATAGCCGGTAAAGATGTAATGACCCTGACCATACTTCACATAGAGGTTGCCGCCGTCCATGGGCTTCTCACCGGGATCGTTGGAACGGAGGATCGGTTCATAGCGTTCGTCCCATTTATTGGCGAAGTAGAGGCCGCGCTCCTGCACCCAGGACTCAAAATCCTTTTCCGTGATCCGGTTCGGATATTGCAGCAGGCGATGGTCGGGCTTGGGGAAAGTGACGGCTGCCGATTCGACCGTTACGCGGTCGCGGGAGATGGTCATGGGGTAGGGCCCAACCTTGTTCAGCAGGGTCGGATTGCCGCCGTAGAAGCCGCCTTCCATGACGTTGTACTGAACAATGAAGGTGCCGCCCTTGGCGACATAGTCATCAAAGATTCGTTGCGCGTTGGCGCGAAGATCGGGACGTGTGTTGTAGGCGCGGACTCCGGTGACGATGGCATCGAATTGAGAGAGGTTGCCGGTGGCCAGGTCCTGCTCGGTCAGGAGAATGACTTCGGCGCCCAACTGACGGATGGCGTCGGGCACTTCATCGCCGGCCCCCATCACGTAGCCCACACGCTTGGCGAGATTCCTGGCTTCAAAGCGGACGAGGCGGGCGTTGGCCTTGGGGGCCAGCGTTTGAGGGGGGATGTGAGGATAGCGAATCACGCGTGTGCCTTGATTGATTTCGCGGCCATTGACGGTGGCAACGGCGCTGAGTGTGCCCTTGCTCTCGTTGCGGGGGGGCGTAACGACGAAGGATAGAGTTTTCTCTTCTTCGGCCGCAGCAATGCTGAAATCGGTGCTGGCCGGTTCGCTACGCCAGCCGGAAGGAAGATTCAACTTGAGGCTGCCCTTGGAGTTTGCCAGATTGGCCTTGAGGATGACTTCCACCTTGCGGGATTCGGTACCCGGAAACAATAAGGATTCCTGCGCCAAACGAACCGAGACCGGGGGAACGATGGTGACGGGGCGAGTGAGTTCTCCCACGCCACGGTCCACATAGCGGTGCGTGATCTGGCGTTCCAGCACAATGGGCGTGCCGTTCACCGTGAAGCTAAGACGGGCCTGGACGGGCGCAGGCGATTCCGGCAAGCCGACCATGTTCATGTCTTTGACGGTGAACATGGCGTCTGTACGCGGCTCAACCAGAAAGTAAGGTTGGGTGAGTGGGGCGTCCGCCGCCACCTTCCAATCGAGCGGGAGATTCACAGGCTTGTTGGTTTCGAGCTTCGTGGTTTGGGCCAGATCGGCGATGCCGCCTACGCCGGAAAACTTGACGCCTGTCAGGACAATGTCGGCACCACCGCGCTGAATCGCCGCAATTTTGGCCTTGGCCGTGGTGCCCTGGACCGCATTGTAGGCATCGGCCTGAAGCTCCGTCCACAAGCCGGAAACGAGGGCGATGGTCTCATCCAACTCCGCCAGCTTGAGCTTGCTGTAGTGGTCGCTACGGCCGACCAGAAGTTTTCTGGCTGCGCTCAAGTGAGGCAGAATGGCAGTCGGCCGGGCACCGTCAAATTCGCGGGCCGCTTTGGTGAGGAGTTCGCCGATGGCCGCGCCATTGGGAATGCGGTTCCAGGTGGTATCGATGCCATCCCACAAATCTTTGGAAGGCTTGGCACCCTTGATGTGAGTGAAGTAGTTGACTTGTGACCCTTTGCGCTCGGCGGCACCCATGGCCTGGCTCTTGTGCTGGCTGCGGCTCCAGCCGGCCACTTCCCCATAGCTGTAGCCAAGGTAGGGATCATACTCGCCAATATCCATTGGGACGCGGTCGGGTTGTTTGCCGGGGTCGGCTTCCAGTTGGCGCATTGAACCAAAGGAATTCCAGACAAGACGCTTGGCTTGCCAGGGCTCTACGTACTGGAGTTGTTCGGGAAAGCGCTTGGGATCGGCGGCAGCATCAAAGGCTTCATCGGCAATGATGGCCGAGGTTTGGTGATGGCCGTGGCCGTCGTCGGGAGTACCGGAAAAGCGACGAATAATCACGTCGGGACGGAACTTGCGGATCACCCACACCACATCGCGCAAGACGTTTTCCCTGCCCCACTTGTCCAGCGTCTCTTTGGCGTTTTTCGAGAAACCGAAGTCGATGACGCGGGTGAAAAATTGCTCGCCGCCGTCTATGCGCCGGGCAGCCAAAAGTTCCTGCGTGCGGATGACGCCAATCTCAACGCCCTGCTCTGAGCCAATGAGGTTTTGGCCACCTTCGCCACGATTGAGCGAGAGATAAGCGGTACGTACCTTCTTGCCGCGAGCCAGCGTGGCAATTACACCGGTATTCTCATCATCCGGGTGGGCGGCAATCATCAATGCACTGCCTACAACGGTGAGTTTATCGAGCGCCTGTTTGGTTTCGAGAGCACCACTAAAAGGACGCTGCTGGCCAACGGCCAGTGCAACAAAGGACAAAGCCAAAACGGCGAAACGCATACGTATCAGTGTATCGTTCCGCCGCTGGGCAGACTACTGAGCTTCTTTTTCGACTTGAACCGTAAGGTAGTTGGGCAAGCCCATCTGTTCAATCATCGTCAACTGGGCTTCGAGGAAGTCCACATGCATTTCCTCATCTTTGAGAATTGTCATGAAAAGATCGCGGCTGCCATTGTCTCCGGCGGTGACGGCTACCGCAATTGCGGCGTTCAGCCTGGCCACAGCTTCGTACTCGAGAGCCAGGTCATTTTCGTGAATCTGTTTCACATTCTGGCCGATGCGGAGTTTATGCAGTTCCTGCATATTCGGTGCGCCATCAAGAAAAAGCATTCTTTCCATGACGGCTTCGGCATGCATCATTTCACCGATGGATTCTTTCTTGGTGTACTGGGCCAAGCCTTTAAAGCCCCAGTTGTCCAGCATCTCTGCATGGAGAAAATACTGGCTGATGGCAGTCAACTCTGCCCTCAACACATCTTGTAAACAATTTATAACTTCGGGATTGCCCTTCATGCTTCCAGCCTAACAGGTCAGGCGGAGAGTAATTCCCGCGTTAACGCATCCTTCATCACTTTTTCGGGAGCAGACTTGCCGGTCCAAAGTTCAAATCCGATGACGCCCTGGTAGACGAGCATGGACAAGCCATCGAGGGTCTTGAGCCCCAATTTGCGGGCTTCACGCAGAAAGGCAGTCTCGGCGGGGTTGAAGACGGCATCGCAAACAACGAGGTGCTGCGAAGCTTCGCGAAAGTCTACGCGAGGCATGTCATCTACGTGGGGATAGAGTCCGATGCTGGTGGCGTTAATCAGCAAGTCGGCGTGAAGGGGAACTTTGTAAGGGGATTCAGGCCAGGCTACAAATTCAACCTTGGCGTTAAGTTTATTGCGCAAATCTTCGGCCAGTTGACGACCCCGCACTTCGTCGCGATTGACGATCGTAAGGCTGCCCAAGCCAGCCAGTAGCAGTTCCGTCGCAATGGCCCGCGCTGCGCCGCCTGCGCCCAGCAGCACAGCGGTTCGCAGCTTGGGGTCAAGGCCTGCGTCTTCCTGAAGGCCACGCAGGAAGCCGCGACCATCGGTGTTTTCGCCGATCCAGAGATCCCCTTCCCGGCGGACGGTATTCACGGCGCCAATGAGCTCTGCCTGATGGCTGAGTCGATCGAGCATTGGAATGACGGCAACCTTGTGGGGGATGGTGAGGTTGAATCCTTGCCAGCCCATCGCGCGCGCCCCGGCCACGGCCGTGGCCAGATTCGCCGGGCTGACTTCCACCGTCAGATATCGCCAGTCGAGCCCGGCGGCGGCAAAGGCCGCCTCCTGCATTGCGCCGGTTGGGTTCTCGGCCACCGGCCGGCCGAAGACGCCGACCAGTTCGGCCTGATAATTTCTCGCCATGACTTGCTAGTTCTTTGCCGCGATTCGCTGGCCCTTCAGACGCGCGGCGTCCCGGACCCACTCTTCGAGAATCTTATAGGCCTGGTCATTCGGGTTGTAGCGGCGACCGCCCTGGTGGCCATCCTCTTTGCCACTTTGCACGTTTAGAGGTTTGCGCAAGAGCTTGGATTGCTCGACGGCCGTTTCATTGACGCGCTCAAGCAAGGCCCGGTAGTTCTTCGCCAAGCCTTCCATCTTCACGTAGCCAAGATCATCGGCGTTGGACAATTCCATTGACGGAACTCGGCCCGCAACACCGTGGCAGCCGAGGCAGCTCATCTGGTCTTCCCGGTTCGGCTTGGTCATTTCCGGGGCAACCCAATCGCGGAAGTACTCCCAGTTCTTGCGCCACTCGGGATCGAGCTTTTTAACCTCTTCAGGCTCGGCCTCAAAATACTGGGGGCTCGTCTTCGACAAGGCTGGTGCGATGCGGGGATGCTGGCGTACGATCGGGTCTCCGGCAAGGCTGAGTGCGGCGCGGCGGGAGCGGCCATCGCTGCGATTCTCGATTGCCTTGAGGAAGAGGTCCACCGATTGCTCGCGGATTTTTGCGTACTCGGCAGGGAGTTGTTGTGATGCGCCAACGGCCGGCACTTCCTGACCGAAGCGCAAGAGCCATTTCACAGCGGGAACCCAGAGACGCTCCTGCATGGGCGTCTTGAATTCTTTCGGGTAGAAGCTGAGCAGCATGGGAGTCTGCAGGTCTGGATTGTTGTGCAGAATGTTGGAGATTTGCTGAGAGACGTACCAGTCCACGGGATCCTTTTCCATCTGCGCCAACTGGCGAGTGTTCTCTTCGAGCTTGCCGCGCTCCGGTGCCCAATCCGGCAGCAGCAAACGATAGAAGGTCTGTTGTTGCTCTTCCGTCTTGGGCAGATTCCAACGTGCGCGCTGGAAGAGCTTCACAATGGGTCCAACCAGTTCCGCACGCCTTTCCGGCTCGGCGGCGCCACGATGGAATTGTTCGATCAGGGGTTCCACGAATTCCTGCGTGCCGGGCAAGCTGATCAGGCGGGGATCGGCAAGGGAGGTGGAGGCGAGTGTGCGCAGGTCCTCGGGACCACTGGAAGCGTAGTCAAGCAACTTTTTCTGCAAGGGGTCGTAGATGATATTGGCCGCTGCTTCGACTGACAGCTTGAGGCGCATTGGATCCTTCTGGGCCTCGCTGCGATTCCAGAACGCGAGCACCGCTTTGCCCATCATCGGCGCGGCGTGCTCGGTGATGTAGCCCATCTGGCCGGGGCCGCCATCGCCGCCGGCCTGGCTGTAGTAGGTTGCAGCAATCGCAGTGAGACGGTCGATCATGACATCCGAAGCTTTGCCGTCGAGCCGCCGGGAAAGCTCTTCAAAGAGCCGCGAAAGTTCCGGGTACTGGTGTTCCTTGCTGGGGTTGGCGCGCTGACCATTGGCAATGAAGAGCGCTTCCAGTTGGTAGCGCAAAGCGTTCTCGGCGAGGATGCTTGGCTCTTCGCGTTCGAGGGCACGAATGACTGCGGCATTGAGAGCTTCGCGCACAGGGGGATTGTAGATCCACCAATTCCAGGCAGCCCGGGCAGCCCAGGCGCGGACAGCCGGTGCGGGGTCGGCATTCATCATCCGGTTGAGGTGTTGAGTCAGGCGAGGAAAGCCGACCGTGGAGCGGCTCATCACCGCGTCGGCCCGCATGACGAGGGCACCGGCGATGGTCTCACGCGTCAGATCGTCGCCCTGCGTGGCCTGATCAAAAACGAAGTCCCAGCCCTTGTCATCGAGCAGAGTCTGGCGCAAGCCCCAACGGGCAGCTTCGCGCACCATCTTTGACGAATCCCCTGCCCCGGACAACTGCGCCGTGATACCGCGGTCATCGCGTAAGGCACCCAAAGCAATTTGCGCCAGATAACGAACGGCAGCAACCGGATGCGTGGCACCGGGCAGGACGAGATTGGCGTATTGCCGGTCTTCGGCGTTCAAACCCAATTGGGCCAATGCTCTGAAACGCGCCAGAGTATCGAGCAAAGACTCGCCCTCGCGCGGCGTGAACTGCGATTTGTCCTGCTGTGGCGGCTTCATGGGGTAGAGGCGGGCGAGAGCATGCTCAACATAAGCCGTTGTGACAAAGCCAGTGAGCGCGCTGTGGTTCCAGCGCCCGTAAGGATCCTGTTGGCGCAAGAGCCAATCCACACCCTTCTTTACTGCGTCATCGCGATCATCGAAACCGAGTGCGGCTAGCGCCGTCAGAGCCAGAGAAGTGGGGGCCGGGTCGCAGTCGCCTGTGTCAGCAAAGCCCCAACAGCCTTCGGCACGCTGCGATTTGCGCAAAGCCAATTCATCTTCATGCAGCTTGTCGAGAATTTTCTCTTCCAGCTTGTGACCGGCATAGGGGAAGATTTTGCGGAAGAACTCCACCCGGTTGGCCGGGTCATCGGTGTAGCGCGGCTTCAGGTCCAGCAATTTCTGCGCCTTCTCTTCGAGGGCCTCAAAGTACTTGGGGTTCTTTGTGTCGCGCCAGGCCCGTTCGAGAATTGTGCCCGCAAAGCGATAGACCACGGCCTGACCATAGTTTGAGCCCGGGCCGGCCGCATTGATGCCGCTGGGATCGGCGGATTGGAGCATGAAGTTGGCGGTGCGGAGTTGTTGGGTGGAATGAAGACGCTTGGGGGCAGTGAGCATTTCGGCCATCACGACGTTGTAGCCGGCGGCGCGCGTCCCGGCCGGTCCATCGCCGAGATCGAGCGGCGAGAGGCTGGTGTTGTTGGCCGCCTCCACCAGTTCATTGGTTGGCCGCAGGCACTCGTACATGGTGTTGATCAACTGCCGAAGGTTGTGCGTTGTTTCGATCGGATAGCCGTGGACCATGGGCAGGGCGGGCCCCCAGATGCTGGATTGCGTATGGCAGCTCATGCAGATGGTGCCGAGTAGCGAACCTGTGTCGCGGATGCGCCGGTCGACACTCGCACCGCGGGGCCGGTTGAGCAGCCAGGCGTGCACTTGGGTCATGTGGTCATACATGGCCTGCTGCACGGCTTTGCGCGGATCCGTGTAGGGGGCGAGATCGCGAAGGCGCAACTCTACTTCATAGCCCGGGGAATTGGCTTCAACGGCCAGGAAGTAAACGCCGCCCGGTACAAAGCGGCGGGTGATGGCAGTGCGGTGCTCTTCCAACTGCTGGTGCACACGCTCGTTGGCATTTTGTCCTTCGCGGTATTCCTTGCCGTCGGCCGTATAGACACGCAGGCGGGCCACCACGAAGGGGTCCGGCAAGAGCAGGCTGGCGGTAAAGAGTTTTGGCTGTTTGCCTTTGAATTCGAGGCGGAAGAAATCATCGCCTTTTCCGGTGGTGACTTCGCCGTTGTCGAAGTACTCGATGTCATCGGCGCTGCCGATGATGTGCTGGTTTTCGTCGCCGCCCGTTGCACCGATGATGACCGCTTGCGCCTCGGCAATCGAATTGTTCGGTTCCAGCTCAAGCGTCATCCCCCGGGTGCTGGTGCCGAGGTCCACCTTCTGAATCTCCGCCCGCAGGGGCAGCTTGAGCCCCTTGGGCCAGGGCGTTTTGCGGGGGAAGGGCTTCAGCAGTGCGACGCTGCCGATCTCGCGCCAGCGCGGCCGATTGAAGAGCGGATCTTCGTCCTCGATTGCGCTCACCTTCAGTGAATAGGTTGCCGCACGCGGTGCCCGGTAGTAGAAGAAAAGGTCGGGGTCGAGGGCGTGCAGAACTTTCCGTGTCCCGCCAAATTCGACAGCGATGCGCCCGTTCGGGGGCAGCATGGATGGGGTGGGGAGGCCGACAGCAACCTCGACAACTTCACCTGCTTTCAGCGTTACCGCTTTGTCGTAGGTGCCCTCAAAGGTCACTTGCGCAGTGAGCGCCGTCGCAAAAAGAATGGCCGGAATGAAAAAAAGATACCGCATAATGGACTTGGCAGATATCTTTTCATACGTAGTTATGCTTTGGGAAGTCATCCTTCTGATCTTGTCGGTGATCATTCTTTGCCTGTTCAATATCGGGCAGGAAGTGCTGCGGAATTGGCGCAAGTTGCGGCGTGCGGACGCCCTCGGAAAAGAACTGGGCCAACTTTCGGGCAAGATGGCCTGGGAAGCAGAAAAACTTTTTGGCCCCCCGACCGAGATTGTGGAGGGGACCAGCGGCCGCAGTCTGTATATCTGGAAGTCCCTTTCGCTGCCGCGAATCCCCAAAGACAGCGGCTTGCTGGTTGTCACTCTTACGATTGGCCCCGACGGCTCGGTCGCTGAGACTCACTGGCAGCAACGCGGCTAAATGATGTCGTGGATCACATTGCCAGCGACATCGGTCAGGCGGTAGTCGCGGCCGCTGTGGCGATAGGTCAGCCTGGTGTGGTCGAGGCCCATCTGGTGCAGCACCGTGGCGTGCAAGTCGTGGATGTGAACTTTCTTCTCAACGGCAGCAAAGCCAAATTCGTCCGTTGCTCCGTAGGCGATGCCATGCTTGAAGCCGCCGCCGGCGACGAGGTAAGTGAAGCCGTGGTTGTTGTGGTCGCGCCCGTTTTGTACCTTCACCAAACCACCTACTTCTACGGCAGGCGTGCGGCCAAACTCGCCGCCTACCAGCACGATCGTCTCTTCGAGCAGGCCGGAGGCCTTCAAGTCCTGAATCAGCGAAGCAATGGCGCCATCACTTTGTTCGGCGAGCGGTCGGTGCAGTTCAATGTCGTCGTGAGTATCCCAGGGCTGAAAATTGCCGTGATAGACCTGCACCATACGTACGCCTCGCTCAATCAAACGCCGTGCGATGAGGCAGCCACGGGCGAAGTCACTGTCGCCATAACGTTCCCGGACCGCTTGTGGCTCGCGCGTGATGTCGAATGCCTCGGGTGCTTCGGCTTGCATTCGGAAGGCGATCTCGGCCGCTTGAATTGTGGCTTCCAGTTGCGGGTCGGTGCCTTGCTGCTCCATGTGATGGCGGTTGAGTTGTTCCAGCAGGTCCAGTTCCCGGCGTTGTTGCTGGGGGCTGAGCGAAGCGTTGCGGATATGGGAGATCAGGTTCTTCGGATCTTTTTCGGCCAGCGGAACATAGGTGCCCTGGTAAACGGCGGGCAGAAAGTTTGCAGCCCAGTTCTGATGGCCAAGCACCGGTAGCCCGGGACAAAGGACGACGTAACCTGGCAAGTTTTGATTCTCGCTGCCCAAGCCGTAGGTGAGCCAGGAACCCATACTGGGCCGGCCGGGAAGCTTGTCGCCGCTATTCAACAAAAGCAGGGAAGGCTCGTGATTCGGACGGTCTGTGTACATGGACCGGATGACGCAAAAATCATCGATCACGCCACCCAGCTTGGGAAAGATTTCGCTCACCTCGAGACCGCTCTGGCCGTAGGGTTTGAACGAAAAGGGGCTGCGCATCAGGTTGCCCGTCTTGCGCTCGGTCTTCAAGTTTCCACTGGGCATAGGCGTGCCGTGGTACTTGGCCAGCATTGGCTTGGGATCAAAGGTGTCTACCTGCGAAGGGCCGCCATTGAGAAAAAGGTAAATGATCCGCTTCGCCTTCGGGGCAAAGTGAGGTGCTTTGACGCCTAAAGGATTCGCCGCCTCCAGCGCGCCCGCAAGACCGTAAAGGCCGAAGCCCGCGCCCACTGATTTCAGGAATTGTCTTCGCTCCATTTGACTGCCTCTTTCAATTCACAAACAGAAATTCATTGGCGCCCAGCAGCACGCGGGCATATTGCGTCCAATCGGCGCCGGCCAGAAAATCCAGACCCAGCTTGATCTCCCTGGCATCCGGCTCCCTTGTGTACAGGATCCGGTAAGCCTCACGAAGTTTCTCTTCGTCACCTCCCTTAAGCCTTGCGGCAAGAGCCTTGGCGCGCGCTTCTACGAAGGGGCTATTCATCAGGTAGAGACGCTGGGGAGGCACGAGTGTGGACATGCGTGCTTCGCTGGTAGCCTGCGGATTGGGAAAGTCAAACAAGGCCAGGGTGCCATCTACCTTGCGGCGGCTGATGAATCCATAGACGGTGCGCTTGCGGTTGGCTTCTTCATCGAGTTTGAGCGCCTTGGCGGCGGGTTCGTAATCCAGTTCCCCGGCAGCAAAGAGCAAAGAGTCACGAAGCGTTTCCGCATCGACGCGACGCCGGTTGGCCCGCCACCAGAAGCGGTTGTCCGGATCTTTGGCATCATTGCTGGCAACGTTCTCCGCACTCTGCTGGTACGTGGCGCTCATCAGAATGCGTTTGTGCAGTTTCTTCAGGCTCCACCCCTGCTCCATGAACTCGGCAGCGAGGTAGTCGAGCAGTTCCGGGTGGGTTGGCTTCTCGCCGAGCTGGCCGAAATTGCTTGGCGTTGCCACCAGGCCGCGCCCGAAGTGATTCTGCCAGAGACGGTTCACGATCACACGCGCGGTCAGTGGATTCTGGCCACTTGCGATCGCTTCAGCCAATTGGAGACGGCCGCTGCCTTGATGGAAAAGGGGCCGCTCCTGGCCGCTCAGAATTGCGAGGAAGCGGCGCGGCGCATCCTCACCCAGATTGTTGCGGTCACCGCGGACATGGATCTTGATGTCCGCGGGTTTGTCTGAATCCTTGAGCGTCTGCAGGAAAGGATACTTCGGTGGTAGCGCTTTCTTCTTTGCCTCTTCCAGAAGCTTCTGCTCGCTGAGGTAATCCTTCCAAACGCCTGTCAGGAAGCGTTCAATCGTTCCCTTGCCGTAATAGAGAACCCCGTTGCCGTAGCGGAATGCACCCCCGGAATCAGTGATCGAGCGCTCAAACAAATCGCGCCACAAAACTGTCTTGTCGCGGTCCATCGCCTCGAGTTGGGTTTGCGACAGATCGCGGCGGGTCGGGTCAACCCCCAGCAGAACTTTGTTCTTTTCATCCACACGCTTCTTCTCTTCGTGGATGGCCAGCACCTGCAATTCAAAGATGTCGGCGGCCTTTCGCAGTTCTGTCCCGGAGGCTTTGGTCTTCAGGAGCTTGCGGAAGTCATCGAGGAAAGGGTGGTACAAACGCTCGCTGGAAAGGTACTTCTTCCAACGCTCCAGCGTTTCGGGATCGAGCGTTGCCGCATCCTCAAGGCCCTGAGCAGCCATCAGATAGCGCGCCGTTCGCGAGGCCAGCATTTCCCCCACAAGCCGCGATTGCAGTTCATAAAAATCCTTGAGTCGCTTCTCTACTACTTCGAGGTCTGCCTTCCGGGCGGCCCAATCCTTTACTTCGGGCTCTGGTGCCAGAGGAGTTTCGTGCAGTTGGCTTGAAGTGAAAATGCCCTGCAGGGAGTAGAAGTCTTTGGTCGGAATCGGGTCAAATTTATGGTCGTGGCATTGGGCACAAGCCACGGTGAGGCCGAGAAAGCCACGGGTGAGGGCATCCACGCGTTCATCCTGCATTTCGGGACTCAAAGCAAAAAAGCCGGTGCCGGCCGCATATTGCTCCGGGTCTTTGCCCGCCATCAGGTCGCCCGCAATTTGGGCTTTGACAAAGTCGCGGTAAGGCATGTCGCGGTTGAGGGCGTCGATCACCCAGTTGCGATAGCGGAAAGAGTTGGTGTAGGGCTCATCTTGCGTGGAGTTCAACTTGTCGTCGGCATAGCGGGCCACGTCGAGCCAGTACCTGCCCCAGCGCTCTCCGTAATGCGGTGAGGCCAGCAGCCGGTCGATGACTTTTTCAAAGGCCTGGGGACTCGTGTCTTTCTCAAAGGCTTCCCATTCCGATACAGTCGGGGGTAAGCCTGTCAATCCGAAAGTTGCCCGCCGTAAGAGAGTTCGCTTGTCGGCCGGGGTGGCCAACTGAAGACCTGCTTCCTCGACACGCGCCAACACAAAGTGATCGACCGCATTCTTCGGCCAGGCAAGCTTCTTCACTGCCGGCAACGCGTGCTTCTTCACCGGTTGAAAACTCCACCAGGAGCGCTGCTCCGGAGTGATCACATATTCCTTGCCGGCTGGCGGAGCCACACCCTTGGCTTCCGGAAAGACCGCTCCGGCCTTCACCCAATTTGCAACCAGCTCGATGTCACCGGCATCCAGCTTGCCCGCAGGTGGCATCTTCAACTTTGCGTGCGTATGATCCATCACCTGCAGGAGCAAACTTTGTGACGCGTCCCCCACCACAATGGCCGGGCCGCTCTTGCCACCCTTCAGCAAGGCTTCCCGCGAATCGAGCCGCAAGCCGCCCATGGCCGACTGCGTGTGGCAGCCGTAACAATTCTTTGCCAGCACCGGCCTGACCTTCAGCTCAAAATGTTCGGCCGGATCATCAGCCAATGCCAGCCCGAGGATGCTCAGCCAGAAACCAATTTGCATTGACCTGATTCTATGAGAAGTCGCCCGGCGTGCGCATCCTTTGATATCTTCATTACTCACCCTATGTCAGCCGCCAGCAAATTCCGCGTCGGAATATCTCATGATTTTTCCATCGACGCCAAGGGCCACTATGAAGGCCCCCTGGCCCAAGTCCTTGGCCATCAGCCTCACATTGAAGTAGAACTGATGCCGCCAGCGGAGAACGACCACCCTTCGCGGGAAGTCCTAGATTCCTACGACGGCATCCTGGCCCTGGCGACCCGCCTCGATGCCGACAATCTCGAAGGCTTGCGGCGACTATCGATTGTGGCCCGTTGGGGCGTGGGATATGACCGCATCGACACCGGCGCCCTAACTGACAACTCGATTGTGCTTTCCATAACCCCCAATGCGGTGCGGCGTCCCGTGGCGGAAGCGGCGATTGGACTCATCTTTGCAACCTCGCTCAACCTGGTGCGGCAACACAAAATCGTCGAAGACTGCCGTTGGCGGGATGCGCTGCCGGGTTTGGGCCGTAACATTGCGGGAAGAAGTCTTGGCTCAATTGGACTGGGAAACATCGCCTCAGAAATGTTCCGCATGTCGCAATCGCTGGGCTTCGGCCGACTGCTGGCGCATGACCCCTATGCTTCCGCCGAACACGCAGCCAGCCTGAACGTGGAGCTGGTCTCGCTTGACGAGCTCGCCCGGCAAGCAGATTTCCTTTGCGTGCACTGCTCGCTCAGCTCATCGACGAAAGGCATCGTCAACCGCGAACTGCTGCGGCTCATGAAGCCGACTGCGGTTCTGATCAATACGGCGCGGGGGCCGATCGTGAATGAAACCGATCTCGTGGAAGCTTTGCGGGAGGGTTGGATTGCCGGGGCGGGGCTCGACGTATTTGAAGCGGAACCCTTGCCGCCGAATGCGCCGATCCGCAACTGCGCCAACGTAATCTTCGCACCGCACGGGCTGGCCTGGACCCAGGAATTGGCTCGCGACAATTCCCTGGAAGCCTGTGGCAATCTATTGGCGTTCTCGCAAGGCACGCTTCCCACCGGCATTGTAAACAAGCAGGTACTGGACTCATCCCGCTTTCAAGCAAAACTTCAGAAATGGACTCAAAGATAATGAAAAACAATCGTTTAAAGGAAGTTCTTGCTTCCGGGAAGCGGCCGGTTGGCCATATGATTTGGGAGTTCGCCACGCGCGGGATAGCCCGGATCCTCGACGGCGCGGGGGTTGATTTTGCCGTCTATGACATGGAACATTCCGGCTATGACGTAACAACGATTGCCGACCTGCTGGCCTGGACGCACGGCACATCCTTTGCGCCCTTTGTCCGCATACCCGAAGGCAAATATCACTTCATCGCGCGCATTCTGGACGCCGGCGCGCTGGGCATCATGGTTGGCAATGTGAAGACACCAGAACAGGCAGCGCATATTGTGGACTGCGCCAAGTATCCGCCCTTTGGCCATCGCGGACTGGGCCTTGGCCATGCCCAGAACGACTACCTGCCGCCCAACCCGGTGGAGTACATGGACTGGGCTAACCAGAACACAACGGTAATTTGCCAAATTGAATCGCCCGAAGGCCTGGCCAATGCCGATGCGATAGCGGCCACGCCCGGTGTAGACATCCTCTGGATCGGCCATTTCGATCTAACTGCCAATATGGGGATTGTCGGCCAGTTTGACCACCCCGATTTTCATGCGGCCATGCAAACCGTGATTGCGGCGGCTCACAAGCACGGCAAGTTTGCCGCCATCCAACCGGGATCACCCCAACAGTTGGAACACTGGAAAGCAGCCGGATTTGACATTCTTTCCTATGGAGCCGATGCCGCTTTTTATCGCTCGGCGCTGGCTGAAGCAATGCAGCGAACCCGGCAATAGCGATTTCGCAACAATTGTAGCTACAATTTAGTCTTCCGAACAGTGATACATTGTCATCACTCATAGCAAGGAGGTCAGAAGTGCGAACCTACTGGACGCTAACCCTCGTCGTCACCCTCATTTCGGCGGCGACTCTTTCTGCGGATCTTCGCAAGGCTCGCGAGCTCGAACTCGCTGGTTCGCTACGTGCGGCCGAACTGGAATATAAGGCCGAGGGCGGCATTGCCTATGCCGAATTTCTTGAACGGCGTCATCAACCGGGAGCAGCTGAAGCCTACCAAAAGGTGCTGACCTCAGGGGATGCAAACTTACGCCGGCAAGCCCAGAAGAGACTGGTCGTTTTGTCGTTGCTCGAAGGCAACCGCAAGCAGGCAGAAGAACACCTGGCAAAGTATCTGGCTGAAGGCGGAACCGGCCTGGCCTTTCACACGACGCCACGGGCTCCTGTCAGCACAGGCCTGGCATCCATTCCCGGCCCGATTCGTAGCTTCTCGCGGATGGCAGCTCTTTCGCCGGATCTCACTCCTGATGAGTTGCTGGGTGCACTGGCGCGCAATATCGTGACCAACGGCTACCAGGCGGCCGGCAACAACGAAGGCCTGGACCAGACTGAATATCTGAAGCTCGTCTATCGCTACCTTTCACAAGCCAAGGAATTGGAAAAACTGGCGGTGAAAGATCAGAAGATTCAAATTGACCAATGCGACTCTGAGCAAACCGGGGAATTGCTCAAGGTACTCGGCTACCGCATGCGGGGCGCTTGTGGTGGCGATCTGGTGCTGGAAACGGTAAATGCCTCCCGCGCATTTTTGACGATTGATTCCGGCTTTCCGCTTTCTGAACTGGAAACCGCACTCAAGACGGATCAGCCCTTTGTGTACAATTTCGCGCCCACTCAGGTTTCAGTCCTCTACGGCCCCGAGTATTGGTCTGACATGAAGGAGAAGGAGAAAGCGGAGCAGAGCTTTATTGAGTTCTTCATGTCCGACCCGCAACTCTGCCGCCTTTATCTCGGGCTGTCGAAGCTTGACCCGGCGACCGCCGAAGATCTGAAGAAGGCCATGCCGGTGCAACGGCTGCGGGCTTTTTCGCATGTACTGGATTTCTTCGGGGGCATGTTGCAGATTCGGAACGGCAAGGTAGCTGTACCGGGAGATCCCCGTTCGGCAGCGGTTTGGACAGAGATGATCGGCGTGAATCCCGACAATGGCCCGGCCTTTCTGGAGCGGCTGATCTCGAAAGATGACGGTTGGCTGGCGGCTTACTTCGAATCCCTCTCGCGCATTTCCGGGCCGGCTTTGAACTACCTGACGGAACCCAACCGGCTGAAACGCTTTTATACGGCGCTCCGTGGCCGCGTTACTTCTCCGGGTCCGGCGCGGCCGGTTTTCCGCGCCTCCACTGACCTGATGCTGCTCACTTCCCGTCTGCGCATGGAGGCTGACGGAAGGCCCCATGTCCCGGGCACGGTTGAGACGTGGAAGAATCTCTTCGTCAACCACCCGCACGGCAAGTACGACGGCAAACTGACCAAATCCGCGCAGAACTGGAAAGAACCCGATGATCTGCTGGAGGCCCTTTTTGCCCTTTCCCGCAAGGCTGTTGATAATGAGCCGCTCAAAATTTTCCTCAGTTTGAGCGACCTGAATCGCAACCGGAAGGAAGCGATTTCCCCGGCTACCGCCGAGCGCATGATCAAGGACTGGAAAGCCTTTGGTCCCCAGTATGCCGCCTTCGCCGAACTGCCGGACTTGAGTGAAAAGTCGATTGTGCAGTTTCTCACCGCCGGGGCAGCTCTCAACGGAATTGGGGACATCCAGTTAAGAGCGGATGCAGTTGGGACCTTCCAATCCCTGTTTGCGATCAGTCAGATTCTGTACCGCAACAAACTCCTGACCGCATCGCTTGATGACACATTGGAACCAGTACTGACAAAGATCGCGGCAGCTAAAAATGCACGCGATCTTTTTGATGCCGGACGCGATTCCGTGCGGCATCTGATTCAGTCTGCCGGAGGCGACCCCAAGTCCGACCCGCAAGCCGTGATGCTCGGCCTCTTGGCTGGAGTCAGCAACCCTCAGGATGAAAGCACCCACCGCGTGCTGGTTGCAGAAATGCAGCGCGTATTTGATGCGCAGCGTCTCGTTTCTCTAAAAGCCATTTTTGACATAGACGAGAACCTCGAAGCTCCTTCTAATGGCGGCAAGACCAACGTCGCTCTGGTCAACCGGCTCAGCAGCCGGATTACCGACCAGCAGCCCCCGCGCAGCACCTTATCGGGGGCAGAGCGCAACGCAATGTCTTTCGGTTACTGGGTAGACAAACATATCGAGAATGAGCGCAAGACCAACTTCCGCGCCATCCTGGACAAGGCGGGGACGGACCCTGTCAAGCTCAAGGATGCCCGCGGGCAACTGGCCAGCTTCCTGCGTGACACCCTCGTTGGCTTTGCCTACCTTCACTACGCACCGCCTGGTGCGCAAATTCTCTTCACCAATCCACACTTCATTCGCAGCCACGATTTTCTTGGGGTACAGGGCAATCAGCAGACCTGGCGCAATACGGAAGTTTATGGAACGGGCTGGCCCTCTTCTGCTGGCGGCCGGCTGGTGGGATCACTCGTGAGCCTGCCTTATGCTCTGGCCGAAGCTGAGCAAAACTTCCTGATCCCCACCCGCGAACAGGCTCTCATCTGGGGCGACCTCGTTCCGCAGATGATCGTATCTGCCAAGGTGCCTCGCTACTGGCGGGTTACGCCGGCGCAAATGCAATTCGCTGGTTTGCACTACCGTGCCGGCGAAGCTTTGCTGGCGCTATCGGCGGTTGACGGAGCCTTGCGGGAAAAGACCATCGCTGCCTTGATGCGTTATGCTCCGCCTGCCCGATCAGAAGCAGTCAACGCTTATCTGGAAGCAGGACGCGTTCCCGAAGCGATCAACCTGGTGACGCCTTCTGAAGCCTTTAACCTGGCCGCGTGGATGATTGGCGCCAACGAAGCCGACGCCAGCCTGCCCCAAGTGGCCGAGATCCAACGTTTGCGAGCCGCCCGGCCGCAGGAACTCAGTGTCAACGCCATCTCGCAAGCCTTTGGAACGCCCAAGCCAACGCTAGCGAATTCCTATCAGCCGCAATTGCTGGGCTTGCGAACTTTCCCTACTCTGATGGGCTATTCCAGCCGGGTACTCGCCGAAAGTTGGGAATCATCGAACATTTACTTTGCCGCCCTCGCCGATGAGTTGGGGATGCGGCCAAGCGAGTTGAATCTCCAGATTCCACAATGGACGAAACTCGCGGTTGAAAAAATCTTTGCCACTCACCTGGAAGATTGGCCAGCTCTTCTCCGCAGCCTGCGCCTTGTTGGTGAGGAAATGCGGCAATCCGCCAAACAAACCCAGCAAGGGAGTTTTTAGGTACCAATGCGCAAATTTTTTGCCATCTTACTGCTTGCCGCTACCACCATCGGCATTACACTTTACGCCCAGGATGCCATCTTCCGGGTCAAGGTGGACATGGTCGTCCTCAGCTTTACGGTGACCGACTCGAAGGGCAAATATGTCAATGGCTTAAAGTACACCGACTTCCGGGTCCTCGAAGACGGCATTGTACAAAAGTTGTCAACCTTCGCCGAAGGAAACCGTCCACCGGTGCAAATCCTGGACGACGGCTCCACCCGGCCGCTGGCCATATCCGACAACACGGAAAAAGAGCAGGAACTCAAAGGCCCGTCGGATGCATTTGTCGGCACCAACGTTTTTGTTCTGTTTGACACCTCCAATTACATGTACCGCAGCTTTGTGTATGCCTCCGACGCCATTGCGGATTTCGTGCGCGGACTCGACAAAGCAGACTCGGTGGCCGTCTACACGTTTTCTCGAAATCTGACTCGCGCCGCAGACCTTACCCGAGACCGGAATTTCGCCATCGCCGGCCTGCGCAAGGCTGTCGCGGGCGATGATTCCGCGCTCTACAACGGGCTCCTGCTCACTCTGCGCGATGCTTCGAAAGTGCCCGGACGCAAGGTGGTTATCGTCTTCTCCAATGGCCCTGACAATGGATCGATGGTGGCCCCGGATGATGTCCGCTCCGTTGCCGAAGACGAGGGCATTCCGATTTACGTGATCTCCACCGCCGAAGTGAACAAGGATCCTATTTCCTCGGGCGTCTTCCGCCGAATTGCCGGGCGTACCGGCGGCAAGGCCTATTTCGCCAAGACCTGGCAGAAGCAGGTGGAAGCTTTTGAATCCATCCGTGAAGATTTGGGCAATAGCTACACGATTACCTATTACCCGCAAACGAATCCGAATGAAGGCTTCCGTAAAATTGCGGTGGAAATCAAGTCTGATGCAGCCAAGAAGCTTCGTGTCCGGGCGCGTCCCGGCTACCGTCCCCGTACCACTTAACCTCTATGAATGCTCCGCTTAGCCGCCGCGCCTTTGCTTTTACAGCAGGCGCGGCTTTTCTTTCCGCAGCCCCGCGCACACAAATCATTCCGCTGCCGACTCCCGGGTTTGCAGGGTGGCCCACCATAGCTCGAACGCGAGCGGGTCATTTGCTGGCTGTGTTTTCCGGTTCCCGCGAAGCACACGTCTGTCCTTTTGGCCGGGTAGAATTGATCCGTTCGACAGACGAGGGGCAAAGTTGGTCCCGGCCGCAAGTCGTGCTGGACACGCCGATTGACGATCGCGATGCCGGCATCATCGAGACTCCTGCCGGTAGCTTGCTAGTCACGACTTTCACTTCACTGGTCTACCAGAAGCAGAAGGGTTACGAGAAAGCTGCCTGGCGGCAGGCTGAAATTGGCACCACACAGGCGCAGCGCGAATCGCTGCTGGGTGCCTGGATGTCCCGGTCCACCGATGGAGGTTTGACCTGGTCGCTGCCCTACCGGGTACCGGTCACCAGCCCGCATGGAGTGATCGTTAGCGCCAAAGGCCGTCTGCTGTATCCGGGCAAGCGCTATCCGGATGCTGGCGGCGAGATTGGGCTGGCTGAATCCCGCGATGATGGGCAATCGTGGCAATGGCTGTCGACCATCCCGGCTCGCCCCGGCGATAAAGCGATTGACTACCATGAACTGCACGGAGTGGAAGCCGCCGATGGCAGGCTTGTTGTTCACATCCGCAACCACAATCCCACGAACGCTCAGGAAACTCTCCAGACCGAGTCAAGCGATGGAGGCAAGACCTGGACAACGCCTCATGCCATCGGTGTATGGGGACTGCCTAGCCATTTGCTTCGCCTGAAAGATGATCGGCTGGTGATGAGCTATGGGTACCGGCGGACCCCCCGGGGAAACCATCTGCGGGTAAGCCGTGACAATGGGAAGACCTGGTCAGAACCGGTGATTCTGAGCGAAGACGGACAGGCGGATCTCGGCTATCCTTCGAGCGTCGAATTGGCCAACGGCGATATTTTCACTCTGTGGTACGAGGCATTGCAAGCCGGTACGCCGGCGGTGCTGCGCAGCTCACGCATCCGCCTTTAACCAGGCTTCCAAGCGAAGATAGGCGTCATTGGCGCCCTCCACCATTTCGCTTGCTGCGCCAAATCGGCTCATCCCGACACGTTCGAGAAAGTCCTGGCATTGCCGCCACATCCTGCCAGCCCGGTCCCCATAAGAGGCCAGGTAAGCGCCACCCTCACTCGCGCTGATGCCAAGCTTGCGGCTCAGGATTCGGTACTGATTCTGGCCGACCATGGTCGCGCTTTCCAGCACATAAAGGTAGCCGCAAACAAAGGCAAAGCTCACTTCATCAAGCGGAAGAAACAATTGATTGGATGCCGGGATAGGCCGGCCAAAGTGGTGCAGATCCTTTTCGAGATTCGAAAGTTTTTTTCGCTCACCCAGTTCGAAAGCAAAACCATCCCACTCGCGTCTGTTCTCCACTTGAGATTCGAAGCTGTAAACAAAAGCCCACATTTTCTCAAGCAGGGCGATATACCCCTCCTGCGTTGCCTTCCCTTCGACAATGGCACGATGGAGGTGGCAAGCCTCGATTTTTTTGGGCCAATGCTGGGTTTGCCGCCGCAGCCGATCCACAACTTCGCATCCCGCCTCTACCGGCATTTCTACTACACTCCTATCGTCTGGCAGTGCCTTTCCAGCACCATCCCTAGGAGTCGTATCGGTTGGAAGCCCTTCCACTTTGAGCACAAAAAGAGAAAGGGCCGGAAAAGCTCAGCGCTCATCCGGCCCAGAACCCCAATAGGGCATGCCTTAGCGTGCCGTACGAGCCTTTGCAATGCGGTCCGCGATTTCCCGGTACTCGGAGTTGTCCATCCCCTTGCCAGAAAGCGTCAGTGTATACTTTTCGCCTGTCGAATTCGTAACTTCTACTTCAAAAGGATTTTTCATTTTGAATTCGCGAATTTCTTTCAATTCCCAACGCCGGGATTCCGAGGCGTTCTCGGTAGATTCAAAAATCACCCGTTCGCCGTCAATGATGAACTTGCCGTCGGTGTTACTCCGAAAGAATTTCTGACGCTGGGCACTGTAAGTGAAAGTCTTTGCATCTGCTGACGCTCCCGCACTGTCAGCACTCATCGCGCTACCCTGCCAGCGCTGCAAATCGGCCGCTTCTCCGGCTGTGGTGAAACGCAGAATCACCCGTGTACTGGTTCCGGAACGATCTTTCACTGCTTTGGCCAACTGAATCGTTGCCGTTTCGCCATTCGCGCTAATGCTCTGAACATTTTCCCTGGCAATGGAAAAGGATGCTTCCGGCTGCCCATCATCAACAAATACAAGAGTTCCGGGCAGAATCGCCAACTTTCCGGAAACAGGCTCTCCAACGCTCAGCGTCGCTACCTGGACCTTCAACTCCGATTGCCCAAAGAGGATTGCCGGAACAAAAACTAAGGCAGCCAATGCCACCGTGCTCTTTTTTAGATAGTTCTTCATGCCATAATACTACCATGATTCACACTTATAATCAACACCCGGTGCCAAGTATGCAGCACTCTGATAGCGTAGTGGTGAATATGCAAAAAACCATCACGCGTGATCTAATCCTGTCTTTAGCCGCCGCAGCGGAATCGCCCTCAGTCTCGATCCTGATGCCGACGCACCGGGGTGGGGTGGAGACCCTCCAGGGACCAATTCTGTTCAAGAATCTGCTGAAGCAGGTGGAGACAAAGTTGGCAGATCTTGGGGTCTCCTCGCCCGAGTGGCTGAAACCTTTACACGCCCGCATTGAGGATTACGATTTCTGGCAACACCAGGCGGACGGCCTCGCGGTATACGCCTCCGCCAAAACGCTGGAGTGGATTTCGCTGCCGATTTCTCTCGACAGCTACACCGTAGTGGGAGATCATTTTCATCTCAAGCCGCTGATTCGTGTCTTAGGGCAGGATGAACACTTCGCACTACTGGCTTTGAGTCAAAAACAGATTCGCCTGCTGGACTGTTCCCGCAATTCGCAACGGCTGCTTGAATTGCCGTCCCATCAGGTATCCGCAGCCCTTGATTTGCTGGGCCAATCTGCGGAGCGTCAGATCCAGTCCCATACCGTTGGTTCGCAGGGGCACTCGGCAGTGTTCCATGGCGGCTCAGCCGGGGGCGGAGAAGAACACAAAACGCGATTGCTGAAATCTTTCCAGGTGCTGGAAAGCGCAGTCCAGTCCAAGCTCGGCAATCCACCGCCAACCATGGTCCTGGCGTGTGTTGAATACCTGGCTCCCATCTATCGGGAGGCCTCCAGTTCTCAGGGAATCGCCCATGACATTGTGGCCGGCAACCCGGACTCGCTTCGCGATGAAGACCTGAGGGAGAAAGCCTGGCCCATCATGGAAGCTCATCTCCATGCCCACAATGCGAAGGCGCTGGAAAAGCTGGCCGAAGCGCTGGGTACTGGACTGGCTTCGTCTGAGCCCGAAGAGGTGCTGCTTGCGGCTCTCGATGGCGGGTCCAGACCCTGCTGCTGGCTGAGGGAGTGCAACGCTGGGGCAGTTTTAGCCGTGATTCCCGGAAGGTGGAATTGGCCGAGTCTCCGGCTGCCGGGGTAGAGGACTTGCATGATCTAGCTGCGCTGCTTGCTCTTCAATCCGGAGCGCAAATCCTGGTTATCCCGGGCGCGTCGATGAGCGCTGATGCGCCGATGAGTGCGATTTTTCGCTACTAAAAGGGCCAGAAACGCGGGATCAACGCAGTGGCCATGATCCAGTAGAGCAAGTTCAGGGGCGTGCCGACTCGCAGGAAATCTCCGAACCGGTACGCACCTGGGCCGTAGATGAGCGTATTGGTCTGGTATCCCACCGGCGTCATAAAGCTAGCCGAAGCGGCGAAGGTAACGGCCATCAGCAGTGGCATGGGATCGATTGCCATCGCCGTGGCCGAGCTGATGGCGATGGGCGCCAGAAGGACCGCGGTTGCGGCATTGGACATAATTTCGGTCAGGACCGACGTGGTGAAGTAGAGTGCGCCCAGTAGCGCCCAAGGCCCCAAAGGCCCGAAGACGCTGACCATTCCCTGGGAGAGAATCGTCGCGGCGCCCGTGGTCTCCAGCGCAAAGCCGAGCGGCAACAAACCGCCAAGCATCACGATCACTTTCCAATCCACTGCCGGGTAAACATCAGCGGGCTTGAGACAGCCTGTCAGGACCATTGCGGCGCATCCGGCAAGCGCAGCCACAACGGTTGGCACCACGTTGAAGGCGCTCGCGGCGATGACGGCACCCAGAATCGCAAAGGCGAGCAAGGCCCTCCCTTTTTGCAGCGGTGCGCTTCCCTTCAAACTGACAACAACAAAGGCCGGGTTGCGGGCCAGCGCTTCCAGACGTTCATGACGAACGGCCAACAACATCGTGTCACCGGGACTTAAGGGAACGCTATCCAGCTTGGTATTGGAGACCTGGCCGTGATGCCTCACCGCCAGGACCTTCGCCTGAAAGCGATCCGTAAAACGGCTACTCTTGAGCGTCTGACCAGCCAGGCTGGAGTTGGGCGCGATGACCGCCTCCACCAGTTCCATCTCGCCCGCCTCGGCATCTTTTTCCCGCCAGCCGAGATGGGAAACCAGACTCACTCCATGCCGGGTTTGCAACTTCGCAATCTGGGAAGAATCGCCTCGCAGTCGCACGACGTCACCTGCAGCCAGTATGATTTTGTCCAGCGGCATGCCGATACGCTGCCCATCCCGGAATACGGCTATCAACTCGACCGTCAAATCCTTTGCGAGTGCGGAATCCTGGGCGGGCTTGCCGACTGACTTCGCCTCCGGCAGCAGAACCACGTCAGTCAGGTAATCGGAAATTTCAAACAGGCGCGACAAATCGCCCTCCACACGTCGCTCGGGAATCAGGCGAATTCCGATGAAAAGCATATAGACGACCCCGGCAACGGCCAGGATGAGGCCCAGTTGCGAAAACTCAAACATCTGGAAGGGCCGCAAGCCATTGCTGGCGGCAATCGCGCTCACCAGAATATTGGTGGAACTACCCACGAGCGTACAAACTCCGCCAAACATGGAGGCAAACGAAAGCGGCATTAAGAGCCGGGAAGGGCTCATCTTCGTAACCCGGCTCACTTCCAGCGCAATGGGCAAAAAGATCGCCACTACCGCCGTATTGTTGATAAAAGCAGAAGCAAAGGCGACAACAATCATCATCGTAAGAATCGCGAGAAAGCCGGAGTGCCGCCCGAGGCGTGTGAGCAAAGTGGAGGCGACTCCGAGCGCTCCGGATTTGGCCAACCCCGCGCTGAGAACGAACATCGCGGCAACCGTAACGGTAGCCGGATGGCCCAAACCGGAAAGCCCCTGCTCCGGAGTCAGCACGCGAGTAACGATCAGTACTACCGCAACAAAGACCGCCGCCATGTCGACAGGGAGCTTTTCCTTGGCGAGGACAAAGATGATGCCGACAGTGAGAGCGAGAACAATGTAGAGATCCATGTTGTGAGTCAACTATTCCGGTGCCGCAGGCCAGGGATGCAGATAGGCTACGCTGAATTTTTCTCCCAAACCAAAATCCCGGCGGATCACGCGTGCCGGGTCAAAGAACCATTGCCCCATCAGCAGGTCGCGATCCTTGCCGTCAAACCACCCCCAGGGCGGACGGGCCAGATTCTTGCCGCCCACCTTGCCGCGAAAGGCCATTCCAACGCGACCAATGTTAACGGGCCGCTCCACCACCTTGTCTTCTTCCACGAAGGAGAGCAGCACTTGCCCATAATCCTCCGTATCTGCATACATCGGGGTTAAGCCGCGCTGTGCTTCCAACCAAAGGGTACGATCGATCGGAGTGAGGTTGTAGCCGACCGGCTCGTCCTGATCGTCTGAGGGTTCTTCCGGATTCCCGGTAAAGGTATAAAGCCGGACTTTGACATTCTGGTGCTTGACGGCCGGATCATAGGCTTCAATGCCATGGCCCCGCGGCTCAACAAAGATCTTCACCCGGTGCCCCTGCTGACGGAACACTTCTTTGCCTTCCACCGGGGACGCCTCGGGAGCGTACTTGAGAAAGTTGTTATGAGCCAGCGTTTCAACAAAGACTACCTTGCCCTGGCGCGGGCGCGGGCCCTGCTTCTCCACCACGATCAGGCAGCCTTCCAGGTCATTTTCATGGGCCAGCGCCATCTCGATTGCTCTCCCGGTGGGGTCAACACTTTTAGACGGTTTGCTGGCAATCTGAATTGCTTTGCCGAAGATGCGACCAGCCCCGGACCCACCCTTGTAATCGCGCGGGTGAAAGGCGGCGTAGTGCAGGAAGTAATGTGTTGCGGTTTCGCGCACGGAGTAATAGATCCAGGCCCGCAAGGGAAATTCCTTCTTCGCCGCGTTCTCCCAGTTGTTGTCGCCCTTCAGGTCTCCATCGAAATCGAAGTTCGTAATGTAGTCGAAGCGCGGCTGGTTGCCAATGCCCTGATAGAAAAGCGGTGCATAAACCGCGGCGATTTCGCGCTCGAGCGAAGCACGGCTGGGGGTGTCAACTTCCTCATCGTATTCTGCCGCCGCTTCCGCACTCCTGGGAGTGACGGCCAGCAACTGCTGGATCACAGGCTGAACTGGCGCGAAATCCTCACCTTTGAGCCATGCCTTTTTGCGGGACGGCAGGCTGTCGAGAATGTCCTGAATGTTGTCGAGACGTTCCCGGTCGCGCTCGTGCTGGCCGAAGTACGTCTTCATCGTCCCCGGCTTGTCTTCCTCAATTGAGTTCAATCGCCGCAATAAGGCTAGCCACGGATCGGGCTCGTAGCCAGTGGCATGCAGGTTCTTGGCCGCCATGCGATCGGCTTCCCATTCGTCTTCGCGGGAGAAACGCATCATGATACTGCCGATTCCCGACCGTCCGCCTTTCACAGTCGCAGCAGCACGCATGCCGCCACCGAGCACCGGCCCGAGAAAACCCAGGCCCAAATTCGCCAACTGGTTTTTCCGGATCTTGCTCGCGTGTTGCCGCGCAGCCACATGGCCAATTTCATGAGCAAGAATGCCAGCTACCTCTGCTTCACTTTGCGTCAAGGCCAGGAAGCCAAGCGTCACATAAACGTGGCCACCGGGCAGCGAGAAGGAGTCCACGTCATCACTTTGGACGGCCTTGAAGGAATAGCGCAATCCCGGCCGGCCGCAATCGCGCGCTAAACGCAATCCGACCTTCGTCAGGAACTCGCCGAGCCTGGCGTTGTCGACCATCGGAATTTGAGACTCCAGGTGGGCCGCCAGCTTGCGGCCCGCCTCAGACTCCTGCCGGTCATTCAAACTCATCACTTGCCCCGGCAGCCCGTTCACGGCGGCCAGCAGCAACGCAACCAAGACAAATTTCCAGATCAAGATTCCGCAAACTCCTAGTTCCCAAGGTACGAAAAAAGCGGCCCTCCCATCGAGAGCCGCTTTCTTGACAGACCAATCCAGACCAGAGCTAGCTCAATCGGCTCCACCACGGCTTGGCCGCTTTGATGGCATCGTTGACGGCATTGATGTTCTGGATGCCTTCCGTATCCAGCCACTTTTGCAGTTCGTCCAGACCCTGCTTGGAATAAACCGGAATGCCTTCCTTCCAGGTGGCCCGGCCGCACAATACACCGCTGTAAGGAGTGCCGGCTTCGGTCGCCATCGCGAGGCTCTCGGTGAACTGGGCGTTGCCCACGCCCGCGCTCAGATAAATAAAGGGAAGCGAGGTTACGTCCGCGGCGGCGCGATAGTGGCCCAATGCTTCGGCCCGGGTGTAGGCGGTTGCGCCCTTATAAACGCTTGAACCTTCTACAAACTCGGCGTTTACCGGAACTTCCACCTTCAATACATCCACCTTATAGCGGGGCTTGGAGAATTCTTCCATGCTCTTGAGCACCACTTGCGGCTTCAGCTTGGCAAACTCCAGGCCCTTCTCATCACCACCATTGGCGTCGTAACCCACAAACTCGAGGAAGAAAGGGATATCGTTGTCTTCGCACTCGCTACCGATGCGCTCAATGAAGGCATGCTTGATGTCGTTCACCTTGTCGCTGTCAAAGGGAGTGTAGTAAATCAGAATCTTGACAGCATTGGCGCCGAGTTCCTTGATCCGCAACACGCTCAATTCCGGGAGCAAGTCCGGGAGGCGGCCGGGCTGGGTATTGTCATAGCCGCTCTTTTCATAGGCCAGCAAGAGGCCGGCATTGGCAGCGCGCGCCTTGGCGGCGGGTAGACCAAACTCGGTATCAAGCAGGATGGCGCTCGCGTGCGGTGTCAGCGTACTGACAACGGCCACCTTGAACTCTTCCATCATCTCCTGCGTCACTTCGCTGGCCGGTACTCCCTTGGCCGCCGCGAGGCTCTTCAGCAGACTGCCACGCTGGTCCATCGCGGCAGCGGCGATGATCCCTTCCTTGTTGCTCAACTTATTGAGATGGTCTTTTTTGCCTTGGCTTAAACTCATTTGGGTTCTTTCTTCTTTCAGTTTAGATGTCTATGGCCGGCCGGGTCCAACGGGCGCGCCGGCGCCAGTAATCTTGGGCTCGCCCAACATCCCGGAGGATCTGCGCCTTCAGTTCTTCCGGGTTCTCAAACTTGCGTTCTTCCCGGATCCAGGCGCGAAAATCAACTCGAATCTTCGCGGGACTCACCCCGTCGATGGCTTCGAGCAGATAAGTCTCAATGCTCAAATCGCTACCTCCAAACGTGGGCCGGTAGCCGATATTCGTGATCGACGGCCAGGTGCGGCCGTCATTCAAATCTTCTGTTTGCGTAACGTACACGCCAGCCCGCGGAATCAATCGTTCGCCCGCGGGAAAGGCCTTCACATCCAAATTCAAAGTGGGTACGGTTTGCTCCCGGCCGATTCCATGGCCGCTCACCACGTTTCCTTCCAGGCAAAACTCATAGCCTAGCAGGCGATTGGCCAGCCCTGCTTGCCCTGCCTTCAGCGCCCGGCGAACTGCACTGCTGGAAACCAGCCTGCCCCGCGTCGCCACTGCCTCTATCACTTCCAGCTCAAAGCCATGCTCGGCTGACAATTCCCGCAGCAGTTTCACGTCCCCGGCAGCCCCTTTTCCAAAGCGGAAATTCGCCCCCACCAGCACCGCCCGGGCTCCCAGCTTTCCTACCAACACCCTTCTCACAAATTCGCTCGCACTGAGTTCAGCCACGTCTTCCCGGAATGGCAGTACGGCAACTTGGGTGATCCCAGCCTCGCGCATGCGATCCATGCGTTTCTCAATCGGCTCCAGCGCTTCCGGTGCCGCGGCGGGATGCAAGAGCCGCTTCGGATGTGGATGGAAAGTCAGCACTGTTGGCTTCAGCCAGCGGTCCTCAGCCAAACCCACGCAACGAGCCAGAATTTCCTGATGGCCGGTGTGTACCCCGTCGAAATTGCCAATCGCTACCGAACTGGGACCAAAGTTTACTGGTAAGTCTTCCAGGCTCCAAAAAACCTGAAACTCCTCCCGGACCGGACGCGCTCCACGCGCCGCCGCATGGCCCACGGCAATCTCCAACCCGTCATAAGCAAGCCGCACCTGCGGCGGCAACTGGCTTTCGGTTCTGGCGTGCGGCAGGTCATGGCAAATGTGCGTCAAATAAGCTCGCCGCGGCTTCAAACGTTCAATGTTCTTCAGCGCTTTGCTGATGTGAGAATGCGTGGGGTGAGGCTTGTAGCGCAGCCCGTCCACAAACAACACATCGAGATCCCGCAGGTAGTCCACGCTTTCTTCCGGAATCTCATTGTGGTCGGTAAGGTAGGCGGCTGGCCCAAAACGGTAGCCCGTGCTTCTCCCCCGCCCATGATGCAAGGGCACCGGTTGAAACTCAAGATCGTGAATCGTGAAGGGGTCCCGGTCAATCTCCCGGATCTCCAGTTTGGGTTTGGTCGATTGAGTCGGCTTGTCTTCAAAGGCGTAGGAATAAATGCGCCGCACCGCCTCGGCTACTTCCGCCGTTGCGTAGATAGGAATGGTTTCTTTTTGCCGGAAGTTAAATGGCCGCACATCGTCCAAGCCCAAAATGTGATCCGCATGGGCGTGCGTCAACAAAATGGCATCAATGCGCGGCAGCGCCGCCC
>CAZECF010000001.1:0-7847 GCA_964510335.1 uncultured Bryobacter sp. | reverse complement strand
TGATCCGCATGGGCGTGCGTCAACAAAATGGCATCAATGCGCGGCAGCGCCGCCCGCAGAGCCTGTTCGCGAAAATCCGGACCGGCATCGATCAACACCACTCGCCCGTTGTATTGCACTGCCACGCTGGGCCGCAAACGCCGGTCACGCGGGTCTGAACTTTGACATACCCGGCAATAGCAGCCGATCATCGGCACGCCCACACTGGTCCCGGACCCCAACACAGTAATGCGAATTGGCGGCGTCAAGCTCTTGCTATTTCTTTTCTTCTGACAACGCCTGGACGTAGCGGAAGCGCAATTCCGTCAACGAGTTTTCGAGCAGCCGCTTCTCTTCGAGAGTTAGATTGCCCTTCGTTTTCTCCTCCAGCACAGCCAAGAGGTCAATGGCGTGCTTGGCCCATTCGAGGTTGGGCTGGTTCTGTTCGCCTTCCCCGCCCGGCATTGCGAACATTCCCAATTGCACTTGCGCCTGCATGATAAAAGAGGCGATCAGGAATTCAAAACTCGCTGGTGGCGGGGTGGTCTCAACTTCACTCATAAACTTTCATTTTAGCGAAGCCAGTTCAAAATCGCTAAACTGTCGTGAATATGTGGTATTCCCGTTTTCTGCTTCTGGTGGTCTCTGCTTCCCTGCTGCTCGCTCAAGCCAAGCGCCCCATGACCTACGCGGATACCGATGCGTGGCGTAGCATCTCAGGCCAGAAACTGGCAGCGAATGGTTCCTGGCTAGGCTACGGGCTCTTTCCGCAGGATGCCGATGGCGAAGTCATCCTGCGCAACCTCGCATCCGGCACCGAGCTTCGCGTTCCCGCCGGGTTGCGTCCTCCGCCCCCCGCAGCAGACCCCGACCGGGAAGGCCCTGCCGTCCAGCGCACCACCCAACTCGCCTTTAGCCCGGATGCAGCCTTTGCGGCCTTCACCACTTTTGCGCCCAAGGCTCAGCCCAAGGCCAAGCCCGGCCTCGTCATCGTCAACCTGAAGAACTCCACGCCCTTGCGGCTGGAAGACGTCAAGAGCTACGCGCTCCCGTCCGATGCTCCCGGCTTTCTGGCCTACCTGCGCGACGACAAAGACAAGACGCTGGTGCTCCGGCGTCTTACCGATGGCACGGAAAAAACCTTTCCTGGCGTCACCGAATATTCCTTCAGCAAAGACGCCGTCGCTCTCGTTTACACCGATGGCGAGGGAGTCTTTGTCTCGCGCACAGCCGATTGGGAGGGCCAACCAGGCGTTCTCGTGGGTGAGAAGGCCAAATATTCCAAATTCACTTGGGACGAAAAACAAACCCAACTTGCCTTTCTCTCTCCTACAACCGTCTACCTCTGGGACCGGCGTCCCACGCCGGCCCGCGCGGCGGTCCTCAGCGCAAATCTTTCCATGCCCGTCTCTGACCAGGGAAGCCTCAGTTTTTCCCGTGACGGTGCGCGACTTTTCTTTCCCACCGTAACGCCACCAGCCCCCAAACCGGCCAAAGAAGACGTCAACTATGACCTCTGGCACTGGCAGGACGAAAGCATCCAGCCCATGCAAAAGATCCGCGCCGCAGCAGACCGCCGCCGCACCTACCGCGCCGTTTTGCACCTTGCTGATTCTCGCGTGGTGCAACTAGCTCAACCGGACCTGCCTGAAATCAGCCCCAACGACACGGGTCTCTATGCTATCGGCATCGACGACCGCGCCTATCGGTCGCGCGCCGATTACGACGCTGGGCGCATCACCGACCAGTACCTGCTCAATACGCTGACCGGCGAGCGCAAGCTTCTTGGCAAAGAACGATCGAGCAATTATTCCTGGTCACCCGACGGCCGTTATGCCCTGCGCTTTGAAGACAATCACTGGTATTGCCTGAACATCGCCACCGGTGCCGAGGTCAACCTGACTGCTTCTCTCCAGACGGCCTTTTTCAATGAGGACCATGACTCGCCGGGCCGCCCCGGTCCTTATGCTGGTGCCTTCTGGTCTCGCGACGGACGCACCCTTTTGCTCTCAGACCGCTTCGATGTCTGGCAAATCTCCCCCGATGGCCGCAATGCCAAAGCCTTGACCGATGGCGTCGGCCGCCGCCGCAAGGTCCAGTTCCGCGTCGTTCGCACGGATACCGAAGAGCGCCAGGAAGGCCTCGACGCAACCCGCCCGATCCTCCTCCGAGCGGAATCGCTTGAGACGCGCGAAACCGGCTTCTTCCTCGATACCATCGATGGCAGCGCCGAGCCCCGGCAACTCCTCTGGGCCAACCGGAACTACTCTGCTCCGGTGCGGGCCAAGTCCGCCGACGTCTTATTGCTCACCGCCTCCAGCTTCCGCGAATACCCGGATCTGCTGATCACGAATGCTGAAATGAAGTCCTTTACGCGCGTCAGCGATGCCAATCCGCAAATGGCGGGCTTCAATTGGGGCGGTGCGGAACTGATGCCCTTCCGTTCCAGCGACGGCACTGCCCTTCAGGCTGCCGTCTACAAGCCCGAAGGGTTTGACCCCACCCGCAAATACCCGGTCATGGTTTATCTCTACGAGCGCCTGAGCCAGAACGTCAACAACTTCACCGAGCCCCGGCCCACCAACTCGATCAACATCCCCATCTATGTTTCCAATGGCTACATTGTCATCACGCCGGACATCGTCTACCGGCAAGGCTACCCGGGCGATAGCGCGATGAGTTGTGTGCTGCCCGCCGTGCAAAAGCTCATCGAGCAGGGCTACGTCGATGAAAAGCGCATCGGCATTCAGGGCCACAGTTGGGGCGGCTACCAGATTGCTTACATGCTCACTCGCACCAATCTGTTCCGCGCCTCCTCGGCCGGTGCTGTTGTTGTGAACATGCTCAGCGCCTATAACGGCATCCGTTGGGGTCCCGGCCGGCCCCGCCAATTCCAGTACGAACAGACCCAAAGCCGCATCGGTGGCACCCCGTGGCAATATCCCTTGCGCTTTATCGACAATTCACCGCTCTTCCGGGCTGACCAGATTCAGACTCCGGTGCTTACGATGCACAACGACGCCGATGACGCCGTGCCCTGGTATCAGGGCATCGAATTCTATCTTTCTCTCCGCCGGCTGGGCAAAGAGATTTATCTCTTCAACTACAACGGAGAGCCGCACAATCTCCGCATCCGCGCCAATCAGATGCACTATTCAGCCCGCATGTTCGAGTACTTCGAACACTTCCTCAAAGACGCACCCCGCCCCACCTGGATGGAAAAGGGCCGCCCCTTCCTTGAGCGGGAACCCGTCAGCCCGGCCAAAGCGGCAACCACCGACGACGAGCCATAAATGCTGCGCCGAACATTTTTGGCCGCGCTAGCCCCAGCGAAACCACTGGCCCGTATTTACGGCCAGACTCTTACTGAAGTCGTTTATGTCCAAACTACGGCGCTCATCGGACGTCTGCGCCTGGGCGAACGTCAGGCAGTCGAAAACCTGGTAATGCCATTCGTCAATGGCGAAAAAAACAGCCTTGCGAAGCCGACCGCGAGCCACTTGTCCGGCCACCTGCTCTTTGATGCGCTGCACAAAGCCACTCGCAAGCCTGCCTACGCCGAGCGCGTTCAGGCGGCCGCTGCCCTCGCCCGCATGGAACTCTATAGCGAAATGAGCGATGGCGTTTTCATGGGCTGCCCGATTCTCGCCTGTGCCGGACGCGTCGATACTGCGGTCGAGCATTACCACCAGCTCGCCCAACTCTGCCTTCGCCCCGATGGACTCTGGCGTCACTCCCCGCTCACCGATGCCGCCTGGGGCCGCGGCAATGCATTCCCCCTGCTGGGAATGGCGCTCAGCCTTGAAGCCCAGCCACGGGATCAGCGGCTGCTCCTGCCCTACCAGCAACTCGCCGCCACACTGGCAAAATTTCAGACTCCGGGCGGCCTTTGGCGTCAAGTGATCGATCACCCCACGGCCTGGGAAGAATTCTCCGCCACCGCCATGATCGCCGTCGCACTCCGCAAAGGCATCCGCCACGGCTGGCTCAACAAGCGCAGCTTCCAGCCCGTTTTCGTGAAAGCCCGAGCGGCGGTTCAAAACCGCACCAGCCCGGCTGGCGAAGTCCTCGATGTTTGCGAATCCACGGGCAAACAGACCAGCCGCGAAGCCTATCTCAATCGCAAAGCCATTCGCGGACTCGACCCGCGGGGCGGCGCCATGGCGCTCTACCTTGCCACGGAACCCTAAGCCTGGAGTCCGTCGATTGTCAGTCGGATTCCCTGCTCCAAATCCACTTTAGGTGACCAATCGAGCAAGGCTTTCGCTTTGCTGATATCCGGCTGCCGCCGCACCGGATCATTCTCCGGCAACTCCTGAAATTCCAGCGGGCTATGCGTGCCGAGAATCCGCTGGATCGTTTCGGCAAACTCAAGCAGCGTCATCTCGGCTGGGTTGCCCAAATTCACCGGCTCGCGTTCTTCGCTCATCCGCAGCCGCTCCAGCCCCTCCACCAAGTCCGACACATAACAGAAGCTTCGCGTCTGCTTGCCATCTCCATAGACAGTCAACGGCTTGCCCTCGCGTGCCTGTCCCAAAAAGGCCGGCACCACGCGACCATCGTTCATCTTCATGCGCGGCCCATAAGTGTTGAAGATCCGCGCAATGTTCGTCCGCACGCCAAAGTGCCGCCAATAGGCCATCGTCATCGCCTCGGCAAAGCGCTTCGACTCGTCATAACAACTCCGGGGCCCAATCGGATTCACATTACCCCAGTAGCTTTCCTTCTGTGGATGCTCCAGCGGATCGCCATAGCATTCACTGGTCGACGTCAGGAGAAAGCGCGCTCGATGCCGCCGCGCCAACTCCAGCATATTTCGCGTTCCGGTAGACCCTGTTTCAAGCGTCTCCACCGGATGCAGCAAATACTCCTTCGGGCTCGCTAGCGATGCCAGGTGCAGCACGCTATCAAAGATCCCCAACCCTTCCATTTCCTCGCTAAAATGCGGCCCCGTAACGTCTTTCTCCAAGAAGCGCCACTTCTCGTGTCCCACCAGATGTTTCAAGTTCCGCGTTGTGCCGGTAATGAGGTTATCTACACCCACCACCTCGCATCCGTCCGCCAGCAACCGGTCCACCCAATGGGACCCGATGAATCCAGCCGCACCCGACATTAAAATTCGCACCTCTATAGTCTAACTCCCAGTGTCATGCGCCGTTTGACGTAAGATAACCGGCCAAGAGGCATTTCTGAAAACGGAGTCCATTGCCGAAGCTCTCGGCGGCCCAAAGTCCTTGGCCGCACGATCCGCAAGCCCCATGATCTGGCTGAGTTGGTTCGGCAGGGCCTGCTGGCCGGTGCTGTTTCCGCGCTCGCCGATAAACTGGAACTCGCCAATCACACCCTTGGCCAGAAGCTTGGCATCCCTGCCGGCTCAGTCAGCCTGGCCTGCTCACGCCGTCGAAATCCTCGGCGACCGCAAGAAAGCGATCCTCTGGCTCGCCGCCCCCAACCGCGCCTTGGGCGGAGAAGCACCTTTCGACCTGTTTAATACAGACCTGGGTGACCGCGAGGTAGAAGACCTGCTCGGCCGCATCGCCTACGGCGTCTGCAGCTGATGCAGTTCTGGCGCATCTGCCGCTGGCGCTTGCCGCGCTAGAGACCTTCGTCAACCTCGAACCCAAGCTCCGGTCAGCTGACCTCGGCAGGTGCCACTAAGCATGTTAGATTGATTCCGCAAGATGTTGTCCCCAATCCTCTTCGCGATCCTGATCCTTGTGAGCGCCGCCGCCTTCTTCTGGCGCTTCCTCCCGATCCTCCGCATCATTCGCCAATCCCGCCCCGAGCCCGGCTACCAACTCCAGGACTGGCCGCGCCGCCTCTGGGTCTTCTTCTGGGAAGTGCTGCTCCAATCGAAGGTGATCGCCCAGCGGCCCCTCCCTGGCCTCGCTCACGCCCTCGTCTTCTGGGGATTTCTGGCTTTCACGCTCGTCACCCTGGACCACGCCGCCCGCGGCTTCGGCTTCGCTTTGTTGAGCCATGATTCCCCTTTCGGCAGCTTCTACTTCACCATTGCCGCCCTCTTTGCTTTCGCCACTGCTGCCGGCATCCTCGGCCTCTTCATTCGCCGCTTTTTCATCCGCCCCCGCTGGCTCGGGGCCAAGGTCTCTGTGGAAAGCGGAATCATCGCCGGCCTCATTTTCATCCTCATGCTGACCTACCTCTACGACTACCAGGCCAGTGGTCAGGGCGGCGCGCTCAACTGGTGGGTCCATACTCTGGCGCTCCTCATCTTCCTCCCGCTTGTGCCACATACCAAGCACCTTCACCTCATTCTCAGCCCCGCCGCCATCCTCACCATGCGCGAGGGCTTCAGCCAGATTCCTCCTCTCGATGGCGACGAAGACTTCGGCCTAATTACCGGCAAAGATCTCACGCAGGTCGCGGCCCTCCAGGCCTTTTCCTGTGTCGAGTGCGGCCGCTGCACGGAACACTGCCCTGCCTCGCTGACGGGCAAGGAACTGAACCCCAAGGAAATCATTTTGGGCGTGCGTTCCTATCTCAACGAGCACGGCGCACAAGCTGAAACTCCCCTCTTCGCCGCCCACCTTTCGCAAAAGGCTGTATTCCAATGCACCACCTGCGGCGCGTGTGAATTCCAGTGCCCCGTCGGCATCCAGCATCTTCCCGTCATCATCGGCCTCCGCCGCGGCGCCACCAATACGGGCGAATGGGATGACGAGTACGGGGCCAAGCTATTCCGGAATCTGGAAAAGTCCGGCAATCCGCTGGGGCTCAATGCAGCCGAGCGCGACAAGTTCATCACGCGCGCTTCCCTGCCCCTCTACGACGGCACGCAGGATTACTGCCTGTGGCTCGGGTGCATGGGTTCGATGGACGCCCGCGGCCGCGAAATCATTGAAGCCCTCACCCGGGTCTTCCGCCACCTCAAGGTCAGCTTCGGCGTGCTCAAGAAGGAGCGCTGCACGGGGGACCCCGCCCGCCGCCTCGGCAATGACCTCGCCTTCGGCGAAGTGGTGGAGCAGAACCTCGCCACGCTCGCCCCCTTCCGCAAGTCAGACCGGGAAGTCAAACTCATCTCCATCTGCCCGCACTGTGTCCGCACGATCCGCACGGACTGGCGCGAATTCGGCCAGCCGCCCGCTGTCGAACACCATTCGGAGTTCCTCGCCCGCCACGAGCATCTCCTCCCCCAAGCAGAGGACAAATCCAGCATCGTTTTCCACGACCCTTGTTATCTCGGCCGCTACCAGAACATCTACGACGAACCCCGCCAGGTAGCCGCCGCGTCGGCCAGTGAATTGAAGGAAGCCCCCCGGCACCGCGAACGCAGCTTCTGCTGCGGCGCCGGCGGCGGACTCGCCTTCCTCGGCGAAGAAGAAGGCATGCGCGTGAACGAAACGAGGGCAAAAGAACTGGCAGAAACGGGGGCAAAAACGATCGCGACGGGCTGCCCCTTCTGCCAGACGATGTTTCAAGCCGCGCTCACCCAGATCACAACACCAGCTCCGGCCCTAAAAGATATCGCGGAACTAGCCGCCGCCCGCCTCCCTATGTTAAATTCAGAATTGTCGCCCAACGACGTGGACGCGTAGCTCAACTGGCAGAGCAATTGACTCTTAATCAATAGGTTGTAGGTTCGATTCCTACCGCGTTCACCAAAAAGATTCCAATAGAAAAAACCCGCCGTAGCGGGTTTTTCGTTTTTGCCCCCCACCCGATTCATGAGCGCATCTCCTACTAAACTGCCGTAAATTGGTTATCTTGAGAAATCCATGGAGAACTTGCAATGAGCGTTGCGCCGGGCTTGCAGATCGGGCACTACCGGCTGGTTTCACTGGCCGGAGTCGGAGGCATGGGCGAAGTATACCGGGCACGGGATGAGCGGCTCGGCCGGGATGTTGCGA